>DAOTJR010000005.1:74610-81927 GCA_035448805.1 Syntrophales bacterium
CGGGAACGGGAGACGGCCGGGTTCCCCCTGACGGCGGCGCCGGCAAGGGATGTTCCGGGGGCCGTGGGCATCCGGGCGGGGCGCGACGGCCGGGGGGAATGGCGGGCCGCCGTGCCGCCCTGTGAACCGGGCCGGGAGTACCTTTTTCAGGGCTATTTTTATCGTGATTACTGGGAGAACGGCAGCTACGCCAAGATCGGCCTCTGGGGACGGCAGATCGACCTCAACAACCACCTGCAGTCGAAGCAGTGGCAGCCCCTCCGGGGTTACTTCACCTGTCCCGGACCGGAGGGTCACCGGCCGGAACCGGGGCCGGAAGAAGGTGACGATGCGACGGCGGCGGACAGCAACGTCTTTACCTTCACCAGCGGGCAGGCGGGGAAGACCTTCTGGATGACCCGGCCGCTCCTGACGCCGGTCCCGGCGGGTTCCGACGGGCCGCGCCGTGAGGAGTCGGGGGTGGACACCGGCGCCGGATCGCCGTCGGGGCTCTACGAGAACTTCTTTCCCATCGGTGTCTACGGCGCCGGCCGGGACGATCTGGAGCAAATCCGCCGTCTCGGCCTCAACACCGTGGTCATCGGCGGGAGCGGCCCGGCCCTCCACCGCACCCTGGCGGCCTGCCACGAGCAGAACCTCCGCTATGTCCTGTCCGTCCCCCATGACCCGGAACATTTACGCCCCTATCTGGACGATATCGCCGCCCATGTCCGCCCCGGCTATCCGGCCTTCTACGTCAACGACGAACCGGAGATCCGCTCCGCGCCCGTCAACGCCGCCGTGGACGTGCAGCGGTTCCTGAAGGACCGCTATCCCGGCGCGGCGACCTGCATGGCCGTCGTCCGCCCCGCGGCGTGCCGCGACTACATCAAGGCGAGTGATTTCTTCATGATGGATCAGTATCCTGTCATCGGCATGCCCATGACCCTCCTGTCGGACTCCCTGGACCGGGCGGCCCGGGATGTGGGCCGGGACCGGCTGTTGGCGGTGGTTCAGGCCTTTCGGGAACCCCGGTCGGGCTGGCCCCGGCTGCCGAGCCGGGAGGAGATGGACGTCCTGGCCTTCCTGGCCGTCGTCCACGGGAGCCGGGGGATCTTCTTCTACACCTACAGCGACATCGGCCGGACCGAAGAGGGGCGTCAGGATCTGGCCTGGGTCGCCGGCCGGCTCAACCGCCTCTACCCCTGGCTCCTCGTCCCCAACACCGCGACGGAGATCCCGGTGCGCATGCTTTCCCGCTACCGATGGGATCCCCGGGGACGGCCGGCGGTGCACGTCGCCGTGAAGCGGCGGGGCAGGGAAACCCTCCTCATCGCCGTCAACAGTATCGGCGCCCCCGTGGAGGCGGAGCTGACGCTGCCGGGGGCGCCGGGTGGTTCCCCGGCGGGGCGAAACGAAACGGTGCCGCCCTGTGCCGCCTTTACCGAACTGTTCGGGAACGAGAAGTACCCCGTGCGCGACGGCCGGTTGCGGAGCTTCCTCGACGCCTACGAGACGAAGGCCTTTCATTGCGCCAGGTGAATAGATGTCCTCGGAAAAACATATAATTCGCAAACGCCGGGTCAAAGGGCTACCCTCCCGCCGCCTGGGAGGCGCAACCCGGATCATAACCGCAATGCTCACAAACATCGCCGCGGTGGGCAGGCGACTCGCCGGCCGCGGCCGGGACGCCGCCTCCCCCAAAACGCGGCACCGAAAAGCGAAGGAGAAGCGGGGCCTCCTCTACCGTTGCGAGCAATTGTCCTTCGGACTCTATCTGTTCGCCCTGATTTTCGGGATCCTCCTTTTCGGCGCGGTCCACACCTGGGTCTATTCGCTCGTCTTCCTCTGCGTCCTCACGGCGAGCCTCCTGCTGATCCCCGGCCACTTCGTCCGCTACGACCACCCCGCCGCCGCTTCCGGGTCGTATCCGGGGGGCCCTGCCGGCGGGGCAAACCGGACGGATACCGGCCCCGGGCCGACCGGCGCCGCCCCCGCCCGCGGTGAGATTACGGAAGACGACGATGATGATGACGCCGCCGGTCTCGAGGCCGGGCGGGGTTCGGGAGCGCCGGCGGGAGCGGAAGGCGCCGCCCCGCCGGGCCGGCTGGTCTTTGCCTGGCCCCGCACGGGGATGACGCCGCTGTTTGTCGCCCTCACCGGCTTCCTCATCTTCCAGATGACGCCGCTGCCCGACTTCCTGGTTTCCGCCCTCTCCCCGGAGGCCCGGGTGGCCTTTCTCGCCTCCCTGCCGGCCCCGCAGGTCGTGGCCGCCCCCTGGCCCACGGACAGTTGGTATCCCGTCGCCCCCTATGTCTATCCCGTCCGGATGTCTCTCCTCCGCTGGACCGTTTACGGACTCTTCTTCTTCGGTTTTCTCCGGACCCTCCGGACCCGCCGCCGCGTGGAAACGGCGGTCCTGGCCATCATCCTGACCGCCGCCTTCGATTCCCTCTACGGGATCATGGAGACCTTCTCCCGCCACCACCACGTCTGGTGGTTTCCCCACATCAGCAGGGAGATGAGCGTCCACGGCACCTATATCAACCGGAATCACTTCGCCGGTCTCATGGAGATGGGGATGATCACGGCGGCGGCCTATGCCGGCGCCTATACCGCCGTCCGCGTCCGCCGGCATCACTCCCGGCGGCAACGGGACCTCAGGGAGCGGCTCCTGGCCTTCTTCTCCGGGGACGGCATCTTCACCCGGCGCTTTCTCATCGTCTTCATGGGGGCGGTCATGGGGCTCGGGCTCATCCTCTCCGCCTCCCGGGGGGGGATCATAGCCGGGGCCGCCGGCCTCTTTGTCCTCGGGGGCCTCCTCTTCCTCCGGCGGGAGCAGCGCCGCAAGGGCAAGATCATTCTGGCCATCTTTCTGATCGTTTCCTTCTACGCCCTGCCGGCGGGGATCGACTACGTCGTCTACCGCTTCGAGGTCATGGATAAGGAAATGCAGTCGCGCCTCCTCGCCTCGAGCAAGACCATCGATATCTATGAGGATTACCGCCAGGTCGGCGTCGGGGTGGGTAACTTTCCCTATGCCTTCCCCAAGTATCAGGACGAACAACAGAAAATGACGTCCTACGAGCATGGCCACAACGACTGGGTCCAGTTCCTGGCCGAGGCGGGGGTGGCGGGGATGGCCGTCGCCGTCGCCGCGGGGGTCTGGTTTGTCGGCGTCTATCTGCGGCAGTGGCGGCGGCGAAGCAGCACCTTCGCCGTCTGCTTCGGGGCGGCGGGGATGGCGTCCCTGGCGGCGATCCTCCTCCACTCCGTGGTCGATTTCAACCTCCATCTGCCGGCGAATTTTCTTCTCCTCACCGCGGTCCTGGCCATCGGGACCGCGGCCCTGCATATCGACCGGCTTTCCAACCGCGGGGACGTCCTGCTCCTTCCCGAGATCTCCCTGCCCCTGGGGAAGGGGGGTGCCGTCGCCGTCGTCCTTCTGGCGGGGCTGATCCTCTGGAACGGCCAGTGGGTGCTGCGCCATTACCTGGCCGAGGTTCACTGCCCCACGGTGCCGAACATGACCCTGAACCTCAACTGGCATCCGCCTCCGGCGGACATCGAACGGGCCATGAGCCTGGACGGCGGCAACGCCGAGTACGCCTTCCGGCTGGGGATGGAGCTGACGAATATCCGGAACCGGGAGGCGGCGATCCAGGGCGGGAACACCCCGGCCTGGAGGGCTTCCCACGGCCCGATCATCGCGGCCCTGGAGCGGTCGCTGCGCCTGAACCCCTTCAACGCCGAGGCCCACAAGTGCGTAGGCTGGGAGTACACCTACCGCACCGCCGATCCCGATTACGGCCGGATCTGGCTCCCCGCGGCGGATCTCGCCATGGAGCGGGCGACGTATATGGGCGGTGACTGGGTGATGAACCCCTGGCTGCATATCGATCTGGGGAATTTCTGGGTCATGCGTTCCAAGGCCTACGGTTTCGACCCCCCCCGGCAGGAGGAATACTGGCTCCGGGCCCTCCGGCATTACCGCAAGGCCCTGGCGTTGACGGGAAACAGGAAGATCGTCCAGGACATCACCGGCTACATCCGCAATTTCTACCCGGAAAAGGTTGCCGAAGGGCAACCGCCGCTCCTGTAGCCGGCGGGGAAAGGGCGGTCGGCCCGCGGGAAATTGCCTTGACCGGTGCCGGTTGCTATAGTACAGAATCGCCGGTTCGGGATGACCGCCCCGCGCCTCGGGTGGCCGGGGAATGACGACTCGGTCGGGGTGACAGGGGCCGCCCGGGGGTGGTGACGGCGCCCCTCCCCGCGGCGGGGGACACCGCCGGGGGAGCGACGCGTTGCCCCGGGCAAGGCATCCCGTGGGGTCCGGAAGAGGCGAAATCGCCCCGGGAGGCCATGGTGATGCGGAGGCAGACGAAAGAAAAAGATGACGATGATCATGATGATAATGAGGTGGCGGCGATGAAGAGAGCAGACTCTGCCGGTTGCGGTGTTCTCACGTTGAAGGCGGCCGTGATGTTCCTTTTGATCTGGCTTTGCGTCTTCCCGGCGACACCCGCCGTTGCGGCGGGGAAAAAGGCATCCCCGGTGCAGCTCACCGCCCGGGTGGTCACAGCGCCGTCCGGCCGGATGGAGGTCCGGTACGAGGTCCGCAACACCGGGCAGGAGCCGGTCTATCATGTGACGGTGACCGCCTTTCTCGGCCAGGATGCCCGCCGTTCCGATCCCTACGGGCAGATAACCCCCGGCCAGGCCTGGACTTCCTATAGCTGCGACTTCGATCCGGCCTCCATGCTCCCCGGCAATTACATCCTCGTCAGTCGCGTCACCTACGACGATCAGGCCGGCAGGAACCATTCCGGCTACGATTTTTATCCCTTCCTGAATCGGTCGGGTCTCCCGGCGGGGCAGCAGCCGCCCCTGGAGGTGACCGTCGCCGCCGCGCCCCTGAACGCGAAAAGCATCGGCGCCGCCACGACGAAGTACCGGATCTCCCTGACGAACAATCACAAGGGGCCGGTTCAGGCCGTGCTGAGCTTCTATCTCCCCGACGGCATCGTTATGGACGAAACGGAGCGCTTCTATGAGCTGGGACCGGGCGGGACGCAGCACGACGAAGCGCCGGTGCGTCTCGACGCCGCCGTTCCCCCGGACCGGTATCCTTACCGGGCCGTGCTCTGGTACACCTTCGACGGCGTCCATTACTCCCGGCTTCTCCAGGACGAGGCCCCGGTGGAGGAGCGGCCGGTGCTGCTCATCGCCTTTGCCCTGTTGACCCTGGCGGTGGCGGCCGGGCTGGGCGCCTGGCGCTGGTGGCGCCGCCGCTCCATGGGGTCAGGTCTTTAAAATTAGCATTTTTGGCTTGTAACTATAAAATGAAGGGTGATCCGGAATTCGTATTGGGGATCTGGGACGGCCATGACGCCGGGGCGGCGCTGGTCCGGGGCGGCGAGCTGGTTTGCGCCGTCAACGAGGAGCGCCTCACCCGGCGGAAGCTCGAGGTGGGCTTCCCCCGCCTCGCCATCGGCGCCTGCCTGGAATTCGCCGGCCTCGCCCCGGCGGATATCCGGCACATCGCCGCCTCCACGACGGACCCGGCCAAGACCCTCACCCGCCTCTTCCCCGGCCTCAAGGAGGAATACTACCTGATCCGGCGCCGTAAGCGCGCCCCCCGTTCCGCCGACCCCTTCAAGAAGGCCTTCAAGTACCGTTTTACCGAGCTGCCCCCCAATCCCCTCTCCATCGCCCTGAGCCGCCGCCATCTCACCGGGAGGTTGCGCGCCCTGGGCTGCCGTAATTTCCGCCTTTCCCTGGTGGATCATCACGCCGCCCATGCCGCCGCCGCGGCGCTGTGCTGCGGCTTTCCCGAGGCCCTGGTCATGACCCTCGACGGCGTCGGCGACGGCCTCTGCGGCACCGTCCGCCGCTTCGCCGGCGGTCGGATGGAGCTGCTCCGGGCCCTGCCGGCGCGGACGTCTCTGGGGATCTTCTTCGAGCACGTCACGAACCTCATGAACATGCGGGAGCTGGAGGACGAGGGGAAGGTCATGGCCCTGGCCAACTACGCCTATCCCATCCCCGACGAGGAAAACCCCCTCCTGGACCTGATCGCCGCCACCGGCGGGAACATCGTCTCCCGCTACCGCGCCACGGACCTCTTCCGGGAACTCCGCAGGATCCTCTGGCGCTACCCCTCGGAGCAGTTCGCCGCCATGGCCCAGCGGGTCCTGGAGAAGTGCGTCCTCGACCTCGTCCGGGAATATGTGACGGCCACGGGGCTCCGGCGCCTCGCCGTGGCAGGGGGTGTTTTCTCCAACATCAAGATGAACATGAAGATCGCCGAAATGGACGAGGTGGAGCGGATCTATGTCTTCCCTCACATGGGCGACGGCGGCCTCGGCATCGGCGCGGCGATGCACCTGAACCACGAGACCTGCGGGGTGACGCGCCACCGCCTCGACGACCTCTATCTGGGCCCCCGCCATTCCCGGGCGGAGATCCTCGCGGCCTGCGCCGCGGCGCAGCAGGACGGCGGCGGCCTGAAGTACGGCCCCGTCCCCGACGCCCCCCAACTGGCGGCCCGCTTCATCCTGGACGGGGAGATCATCCTCTGGTTCCGGGGGCGGATGGAGATCGGTCCCCGGGCCCTGGGCAACCGGAGCATCCTGGCCCGTCCCGACAACAATCGCATCAAGGACCGCCTGAACGTCCTGCTGAAGAAGCGGGTCTGGTACCAGCCTTTCTGCCCCAGTATCCTCGCCGAGGACGGCCCGCCGCTCCTCCATGCCGACGGCCGGTGCCTGGAGGACAACCCCTTCATGACCATGGCCTTCCGGGTCCGGGAGGAGCATCTCCCCCTGATGGCGGGCGTCATCAATATCGACGGCACCTGCCGCCCCCAGTTCGTCAGGGGGGAAAATCCCCCCTACCGGGAGCTCCTGTCGGCCCTGAAGCGGGAGCTCGGCTACGGCGTCGTCCTGAACACGAGCTTCAACATCCACGGCGAGCCTCTGGTCCACACCCCCGGCGAGGCCCTGAAGATGCTCCGGCAGACCGGCATCCGCTATTTGTTCCTGGAGGATATCCTCGTTGAAAACCTCCCTGCGTAAATTTACCGTTACCGCCGGCCCCTTTATCCCCCTTCTGATCGCGGCGTCGTACTGCCTTCTCATCGGCGGCGCCGTCTATGCCTTCGATTACCTGCCCCGGGAAAGGATCCGGGATTTCCTCCTGCACCACATCACCTGGATCCTCCGGCTCAACTTCTTTCTCCTCCTCTGCGGCGTCGTGGCCTGCGGACGGGATATCGCCGCCGCCTTCCGGGGGCTGATCGTGCCGGTTGCCGGCCGGGAAGGAACGGAGACGGCGGGA
>DAOTJR010000005.1:82027-92867 GCA_035448805.1 Syntrophales bacterium
GCGGGCGTCCCGGGGCCGTCAGGCGGACAAGAGGCCTCCCGGCCGGCTGCCGCCGCCGTCTCGTTCCCACTCCCACTCCCACTCCCACTCCCACTCCCACTCCCACTTCCGCTCCGGCTCCGACGGTACCGCCGGCTGCTGATCCTGGCGGCCCTCCTGGCGGTCGCCGCCGTGCTCGTGACCTCCGTGGCCCCCCGGGTCCACCGGATTTATTACGACGAAGACATCTACGGCAACGTCGCCCAGGGCATGGCGCTCAAGGGTCAGGCGGCGATGTGCAATTACGGGACCTTCGAGTACGACGAGTATTATCCCCACTGGGTGGTTTACAACAAGGAACCCGCCGGCTGGCCGTTCCTCGTCAGCATGGCCTTCCAGCTCGGCGGGGTGGACGAGGAATACGGTTTCCGGATGAACAATCTCCTCTATTTGGGCGGCATCCTGATCTGCTTCTGGATCGTCCATATCATTACGGGGCGTTTTTTCCCGGCGATCATGGGGGGCCTGCTCTGGGCGGCGATCCCCCACAACCTCGTCTGGTCCAACACCATGGCGGCGGAACCGGCGGCGGCGTTTTTCGGCGGCCTGACGGTCCTGTGCCTGCTCGTTTATCTGCAGACGGGGAAATGGCGTCACCTGTTCCTCTTTTGCCTGGTCGTTCCCCTGGCGTGCCAGATGCGGCCGGAATCGGGGCTCATCGGCGTCTGGGCGTTCGCGGCGGTCCTCGTCACGGCGCCCCACGTCCTGGCCCGGAGATCCGTCTGGGCCACGGGGCTTTTGGCCCTGCTGTTCCTCCTCCCCGTGTTCCTCCACATCCATGCCGTGAGCGGCGAGTCCTGGGGCGCGGAGGGGGTGAAGTTCTCCCTGGAGTTCTTCCGCAAGAATATCCTGGTCAACGGTCCTTATTACCTGGACAACAAGCTTTTCCCGGCGGTCTTCACCATCCTGGCCGTCCTGGGGCTGGCGGGGCCGTACCGGCGGCGGGAGGGGGGGGAAGATGCCCCGGCAGGGGCGTCTTTGCCCGCGGCGGCCCCGGCGGCGGGCCGTCCCGCGGCGATTCACGGGACGGACGGACAAACGCCGTATACCCGTGGCGAAGGGACGGAGAACCTCCCGGAAGGGGGGCGCGGCGCCGGATCGGAGGCGGCTGATAACCGACGGGAGACGGCCGATAACCGGCGCGAAGCGGCCGGTATCCGGCGGGAGGCGGCCGGTATCCGGCGGTTCGCCCTGCCCGGGTTGCTGCTGCTGTGGTTCGTGATGTTCTGGGGGATCTTCCTGTTCTTTTACGCCGGGAGCTACCGCTACGGCGCCGATGTCCGCTTCGCCCTCGTCTCGTTTACACCCCTCGCCGTCCTGGCCGGGATGGGGGCCGACCGCCTCCGGGGGTGGCTCGCGGGGCTCGGGAAATATCTGCCCGCGGGGGTCCCGTCCGCGCCGTCCCCGCCGGCCGGAACCGGCGGCGCCGTCCGGCCGTCGTTTTGGCCCGCCGCCGGGCTGATCGTCGTCATCGTCGTCACCTCCTGGCTGCCCTTTTTGCCCCTGGTCCGCCTCGTGAGCCAGGAGGCCTGGGGCGCCCGCTACGACCACGCCTACGCCAGGCAGTTCCTTGATAAAATCCCCCGCCGCTCCGTCGTCCTCACCCATATCCCCACGATGCTCCTCCTCTGGCAGCAGGGGGCAATCCAGACCTTCGCCGGGATCAACAACCCCGAGCTCATCGCCGAACTCCGGAAACGCTACGACGGCCACGTCTATTTCCACTACAACTACTGGTGCAGCACCGGGGGACACCACAAGGATCTCTGCGCCATGATGCGGGAAAGGTACGACTGGGAGGAGGTCGCCACGGCCCGGGAGCAGAATATCTCCTACGGCCTGTACCGCATCACCCCCCGGGGGACTGCCGGAGACAGGAAATAGGGGCGCCTCTTACCGGCAAAGACAACCATAACATCACGAAAACATTGACATGTGTCATTACTGTTCGTGAAGGCCCCTTTTTGAAAATCCGGCGCTTTTATTTACCTTTGCGCCCACCTGAAGAAGCGCCGGAGGCCCGCGGCGAGGTGGAGGGCGGCCGCGGGCTCCGCCATGGCGAGGAGGCCGGCGATGATCCGCGGGCGGCCGTAGAAGGTCCGGTAGGCCCGGCGGCGGAAGGCGTCCACCCGGGCGGCGGGGAGGCCGGGCAGCTCCAGGACGGCGCTGTTCTGGGAAAACGGGGAAAATTTGTCCGGCTTCACCGGGCCGGCGCCGCGGGGAGGGGCCGCCCCAAGGCCGGCAGCTCCGGCCGCGGGAGTGCCGCTGTCCGGTGTTTGCAACCAGCCCCGGGCCCGGGCCTCGTCGTGGAGGCGGGTGCCGGGGAAGGGGGCGGCGGCGTAAAACTGGGCGATATCCAGGGGCAGTTCGCAGGCCAGGCGCAGGGTGGCGGCCATTGTCGCTTCCGTCTCGCCGGGCAGTCCCAGGATGAAGTGCCCCGCCGTGCGCACCCCCGCCTCCCGGGCCAGGCGCACCGCCCGCCGGGATGCCGCCGTGGTGATCCGCTTGCCCGCCGCCGCCAGGATGCCGTCGTCTCCCGACTCCAGGCCGAAGCTGATCATCCAGAGCCCCGCCTTTTTCATCAGCGCCAGGGTGGCGCCGTCGATGGTGTCCACGCGGCTGTTGCAGGTCCAGGTGATCCGGAGGTCCGCGGCGAGGAGCGCCGTGCAGAAGCGCTGCACATAGTCCCGGTCCGCCGTGAAGGTGTCGGCCCAGACGAAGAATTCCCTGACGCCGAAGCGGGAGACGGCGGCGGCGATCTCGGCGACGACCTTCTCCACGGGCCGCTTCCGCAGCTTCCGGCCGTAATAGACCGGGGCCGTGCAGAAGCTGCATCTGTATGGGCAACCCCGCACGGGGGCGACGATGAGAAAGGGCCGCCCGGAAAGGGGGAGGCGATAGGGGGTAAGATCGAAATACTCCCAGGCCGGGGCGGGGATCTCCGCCGGGGGCAGCCACCCGCCGTCGGGATTGTGGACGACGGTCCCCGCCGTGCCCCGATAGGAGATGCCGGCGATTTCCGAAAGCGGCCAGGCCGCCGCCGGCGCCACCGGGCCCCGGTCCCGGCGGCATAGTTCCCGGATGACGCCCTCCGGCTCCCCTCGGATCACCACGTCCACAGCGGAATTTTCCAGGACTTCCCCGGGCATGACGCTGACGTGGGTCCCCAGGACCGCCGTGAGGGTTTCCGGGGAGGCCGCCTTTACCAGGGCGGCCAGGTGCAGGTCGTGGGCCAGGGTGGGGGTGCCGGTGGTCCAGAAGGCGGCGTCGGGGCGTAGGGCGGCGATCCGGGCCGCCAGATCCCGGACGGTCAGGCCCCGGGCGGGGAAATCCACCCCGTGCACCTCGTGGCCGTCGGCGGCGAGAAAGGCCGCGGCCGTCGCCAGGGTCACCGGGGGCCACTGGGAGGCCCAGACGCCCGCCTCCTGGGTGCAGCGCCCCTCCCGGGTGAAACCCCTTCCCCCCGGCGCCGGGGGGTTGAAGAGAATCACTTTCATTGTCTGATTATTTGGTCAGGTACAGGTATTTGACCATGGTCCAGACGTAGCGGACGGCGACCTTGCGGAGGCTGATCTTGGAGACGCCGCCCTTGCGCTTGTGCTCGTGGGACGGCACCTCCCCCATGCGGTAGCCCTTCTTCAGGGTCTTGATGATCATCTCCTGTTCGATGGTGGTAATGTCCTCCACGAGGCCCAGATCCCGGAGGACCTCCGTCCGGATCGCCCGGAAGCCGTTCTGGCTCTCCGAGAGCTGCACCCCGAAACGGTGGTTGATACAGGCGGTGATCAGCGAGCTGCCCATGAGGCGGAAGCACTCGTCGAAGCCGCCGTGGAGTTCGCTGGATCCCCCGATGAGCCGGGAACCGGAGACGTGATCCGCCTCGCCCGCCCGGATCGGCGCGATGAGGGCGGGGATGTCGTCGGGGTCATGGGAGCCGTCGGCGTCGATGAACACCGTGATGGGCCGCTGGAGATGGGGGATGACGCAGCGGATGGCCTCGCCCTTCCCCCGGCGGTTGTCCATGACGATCCGCGCCCCCCGGGCGGCGGCGATCCGGGTTGTGTCGTCCCGGGAGTGGCCGTCCACGACGACCACGTCATCGGTATACCGGAAACACCCGGCGATTATCTTTTCGATGGTGGCCCCTTCGTTCAGGGCCGGGATCACGACGGTAAGTTCCGGAAATCGTTTGTCTGTCTCGAGAGGGGTCATTTATTTTCCTTGTCTGTTGTCGTTTGATGAGAAAAATATAAAAAAACTCTTGACATCGAAGGGCGGATTAAATAGCATCTTATCCGGTTTCTGTAAATGGATTTATTGATATCGGTCGGTTTATCGAAAGATTAATTAGTTATTTCAAGGAGATGAGTTTTAACAAGTCTGTAAGTCCTCTGGGATGGAAGACCACGAATCGTTTTTTTTCTATGGAGGGAGGCATAATGAAGAAAGGTAAATTATTGTTGGCTGTTTTAACGGCGATGGTCTTTGTGGCCGGGACAGTCGGCCTCTCCGGGGCGCAGGACTTCACGGTCATGGAGAAACCGAGCGGGGAGCCCCGGCTCAATATCGGCAACATCACCATCATCCCGGGGATTCAGGGCGTGGCGACCTACGACGACAACATCTACAAGGGGAACGGGAAGACCTATCCCGCCAGCGCCCAGGTGACCAGGGAGGAGAAGGTCGTCAGCGACATGATCTACCATATCAAGCCGGGGATCATGGCCAACTTCATCATCCCGGAACGGGGCGGGATCACCGCCGCCTGGGCCATCGACCGGGCGAGATACAACACGGAAACCAAGAACGACTTCCAGAACAACGGCGGCTTCATCAATTTCGACTACAAGATGCCGGATGGTATCCTGGCCGGTCTCAAAAACACCTACTCCTACAATAACGACCCCTACGGTAACGCCGACCAGTACGGGGTGGGCCAGAACACGGAGCGCTGGTCCAACGAACTGAACGCCAAACTCGGCTACTCCATCGGCGGCAACTTCCGCCCCATGCTTTACTACAAGTACTACATCCAGCAGTACAACAACACCATGAAAGACTGGGCCCAGAACTACGGCGAGAACCAGTTCGGCGCCGGCCTCCAGTACCGCATCATGCCCAATACCTGGGCCTTCGTCCGCTACGTCTACACCCAGAGGTCCTACATCGACAACCTCGATCCCAACGCCACCAAGGGCGACTCCAAAACCAACGCCGGCCAGGTCGGCTTCACCTGGGATGCCGGGGCCAAACTCAGCGGCGAGTTCAACTTGGGTTATCAGTGGCGGCGTTATGACAACGAATACACCCAGATCAACAACCGCGGCGACCGCCGCGAGGAGGTGAACTCCTGGTCCGCCGCGACGAACGTCAATTTCGCCCCGATGGAAAAGACGATCATCGGCCTGAGCATCTGGCGGACCCTCCGCGACTCCGGCTCCAACACGAACGAGAACTTCTGGGATACCGGTGTCGGCCTCAACCTGAGCCACAACTTCTTCACGAAATTCACCTTCAAGATCGGCGGCAGCTACGCGGCCAACGACTACAACCGGGCGCCGGCCGGGAGCGCCACCATCGACAAGAAGCGGTCCGACAGCAACTGGAACTTCAACACCGGGCTCGACTACGCCATCCAGGACTGGCTGGGCTGCGGCGTAGCCTACGCCCTGGCGGCCAAGAATTCGAACTACGAGCTGAACGACTATGTTGACAACCAGCTCAGTTTCAACCTCAAGATCGTTTACTAACAGGGAAGAGGAGGGAGAATGATGAATGCCTTGAAAAGAAAAGCAATGACCAGAAAATCCGCCGGCGGGCGGAGGCATGCGCCGACCGTGGCGCTCTTCTCCATCGTCCTGCTGGCCTTCCTGTTCACCCTGGGAGCCGGCGGCGCCGATGCGGCGATCGCCAAGGTCACCAGCGTCAAGGGCGGCGTCGTGGTGAACCAGGCGGGGAACATCTCCGATGTCACCGCCCCCGGCCTGGCCCTCAACGACGGCGATCAGCTCCTGACCAGAGACGGCGAGGTCCAGGTGACCTTCAACGACGGGGCGATCCTCAAACTCAACCCCTATTCCAAGAGCATGATCCAGGAACGGAAGGAGACGAGCGGCGCGATCTTCAAAACCACGGAGAACGCCCGCCGGGTGACCTGCTATGTGGGTAAACTCTGGTTCAAATCCGGGGCCTCCAAGACCAAGAACTATCTCCAGTCCCCCACCGCCGTCGCCGGCCTCAGGGGGAGCGACGCCGACTTCGGCTACATTCCCGAACGTCTCCAGACCCTGCTGAATATGTACAGCGGCAGCGCCGCCGTCATCGGCAACGTCCTCCGGGGCTTCTTCCAGAATCCCGGCATCACCGCCGCCCAGAAGAGCACCGTCTATCAGAATCTGGAAAAGGCCTACGCCCTTACCCAGGAGACCAAGAAGGCCAATGCCAACCCGGCCCTGACGGCGGAACAGAAGACGATCAACACCGCGGTGGCGAAGGTCGAGGCCCTGAAGGTCGTCCAGGAGGCCGCCCAGATCCTGGTCCAGAGCAACCCCGACCCGGTGGCCAAGACCCAGGCCCAGGCGACGGCCCAGGTGGTGACGGCGAACATCACCGTCGTCAAGGTCCAGGAGCAGGTGGCCAAGACGGAGATCATCCGTCAGGAGGCGGTTAAGGTAGTGGAGCAGGCCAAGGCCACAGGCGATACCCAGAAGGCCGCGGAAGCGGCAAAGGTAGTGGCTGCAGCCACGTCGGCCGTCACGGTTCAGAAGGCGGCGGAGCGGCAGGCGGAACAGGCGGTCCAGCGGGCGACCACGGCCCTGGTTCAGGGTAACACCGCCGTCGTCCAGGCCAATGTTCAGCAGGTCCAGCAGGCTGAGCGACGGGTCGAGCAGCAGGCCCAGGTGGTCCAGCAGCAGGCCCAACAGGTGATCACCACGGTGGCCACCACCCTGCCGACCACCGTGGCGACTACCGTGGCGACCACCACGGAGGCGGCGACCACGGCGGCCACGACGGCGGCGACCACGGCGGCCACCACGGCGGCGACCACCCAGGAGACCACGACCACCCAGGAGACCACCACCACGGTGGCGACCACGATTCCGCCGCCGACCTCCTCGACCTCGTCCTCGACGACTTCTTTCGCCACGACGACGAGTCCGAAGTAATGAGCGCGTGAAGAGCAGTAAATTGTGACCATCTTTCCCCCCCTTCGCAAAAAGGGGGGGAAATTTTTTGATCAGAAGATGCAAAAACGATCTAAAAGACAGACCATGCAGAAAATTCGTATCGTCATTTTGTGCCTCCTGGCCCTGGCGCTGGCCTCCTGCTACACCGGCGGTCCCGTCGTGACCGTGACGGAACATGAAGACTCGGTGAAGGCGCTGCGGAACATCGAACTGAAGAAGGCCGACAAGGCCCGGCTCGAGGAGCTGAAAAAGACCATCACGGCGCCCCGGGACCCCGGCGCCGCCGCCCTGTCCGACATCCTGGAGAAGAGCCCCTCCTACACCGTCGCCGAATACCTGGCCAAGTATCCCGAAGGCAAGGACCCCGCGAGCGACTACAAGATCGGCGGCTACGACGTTTTGAGCATCCAGGTCTACGAAGAAAAGGACCTCTCCCGGGAGTCCGTGCGGGTCACCGCCGACGGCTATATCACCTTCCCCCTCATCGGGCGCCTGAAGGTGGCGGAGCTGACGGCCTCGCAGATCGAGAAGCTGATCGCCAAAGAGCTGGCCGCGAAGGATTACCTTCTCGACGCCCATGTCTCCGTCATGGTCACCAAATACGAGGGGCGGAAATTCTCCGTCCTCGGGGCGGTGACGAGTCCGGGCCTCTACTCCCTTCAGGCCCAGGAGCGGATCCTCGACGGGATCTCCAAGGCCGGCGGCCTGGCCATCGCCCGCTCCACCGACGCCAAGCAGCAGGAGGCCCAGGCCCAGGAAGGCATGGTCATCCGGACCCTCAACCCGGGGAAGGACGACGAGAAGAAGATCGCCATCACCTTCGACCTTCAGGGTCTCCTCAAGGGGAAGGACCAGCAGGCCAACATCCTCCTCATGGAGAAGGACGTCATCTACATCCCCAGCGCCGACTACTTCTACATCATCGGCGAGGTCAAGACCCCCGGCTCCTACGCCTTCAACAAGAAGGACATCACCATCGTCGAGGCGGTGAGCATGGCCGGCGGCTTCACCCGCATCGCCGCCCGGAACCGCACCCGGATCGTCCGGGTGGAGAAGGGGGTGGAGAAGATCTACCAGGTGAACATGGACGCCATCACCAAGTCGGGCAAGATGAGCCAGGCGGTTTACGTCCGCCCCAACGACCTCATCGTCGTGCCGGAAAGCTTCTTCTGAGGGCGGGCCCCCGGGAGGAGGACGCCGCGCCTTGAATTTCGTTAACTTCCGTTGAACAGGAGCAGGCAGCAACCCATGGAAATCGGTCAACAACAGGTAAACATTCAGGAATACATCCGGGTGCTCATGAAGCACCGTTGGACGATCCTCACGGTCTTTGCCGTGATCGTGGTGAGCGTGACCATCTTTTCCTTTACGGCCACGCCGATCTACCAGGCCACGACCCGGATCGTGATCGAAAAGGAGAACCCCAAGGTCGTTTCCATCCAGGAGGTCATGTCCGTGGATTCCTCGGGCCTGGACTACTACCAGACCCAGTACAAGATCCTCGAGAGCAAGGCGGTGGCCAACGAGGTGATCAAGCGCCTCAACCTGGAGAACAACGAGGTCTTCAACCCCAAGCCCGGCATCATCGCCACGGTCTGGGAATGGCTCGTCTCCCCCATCGGCTACCTCAAGTCCCTCCTGAAGACCGAGGAGACGGGAAAGAATCTGGCGGGGCAGCCGGGGATCTCCGAACCCATCTCCCCCCTGGTGGGGAAGCTCCTGGATGCCGTCAAGGTGACCCCCATCCGGAACAGCCGCCTGGTGGACGTGAGCTTTGAATCCCCGGACCCCGTCCTGGCGGCCCAGGGGGCCAACACCATCGCCCGGGCCTACATCGACCTCAACCTCCAGACGAAGCTCAAGGCCACCCAGGACGCGGTGAACTGGCTGAACCAGCAGATCGAACAGGAAAAGAAGAAGGTGGACATGGCGGATCAGGCCCTCCTGCGGTACAAGCAGGAGCAGGGGATCGTCACGGACTTCTCCACCAACGCCGAGACGATCACCGCCCAGAAGCTCGCCGAGTTGAACAAGCAGGTCGTCGAGGCGACCTCGAAGCGTGTCGAGGCGGAGACCCGGTACCGCCAGGCCAAGTCTCTCGAAGGCAGCCCCGAATCCGCGGCCTCCATCCCCGAGGTGATGAGCAACCCCCTGATCCAGGAGATCAAGAAGCAGGAGGTGGAGATCTCCAAGCGTCTCTCCGAGCTGTCGAAGCGCTACGGGAGCAACCACCCCCAGATCATCGCCCTCAACAACGAGATGAAGACCCTCAACGCGAGACGGGCCAATGAGATCCAGCGGGTGGTCAACGCCCTCCAGAACGAGTACCGCGTCGCCCTGGCCCGGGAGCAGTCCCTCAAAGGCGCCCTGGGACAGCAGAAGGGGGAGACCCTCGCCCTGAACCAGAAGGCCATCGACTATACGGTCCTCAAGCGGGAGGCGGAGACGAGCCGGGAGATGTTCGACCTCCTGGTGAAGCGCTTCAAGGAGGCGTCGCTCACCGAAGACATCCGCACCGGCAACATCCGGATCATCGATCCGGCCCAGATCCCCAAGGGGCCCGTGAAACCAAAGAAGCTCCAGAACATCCTGCTGGCCATCATCGTCGGCCTCTCCCTGGGGATCGGTCTGGCCTTTTTCCTGGAATACATCGACAACACCATCAAGCTCCCCGACGAGGTCACGGGGATCCTCAAGATCCCCTATCTGGGGCCGGTGCCCGCCATTGCCGCCGGGGCGGCGAAAGACGACAAGGGCGCCCGGAGCGGCAAGGGCGGTGGTGATTCCGGCGGGCCGGACCCCGTTGCCGACCCCACCCAGGACATCGTCGTGGTCCACTCCCCGAAATCCACGGCCAGCGAGGCCTACCGGGGGATCCGGACGAGCCTGCTGTTCTCCTCCGCCGACCGGGCCCCCCAGGTCATCCTGGTGACCAGTGCGGGTCCCCGGGAGGGGAAGACGACCTGCTCCGCCAACATCGCCGCGGCGCTGGCCCAGGCGGGGAGCCGGGTGGCGGTCGTGGACTGCGACCTCCGCCGGCCCCGGGTCCACCAGCTCTTCGGCCGGGACCGCGCCGTGGGGACCTCCAACGTCCTCGTGGCGAACTGCACCCTCGCGGAGGCCATCCAGAGCACGGACATCCCCGGTGTGGACATCATTCCCTCCGGCCCCGTGCCGCCCAACCCGTCGGAGCTGCTGGGGTCGCAGCACATGGCGGACATGCTGGCGGCGCTGCGGGAGCGGTACGAGCGGATCATCATCGACTCCCCGCCGATCTCCGCCGTGACGGACGCCGTTATCCTCTCGAAGATCGTGGACGGCGTGGTCCTCGTGGTCCGGGCCCACCAGACGAACCGGGAGGTCATCAAGTACGCCTTAGGCCAGCTCCAGACCATGAACGCCCACATCCTCGGCGCCGTCCTCAACGGCGTGGATATGGGGAGGGACAGTTACTACTATTACCAGTATTACTACTATTACTACGGCCAGGACGGGGAGCGCAAAAAGAAGACCCGCCGCCGCCGCTCCCTCCGCAGCCGCCGCTACTACGGCAAAGACGCAGAAAAGTAGGGGGTCAAAAAGTAGGGGGTCAGGTCTTTAAAATTAGCGTTTTT
>DAOTJR010000005.1:92967-94216 GCA_035448805.1 Syntrophales bacterium
GGGACGCACAGAATTAGGGGCCGGGCAAAGTTCGGGGCCGTGACCCTTGCGCAGCCGTGATGTACAGAGCGTCATTAGTAATTGCGCACCCGTCAGTTTGCGACGCCGCACCGATGCCTGTTTACAAATATTTACGGCGCTGTTTCACGAGTTGCTGTATTTAGAAAGGCCGCCACGATGATCGATCTGCACAGCCACATCCTACCAGAACTGGACGACGGCGCCGCCTCCTGGGAACAGGCCCTGGAGATGGCCCGCGTGGCCGTCGCCGACGGCGTCACCGAAGTCGTCTGCACCCCCCACTGGGTGCCGGGGAAGTTCGACAACAGCCGCCCCGTCATCCTGGAGCAGGTGGAGACCTGCCGGCGCCTTCTGGGGGAGGCCGGGATTCCCCTCAAGGTCCATCCCGGGGCGGAACTGCGCCTCGATATCAATCTCCCCCAGATGATCAAGAGCGGGCAGGTACTCACCGTCAACGACGGGGGGATCTACGCCCTCATCGAGCTCCCCGACGAATCCATCCCCGATCACCTGGACGAGTTCTTCTGGAATCTGGAACTACTGCGGATCCGCCCCATCATCAGCCACGTGGAGCGCAACGCCGTCCTCCGGGAGGAGCCCCACCGCCTCTATCATTGGGCGGGGAACGGCTATCTGGCCCAGGTCACCGCCTCCAGCCTGACGGAGCACTTCTCCGAGGAGATCCAGGAATTTGCCGTCTTCATCCTGGAGCACCGCCTGGCCCAGATGCTGGTCTCCGACGGTCACGGCCTGCGCAGCCGCTCGCCCCGCCTTTCCGCCGGACTCGCCGTGGCGGAACAGATCCTCGGGGTGGCGACCGCCCGGCGCATGGTCTGGGACGTCCCCCGGCAGATCCTCGCCGGTGAGGCCGTCCGCTTTCCTGAACCCGTTCCCGTCGACGAACCCCGTCGCTTCGATATTTTCGAATATCTGCCGAAACGCTTCAGTGACAAGATCAAATCCTTCCTCAAATGATCATGAGGGGCACAATGAGGCGGCAATGTACTGCCTGGGGAGGTGCCTGGGGAGGTGCCTGAGGACGTGTCTGGTAACGTGCTGGGGACATGCCTGGGGAGGTGCGAGCTGGGAAGGTAACTGGGGAGGTGCCAGCTGGGGACGTGACTGGGGAGGTGCCTGGTAACGTGCCAGCTGGGGACGTGACTGGGGAGGTGTGAGCTGGGAAGGTAACTGGGGAGGTGCCAGCTGGGGACGTGACTGGGGAGGTGCC
>DAOTJR010000005.1:94316-96450 GCA_035448805.1 Syntrophales bacterium
GTCGCCGGGGCTGCGATTGTGGGGCCTGCGGTCGTGAGCCACCTGTCGCCGGGCTTTCGGCCGTTGAGCTTTCGGCCGCGGGCATCCGGTCTGCGGGCATCCGCTTGCCGAGCCGGTGGCTCGCTGTGACGGTACGTATGCCAGGTAAGAAGAATAGGGGAAAATCTTGTCATCCTCTCCCTCTTTTCATGCTTTTTTCGCGTTTTTTTCTTTACAAGCCTGACTGGTTGTGTTATGCGCATCGTTACTCGTTCAATGTTGAACGTGGCCAAGTTATTCAGAAGAAATAGATGTTCAAGACGCCGGGCCGACAAAGACCGGCTGGTAATGTAACATATAGTAACAATTAGTGATTGCACAACAAACCCCGTAAGCTCCTGCCGGCCCCGCCCCCGGATGGAACCGAGAGGGCGGAGCTGTAGAGCATGGAGGGGGTCAGGTCTTTAAAATTAGCATTTTTGCGGTATTTACGGTATTTACGGTATTTACGGTATTTACGGTAGTTGCGGTATTTACGGTAATTGAGGTAGTTGCGGGCAGCTGAGGGCAGTTGAGGGTGGTTAAGGCAATTGAGGTTAGTTGAGGGTCGTTAGGGTGGTTAAGGCAGTTGAGGGCAATTGCGGGCAGTTGAGGGCAGGGTGCTGAAATTTAATTCGCTTTGGGGTATGGGTGATGGCGAGGCCGTTGCGCATTGAGTTTCCCGGCGCGGTCTATCACATCACCTCGCGGGGAAACGGCCGCCAGCGGATCTTTCAGGACGATGTGGATAACCGCAAGTTCCTGGAACTTCTGGGAAAGACTATCGAGCGCTTCCACTGGGCCTGTCATGCCTATTGCCTGATGGTAAACCACTACCACCTGCTGATCGAGACACCCGAGGCAAATCTCTCCAAAGGGATGCATCACTTAAACGCCGGTTTCTGCCAGGCCTATAACAGACGACACGACACGGTCGGGCATCTTTTACAGGGGCGCTTCAAGGCGATTGTGGTCGATCGCGAGAGTTATCTGCTGGAGCTGGCCCGCTACATCGTCCTCAACCCGGTCCGGGCCGGGATGGTTGACAGGCCCGAAGACTGGCCCTGGAGCAGTTATTGTGCCACGGCGGGACTGCCGGCGGCCTCCGTCGCACCGGAGGCGGTGACTTTGGCGGGGGCAGCGGCGACGGCGGCATCATCACCGGGGTCGGCGATTTCTTCAGGGGCAGCGGCGACGGCGGTATCATCTCCGGGGTCGGCAGCGACCTCGTTGATGTCAGCAGCGACCTTGCCGACGGCGGCATCTTCTCCGGTGGTAACAACTTCCATCCCCACCGGTGCCGTACCCCCAATCGTCGCCGCAAGTGACGCTCCCGTTGCCGCTACTGCCGCTCCCGCTGCCGCGGGTGCCGCTTCCATAGCCGACCTGGCTGCCGCCACCACCGCCTCCGCGGCTGCCGATGCCATCAACACCGCCACCGCCACCATCACCGCTTCCGCCGCCGCTTCCACCACCGCCTCCACTGACGCCACCACCACCACCGCCGCCTCTGTGGCTGCCGCTGCCGGATCGGCCGCGTTCACCTCCCCATCTTGGCTCCTCAGCCAGTTTGGCCCCGACGACACATCCGCCCGCCGGCGTTATCGTGACTTTGTTGCCGCGGGGATCGGCAAGGAATCGCCCTGGACGAAGTTGCAGTCCCAGATATTTCTCGGGAAAGAAACCTTTATGGATCGCCTTAAAGAGACCATCCCGGAAAAGAAATCCATCCAGGAGATTCCCAAATTGCAGCGTTACGCAGACCGCCCGTCGTTGCGGGAGATCTTCGGAGATTGGAAGACACGGCGGAAGCGAAATGAGGCGATCATTGCCGGCTATTTCACCTACGGGTACGAACAGAAAGAGATCGCGCAATTCCTGGGAGTCCACTACACCTCTGTTTGCCGGGTAATCAAGCGCCATCGCGATGAAGGCAAATGAATCTTTCGGGGGTCAGGTCTTTAAAATTAGCATCTGGACGGAAGGCAAAATCGAAATCCTTAGCCTAAATCCTCAGCCTCAGCAGCCGAAATAATCAGCCGCAACTACGGTTAAGGTAGATTCAAGAAAACGCGCTCTGGAAACGTCTCAAGATGCTACCCCTGAAAACGCTAAT
>DAOTJR010000006.1:0-50168 GCA_035448805.1 Syntrophales bacterium
AGCAATATGATCACCACCGCAAAACAGATCCGTTTCATCATCATGTCTCCTCCTGAGGAAAAGCAACCGCTTTCCCCTGAAAATGCAATCTTATATAGTCAAATCCACGCCAGGAAGCGGTCCCATTGCGGCGATCAGGGAACGGCGGCGGTGCTCCGTCCGCAGAAGCCTCTTTTTCGGCTGGCGGTCTATTCCGTTGCGCGTGAATCCCGCGCCTGCTCAGGAAACAGCTCGGGGTACCAATGACCGGTTCTCTTGCGTATCTTTTGCCCGGCGGATGCTGTTTCCATCAACTCCAGCGGTACCCGTGTCGTGTGGTTGTCCCCGACGGGCGTGGCCCGGATTCGGTGCAGCGCCGGGTTATGCAACCTTTTGATAGCGTGAAGCGTACCCGTCCCCCACTTCTTACGGATCGGCCCAGTTTTCCAGTTTCAGGCCTTCAATTCGTTCGAAATGCTGATTGTTATTGGTTACCAGGGTCAAGTTGTTTGCGAGGGCACAGGCAGCTATAGCCAGATCGAAATCATCGAGCCGAATACCGGCTTTCTCCAAGTCCGCCTTAAGCAGCCCAAAGATTTCGGCATCCGCCATGGTAATGGTCACTAAATCAATGGATTGTCCCAAAGATTTGATTTTGGCGAGATTTGCTGCCGCCCGTTGGGATTTGTAAGCCCCGTATTGAAGTTCCATATAAGTGGTGACGCTGATTTTGATGGGCTCAGCGAGATGATTTTTCAGATTTTCGACAACGGCAGGCTGGCCTTTCAGAAGATAGATGACCGTATCGGTATCCAGAAGATACATCAAAAGCCCTCCCGCTGCCGGGTGGTAATGGTGCGCGACTGCTTCAAATCAAGAATGATTTCGTCTGCTGTTCTATCATCCTGCCAGGAGCCGGCAAGATCGAGGAGGATCTTACCGGACGTCTTCATAGATTGAATTTGTTCCCTTTTTGCCAGATAATCTTTCGTCATATAAACGATCTGTTGACTGACCGAACGATTTTCCGCGCCTGCCAGCTCCTTAATCCGGGCGTAGAAGTCATTATTCAAGCCTTTGATCTGTAAGTTGGCCATGAAGGTGCCTCCCTCCCTGTTGTTCATGATTGTATATTACATCTTCATGAATAAATCAACGACGATTCCTTCGTTCGGGGCGGCTGGAAAACCCGGTAAACCACCGGGAGGCCGCATCTCCGCTTTCTGGTAACGGCGGGATTATCGACCGGGAGAAAAAACCGTATGCCGCGCCGCCTTCGGCTGCAGCAAGGCAAAGGTTTTATTCTTCAACCGGCTCAAGCACCCTTGCAACCTCGCTGCCACAGGTCATACATGTTCCGCTCAGAACCAAGGATCGTCCCGCCATTTCTCCCGCCCGCAATTGGATTTTTACCGGCACACGACATCGGGAACACCATACGTTCTCGAGAATCTTTCTTCTTGTCTGCTCCGGGATCTGCTCCCAACTTTTCTTTGCGGGCGGCGTCAGCTTCGGGAAGGGTACTTTATTGTTGGTTTGAAAAGACATCGGGGTTATCTCCCTTAAACCACTTTCATCGCCCGTGGGTTTTGGACAAACATGACCATGTATCTGTTCTCCCGGCGTCGAATACGACAGCCAAGGGGTGCGACCTGCGGGCTTCCGACGGCTTGATTCGCTGTGTCTCGATTATTGGCAATCCCAAGAATGTATTCATGGGGTCGAAATCCCTGTCTTAATCATTGATCCCGCAACGGCGGAACATGACAGGCGGCCTAAGCGGACAGCACAGCAGAAAAAAGGTGACGTGATAAATGAATAAACTGCCCTGCGGACCCATTATGGAAGGGACTGAGCGGACAGCACAGCCGGTATGGCGATCTTGTGCGGCCCTGCCCGTCAGGGGGCGAATTCCTTTTCGATCCGGGCCATGGCCTCGGCCAGGCGGTCGTCGGGAACGGTGAGGGAAATCCGGACATACCCTTCCCCGTATTTGCCATAGGCGGTGCCGGCCGCCACGACGATGGCCGTCTTGTCGAACAGGCGGTTCGTGAACTCCAGGGAGGTCATCCCCTCCGGGACGGGTACCCAGAGGTAGAAGGTCCCCCGGGGAGGGGTGAAGGAGATGCCGATCTTCTTCAGGGTGGTCAGGACCAACTCCCGGCGCCGGCCGTAAACCGCCGTCATGTGGTCAATAAAGGCCGCCTCGTTTTTCAGGGCATGGATGCCGGCAAACTGGATGGGATTGAAGATGCCCGAGTCCGTATTTTCCTTCACCTTGCTGATGGCGGCGATGAGGTCCGGATTGCCGCAGGCCATTCCCAGACGCCAGCCGCACATGTTGAAGGGCTTGGAGAGGGAATTCAATTCCACCCCCACGTCTTTCGCCCCCGGGGCCATAAGGAAACTGATCCGCTCCTGGCCGGCAAAGAGGATTTCGCTGTAGGGGTTGTCGTAACAGACAGCGATGTCATACTGTTTGGCAAACGCCACCAGATCATTGAGAAATTTCTTTGTGGCGCAGGCGCCGGTGGGATTGTTGGGGTAGTTGAGAAACATCCCCCGGGCCTTCCTGGCGATGTCGGTAGGGATGTCTGCCAGTACGGGGAGATAGTCGTTATGGGCCAGGATCGGCACGTTCCAGGGTTCCCCGCCCCCCATGAGGATGCTGGCGCGGTAGGCCGGATAGCCGGGGTCGGTCATCAGGACGATATCGCCGGGATTGATCCGGGCCAAAATGAAGTGGTGGCAGCCCTCCTTGGAGCCTATCAGTCCCAGAATCTCCGTGGCGGGATCGAGGGTGACGCCGTAACGGGCACCGTACCAGCGGGCCACCTCCTGGCGGAAGGCCAGCATCCCTTTCTCCTCGTCGGTGGGATAACGGTGATTCGCCGGATCGTAGGCCGTCCGGCAGAGTTCGTCGATAACGGTCTGCGGGGTAGCCTCCACGGGATCGCCGATGGCCAGGCTGATGACATCCACGCCGGCGGCCCGGGCGGCGCCGATCTTCTTGCGCAGCTCCATGAACAAATAGGGGGGGATCTTGGTCAAACGGTCGGCGATCTGCACGTTATCTCTCCTTTTGAGTGGGTTGCCCGCACCTGTCCCCCCGGGTAAACGCCCCGCCGGTGGCGCGGGTCGCCCCTGGGGGATGACGGGGTTTATGTGCCCTGCCTATATAGGAAAACGGTCGGGATCGTCAACAGAAACCTTGACGAACCCCGCCCCCGGAGTGTTCAAGCGGGCCGGGGAAACCGCCGGTCTGCGGCCGGTCCCTTATCAGCGCCTCCGATATGCCTCTTCCCAGAGCCGGCCGGCGCAGACCACCGCCGTCTTCCCTTCCAGATACACCCGGTCAAAACCGGTGGCGGTCTTCTCGAAGTGGATCCGCAGGACCTCCCCGCTTTTGACCTGAACGTCCACGGGAGATTCCGCCCGGCCCCCCCAGGCCGTGATCAGCGCCGCCGCCACGGAGCCGGTGCCGCAGGCCAGGGTTTCGTCCTCCACGCCCCGCTCGTAGGTCCGCACGCGGATCCGGTGGGCATCCACACGCTGCACGAAATTGGCGTTGGTTCCCCGGGGCCGCCAGTGTTCGTGATAGCGGATGCTCCGGCCGATATGGAAGACATCGAAAGCATCGAGATCCTCCACGTAATGAACCACATGGGGGACCCCGGTGTTGATGCTGCTGACCGGGTAGTCCCGGCCGTCGATGGCGATCGTTTCGCCGGTGCGGAGGTCGTGGGGGTCCGTCAACCGCAATTTGACGATGCTGTCCCGGACCTCGGCGTCGATGATCCCCGCCCCGGTCTCGAAGGACATCCGTTCCGGGGCGATCCCCTGGAGAAAGGCGAAGCGGGCCGCACAGCGGCCGCCGTTGCCGCACATCTCCACCTCCGAGCCGTCGGCGTTGAAGAAACGCCAGCTAAAATCGGCCTTTGCCGATTCCTGGATCAGAATGAGGCCGTCGGCCCCCAGGGAGATCCTGGGGGTGCAGACGGCCTGCACGAACGCCACGACGGACATGGCCCCGATGTTCTCCTCCACCCGGCGCCGCCGGTTGTCGATGAGAATGAAATCATTGCCGCTGCCGCTCATCTTGAAAAAATCGATCATCGTCTCTTGTCTCCTCTGCCTGAATGTCCGTTCCCGAGTAACCGGCCGCCGGGTGCCGCCGGGCGGCGTTTTTTTGATCGCTGCCGGGTTGTATCTTTTCGGCTTCCCCGACGGCGCGCATCTCCTCTACCCCCCATGCCCGCAGGCGGGGACAACGAAAAATGAAAAAGATCGGCCGCTTGCCGTCATAATTATATGCATTGACAACAACCGGCCCATTTCAACTTCTGCCGCTCTCTGCTGCGGGTTTTGCACCTGCCAGATCCGCCCAGCATTTAAGCCCGAAGAGAGGACGGGCATTCTTTACGGCCGAAATGACGGCCCTTTCCATCACCCTCGCCGACAGCAGGCCGAGAACGCTCAAATCCGCCTCGACATGCCCCGTGGCCATGGTGAAAATGGTGTCGCCGTCGAACATGGAGTGCGCCGGCCGCATTGTCCTTGCATAGCCGTTTTGTGCCATGGAGGCCAGTTTAGCGGCCTGGGGTTTTGTCAGTAAGGCGTTGGTGGCGATAACGCCGATGGTGGTGTTGCCGGCAAAGAGGTTTTTCTTGTCGGCGTAAGCCTTAATCATCACTGCTTCCGTGTCGGCCAGGCCCGTCAGGTTTTCGTTTAGAAGGCCAGCCAGCCGTTCTCCTGTTTCGGGATCGATCACATCGCCAAGACAGTTGACCGCCACCAGGGCGCCGATTTTCAATGCGCCCACCCGGATCGCGTGGCAGCCGAGGCCGCTCTTCATTGCCCGCGCCGCGCCCAGTATCTTGCCCACCGTTGCCCCGGTACCGGCACCCACGTTACCCTCTGCACAGGTGCCGTTTCCAGCGTTCCGGCATGCCTGATAGCCCATTTCCCTGTCCGGTCTTATTCTGCAGTCGCCGACTGCCAGGTCGAACAAAACCGCCCCGCAGACAATCGGTACCCGGGTCACCTGGACGTCAAAGCCAATGCCTCTCTCTTCCAGATACTGCATCACGCCGGAAGCGGCATCGAGACCAAACGCGCTGCCTCCTGCCAACACGACGGCATGGATCTTCTCCACCAGGTTGACGGGGTTGAGGAGGTCGCTTTCCCTTGTTCCGGGGGCCCCGCCCCGGACGTCGATTCCAGCCGTCGCCCCTTTTTCGCAAATGACCACGGTACAACCCGTGCCCGCATCCAAATTATGGGCATGCCCGACTTTGATGTCCTCGATATGGACGAAATCTATCTGTTCCAACGGACCCCCTTTCCTTACCGCGGCATCAGCGCGAACACCCCCCAGCCCAGGTATTCCCGCGTGTAGGTGGTGTAGCGCTCGGGCTCCGAGGTCAGTTGGGCGCGAACCTCTTGGGCCAACTCATCGCCGGGATTGGCCTCCAGCCATCGGCGCATGGTGAGCCACTTGGCCGCCTCGTATCTGTCCCAGCTGTCCTGGTCGGCCAGAACCATTTCCACGACGTCGCAGCCCAGGCGGCGAAAAGACGCGAGGAGTTCCGGAAGCGTGAGAAAGTCGGAGATTGCATCGGCATGACACCCCTTGGCAATATCTTCCGTCGGCGGCAACCGCCGCCAGTAGGGCTCGCCGATGAGGATGATCCCTCCGGGCCGCAGGCTCCGCGCCAGCAGCCCGATAGTGCCGGCGACCCCGCCGCCGATCCACGTGGCGCCGACACAGGCCGCCACGGCAACCTTCTCTGCGGCGACGTAGCCGGCGGCATCGCCATGGATGAACCTGACACGATCGGCGACGCCGAGTTCCACAGCACGGCGTTTCGCCTGCTCGGTGAACAGCCGGCTCAGGTCGATGCCGGTGCCGATGACGCCGTAATCGCGTGCCCAGGTGCAGAGCATCTCCCCCGAACCGCTGCCGAGATCGAGCATGCTGGTCCCGGCTTCCAGGCGCAACGCCGCGCCGAGAGCGGCAAGCTTTGCCGGTGTGAACGGGTTGTGGATGCGATGAGCGCTTTCGGTGATGTTGAAAATTCGTGGAATATCCATGGCAGAAATTTTCCTTGTTCCACTCCGGTGATCAGGTCGGATGCCTTTTTTAGAAAATCCGTAAATGCAATGGTTTTAATTTGTTACCTCATGATGTGTACACTAAGCTGTACATTTTGAGGTAGCTTTATGTCAAGGACCATTTCCAAGGCCAACGGACGGCGGCTCATGATTATCCCCTTCTTGAAAAATGTTCATCCCCGCGCGCCGACTATGCGGTGAATCCTATGGCACGGAGCAGGCGGCCTGTCAATGGATACCGTTATCCCCGATAATGCGGCGGAAGTCCTCTCCGGAAGGCATCCAACGGCATCAGTTCCTGTCCTGTGGCATCGGCAGTCTTGAGAACCCCGCTGCTCATCCCGGCTTGCTTCCCGAGGCCGGCACCATATTTACCGGTAATGCTTTCCATCATCCGGTAGTCTAAAGTTATATAAAGTAATAATTTGTTATTTCAAGTTTATTCTATTCTTGACAGGGCGGTCAATATCTGTTAGTGAAGCCCTCGTGACGGACCCCGTCGCAAAAAAGGATAAAAATGACGATAAGTTACAGGAAGATAAGATAGCGCTGGCGGTGAAAGCCATTTTTTCAAGAGGACGAGGACAAGAAAAAGCATTTAGAGGGAGGTACGACCGGTGTCCGACGAGCTGATGAACACCAAAGAGGTGGCCAAATATTTGAATATCAACGAAAAGCAGGTTTACGCCCTCATCCGGGAGGGGGGCATGCCGGCCAGCCGGGCGACGGGAAAGTGGCTTTTCCCGAAGCGACTGATCGATGGGTGGATAGAAAACACGGCCCGGGAGGGTATGGCACAGGTCCGCCAGCGGAGCGACACTGTGGCGGGCGCCCTCCTGGCCGCGGGGAGCAACGACCCGCTCCTCGATATGCTGCAAACGGCGCTCAGGAGAAGGCACCCCGAGCTGTATATCTTCTCCGCCAATACGGGCAGTACTGCAGGATTGGCGGCGCTCAACAGGGGCTATACGGATATCGCCTGGTCTCACCTTTGGGACCAGGAAAGCGGCGAATACAACACACCTTTTCTCTCGTCACATCTGCCGCGGATCGACGCCGTCGTCGTCAACCTCTTTCACCGGGAAATGGGTTTGATCGTGGCGGCCGGCAATCCCTTGGGCATTGCGGATATCGAAGACCTACGGAAACCGGGGGTTCGTTTTGTAAACCGCCAGGGAGGTTCGGGAACACGCCTCCTGGTCGATTATCATCTGCGGCAGGCGGGTATCGACCCCGAAGGTGTCACCGGTTACGGAAACGAGGTCTGCACCCATCTCGAGGTCGGGCTGGCCGTTCTCTCCCGTCAGGCGGACGTGGGGGTGGCCACGGGTTCCGTCTCCCGTCTTTTAGGACTGGAATTCATCCCTTTGGCAACAGAGCGCTTCGACATGATCCTCGCGAAAGAAACCTATTTCAAAAGGTGTGTCCAGGACTTCATCGAGACCATGAGATCGGACGCCTTCCGCCGGGGCGTGGAGAATCTCGGTCATTACGATTTCCGGGAATCGGGGAAGATCCTTTTCGCCGTGAATTGACCGGGAAGTGCGCAGGGAAAATTTATCGTCGGAGGTTGATATGAAAAGATTATCGCTGCTGCTGGCCGTCCTCCTGGTAATGCTGCCGGGGGCGGCCGTCGCCAAGGACAAGAAATTCGTACTGATGGCTTCCACCATCGGTCCCATTGATGCCGGGATTGTCGGTGCGCTGGAGGATAACTTTGAAAAAGAGAAAGGAATCCGGGTCCGTCATGTGGGCGCCGGGACGGGAGCGGCGCTGAACATCGCCCGAAAATGCCATATCGATCTGGTCATGGTCCATGCCAAATCCCTGGAGGAAAAATTCGTCGCCGACGGTTACGGTACGGAACGGATTCCGCTGATGTACAACGATTTTGTCATCGTGGGGCCGGCGCATGATCCGGCGGGCATCAGCGGGCTGAAGGATGCCCGGGAGGCTTTGTCGAAGCTTGCCGCCGCCCAGGTAAAGTTTATCTCCCGCGGCGATAAATCGGGAACCCATGTGGCCGAGCTGGAGCTCTGGAAAGCGGCGGGGATCAAACCGGCCGGCGCCTGGTATGTCGTCTATGAAAAAGGTGCGGAAGGAAATGTTGCCACCCTCCGGTTCACCGATCGGCAGGAGGCCTATACCGTTATCGACCGGGCTACCTTTCTGGCCCTGCAAAAGGATATTAAGCTGGTCGTCCTGGTGGAGGGAGATGAGGCCCTCCTGAACCGCATCACCCTCATTCCGGTTAACCCTGGGAAATGTTCTCAGGCCAACCTCAAAGAAACAATGATCTTCGTGAAGTGGCTGACCGATCCGAAGAAGGGGCAGCAGGTGATCAAGTCTTTCGGGGTGGAAAAGTACGGGAAGCCGATGTTCTTTCCCGACTCCATTCCCTGGCGAAAAGCCCAAAGCGGCAATTAACGCAGTTTCATAAATATGATGAGAAAGAACCCTTTTAAAGGAAATGAATTGAAGGAGGTTATAATGAGGAAAGCGCTATTGTTGTTAATCATGTCTTTAATTTTCTTTACCGCATTACCCGCGGCGGCGGTGGACGTGAAGTTCAGCGGCAGCTACTACGCCCAGGGCTGGTATGTGGACAACCCGTCGGTATTGGACAAGGGGGAGACACCCGGTTTCGGGGCGAACACCACTTGGGGTACCGTGGATGCCTCGGCGGCCAATTATGCGACCCGCGACGCCCGGACGCTCCGCGGTGCCAATGCCTTTTACAGCCAGCGGTTCCGGTTGCTGACGGAATTTCAGGTGGTGGAGGGATTGAAACTGGTAACCCGTTTCGATGCCCTGGAGAAACGATGGGGCGATCAGGGTTGGGCGGGCAGCACCGGGGAAACCCAGTCCCGGACTCAGACTCCGCAGGGATCGCCTGATCCCAACGGCACAAGAAGAGGCGCCGCCAACCCCAAGGCCCAGGAAAACCTCGAGTTCGAGCGGGCCTATCTGGATTTCAACGTTCCCTTCGGCAAGTTCCAGGTCGGCTACCTGCAGTTCCTTACCTGGGGGACGTCTTTTCTGGATACGACCCTGACAGCGGGCGGCATCCGTTACCTTTACAGTCAGGGACCTTGGCAGGCGGTGGCGGCCATCGAGAAGCGGGGGGAATGGGTAGGTCTCAACGCGAACAATATCGGGATCGCCAACGATGCCGACCGTGACGTCTATGATTTGGGGGCCATCTATAAATTCAAGCCCGGCGAGGCGGGCATCCTCTATCAGTACACCCGGAGCGCCCAGAACAAGTGGGAGCAGGGCAACGGTTATCTGACCCAGTTAAATGGATTCTATCCCTATGTAAAAGCGACCTTCGGCAATCTCTTCCTCGAAGGCGAGGCCATGTATATGTTCGGGGACCTGAAGTCCTATGAAAGCACCACCGTCAAAGCCAGCACCGGCGCTTCGGCAACCGGCCTGGCCCAGAACGTCGGTGTCCGGGCACTCGGCGCTTATGCTCATGCCAAGTACGACCTGAAACCCGCCTATTTCGGGGTCAAGTTTGTCTATGTAAGCGGCGACGATCAGCAGGACAACGACAAGGTTACCGGCTCCATGCTCCAGTCCCAGCAGATGAACAGGAGCTTCTATCCCACCCTGATCTTGTGGAATGACGATTATCAGAATAACGTGGGGAATATCTCGGGCAACATCGCCAATCCCGCCGGGGTAACCTCGGCGACGGCGAACCGCCGCACCGGCCAGAGTTACGCCGTCCGGCAGGAGATGGACAACGTCTGGTTCTATCAGCTCTATGTTGGCGTAAAGCCCACGCCCAAGATGGATCTGAAGGTGGCCATCGCCATGGCTAATGCGGACAAGAAACCCAAGAGCGACGTGGGAACGGTCGGGGCGACCGGCTATTACAGCGGCAGAGCCGTCCAGGAGTTCGTCGACGGCAAATACGGCACTGAACTCGACTTTATCGGCACCTATAAGATCTACGACAACCTCACCTATATGGTCGGCTTCGGCTACCTCTGGACAGGGGATTACTTCAAGGGTTACGACGCCAATGCCAAGGTGAAGGACAATTACCTGCTTTCCCACAAGCTGACCCTGAATTTCTAAGCGGTGCTGGTCGTATTGAGTTGGTTCTGGAGGGGTAGTAATATCCGGGGCGCCGGTGAACGGTGCCCCGGATCGTTTTATGCTTCTCCCCCGGGGTTTTCCGGAACACTGCCGTGGCGCGGCAATTTTTTAGTGGCCGTTACCGGCGAAAATATTATATGGAGGAAGAGAGATGAAGCGTAGATTGAGAATCCTTGGCCTGCTGACCGTTTTTTCCGCCCTGCTGTGCATGTTGGGCGCCGGCGATGCCGATGCCGCCCGCAAGGCGCCGGCAAAGCAGCAGAACCTCATCCTGGCCACCACGACCAGCACCCAGGACACGGGGCTTCTGGATGTTCTGATCCCCATCTTCGAGAAGAAAACCGGCTATTTCGTCAAAACCATCGCCGTCGGTTCCGGCCAGGCGATGACCATGGGGGCCAAGGGCGAAGCGGACGTTTTGCTCGTCCATTCCCAAGCAGCGGAGAAAAAGTTCATGGCGGCCGGCAACGGTGTGAACCGCCGCCTGGTCATGCACAATGACTTCATTGTTGTAGGTCCCCACGCGGATCCGGCGGCCCTCAAGGGAACCGGTAAGGCGACGGAGGGATTTAAGAAGATTGCTGCCAAGCAGGCGCTTTTCGTCTCTCGGGGGGACAATTCCGGAACCCACGCCAAGGAGAAGGAGATCTGGAAGGCTGGCGGCATCCAGCCGGAAGGGCAAAAGTGGTACCAGCAGACGGGTCTCGGCATGGGCCAGACCCTGAACGTGGCCGCGGAGAAGAGGGGCTACACCCTTACCGACCGCGGCACCTATCTGGCGCTGCAGAAGAACCTCGGCCTGGCTATCCTCCTCGAGGGGGATGCCGTCCTCCTCAACATCTATCATGTCATCGAGGTCAACCACGCCAAATGGCCCAAGGTCAATGCCCCCGGGGCCAAGGCCTTTGCCGATTTCATGGTGTCCAAGGAGGTCCAGAAGATCATCAAGACCTTCGGCGTGGCTAAATTCGGTTCCCCCCTGTTCTTCCCCGATGCGGGCAAGCAGGTGGAGGATCTGGGCAGATGATCAGGGAGTATTTGATCTCTATGTCGACAATGGGTCAGATCCTTCAGCTGCCGTCTTGCCCGGTCGGGCCGCAGGCATTGGCCGGGATGCCTGTTGCGGGGGGCAAAAGCCCGGGCGGGCCGGACATTTTCCTGCCCGCCGGGGCCGCGCCGGCGGTTGAGAGGCCGGGATGGAGATAATACTCGCCGGGATCAGGCAGGCCCTGTCCCTTCTGGTCAGTTTCGACCCCGAGGTCATGGCGATCACCTGGCTGTCCCTGAAGGTTTCCGGGACGGCCACCCTGATCAGCCTGTTCATCGGCATCGGCATCGGCACCGCCGTGGCCCTTACCTCCTTTCCCGGGCGGCAGATCGTGGTGAGCCTCATCAATACGGGGATGGCCCTGCCGCCGGTGGTGGTCGGTCTTTTCGTCACCGTTTTCCTCTGGCGGAACGGGCCCTTCGGTTATCTGGAGATCCTCTACACCCCCACGGCCATCATCATCGCCCAGGCCATCATCGCCACGCCCATCGTCATGGGCATCACCCTGGCGGCCATGCAGCAGCTGCCCCGGAAGCTGCGCCTGCAGATCCTGGCCCTGGGGGCCACGCGCTTCCAGATGGTCCTGCTCCTCATCAAGGAGGCGAAACTGTCCCTGATGGCCGCCGTCATGGCCGGCTTCGGCGGCGTCATCTCCGAGGTGGGGGCCTCCATCATGGTCGGCGGCAACATCAAGGGTTATACCCGCGTCCTGACCACCGCCACGGTCATGGAAACCAGCAAGGGGAATTTCGATCTCGCCATGGCCCTGGGATTGATCCTGCTCCTCTTCGCCTTCGCCATCAACCTGGTCCTCACCAAAATCCAGCAGCGGGAGCGGCCCCGGTGAACAACACGCCAATTCTTCAAGGCAGAGACCTTCAGGTGCGGCGGGGCGGCCGGTTGATCCTGGACGTTTCCTCCCTGGACATCGCGGCGGGCGAAGTCCTGTCCGTGATCGGCCCCAACGGGGCGGGGAAAACGACCCTGCTCCAGGCCCTGGCGGGACTGCTGCGCCCGGGGCGGGGAACGATCTCCTTTGCGGGGAAAAGGGTCGGGGCTGACTTTTCCCCCCTGGAGTACCGCCGCCAACTGGCCATGGTCTTTCAGGAGGCCCTGCTGTTTGACGCCACCGTCGCGGCGAATGTGGCGGCGGGACTCCGGCTCCGCGGGACTGCGGCCGGAGAAACAAAAAAAATTGTCGCCGCCCGGTTGGAACAGTTCGGCATCGGCCATCTGCACGACCGGTCCGCCAAGACCCTTTCCGGCGGCGAGGCCCAGCGGACGAGCCTCGCCCGCGCCTTTGCCGTCAAACCGCAGATCCTTTTTCTGGACGAACCCTTCGCCGCCCTCGATCCCCCCACCCGGGAGGCCCTGATCGACGACCTCGGCCGCATCCTGCGGGAATCGGGCACGACGGCGGTCATGGCCACCCACGATCAGGGAGAGGCCCTGCGCCTCTCCGACCGGATCGCCGTCATGCAGGACGGCCGGATCGCCCAGCTCGGCACCCCCATGGCGGTGATGAATCATCCGGCCAATGAATCCGTGGCCGCTTTTGTGGGTGTCGAAACGATCCTGGCGGGCCGGGTCGTAAAATACGAGCGCGGAACCGTCACCGTGGCGGTTGCCGTCCCGGGCGGCCGGGGGGAGATGCCCGCCGCCCCGGGGACGGAACCGCCGGCCGGAGGCGGCCCGCGGTACGATGCCGCCGCCATTTTCCCCGGCATTGACGGCCGGGAAGCGACCGCCTCCCCTGCCGCGGCCGTTCTGGAGGCCGCCGGGGAGGTCCGGGAAGGCGAGCAGGTGCTCTGCTGCATCCGCCCCGAGCATGTGACCATCACACCGGGTCTCCATCCCTCCCGGACCAGCGCCCGCAACGCCTTCCCCGGGGTGATCGACAGGATCATCCCCGCCGGACCCTTCTACAAGCTGCACGTCCGGGGCGGCTTACCCCTCACGGCCTACATCACCGTTCAGTCCCTGGAAGAACTGGGCTTGCGGGAGGGGGGGGCGGTGACGGCCTCTTTCAAGGCCACGGCGGTCCATCTGCTCCGGCGGGGATAACGGGCCGCCCCCGCCCGCCGCTCATCTTCTACGCTCAAACGCCCCCCCGTTCGAGAACAGTAACGGGGTACAATTCATGTACTATACTCAACGACATCAATAAATGCGCATGGTTAAGGTTCTTTAAAATTGGCGACGTCATATTCATGCGCAAATAATTTCGACACGGTGTATAAAAAACAGGCCATTTCTATTTACTCTTGACAGATCCATAAGCTCCGCTTGCTATTTCAGATAATGCCTTGTAAAATACATAATCGGAGGTGAGTTATGCAAACAGCAGTCACGAAACGGGGACAGACGGTCATCCCGGCGGCGATCCGAAAGCGCCATCAAATCGACGGCGGGGCAAGGCTGGTCTGGCTGGACGACGGCGAAACGATCCGCGTCGTGCCGACCCCGGCGGACCCGATCGCCTCCCTGCGGGGCCGGGGCCGGGGCGAGAAATTGACCGAACGGCTGCTGAAGGAGCGGCGTGCGGAAGACGCGCGGGGAGAAAGAGGCTGACATGGCCCAGCCGACCACAGCCGGCGGACCCTATCTCCTCGATACCTCGGCCCTGCTGACCCTCATCGAGGACGAGCCGGGCAGCGACCGGGTGGAGGAGGTTTTAAAGGACGCCGCCATCCTTCTTCCCTGGCCGGTCCTCATGGAGACCTATTACATTACCCTCCAGGAGCGGGGACGCGCCGAAGCGGACCGCCGCTACGCCCTGCTCCGTCAACTGCGGGCGGAGATCCTCTGGAGCATGGACGAACCGATCCTCTTGACCGCCGCCCGCCTGAAGGCGGAATATCGGATTTCCCTGGCCGATGCCGTGGTGGCCGCCTACGCCATCCGGAACAAGGCGATCCTGATCCACAAGGACCCGGAATTCGACGCCCTTTCCGGCCTGCTGGTGATGGAGGCGCTTCCCTACAAGGGGGAGTGAAATCGTCCTCACCAAAAAGCCCCCATGGCCGGCGCGGGTACAATAATATATGAAAATAATCGGGCACTTGCCGACATTTTCATGCCGGGGCGGCACCCACGAAGGATGAAAATGGTTTATGGAAATCACCCCGGTGTATTTTTTGACTAAGGATCCCGGCAGGTAAGATGCCGCCGCCATACGGGAGCCGAACCTGTCCTCCTGGTGTGTAACTTGCCTGAATTTACTCCCTGATGAAGCGCCGCTGCCACGGCATGGGTCGCTTGTCAAAGCAAACCCATATCCCTCGGGCCGCCCCCCGCCCGCCGCTATTCGTAGATCTTTTCTTCCTGGGCGAAGGCCTCTTCGGCGTCCGCCTCGTGATCCCGGGGCCGGGTGCGGATCTCGTGACCCAGGAACTCCCGGTACCACTCATGGGCGGTGATCATGGACATCACCTCGCTCGTCCCCGTCCAGATGCTGGCCAGGCGGATATCACGGTAGATCCGCTCCAGGGGGAAGACGTTGGTGTAGCCGATGCCGCCTACGACCTGCATGGCGTTGTGGACCACCTTCTGGCATGATTCCGTAATGAATTTCTTGGTTTCCGAAACCAGGCGCCGGATCCGGTGCATTTCCTGTCCCGTCTCCACGGCCCGGGCGGTGGTATAGGCCATGGACCGGCAGGCGTCGAGGAGCATCACCGCCTCGGCCACCTGGAAGCTCACCCCCTCGAAGGTGGCGATGATCTTTCCGAAGGCCTTGCGCCGGGCGGTGTATTTCGTGGCGATCTCGATGGCCGGCCGGGCGGCGCCGATGGTCATCATGGCCGTCCCGAGGCGCTCGGGGATCATCATGGTGTTGAAGACGTCGTAGGCGCCGTTGACCCGGCCGACGACATTCTCTTTGGGTACCACCGCATCCTGGAAGACGATCCGGGCCGTGCCGCCCCCCCGGCAGCCCATGAGGCCGTAGAGATACTTCGTTTCCACCCCCGGCCCACGGTCCACGACGAAGGCGGTGAGGCAATCCTGGGGTTTGGCGGCGGGATCGAAATTGGTCCGGGCATAGACGAGAAAATAGTCCGCCCCTTCGCCGCCGACGATGAAGCGCTTCTGGCCGTTGAGGACGAAATGGTCCCCCCGGTCTTCGGCCTTCGTGGTCGCCCCGAAAAAGTCCGAGCCGCCCCGGGGCTCGGTGAGGCATTCCGCGGCGAATATCTCCCCGCGCAGGAGGGGCCGGACGTACTTTTCCTTCAGATGGTCCGTGCCGTGGTGGATGATGGCATCACAGACCAGCTCCGCCCCCACGCCGAAGACGCAGGCAAATTCATAGCCCAGGGTGCCGATCTCCTCCAGGATCGCCGCCGTGGTCACCCAGTCCATCTCCCGCCCTCCCCACCGGCGGGGATACCGGCAACCCAGGAGGTTCCGCCGCCCCGCCTCGGCGAGGAATTCCTTGGGGAAACGGATCTTGTCCTGGTCCATGTCGAGGATCATCTGGCGGGGCACCCATCTGACCAGTTCCCGGGCCTCGTCCCGGATGGCCAGTTGCTCCTTGGTAAGTAAATATTCAAACATCTGCTGCTCCTTTCGAGATGATGGCACCATTCAGGTCGGGGGAGTATAGGAAGATGGCGAGACCGTGTCAAGGAGGGAATGGCCGCCGGTCAAGAGCAAAGAGGATCGTCCCGTTCGGGGTACTTGTTGACAGGGATGACGATTGGTGTAAGGTTGCTCGTAAAGCCACGGCAGGGGAGCATTTTGAACCATGAACAATTCCGCCGGAACGCTGGCTGGACGCCTGTATGATTTCCTCAGGGAAGAGGCTGCCGCCCGCCGCATCGCCGCAGTGGGCATCGGGGCGATCTATATGGCGGTCCGCCTGGACAACGGCGCCCTCGGTCTGGCCGCCGCGCCCGTTACGCCTTGGTCCCCGGTGGCGCAGGCCGCCGTGTTTCCTCCGGAAGAATCTCTGCCGGGACGCCCCGCCGCGGCCCTCCTGGCCTGGCTGACGGAGGGCGGCGACCCCTGGCGCACCGCCCTCGCCCTGGCCACGGCCAATGCCCTGATCCGTCAGGAGCGGAGCGACTTCGACGGCGATCCTCTCGATCATTTCCAGCTTACCGCCGCCGACCGGGTGGTCATGGTGGGCCGCTTCACCCCGTTACTGACGCGGATCGAGGCCACCGGCGCCGCCCTGACGGTATTGGAGAAGGATCCCGCCAAGGGGATGGTCCTGACCCCCGGGGATCGCCGGGGGCGGCTGCAAGACTGCACCCTGGCCATCATTACGGCCACGGCCCTGCTCTACGGGGATCTGGAGGATATCCTCGCCGATCTGGGCGCCCCCCGCCTCGTTTCCCTCCTGGGACCCTCCACCCCCATGCTGCCCCCCCTCTTCGCCGGCACCCCGGTGACCCATCTGGGCGGAGTGAGAATCAGGGAGGCCGCCGCCGTCCTGGACATCGTCGCCGCCGGGGGCGGGACGCGGGCCATGCGCCCCTTCCTGGAGATGACCAATCTTTTTCTCAAAGGCTGAGCTTCATTGCCTTCGGGACACAGACCTTGCCGGTGGAGATAAAAAAAAGGGGGGGAAGGATCGTTCCTCTTCAGGTGATGGCGCCGGGCGTTTCCCTTTATTTCCGCAGGTTGTATTTGATCATCTTCAATTGCAGGCCCTTGCGGCTCAGGCCCAATTGCTGGGCCGCCCGGGTGACGTTGCCGCCGCATTCCTCGAGACAGCGGACCAGCAGCTGGCGCTCCGCCTCCTCCGTGTGGGTCCTGATGAACTCCTTGAATTGGCTTGGTTTCTTTTCCGGCGGCAGGAGGAACTGCTCCTGGACGGCCTGCCTGATTTCCCCCGGGACGTCCGCGAGGGTGATGGTCTGCCCCCGGGCCATGAGGACGAGCCGTTCCAGCAGGTTTTCCATCTCCCGGATATTCCCCGGCCAGTCGTAGTTGATGAACAGGTCCAGGACCTCGTCGTCCAGACCTTCGATGTCCCGGGCGAGTTTCTTCCGGAACCGGTCCACGAAATAGGAAACGAGCAGGGGGATGTCGTCTTTGCGCTCCCGCAGGGCCGGCAGATGAATGGGCAGGACGTTGAGGCGGTAGAAGAGATCCTCCCGGAAGCGCCCCTCCTTTACATCCTGAAAAAGGTTCCGGTTGGTGGCCGTGATCAGCCGGACGTCCACCTTGATCGTCTTCAGCCCCCCGACCCGCTCGAAGGCCTGCTCCTGAATGGCCCGCAGGAGCTTTACCTGCATCTCCTTGGGGAGCTCCCCCACCTCGTCGAGAAAGAGGGTGCCCTTGTGGGCCAGTTCGAAGCGCCCCGGCTTGGTGACCACCGCCCCGGTGAAGGCCCCCTTTTCGTAACCGAACAGCTCGCTTTCCATGAGGTTTTCCGCGATGGCCGCGCAGTTGATCTTGATCAGGGGGTTGGCCTTCCGGGGACTGTTGATATGGATGGCGTTGGCGATGAGTTCCTTGCCCGTTCCCGTTTCGCCGGAGATGAGGATGGTGGTGGTCGTCGGGGCCACCCGCTTGACGATTTCAAAGATCTCCACCATGGGCTCGCTGGCGCCGACGATCCCGTAACGGTCGATGTCGTCGGCGCTGGCGACGAATTCCTCATCGCTCAGGCGGCGCGTCTTGACGGCCTTGAGGACCACGTTTTTCAACTCGTCCTGTTCGAAGGGTTTGGTGACGTAGTCGAAGGCCCCCTTTTTCAGGGCGTCCACGGCCGTGGCCACGGTGCCGTGGGCGGTGATCATGATCACGGGGGTGGACGGATATTCTTCCATCACCCGCTCCAGCAGTCCCATCCCGTCCAGACGGGGCATCTTGAGATCGGTGACCACCACGTCGACCTCGGTGCCGGCGAGGATTTTGAGGGCCTCCAGACCGTCCCGGGCGGTGAGGACCTCGTAGCCTTCCTTTTTCAGCATGGCCCGGAGGACCACCTGCATATTTATTTCGTCGTCGACGACCAGAACCCTGTTCATTTTAGCCCCGAATCAACCGTCACGCCCGCAGGCGGGCACAACGAAAGACGTGTAATATCCGCTGCCTGCCTGCATTTCCTCTGATTTTTTCCTGCCGCTGTCATGACCGTTTCCCTTTCCTTTTATCAAGAGGTCGCCTGGAGCCGGATGTAGAAAATGCTCCCCTGGCCGGGGAGGGACTTGACCCGGAGGCGGCCGCCGTGACTCCTGATGATGCGCTGGCAGATGGCGAGTCCCAGACCGACGCCCCGCTCCTTGGTGGTGAAGAAGGGCTTGAAGATGTTCCGCAGGTCTTCTTTTTTTATCCCCTTGCCCGTGTCGCGGATGGAGATGCCCACCGCCTCCCCCAGGTCGCTGTCGATGCGCCGGGTGCGGAAAATGAGCTTGCCCCCCGCCGGCATGGCCTCCATGGCGTTGACGGCGATGTTCAGGATCACCTGGATGAGCTGCTCCGCATCCACGCTGACCGGCGGCAGTTCCGGCCGCAGTTCCTCTTCGATGACGATCCGCTCCGTCAGATCGTTGGCCCGGACGACGGAAATCGCCCGGGAAATCACCGCGTTGATGTCCTGGGGCTGCAGATTGAGACGGTAGGGCTTCGCGTAGCTCAAAAACTGATTGACGACGCTGTTGAGGCGGTTCACCTCCTCGATGATCACATCGATCAGGCGCTGGTCCTCCTCGTTCGCCACCTCCGAGCGCAGATACTGGGCCGCCCCCTTGATGGATCCCAGGGGATTCCGGATTTCGTGCGCCAGCACCGGGGCCATTTCCTCCAGGAGCATGCTCTTTTCCCGCTCGAGCTTCTGGTCGAAGGCATAGAGGAAATTGAACGCGTCCTTGCTCTCCGGATAAACCCAGCCGAAAATGTTCTTGAGGACCTGTTTCAGGGGCTCCATGGAGATGACGATGAGATAGGAGGCCAGGAGGATATAGGTGAAGGATGAAGAATCGGCGTGACCGAAAAGGCGGATAAAGACATAGCTGATCAGGGTGGCGCACAGGGTCAGCACCCCGGTGATCAGTGCCCGGGCCATGACCTCGTGGAGTTCCATGAGCTGGGGATGGGTGATGATCAGGAAGATCAAGTAGATCAGCACGGCCACGAAGATATTGTAAAGCGGGGAGAAATCATGGCCGAAGAGCTTGACCACGTCCAGGGCGCTGATTACCGCCGCCATCCCGAAGGCGATGGAGAGGTAGAGCATCCGGGTTCTTTCCATCCCCGGCGGGCGGTGGCGGAGGAAGAGGATCAGGGCGCTGTAACACAGCGCCAGGACGGCGGCGGGGTAAAGGTAAATCAGCCCCCGCCAGTACGGCCATTCCCCCAGGGGCGTGAAAAGGGAGATGAAAAGGGCGATGCTGATGAACGTCGCCGTGGCGGTCCGGCGCGGATTGAGGAGGGACTGGTCGTTCAGGATGTAGCGCCCGAAAGACATAAGCAGCGGCGGTATGGCCATGAGACCGCACCATTCGAAGACATGCCAGATTTCAGAGTGAAAGTGGCCGGAAAAGAAACCACCGCCTTTGTATAAAAAAACGGCCAGGCAAAGCCAGGCGAAAGAAAGATGGGTCCGGTTCTGCCGCTTGGTGAGAAAGAGGAAAACGGCGATGGCCAGACTGACGGCGGCTAAGGTGAAGACTTCCATTGCTCCCTAATCTTGTGCGTCCAGGACTGATTACTGTGGGCGAAGAATAGCCGGAAACATAATTGGAGTCAAGAAAGACCATAAAAAAACAGGAGCTTCCCCCCTATGGAACAGCTCCTGTTTCCCTCCGCGAGTAGCGGACTGGTGACCGTTTTTATGGTGATCTATGCGGTTTCCCCCTCCGTCGGCAGGGCATAGCGGAAACAACTGGTATTATCGTACACCGCCGGGGAAATGATGAATCCCTCTTCGATCCGGAAGACTTTGGGCTCCTGGCCCCGCACCTTGATCGCCCGCCCCTTGAGGAAGACCTTGATGTTGCCTTCCACGAGGTTCGTGATGTCATAGGGACCGAAGGTGTGATAGACATCGATGCTGCCTACCTGGTCGGACCGGAGGTGCCAGTGGTCATGGATCCCCGCCTCGGTCTCCTCGAAAAACAGCTCAAGGGTGTCCTTCCATTTTTCCGGAAGTTCTTCCGCAGTCATCTCGAAGATCCGGTCCACATCTTCTACCTTTTTCGCCTTTTTAGTCCCCTTCACGGCTTTGGGTGTCTGCACCGCCTTTGCCGCCTTTATTGCTTTTGCCATGATTGCCTCCTCTTTCTTGTCGGACATTAATTTTGGTTCCTGCGCTACGCACTGTTGCTTATGGGCGGCCGAAGTCCTGCCCTTTTCTCAATCACAATGTGTGCCAGGCGGGTATCTCAGTCGTCAAGATTTCGCATCCATATGATATTGTTTGGTTTATCCGGAAGTCGGCCCCGGCTTGCGGCCGTGGGAACGCACCGGTTCGGGCCTCGGGATGCGTAGTGCCCTTCGCGGGGTGAAGATGATTTCGCACCCCGTCGGGTCATCCCCACGACCGGGAGGTGATGCCATGGCGCGGCGTCACGGCGGGGGTGATGATGGCGGGAGATACGCGCCCTGTCTGCCGATTCGGCCGTGACTTGCGGGAAGGAAGACGCCTTCCGGCGTTGTCGTCATCCCGGGGAGGATCGATTTACCATTTGACGGCGTCGCGAAAAATACCTATGCTCTCCATGCCGTTGTGGTACCGCAGCGGGCGGGGAGGCCCATGTTTGCGGGCGGGCGGCCTGAAAACCCGGACTTATGACCGGCGAGAGGGTCCATGGGGAGGGCGCAAGTCCGATTGGCGGCGGTCGGCCCCGGCCGCCGGCTTCCGCACACGGGAGGAACCAGGCACGAAAACGGTGGTGATTGATGAATAAAAACGAGCAGCTTGAACAGGTCTCCGAGGTCTTCACCGGTGTCGAGGCCCATCTGTTGACCGCGGAGCTGATCCGCGACCATTCGACCAACAGTCAGGACATCCGGGAGTTGGCTCTGGCGGGTCTCACCTGGCAGGACTGTCGCCGGGTCCTCGATCTGGGCTGTGGTTTCGGCTTCTTTACCGAGGCCCTCCGGAACCGGTTGCCGCCGGGGGCCGGCATCACGGGCCTGGATATGATTCCGGGATACGAACCCCTTTTTCTGGATGTCTGTCGGCGTGTCGGTGCGGCGGGGCGCTTTATTGCCGCCCCGGTGGCGCATATCGAAACCCTCCCCGAACGCTCCTGGGACCTGATTCTCTGTAGTTACGCCCTCTATTTCTTTCCCGAGATGACCGGCCGGATCGCCCGCCTCCTCAGCCCCGGCGGCGTCTTCGTGACGATCACCCACGCCGCGCGGAACATGGGGGAACTCTTTGCCGCCGCCAAGGCCGTCCTTAAAGAACAGGGGATCTTGAAGCGGCGGCGTCTGCCCGTGGAAGAGATCATCGGCCGTTTCTGTGCGGAAAACGGCGCGGAATTCCTCGGGCGCTGGTTTGGTCGTATCGAGGTTATCGACTATCCCAACACCCTGATTTTCCGGCCCGATGAATTGCCCCTGCTTTTGAGCTATTTCCGGTTCAAAACCCCCTTCTTTCTTGCCGGGATCGAAGCTCGGCACCGGGAAGGGCTCATGGCCAGGTTCGCCGTCCATTTGGAGGACGCCGCCCGGAAGGAAGACGGCTTCAGGATCTTCAAGGACGACCGGATCTTCATCTGCCGGGAGCCACGGCCCGGGAAAGACAGGCCGGGAGATGAAAACGGGAAGGCCGTTCAGGTGCCAAGCACCGCCGTGCAGATACGGAGCAAAGGAGGGACGGAATGAGGAAAAGGCGTAGTTATTGTCCCTATTGCGGCGGTTCTCTCGGCCGGGAATGGGAAGAAGATGTGGAGCGGGATTACTGTCGCGCCTGCCGGACCTTCTTCTATGAAAATCCCCTGCCCGTGGTATCGGTGATCGTTTTGTCGGCGGACCGGGAGATTCTGCTGGTCAAGCGGGGACGGCGGCCGTACCGGGGGCGTTGGTGTCTGCCGACGGGATTTGTAGAAAGCGGGGAGAGCATCGAGAGCGCCGCCCTGCGGGAAATGGAAGAGGAAACCGGGCTCCGGGGACGCATCGTCGGTCTCGTGGATGTGGATTCAGGGAAAAACAGCTTCTACGGCGATCTGATCTTCCTGACCTTCGAGGCGGCCGGCGAGGGCGGCCGGCTTCAATCCGGCGGCGATACCGTGGCGGCCCGCTATTTCCCCCTCGCGGTGATCCCCCGGCTGGCCTTTCCCGCCAACAGACGGGCGGTGGAACGCTTTGTCTCCGCAAAGTCCGACTACTGGGCCATCGTCGATTCCTTCTCCCTGGCCGCCGGTGGCGAGGGCGCTGTCGCCGGCAAGAAGAACCTCCTGTCCGACCGGCTCGTCCGGGTGATCGAGGAAAATGCGGAACTCATCTCCCGCCTCTGGATCGAGGAGGTGACCACCAGCCGCTCCACCCCCGGCTATCATCATTTCGACCGGCAACGTCTCTTCCGCCGGGTCCACACTATCCTCTCCCAATTCGGGAAATGGCTGGGCGGGGGATACGACGACCGGGACATCCAGGCCTACTACACGGACATGGGCCGGGAGCGCCGCCGGGAAGGTTTTCACCTGGGGGAGATCCTCAGCGCCTTGAGTCTCATCAAAAAGCATCTCTGGGAGTTCGCCCTTTCCCGGGGGATGTGGCAGCGGACTATCGACATCTACATGGCCCTGGAGTTGGACCGCCGGATCGTGATCTTCTTCGACAAGGCCTCTTTCTATACCGCCCGGGGCTATGAAGGGGTATAGAAATATCCTCATCGTGATCGCCGCCGTGATGTCGCTGACTCTCGGGGACGCGGGCTGTCTTGCCGCCTCCCCGCCGCGGCGCATCGTCTCTTTGGCCCCTAATCTCACGGAAATCATTTTCGGTCTGGGGCTGGGGGAACGCCTGGTGGGGGTAACCACCTACTGCGACTTCCCCCAGGAAGCTCTGAAAAAACCCAAGATCGGCGGCTTTTCCAACCCCTCCCTGGAGGCAATCATCGCCCTCCGCCCCGAGGCGGTAATCCTTACCGAAGACGGCAACCCCCCGGAAATCGCCGCCCGGCTGGCAAAGCTGCACATCAGCACCCATGTCTTCCGGGCCCGGAAGATCGAAGAACTACCCGCCGCCCTCAGGGAACTGGGACGCTATCTCGGGGTGGAAAAGGCAGCCCGGCGTCAGGCGGCGGCGATGCAGCGCCGCCTGGACGGCTTCCGGGCGGCGGCCCAACGGCGCAGTCGGACGGACAGGCCCCGGGCACTCTTCGTCATCCAGCCGGAACCCCTCATCGTCGCCGGTCCCGGGACGCCCATGGACGACGCCATGGCCATCATGGGCCTGACAAATATCGCCGGGGACGTCACCGGGCGCTATCCGAAATACTCCCTGGAGGAGACCATCCGCCGTCAGCCCCGGATTCTGTTCATCGGGCAGGGACCGGGCATGGAGGAGGACGTCCGGAGGCTCGCCGGCCGCCTCCGTAGCCTGGACGCCGTCCGGGAGGGACGGATCTATACGATCCGCGAAACCCTCTTCCGCCTCGGCCCCCGGATCGTCACCGGCCTGGAGGAGATGAAGGCCGCCGTGGAGAAGAGCGGCCTCTGAGGGACCCGACCGCCCGCCGGCCGGGAAACCTCGCCGCGGCCCCTGGGCGGGACGGGATCACCGCCCGGCCTCCCGGGTTTTACCTCCCCCGTCACCGCCGTGACCGGACCGAATTTGCCGAATTTGCCGCTTGACATCCGCCCTTTCTTTAGGTAGTTTTACCGCAGTTTTCTGCCAGACCAGATGGGTGTGTGGAAGAGGGGTGCAAAGCCCCCGCTGCCCCGCAGCCGTAACGGGAACGAAAGCCGAAATGCCACTGTCTCCGCCGGGAGACGGGAAGGCGGCAAGTAGGGTGCCCGGAGCCGGAAGACCGGCCCATCTGTTTGACCTCGTGGGGAGGGAAAATGGGCGCCTTTTTATTCCAGCCATCATATCTCGCCGTAACGCCGGCCCGGGTCGTCAGGCTTTCCATCCTGTTGTGCCTGCTGCTTATTGTCGTGGCCTTCGTGTCCCTGTTTACCGGGACGGCCGACATTCCCGTCCGGGCCACCCTCCGCGAGTTTTTCCCCTGGGCGTCGTTTCTTTCCGGCACCCTGACCGAGGCCGAAACGTCCATCATCATGTCCATCCGCCTGCCCCGGATTCTGCTGGCGGCGCTGGTCGGGGCGTCCCTGTCCGTGGCCGGGGTAGTATTCCAGGCCCTATTGAGAAATCCCCTGGCGGACCCCTATATCCTCGGAATATCCGCTGGTTCCGCGGTGGGGGCCGTCTTGGGAATTCTCTTCGGCGCGGCCGGCACCTGGGGTCTGGGCATGCCCGGCATGGCCTTTCTCGGCGCCCTGGCGGCGATCCTGATCGTTTTCGGAATCGCGGGCCGGGGGAAAACGATGGAAAACAACACCCTGCTACTGACCGGCGTCATGGTCAACGCCTTCTTCAACGCCTTCATCCTCTTCGTCTTCACCATCAGCGATCATGCCCAGCTCCAGCGGGCGCTCAACTGGATCATGGGGGACCTGAGCCTGGCGGATGAACAGGCCCTTCTTTACACCTCCGTATTTCTCCTGGCGGGAACGGGTTTCATCTATGCCTTCGCCCGTTCCATGAACATCCTCGTTACCGGGGAGGAAACGGCCCAGCAGTTGGGGGTGGCGGTGGGAAAGACCAAAATCGCCCTGCTGGCCGCCGCCGCCCTCATCACGGCCGCGGCGGTGGCCGCCAGCGGCACGATCGGCTTCGTGGGGCTTATCATTCCCCATATCATCCGCCTCCTCGTCGGTCCCGACCACCGGATCCTGCTGCCGGCGGCCTTTTTTCTCGGGGGCACCTTTCTGATCGGCGCCGACACCCTGGCCCGCAGCCTCGTGGCGCCGGCGGAGCTCCCCGTGGGGGTGATCACCGCCCTCTGCGGGGCGCCGTATTTCCTCCTGCTGCTCCGGCGGAGCTTGAGGGCGTCTTCATGAAGCTCATGAACGTGGATAATTTAGGTTTTCGCTATGGAGATCCCTGGGTGCTGCGGCACCTGGATTTCACCATCGCCGGGAAAGAGTTCATCGGCGTTCTGGGCCCGAACGGATCGGGGAAATCAACACTCCTCCGCCTCCTGGACGGACTGCTCACGCCGCAGGAAGGACGGGTGCTGTTGGACGGCATCCCCGTTCACACCCTCAAAAGGCGGGAGGTGGCCCGGCGGATCGCCGTGGTTCCCCAGCATTACTCCGGCATCTTTGCCTTTTCCGCCCGGGAAATCGTGCTCATGGGCCGTTCGCCCCATCTGCGCAACTGGTCCTTCGAGGAGGAACGTGATTACGCGGTGGTCCAGCGGGTGATGGAACAGACCGACACCCTGGACCTCGCCGCCCGCCCCCTGGATCAGCTCAGCGGCGGGGAGCGGCAGCGGGTCCTCATTGCCCGCGCCCTGGCCCAGGAGCCGCAGCTCCTCCTCCTCGACGAGCCGACGGCTTTTCTCGACATTCGTCATCAGGTGGAGATTCTCAGCCTTTTGAAGGCCTGCAACAGAAACGAAGGGCTGACGGTGGTCGCCGTGACACACGACATCAACCTGGCCTCCCTGTACTGCGACCGGATCATTCTCCTGGACCGGGGGGTCATGCATGACGACGGCCTTCCGGAAGCGGTGCTCACGGCGGAGAATATCGAGGCCGTTTACGGGACCCCGGTGCTGACCATCCGGCATGAGCTCACGGGACGGCCCGTGGTCGCCCCGCGGACGGAGCTTTGGTAAGGGGCGGACAGCGGCCCGGGAACAGGGTCCGGGGCCGGTAAATGCCCGGTTTTTTTGGAGATTTTTTAACCTTTCACTATGGCCGCCCTGGGGCGTGACCATGACTTCGCCAGGGGAAGGAAGCCGGTGGAAAGCCGGCGCTGCCCCGCAACTGTAAGGGGATCGAAAACCGTAACAGGCCACTGGCCGCCGGGAAGGCGTCCGGGAAGGCGCGGGAAGTAGGACAAAGCCCCCAGCCAGGAAACTTGCCTGGCGAAGCAAACAATTCTTTTCTCCCGCGGGGGAAGAAGGAGGAACGATGAAAAGAACACTGGTGGGGTGGATCGGTTTGACATTGCTTGTTGGCCTTGGTCTGGGCGGGACCGTCCCCGCGCTGGCCCGGGAGGGAACGCCGGGCGCCGGGGCGGCAGGGGGTCTTTTTCCGGCCCCGGGGGGCGTCCCGGCGGTGAGCTCCCCCGTTTTCCGGGAGCCGGGCGGGCGGATTCCGGGCGTAGCCGGCACCGCCGGCACGGTCGCCCCGCGGGGAGACGGCTTGTCCGTCGTGGCGGAAAACAAGGTCCGGCCGGGTTCCGGCGGGAGTGACGAGGGGGCGGCGCCGGGCGCCGGGGCGAAGAAAACGCCGCCGGGGGTTGTCCGGGAGGGCGAAGGCGCGGCGCCGGCCCTCCGGATGGATGAGGTGGTCGTCACGGCGACCCGGGACTGGGAGGAGGTGCGGCGGGTGCCCGCCGACGTCTCCGTGATCACCGAGGAAGACATCAGGAAATCCGGGGCGACCTCCCTGGTGGAGGTCCTGGAAAAACTGGAGGGGATCCAGATCCGTTCCTACAGCGGCCAGTCCCCCCAGTCCCTGGTGGACCTCCGGGGCTTCGGCGGGGAGAACCCCTACGGCAAGACCCTGGTGCTGATCGACGGGCGGCGGCAGAACCGCCCGGACATGAGCTCCAACAACTGGTTCCAGATCCCCCTGGGAAACATCGAGCGGGTGGAGGTGGTCCGGGGGGCCAACACGGTCCTTTACGGCGACAACGCCATCGGCGGGGTGATCAATGTGATCACCAAGAAGGGGAAGGGCGCCCCGGTGTTTACGGCGGCGGCCACGGCGGGCAGCTACGGCCTGAACAACGAGCGCCTCGGCGCTACGGGCCGACAGGGGAAGCTCTCTTACGCCGTCAACGGGGAAAACTACTTCGCCTGGGGCTACCGGGAGCGCTCCAAACTCGCCTCCCAGTCCGCGGGGTTCGACCTCGGCTACGAGCTGAGCGATCATGTCCAGTTGTCCCTGGGCATGGCGGGGAACCGGAGCGACTACAACCTGCCCGGGGCCTTGACGAAGGGGCAGATGGACCAGGACCGCCGCCAGTATCAGCCCGCGACGCCGGCAAACTGGACGAACGCCGCCCCGGACGATGACGGCCGGGACCGGACGGGACGGATCAACCTGGGGGCCACGGCCGTCCACGAATCCCTGGGGCAGTTGGACCTCCTGTTCAGCTACGGTAAAAACGCCTACGAGTTCAACATGCCGTCGTGGAATTCCAACCAGTACACCAACACCGATATGGATTCCTGTGCCTTCACCCCCAAATACACCCTCGAAAAGGCGATTCTGGGCTTCCCGAACAAGCTCACCGCCGGGCTGGACTACTATGACGAGCCGTACCGCAAGGCCTCCTGGGACACCCGGGAGCGCCGGGTGAAGACCGGCTGGGCGGAGCTGCGCCGCAAGACCCTGGAATATTACCTCCGCAACGAATTTTCCCCCTGGAAACGCCTGATCCTTGCCGCAGGCTATCGGGCCGGAAACACCACCCTCGGCGGCGACTACACGGACGTCCAGACCCCGGGCAACAGCTTCTCCGATCAGGAGAAACGCCACCCCGCCGAGGCCTGGGAGGGAGGCGCGACGGTTCTGCTGGGGAAAAAATCCAATCTCTACGGCAAGTACGCCCGGATCTACCGGATCCCCTTTCTGGATGAGCAGGCGTCGTTCAACGGCTGGGGCGGCGGCTTCTATACCAACCTGGAGAAGGAGCAGGGGCAGAGCATGGAGGTGGGAACCCTCCTGTACCCCCTGGAAGCCTTGAAGATCTCCCTGTCGGTGTTCCGCATCGACATGGAGGACGAGATCACCTGGAACAACGCCACCAAACGCAACGAGAACCTCGACCGGACCCGCCACCAGGGGGCGGAAGGATCCTTCTCCTGGAACATCAGGGGCTATGTGACCCTGAACGGCCAGTACACCTACCACCTGGCGACCTTCGAGGACGGGCAGTACAACAAGAAGGAACTCCCCCTGGTCCCCAACCGGATCGTGGGGGCCAGCGCCGACATCAAGCTGCCGTTCCATCTCACCCTCCGCCCGGAGGTCCGGTACGTGAGCGACTGCTACCTCTCGGGGGACTACGACAACAATACGGAAAAACTCTCGTCCTTCATCATCTACAACCTCTCCCTCTCCTTCCGGAAGCGGCAGGAAATCAGGAAAAGACCCCTGGACATCCAGGCCTTTGTCGCCGTGGAGAACATCAACAACGAGAAATATGCAGGTTTTGGAACGGACAATGAATCCTGGGGGGGGCTGAACACCTACTACCCCATGCCGGAACGGACCTTCAAGGGGGGGGTGAGCCTTGTATTCTGACCCCCGGCCGGGATGTGATCGCCATGGATAAGGAAGCGTCGAACCCCATTTTCGACCGGCGGACCGGGACCACGGGGCTGCGGCAGGTGATCTTCCTGTCCCTGGGGATCCACGGGCTGACGGCCATGATCCTGATGACCGCCCTGGCCACTACGACGCCGCCCCGTCTGGCCAGGGACATCGACCCCTGCATCCATGTGGATCTCGTTTCCCTGGCGGCCCTGGCGGCCCCGCGGGAAAGAATCCCCTCCCCCCCGGCCGTGGCGGCGGGATCGGAAAAACCCCTCCGGAAACATGAGCCTCTGCCGGCGCCGCCGCCCGCCGCGCCGGCAAAAACCGCCCCCGGCGAACCCCCCCGGCACGCCGCCGCCGTGCTGGCCTCCCTGGGGCGGGTCATGCCCTTCGGACATGACGGCGTCTACACCGGGGAGAAGGCCGGAAACGGCGTCGCCACGGGACGGGAAGGCCCCGGCGCCGCCCCGGCGACCAACCGCGCCGGCCGCCCGGGGGAGAGACAAGCCGACGGAAGCATGACCTCGCTGGCGGTGCCCCGGTATCACGAGAACCCCCACCCCGACTATCCGCGTCTGGCCCGTCTCCGGGGGCACGAAGGGGTGGTCCTGCTCGCCGTGGAGGTACTGCCGGACGGCAAGGTGGGCCGGCTCCGGATCAAGTCCTCTTCCGGCTCCGCCCTCCTGGATCAGTCGGCGCTCACGAGCCTGAAAAAGTGGTCCTTCGAACCGGGCAGGAAGCTGGGCGTCCCCGTGACCATGTGGGTGGACGTTCCCATCCGCTTCCGCCTGAACTGAGCCGCCGACAGGAACGTTTCCCTCTCCGCCCGACCGTCGGTTCGTTGACAGGCCCTGATAAATTCCGGCGCTCCCGGCCGCCGCCGGAGATCACCGCCGGGGACACTGCTCTCTTTAATTTTTGATATTGTTCGATAAACTACCATTTTCGGCCTGTGGCACCATTTCTGCATATCTTTTCTCATGTCACCTGTGCGTCAAAAAAACATCGCTTGGCAGAGGAGGCCCTCCCGATGAGTTATGAGATCCAGAAAGGCGATCCGATCGGTAAGATAACGAAGATGCTGGGAGTCGACTGGGATGAATTTCGCAAGTTGAATCCCCATGCCGTGAGTCGTTCCCGAAGCACGGGGAAATGGTATATCAAAGCGGGCGCCACCGTGACGGGTCCCGGATCGTTCCGATCCCAAATGACCGAGGCCCGGAACGCGGTGCAAATAAAACCGGCGCCGCCGGAGGAAGGCAAAGCGGACAACGGCGCCTGGCGGGAATACGTCGTGAAGAAGGGCGACAGCATCTGGAAACTGTCCCGGGATAATTTCCACCTGCCTATGGAGACGATCATGAGCGACAACGGCATCACTGATGCACGGACGCTGCAGGTCGGTCAAAAACTGAAGATCCGCAATACGTCCGAAGACCGGCCGCCATCCCCTCCGCCGCCGCCGTCGTCGCCGCAGACCGTGGTGGCAAGCTGGTACGGAGCGCAATATCACGGGCGGTTGATGTCCAACGGCAAACCCTTCGATATGTATGCAAACACCATCGCCCATCGCGACTTGCCTCTGGGGACAAGGGTGGAGATCGAAAATCCCGCGACGGGCAAGGTCGTGCAGGCCACGGTTACGGATCGCGGACCCTTCATCAAAGGGCGCGATATCGATCTGTCCTATGGTCTGGCGAGACAATTATCTTTGGTGGAAAAAGGTATCGGCAAACTGTTGATGAGGGTATTGTGAGCCCCTGCCGCCGGCCGGGATCACCATCCCGCACCGAAACGTGCCGCCCCCTTCATTTTTCTCTGAACATTAATCCCTGACAGGTAAAAACAGCACCCTTATAATCCGACAACCGGTCTCGAGACCGTAACCGAAGTCCCCGCGTTCGGTTACACAGTCAATAGCACGCCGGGATCTATGCAGTTGACGGCAGGTCACGCCTATGCCTTACAACTGTCAGGCCCGAAATATGGCATCATCGTCGTCAAGTCCGTGGCCGGTTCACCAGTTACGATGACCTTCGACTACAAATACCAGCCCTGTGGATCGCGTACTTTTTAACGGGATGGGGAGACCTTGTATCGCAATAGCCAAGATACAAGCAGATGCGCGTTGCCCGAGGTCAGGCCGAACATCGATCGCGGAGGGTCTCGACTACGGCCCGGAGGGTGAAGGGATCAAAGCCCCGCCACAAGATTTCTGCCAACGTTCCCGCATCAGCAAACCTGAATATATATATTTATGAAACCGGGGCAGGGGAATTTAAACTGCTGGGGATTAATTCAGAAATGACCGGAAGTGCCAAGAGAGACATTTTTACGGCAAGCAGGAACATCCTGATAATTTCCTTATGAAAACAATTACCTAGCCTTACGATGCCGCATGCCAGTAATTGTTTACGTTTCCTGGTCAAAATCAGGATGCGGCTGCAGCACCTTTCCAATTTCCCAGGGGTAGATCTGCCGTAGCCAGGGGTAGGGAAGAGGATGAATCTTTTCCAGAGTGCAAACCCATGCGACAGCTATTTTATATTTATCGACAAAATATTTCAAGGAAGTCAGGTCGCGCTTTCGATAGGAAAGCTTTACCTCCATAGGCACAATCTCATCGCCGGCAATGATAAAATCCACCTCATGCTGCTTGTTCGTTCGCCAGAAATGAAGTATTTCGACGCCACTTCGTTTTCTGATTTCTGAAAATACGGCGTTTTCAAAAGCAGCTCCTGTTATGTTTCCCGCAAAGGTCCTGTTTTCCAGTAAACGGGCGACGCCGGTATCCTCAAAAAATACCTTCGGAAGTTTCGTCAGTTCACTCCGGAGATTTTGGAAGAAAGGATATAACATCTTGATGACATAAGTGTTTTCCAAAATAAAAAGATATTCCTCTACCGTCTGTCTCGCCAGACCGACTGTGCCGCTCAGTTCGCTTATGTTGACAAGTCTGCCGGTCTGAGAAGCCAGGATGGCAAGCAGGTGGTTGAACTTCTGGAGATTGCGTATCTTCCCAAGATCCCTGATGTCCGTGCGGATATATGTTTGAATGATCTGCGTAAGTTTTTTCTCTTGTTTCTCCTCCACCGGCTCCAAAACAATGGCCGGATAGCCGCCCTTGCGCATATAGTCACGGAAATGAAGGGATAATTCGCCATGTACAGCCTCCGGTACATCCACGGCGGACAGGTCATAGCTCAACCCTTTGAACCGTAGGAATTCCTCAAAATTCAAAGGAAATAATTCGAAATCCAGAATTCGGCCCGCCAGAGAATCCTTGAATTTGGACTTGACGGCAAAGCTGGACGAACCGGTGACAATCAGTTTGACCTTCCCCTGATAACGATCATACGCCAACTTCAGGAAGGCGCTCGGTTCAGCGAGGTATTGAATCTCATCAACAAAAATATAAAATCTTCCCCCCGTCTCAAAACCACGCCCCCGGGCATAGCGCAAGACTTCTTCAATCCCCCGATTACAAAGATCGAGATAGACCGGATCATCCAAATCCAGCCAAAACAAGGAGTTTTCCGGTACGGATGCCGCCAGTTCTTCCATAATTAAACGAGCCAGAGAAGTCTTGCCTACCTGACGTGCTCCGTGGATGACAATCATCTCGGAATCATTCAGATATGTCCTTATTTGCCTGAGCAAATCCCTTTCTATCCAGCGCTGCATACACCATCACCCGCACGATAAGTTGAACTTACTTTCGCATATACCGGGTATTTATGCAAGCATATCTTATAATTCATCAAGCCATGTCGATCTTCAGGAAATAGTTGATCCCCAGTGGTTCTTCGAGAACCTCCAATGATGAAAATTTTCCACTGCCGAAAGACATAACCCAAAAACAACCCCTTCAAAAGATGATGACCTCGTAAAAAGTTTCTTTGTAACCTACCGTAATTATTAGGCCCGAATTTTCATGAAGGGACTGTCAGGACTTTTTGCGAATTCGTAAACTTTGCGGAAGACGGGTTGAATGTCAAAAAAATAGCGCTCTTGAGTCGGCAGCTCATAATGGCCGATGAAGCTGTCTGAGCGCGACAGCGGTGCAATCCCCCCGGGTCCAATGCGACAGGCAGCTCTACCGCCCGGCGATGAAGGCCGTCTTGGCGCGCCAGGACAGCAACCCCGACCTCCATCCCTTTTCCTTTGCCACGGCCGCCCTGCGGACGGAACGTCTTCCTTACCACTTCAGCTACCCGACCCCGGCGACCCGCGACTTCCGGAGGGAAAACTTCCGGGAACCGGCCCTCTCTTAGGGGCAGATCCCGGGGATCGGCGCCGCCTGCGGCCCCTCCCTGGAGGACAAGGTTCAGACGCCTACTCCGGAGAAGGCATCCTCGCCGGCCGCCTGGTCCGGACAATGGCCAGGACGCTGAGGTAGGCAATGCCGGCCCTGATCACCATCCCGCACCGAAACGTGTCGCCCCCCTCATTTTTCTCTGATCATTATCCCCTGAGAGAAATTATTTATTGACAAAGAAAATGTAACCATTTATACGGTTACAAAAACGAGGGGCTTTTTTATGGGGGCACGCAGAAACTCGCACCCGAAATACCGTCAATTCCGCTTCGATGCCGGCAGCCTTGCCCTGAACTTTGTGGCCACCGTCCGGCATCGAGGCTCGGAGCCGCGGGATCTCCTGGGGACACCCGAGGCCCTGCGGAACTGGCTGCACCAGGCCGGTCTGTTCTTCCCCGAGGTTTCTCCAACTTCAAAAGACCACGAAACGGCCGTGGGGTTACGCGAAGCCATCCATGACGCCGTCAAAGCGATCATTCTGAAGACAAAGCCGCTGGCAGCGGACATCGAGCGCATCAACGGGGCGGCGTTATTTCCGACGGCCGTACCCCGGCTGCACGCCGATGCCGATGCCATGGTCTGGGAAACGAAAAATCCCCTGAAGTCTTGTTTGTCCGTCATTGCCCGGGATGCCATCACCATCGTAAGCGGCGCCGACCGGGACCACCTGAAGATGTGTAAAAACGGCAGTTGTCGGATGCTCTTTCTCGACAATTCGCCGGCAAACCGGCGCCGGTGGTGTGCGATGTCGATCTGCGGCAACCGGGAAAAGATCAGGATGCACCGGCAGCGCAAAAAACTTGATGAATGAAGCGGGGATGTCCAATTCCGCCGTTCTCTGCCGCCCCATCCCCGAAAGTCGGGAAGCACGGAGGGGTCGCAATGTGCGCCTTGAGGCACAAATACTTGATTTTTCTTAAAGGAGGGTCATGATCTATGGAACTGTCACAGGCAATCAAGGGAAGACGCAGCATGAGAAGATTCAAACCCGATCCGGTTCCCGGAGAGTTGATCGAAAAGATCCCGGAACTTGCCCAATGGGCGCCGTCGGCCATGAACAGACAGGAGCGAGAGATCAATGCCCTGATGGGCATGGAGGGCCGCAAGCTCGTCTGTCTGATTCCCCTGGGGTATCCCGATGAAGCCCCCAACGCGCCTCCCCGGCGGGAAGGGAGGGTGCAGTGGATATGACCGGTATGGCCGCACGGATCGAAAGCCTGATCGGAGACTACGTCCGCACCTCACCGGACAACTCCCTGAGGAACGGGGAAAACGACAAGGCCTGGGATGAGGCGCTGGTGGGCTACGCCCGGGGGGACGACCCGCTCTTTTCGTTCTACAAAAGCGACATCGGGGCGTTCTTCTGGACGCCCGCGGAGATTTTTTCCCTCGCCTTTCCCGATTGTAACCCGAAGCCGGCAGAGCTGACGGTGATCTGTTGGGTCCTTCCCCAGACCGAGGCAACGAAGGCGGATAATCGGCGTCGGCGGGACTTGCCCGCGGAGCGCTGGGTCCGGTCCCGCAATTACGGAGAGGAGTTCAATATGAAACTTGCCCGGCATCTGGTCGCGTCCCTGGGCGAGCTGGGCATCGCTTCCGTAGCCCCGGTACAGTTCCCCCAGTGGTCCTGGCAGGCATCGGCACGCTACGGTTTCGCCTCCAACTGGTCCGAGCGGCATGCGGCGTACGCGGCCGGCCTGGGCACCTTCGGCCTCGCCGACGGCCTCATCACGGCGAAGGGACAGGCGATGCGCTGCGGCTCCGTGGTCGCCCGCGTCGCCCTTCCCCCGACCCCCAGGCCGTACGACGATTACCACGCCTATTGCCTTTTTTATGCTCAGGGAAAATGCAAAAAGTGCATCTCCCGCTGTCCCGCGGGGGCGATCAGCGAAGCGGGCCATGACAAGGATCGCTGCCGGCAATTTCTTTTTGAGACCGTCGTGGCCTACACGAAAGCCCGTTTCGGCTTAGAAAGCTACGGCTGCGGCCTTTGCCAGACAAAGGTCCCCTGCGAAGCCCGCATTCCCGTCCCGGAAGACATGACAGGATAGCACAAGGCCGGTAAATTCCGGATAGCCCGGGGATGCTATCCCAACATGCGGTACGATCTTTGACAATCTTATAAGCAGCGGTGCCGGGTTGGAGTGCAAGGGGTGATCGGGAGGACACCCGGATATGGCTGCAAGTCAGGGCCGGGTCTTCGGGATCAACGGCGATCGTCTTTGGGCAGTGGTCGCCACTGGTCGGGCAGAAGTTCCCGGAGCCTACTGGCTGGGTGGCTCATGATCCGCCGGAGGAGAAGGCATCCTCGCCGGCCGCCTGGTCCGGACAATGGCCAGGACGCTGAGGAAGGCAATGCCGGCCAGGATCAGGAAGATGCCGGCGGCTTCCCGGCCCGCGGGAATCTCTCCCAGTTGCAAGGCGGCGGCGGTGATGGCGATCACCGGCGTGGCCAGGGTGCCGATGGTGGCCATCCCTGCCGGCAGGCGTTCCAGGATGTAGAACCAGAGCAGATAGGCGATGACGCCGGTAAAGACGACATTGTAGAGCAGGGCGGCGATGAACGTGGCGGTCCAGCGGATCGGCGGCGCCGGCAGCAGGAGGGCCAGCAGGAGGAGCGGAATGGCGCCGTAGATCATCTGCCAGGTGGTGACGGCAAGGAGGTCGAACTCCGGGCTCCTTCTCATGATGCGCGTGACGATGGCGCTTCCCGCCCAGGCGATGCCGGCCAGAACGGCGATGACGCTCGACCAGAGTCTAACCCCCACGGCCTGGAAGTCCACCATCAGCCCCAGACCGGCAAAGGCGAGGATCACCGCCAGCCATTCCCACCCCCGGACCCGCTCTCCCAGGATGGGCCAGGCCAGGAGGATGACCCAGAACGGCATGGTGTACAGGAGGATGGCCGTTTTCCCCGCCCCGCCGCTCACGAGGGCGTACATGGGCAGGCCGAGGCCCAGGGTCGTGGAAAACAGGCCCAAAAGGATGGTCACTTTGACCTGCCGGGGACGTAAGGCTTTTCCCGACCCGATCAGGAGGGGGATAAGACACACCGCCGCCAGGGTGACCCGCAGAGCCGCAAAGACAAAGGGATCACAAAAGCGGAGGCCCTCCTTCATCACCACCCAGTTGTAACCCCAGATCAGGCTCAGGAAGGCAAGGGCAAGAAAGGGCCTGCCTTTGACAGCGGCCGTTTTATGAGGACCGGTCATGAGTTTCCCGCCGGAAAGAGGGCAGCCGGTTCGGGGTGATATGTACGGCGCGGCCCGCCATTATGTGTTCCCGACGCGGTGCGGATAGGTATCGGCGGGATCATAGGGGTCGGGGCTGTATTCCAGGACCTGGGATCTGACCCGGGAACGGACGGCATGGGCGACGCCGGGCAGGATCTCCACCCGGTCCCCCGCCCGGAGGACCGCCAGCCCCCGTGCACCCGTCCGCGGGTCTTCCAGGAGCAGCTCGACTTCGCCGGAGAGCACATACATCCGGTCCGTTTTCCGGAGATGATAGTGATGGCCCCGGTCCACGCCGGTGCGGGTGGAATCGATGTCCCAGTACACGATCTGCCGGAAGGCATCTTCCCGGCGGTTGACGATCTGGGCCATCTCGCCCTTTTCGGAAAAGATCCGCCGCTCCGCCGCATCGGGTCCGCCGACCGGCAGGGATTCGATCCGGACCCGGTCGGTGAAAAGCACCGGCACCGCAAGCGGCGCTGTCTTTTTGGTGATGTTCATAAATTATTGTTATGGTTGAACTTTATGCCCATAGCGTCTCCCTTTGCCAGACCATTGCCCCGCCGGTTGCGTTCCCCGGCCCCGGGTTCACACCCCCAGGTAGGCCCGCTTGACGCCTTCGTCGTTACGAAGGTTCTCCGCCGTATCCGTCATGACGATCCGGCCCGTCTCCATGACGTAGCCCCGGTGGGCCACCTTCAGGGCCATATTGGCGTTCTGTTCCACGAGGAAGATCGTCGTGCCGTTCTCCCGGTTGATCCGGCGGATGATATCGAAGATGAGGCGGACATAGATGGGTGCCAGACCGAGGGAGGGTTCGTCCAGGAGGAGGAGCCGCGGCCGGGCCATGAGGGCCCGGGAGATGGCCAGCATCTGCTGCTCGCCGCCGCTCAGGGTCCCCCCCGGCTGGCGCCGCCGCTCGGCGAGAATCGGGAAGAGGCTGAAGATATGATCCATATCCTGTCTGACCGCCGTCTTGTCCTCCCGGAGGAAGGCCCCCATATCGAGATTCTCCGTGACGGTGAGATAGGGGAAGATCCGGCGTCCCTCCGGCACCTGGGAAATACCCAGGGCGACGATCTCGTTGGGACTCAGGCCGGCGATGCTCCGGCCCAGGAAGCGGATGTCGCCGGAGCGGGGCGGGACAATACCCGAGATGGACATGAGGGTCGTGGATTTGCCCGCCCCGTTCGCCCCGATGAGGGTGATGATCTCCCCTTCCCCCACCGCCAGGGTGATGTCCTTCAGGGCCTGGATGTTGCCGTAGTAGGTCTGGACGTTGACCAGTTCAAGAACGTTGTTCATCGCCCCTCCGGCAGTTTCCGGCGGCGGCGCAGCGCCGACCGCAAACGTTTCGCCGCCCCGGAAATGCAGAAATCGTGGGAATTGAAAACCGTCCCCGTTCAATTCGGAAAGCGGCGGAAATGAGCACCGTCCCCATTTAATCCTCCGTCTCCTCGCCCAGGTAGGCCTTGATCACCACCGGGTTCTCCCAGATCTCCGCGGCGGTCCCGGAGGCTATTTTCTTACCGTAATCGAGAACATAGATGCGGTTGGAGATGCTCATGACGATCCGCATGTCGTGTTCGATCAGGAGGACCGCGATGCCCTCCTCGTCACAGATCCGGCGGATCAGGGCCTCGAGGGCGTCGGTCTCCCGGGGATTCATCCCCGCGGCGGGCTCGTCGAGGAGGAGGAGAAAGGGCTCCGTCGCCATGGCCCGGGCGATCTCCAGCCGGCGCTGATCGCCGTAGGGGAGATTTTTGGCCAGTTCGTTGACCTGGTCGGCCAGGCCGATCTTCTCCAGAATGGCGTAACTCCGCTCCACAATTTCTCTTTCCTCCCGACGGGTCTGCGGATCCCGGAGAATCGCGCCGAGCACCCCGGCCCGGGTCCGGCAGTGGCGGCCGATCATGACGTTCTCCAGGACCGTCATCCCCGGAAAGAGACGGATGTTCTGGAAGGTCCGGGCCAGCCCCTGGGCCGTAACCTGGTGGGTCTTCAAACCGTTGAGGCGCCGCCGCTTCCTCCCCGGGGGCGTCACGAAGATATCCCCGCCCGAAGGCCGGTAAATACCGGTGATACAGTTGAAAAAGGTCGTCTTCCCGGCGCCGTTGGGGCCGATCAAGGCCACCACCTCCCCGGGCTGCACCCGGAGGCTCACCCCGTCCAGGGCCCGGAGGCCCCCGAAGTTCATGGTCAGGGCTTGCACGTCCAGGAGGGGTTCCATGGCGCCGTTCACCTTTTCTCCCCCGTTTCCCGGTGGAATTCATAGCTGCGGCGGACGCCGCTGACGATCCCCTGGGGGCGGAAGATCATCATCACCACCATGATCAGGCCGAACAGGAGCATCCGGTATTCGCTGAAGGCCCGGAGATACTCGGGCATGAGGATGAGGATGAAGGCGCCGATGATCACCCCGACGATGGAACCCATACCGCCCAGCACGACGATGGAGAGGATCATGGCCGATTCGAGAAAGGTGAAGCTCGCCGGATTGACGAAGGTCGTCTTGGCGGCGAAGACCACCCCCGCCAGCCCCGCCCAGGTGGAACCCAGGGCGAAGGCGGTGAGTTTCGCCGCGGTGGGATTCACGCCCATGGCCTCACAGGCCGTCTCGTCCTCCCGAAGGGCCACCCAGGCCCGGCCGATCCGGGAGTTCTGGAGGCGGTTGACGACAAAGATCGTCAGGAGGCAGAGGACGATCATGAGGAAATAGATGTAGATCGTGGCCGCGTGGAGATCCATTTCCCAGCCGAAAAGCCCGGGACGGGGGATGCCGGCGATGCCGCTGGGACCGAAGGAGAACTCGTTCCAGTTCTCCAGGACGAGGCGGGTGATCTCGGCGAAGCCGAGGGTGACGATGGCCAGATAATCCCCCCGGAGGCGCAGGACCGGGAATCCCAGCAGAATCCCGAACAGGGCCGCCAGCAAGGCCCCCAGGGGCAGGGCGGTCCAGAAGCCGATCCCGAAATGGTAGTAGAGCAGGGCGTAGCTGTAGGCACCCACGGCATAGAAGGCCACATAGCCCAGGTGCAGGAGCCCCGCCAGGCCGACGACGACATTGAGGCCCAGGCCCAGCATCACATAGAGCAGGGCGTTGGTGAGGATGTTGATCTGATAGGTGGAGGCGAAGGGCAGAAAGGGGAAAACCAGCGCCGCTACGGCAAGAGCGATCAGGAAAGGCCGGTAGAGCCGCGGGCTGTCCAGCAGCCGGTGCAGCCAGGGCTTATCCGCGTATGCCGGGGCCGGGGTCAAGACCCCTCCAAGGTCTGCCGGCGCCGATACCGCCTCGACTTCGGGGATGGAGGGGAAGGTCCTTGATTTTCCTGCACTTCTTGCCGATGCCGATAGGTCATTCCCATCCGGCCCCGTTTCCGGAGGTGCCGTGGCCGCCGCGGCGGTTCCGCCGGGAGCGGCAATCTTCCTTGTCCCTTGGCCCTTCCGGGCGAGAAAATATCTCCAGGCAAAGGAGCCCAGAAAGCTCCCCGCCCCGATGTAGAGCATGTTCAGCCAGCGCCATTCGATAATGTTTTCGATGGTGTTGACCCGGATGACCAGGATGGGGAAGGTGAGGAACATGAACCAGAGGGCGATGACCAGGGATTGGCGGATTTGTGTCATGGCGGGCAAGGGTTTCGTTCCTCCTACACCTTTTGCACCGTCGATCGCCCCAGCAGACCGGAGGGGCGGACGATAAGGATCAGCACGAGGAGGATGAAGGCAAAGACGTCCTCGTAATCGCTGGAGACGTAACCGGTGGCGAAGCTCTCCGTCCAGCCCAGGACCAGGGCCCCCAGGACCGCGCCGGGAATGGACCCGATGCCGCCGAGGACGGCGGCGGTGAAGGCCTTGATGCCGGCGATGAAACCGATGTAGAAATTGATCCGGCCGATGTGGGAGGCGATGAGGACCCCGCCGATGGCCGCCAGGACCGACCCGATGATGAAGGTGTAGGAGATCGTCCGGTTGACGTCGACCCCGACGAGCATGGCCATGTTGCGGTCCTGGGCCGTGGCCCGCATGGCCTTCCCCATCCTGGTAAACTTGATGAGCAGGGTGAGAAAGACCATGGAAATCGCCGTCGTCACCAGGATGATCAGTTCCGTGGACCCGATGTTGACCCCCAGCTTACCCAGAAAGGGCAATTCGGGCAGCAGGCTGGGGAAGGGCAGGAAATCCGACGTCTGGGCCAGCATAACGTAATTCTGGAGGAAGATGGACATGCCGATGGCGCTGATCAGGGGCGAAAGCCGGGGGGCCTGGCGCAGGGGCTTGTAGGCGATCTTCTCCACCGTGAAACCGTAGGCGGCGGAATAAATGATCGCCACCGCCGCCGCCAGGAAGAGAACCGACATCCCCGAAAATCCGGCGAAGGCCAGGACGGAAGAAACGATCAGGGCCGTAAAGGCCCCGATCATGTAAATCTCCCCGTGGGCGAAATTGATCAGCTCGATGATGCCGTACACCATCGTATAACCCAGGGCGATGAGGGCGTAGATGCTGCCCCGGGTCAGGCCCCCAAGAAAAAGCTCAAGAAAATAATCCACTTATTTCTTCTTTTTCGGGGCGGCGGCCGCCGGTGCCGTCGGCACCTCGACATAGACGCCGTTTTTCACCTGGTACATGGAAAAGCCCACCCCGATGGCGTCCCCGCGTTTGTCGAATTTGATCTTCCCCAGGGGGGTATCCACCGGGTAGGTCCGCAGCGCCTTGGCCACGGCGTCGTACTTGGTGGATTTGGCCTTCTGGATCGCCGTGAGGAGGGCCTGGGCGGCGGCGTAGCCGTTCAGGAAGAAGGCGCCGGGGTCGGCATTGTAGGCCTTCTTGTGGGCGGCGATGGCGGCGATGGCCAGGGGGTTCCTGGTGGTGTCCTTGGGGCCGGAGGCATAGACGCCTTCCGCCGCCTTGCCGGCCACCTTGATGAAGGTGTCGTCCTTCACCCCGTCGTCGGAGATGAAGTAGGTGTTCATCTTTTTCTTGCGCATCTGGATGACGATGGAGGAGGCCTCGGGGTGATACCCGCCGTAGATCACCGCCTCCGCACCGGACTGTTTGATCTTGTTCACCACCGCGGAGTAGTCCACGGCCCCGGGGGTGATCCCCTCGAAGAGGACGACCTTGGCCTTTTTGGAGTTGGCGATGAAGGTCCGGGCATACTCCGCCAGGCCCTTCCCGTAATCTCCCTTGTCATGAAGGACGGCGATCTTTTTGACCTTCAGGACATCCATGGCGAATTCGGCATCCAGGCGCGCCTGGGCGTCGTCGGAGGCGATGGTCCGGAAGAAATTCGGGTACTTGCCGCTCTGCGTCAGTTCCGGATTCGTGGCGGAGGAAGACATGGTGACAATGCCCGCATCCTTGTAAATGCCCAGGGCCGTTTTCGTGGCGCCGCTGCAGATGTGCCCCAGGACCACGTGGGCGCCGGCGGAGACGAGCTTGGTGGCGGTGTTCGTCGCCACCTCCGGTTTGCACACATCGTCCTCGGCCAGGATCTCCACTTTCTTCCCCAGAACGCCTCCTCTGGCGTTGAAGTCTTTGACCACCAGCTCGGCGGCCCGCTTGGTGGGAAGCCCGTAAGAGGCCAGATCGCCGCTATGGGCGCCGGCAATCCCCAGTTTGATGGTGTCCGCCGCCGCCGCGGGCCCGGCACCGGGCAACGCCAGGAAGGCAGCAACAATCCAAGTCAAAAAGATCCGCTGGAAACAAACCTTTTTCATAAGACCTCCTCATATGGTGTTGGTTTCTTCACTCCGGGAATGTTTTGCATCCATACTTTAAAAAAGACCGATCCGTCAAGGGAAAGCGAAACGACCGGCGCCGGCTCAGGGGTTGCGGTCCTGACCGACATCGAGCCACTCGGCGAGCATCTCGGCGTGTTTATGCTCCAGACAGGATGTGGCATACAGGTAGATACCGGCTTCGGACGTTGTCACCATCGCGATGTCATCGTATTCCTCCGTTTGGGACATCCGGGCGAGATACTCCCGGAGGACGGGCTGTTCCAGATCGAACGGCGCCTGGGCAAAAACGGCCAGCGCCAGGGGCCGGCGGAACTCCCGGCAATAACAGCGGACGGTTTCCGCAATGAGGCGCAGCGGCCCTTCCTGTTTATGGAGCAGCAGGCGGCTGTAAGCCGCGGTCATATGGCGGTCGGAGTAATAGCAGGGGGAACCGGCGCCGCAAAGCCGGTGCAGATCGGCATTCTCGTTCAGGAGCCGGCCGAGAAATTCCCCGCCTAGCCCCCCTCGCCTCGCCATCTCCGGAACCGCAACCGGTCCTTCCGGGAGCAGATTCAGGATCTCGGCTTCAGGGCAGAGCTCTCCCGCGGCACTCCGCGCCCGGATCATGGCTGCGGCCCCAGCCGGCCAGGCATCGCTCCCTTCCGCCGTCGTCTCCCGGGAGGTCTCCACTTTGACCGGAGGTCCCCCTGCTGCTTCCCAAACCGCACCGTTCATGCCGGTCCGCCCGTTCCTCACCGCGGCACCAGGTTCTGTTTGGACAACGCCGCCGCCACGTCGTCCAGACCGAATTTCCGGTAGGTTTTCCGTGTCGGCGCCCCTGTCGCTCTATCCCAGCCCAGCTCGTCGTAAAACATGTCCAGGGCGACCCGGACGTCGTCTCTTTCCAGATGGGTGGCACCTTTTGTGTAGGGACGATCCCCCCCCGGGTCCGCAAACACCCAGGCGGGGACCAGGTCATGCCGGGTGCGCATCTCTCCGGTCCCCATACCCCGGATCGTCAGCGCCCGGTGGAGAAGCAGGATACGCTCTCCCACCGCATCCAGGTCCGCCCGGTCCTTTTTATCCCCTGTTGCCAGTGTGTAGAGCATCGATTCGAGAGAATTGTCGCCCCGGTAGCCTCGTTCCCGGAGCGGTGAGGCCGCCCAGGGGCCCATCCAGTTGCACAGGGAGAGGGAATCGTGAAGCTCCTTCCGCAGGAGGGCCCATTTGGCCATCCGCGCCTTGGCCGGATGCATGGGCCGGTAGTCTCCCAGACCGTCCACCGCTTCAGGGGCGCCCCAGAGTTCGGCGGCCAATTGCTTCTGCACCGGCAAGGGCAGGCCGTTGCGCAGGAAATTCGTGTGGGAGTGGCACTGGGCGTCGCGGTTGTACATCAAGTTGACGAGGAGGCCGCATTGTCCCGCCTCTTCCGGACCGTGGTGCCGGGGATGGCCCATTTTCCAGTAACCGGTCTCCTTTTCCGCCCCCCATGCCGCCTCGTCGAGACCCCAGCGCGCCAGCAGATACCCCGTACCCAGGCCCAGGGACGTCCCCAGTTCGCCTTCTTTGCCGGCAATCCGGGGGAGCAGTTCGAAGAGAAACGCGGGATCGCCCCGTTCATATTTGTCCCAGGAATAACTTGCAAACTCACCGGCATCCAGTTTTCTCTTGATGGTCCCGTCATAGTAAAGCTTCCGGAAGTCGCGCTGCAACTGACCGTAATTGCACCAGATACCCAAATCGTCGGCCAGGTGGATACCTACCATGCAGGCCTCCAGACTTTGCATTCCCCGGGGGCCGTCGGGCAGTTTCCGGAAGAAGGCGCTGCCGAAGTATAAACCCACACAGGTATTCTGTCCCACGGCCGGGATGCCGTATTTCGCCGTGACGGAAGGGACTTTGAGCAGGGTGTGACAGCGGATGGGACAGCTCGTGCAGCCGTTGCCCCGCACCGTGTATTTCCAGGCGTTGTCGCCCAGGAAGAAGGCAGCGAGGTTCGACCGGTAGGCGATCCGATTGGTATCCCGGGGGTCACAGGTTCCGGTGTCCACCCGGTGCCCCGCGGCACCCCAGCGTCTTCCCCGGGCGGCGTTCCAGCGCGACTTGGGATCGTAGAACTCCGCCCAGGGTTGGGGGGTGTTGGGGACGACATGCTGATTGTTTGCCCCCAGCAGGGACAGATGATACTTGATCAGCTTCTCCCAATCCTCTTTCCTGCCCGCGATCCGGATACTCCCCGTGCCCCGGACTCCTATGGCCTTGAGGTTCTTGGCCCCCATCACCGCGCCGACGCCTCCGGCGGAATGGGAAACGGAGCTTATCAATACGGACATGGGCACGAGGTTTTCACCTGCCGGGCCGATGGCGGCCACCACGGTATCCTGACCCATAATTTCGGCGATGGCCGCCGTCGCGCTGCGGGTGCCTTGACCCCAGATCCGGCGGGCATCGTGAAGTTCGACTTTTTGATCCGCAATCATGAGCCAGACCGGGCGGGATGCCTTCCCCTGGATGACGACGGCATCGTAACCGGCGTATTTGAGTTTCGCGGCCAACTGTCCACCCATGTGTCCCGACGCCACCAGCGGCACCGGCCAGCAGGTGGGCCAGAGGGTCGTAACGGCCATCCGGCCGTTGCACGGCACCCCCGTCCCCGCCAGGGGGCCAACGGCAAAAACTATCCGGTTTTCGGGGTCATAGGGCTTGGTACCGGCCGGAACCTCATCCCACATCACCTTGTAGCCGATGCCCGTTCCGCCCAGATAGTCCCGGTAGCGTTCAATGGTGTCTTCGGCCCAAATCCGTCCCGTGGACAGATCGACGCGCAGGACCTTGCCGGCCCAGCCCCCGTAGCCGCTCATCCGCCCTCCCCCTTTTCCTCTTCCGCAAAACCGGTGATCATGGCCTTGGTATGGGAAAAAAACGTCTCCCCCAGGGTGGCCATGTAAATATGGACAACAAGATACAACACCAGCAAATAGCAGCCCAGCACATGCACGGCGCCCAGCGACCCGACCATGCCCGTCGCCAGGAGCTGGTCCCGCCAGGGGAAAATGTTCATGAACAGGAGTCCCGTCACGGCCTGAACGGGGAGGAAAAAGAACATCACGGCGCCGTAGGCGGCCCTTTGCAGGGGGTTGTACTTCTCTGCGACCGTGGCCTTAAACGGGTTTTCCGCCCCGGAGAAGATACCGAGGAGATAAAATCGGGCCTGTGCCGCCATCCCCCGAAGATCACCCCTCCTGATCCCATAATGGCGCCCCGCCTGTCCGCTGGCGGAGATATAAACATACCGGAAGAGGGTTGTACCGATCATCGCCAGGCCCAACCCCTTGTGCCATGCCAGTACCGGGTCATGGGGCCGGAGGGCGGCGATGCCGTGGAAGCGCAGATAAGCGCCCGTGCCGATGAGGGCGAAGAAGAGCGCCGCATTGAGCCAATGCCATACCCGCAGCGGCAGGGGGTGATAGAAGCGCCGCATCATCGCCTCATCACCCGGCGCAATACCGCATGGAACAGGACGGAGCCGATGGCCAGGGGAACGACGATCACCCCGGCCGCATCGATCCACTTGAAACCGCCTCCGGATTCGGTGGTGGAGCGTCGGCCCCCCACGATCCCGCGGATCAGGGCGCCGAATTCCTTGAGATTCCGGGCCGAACCGGGAAGGTGGCATTCCCGGCAGCTCAATAAGCGGGACGGCGGCAGGACGGCGGTGTTCAGATTCCGCGGCGTTGTTTTGCCCGTCAGATCCTGCCAGGCCACATAACTCAAAGCCCCGGCCGGGCATGCCTCCACACATTTCGGTTTCCCGGCGCACAGGTGGCACTTCACCGCCTTCCGACTCTCCGGATCATAGGATATCATCTCCCATGGGCAGGCCTGGAGACAGATCCGGCAGCCGGTGCATCTCTCCGGATCGACGACGCGGGCCCCGGTGGGTTCCGACACGACGATCGCGTGTTCCGGGCAGATGTTGGCGCAGGGCACGGGATGGGGACACTGCCGGCAGAGATCCTGGACAATCAGCCCGTCCCCCATGTTGCCGTTCCCGTTGCGCCAGCCGGCAACGCCCCGGGGGCCGAAATGCATATTGCGGTCGATCTTGATGCGGGCCAGGTACGGCGCCGCCTTGCCGTCATTGAATTCCGTGCAGGCCAATTCGCAGCGGCCGCAGCCGACGCATAAAACGGGATCGGCGACGATCATCCCCCGGGCCTGCCCCATGATGATCAGGGGACTTTCCGTACCCCGGGCCAGGGAGGTTCCCAGGGCGGAAAGGCCGATAATCGAAGCGCCGCCCCAGATCAGGGTCTGCCGGCGTGTGCACCGCAGATGCGCCCCCGGTTTTTTGTCTTCCCACCCGCCGCTTTCTTCCGGTACAAAGTCGCTTCTCATGGCTGTCGCTTCGATTTCTTCTTGAAGAATATCCGCAACGGCACCGCATCGAACCCGAAGGCCTCCCGGAGCTGATTGGCCAGATAGCGTTCGTAGGAGAAATGGATGGCCTGGGGATCCCGGGCGAAAAAGATGAACGTCGGCGGTTTGACGGCCACCTGGGTCACGTAGGCAAAGGTGTTGGGCCGGCCGCCGGACCGGGAAGGGGGATTCCGGTCGGTGAATTCCCGGGCGACCCGGTTGAGATCACCGGTGGAGATCCGGCGGGTATATTGTTCGTAAACCTTTTCGATGAGCTCGAAGATCCTCGCCACCCGCTGCCCCGAAAGGGCGGAGATGAAAACGATGGGGGCAAAATCGAGGAATTTGGCCTTCTCCCGGATGTCTTTGACATAGATGCCGACGGTTGCGTTGTCCTTGGCCACCAGGTCCCATTTGTTGACGACGATAATGCAGGCCGTTCCCCGCTCATAAGCCAGGCCGGCGATCTTGGCGTCCTGTTCCGTCATCCCCTCGACGGCATCGATGAGGAGCAGGGCGATGTCGCACCGGCCGATGGTCTTGAGGGCCTGGACGACACTGTACTTTTCCAGGGTGAGACTGATCCGGCTCTTCCGGCGGATGCCGGCGGTGTCGATGAGCAGGTATTTCCTCCCCTGCCGCTCGAAGGGGGTGTCGATGGCGTCCCGGGTCGTCCCCGGCTGGGGGTTGGCGATGGTCCGTTCATACCCCAGGAGGCGGTTGATCAGCGACGACTTCCCCACATTGGGTTTGCCGATGACGGCAATGCGGAGCCGTTCCTCCTCCTGAGCCGCCGCTGCGGCTTCCGGCAGCAGGTGGACCATTTCGTCCATGAGTTCATACAGCCCCTGCCCGTGCTGGGCGGAAAGGAAAAAGAGCTTTTCCACCCCCAGACCGTAAAACTCATAGGCCGACGGCTCGTGCCGCGGACCGTCGATCTTGTTGACGACGTAGTAAACCGGTTTGCTGATCTCCCGGAGCAGGGCGGCAATCTCCCGGTCGGCGGGTGTCAGGCCCTGCCGTCCGTCCATGAGAAAAATAATGATGTCGGCCTCTTCGATCGCCAGGGTTGTCTGTTCGCGCATCTGGGCCAGGATGCCGTCGGCGGCCGCGGGCTCGAATCCGCCGGTGTCGATGAGGACAAAGGGCCGGCCCTGCCACTCCCCGTCGGCATAGTTACGATCCCGGGTCGCCCCGGGCTCGTCGATGACGATGGCCTTGCCCTTCCCGGCCAGGCGGTTGAAGAGGGTCGATTTGCCCACATTGGGACGGCCGATGACGGCGATTACCGGCTTCATGCCGCCTCCCCCCCGCCCGGCCCGACGTTGAGACCGGAGATTTTCCTTTTCACTGTCCGCAGTTCCCTTTCAGCGTCGCCCGGTCCTGAAAAATTCAGGAGCTAGCTTCTCTTTTCCATTTTTTTCCCCCTTCCTGTCAAGAAATAAGCGCCAGGACCCCGCCGCCGCCTCCGGGCGGGAAAGGTGCGGCCCCAACCGAATTTCCTTGAAATACAGAGGCAGTTCCGATAGTGTTGGCGAACATTACCGCTCTCGCGGCGGCACCCCGAAGGATACGGAAGAAAAAATGAAAATCATTCTTGCCGGATACAACATCGATTACGAGACCATCATGGATCTCGAGGACCGCTGCGAGGACCTCGAAGAACTGACGCCGGAGACCATCGCCGCCGCCTACGCCCGGATCAGCCGCTCCCCCCGGCCGGTGCACGAATTGCGGGCCGCCGCCCGGGGGGAGGTGGAGAAGGCCCGCCAGTCCAACCGGAACATCGTCTTCGAGATGGGGCACAGCTCCATTGCGGAACATGCCGTATTCAACATCGACGTCCTGGGCGTATCCCGGCTGCTCGTGGAGGATATCGAGAAGTTCCGCCTCTGCTCCTACACGGAAAAATCCCAGCGGTACGTTTTGTTCAAGGACGACTTCGTGATCCCGGAGGAGATAAAAAAGGCGGGGCTGGCCGGACCGTTCGCCGGGGTCATCGGGCATCAGAACGCCTTTTACCGGGACTGTTACGCACGGCTTCACCCCCATGTCTTTGCCCGGCACCCGGAGCTGGCGGGGGATCCCGCCAACCGTTCCCTCCTGGAAGGATGGGCCAAGGAAGACGCCCGTTACGCCATCGCCCTGGCCACGGAAACCCAACTGGGGATGACCCTCAACGCCCGCAATCTGGAACTCATGCTCCGCCGCCTCGCCGCTCATCCCTTGCAGGAGGCCCGGGATTTGAGCGCCGCCCTCTATAAGGCGACCAGGTCCATCGCCCCCTCCCTGGTGCGCTATACCGAGGCGACGGACTACGACCGCCTGACGCGCCGGGAACTCCGGGAACTGGCGGCGTCCCTCGCCGGACCGGAAAGCGGCGCCGGGCAGGCCGGCCCCGAGGACGGCGGCGGGAAGGGAGCGGCCGCACCCCCTGCCGAAGCCGCCGACGTGGAACTGTCCTATGTCACCCCGGACGCCGACGGCCGCATCCTGGCCGCCCTTCTCCACTCTTCGTCCCGGCGCTCCCTGCCGGAATGTCTCGCCCTGGCGGGGAGGATGTCGCCCGCCCAGCGGCTCGCCGTCGTCAAAACGGCGCTGCGCCACCTCCGGCCCCATGATTCCGTGCTCCGGGAATTCGAATATGCGGAAATGATCTTTGCCTTGACGGTAAGCGCCTCTTGCTTCGCCCAGTTGAAACGGCACCGGATGGCCACCCTCACCGCCCAGGAATACGATCCTTCCCTGGGGGTCACCATCCCGCCGTCCGTCGGGGAAATCGGGATGGAAGCACCCTTCCGGGAGGTTATCGCCCGGACGGAGGAGGTTTACGGGCACCTCCGGGAGCGGGCGGGGGAAGCGGCGGCGTATGTCCTGACCAACGCCCACCGCCGGCGGGTCATTCTCAAGGTGAACGCCCGGGAACTCTATCACATCGCCCGTCTGCGGGCGGACCGTCATGCCCAGTGGGATATCCGGGAACTGACGGTCAAGATGCTGGCCAAAGCCAGGGAGGCGATGCCCCTGACGATGCTTTTGGCAACGGGGAAAGACGGGTTTGCCGATCTCTACAGTAAAAACTTTCCCGCCTTGCGATGATGATGTCGGCAAGTAACCGGTTATTTTCACCTATTGCTGTACCCGCCTGCGGGTACATGGAACTGATGAATCATTGCCCTCCCTGTTTCGGAACGGGGGGGAGGCGGAGCCGCCGGTGAGGCCGTCAGCGATGGGAAAAGCGAAGATGGTGCGGCCCGTGCCGCGGCCGCCGGTGATCGGCCTGAACATGTCTTTGGAAGGCGGCGCCCTCCCGGGAACCGCCGGCCGTCTGCACATCGCGCTGGATTACGTGGACGCCGTCGCCGCCGCGGGCGGCGTCCCTATCTGCATCCCCCCCTGCGAAGACCACCGGCGGATAAGGACCATCCTGCCCCTCCTGAAAGGATTCCTGCTTATCGGCGGGGATGATTACCAGCCGGCGCATTACGGCGGCCATCCCCAGCCGCCGGAGGAACTGATGCCCCTCCGGCGGGACCGGTTCGACATCGCCCTGGCCCGGCTCATCCTGGAGGAAACGGAGCTTCCCGTCCTGGGAATCTGCGGCGGGCACCAGCTCCTCGCCATCGCCCGGGGCGGGGCGCTGATTCAGGACATCGGCACGGAGTGGCGACCGCCGGAAGGTGGGCCGCCCCTGCCTCACAGCGGCCGGGACCGGGCAAGGCACACGGGCGACGACGGGGCGTCTGCGCCCTTTCCGGG
>DAOTJR010000006.1:50268-94834 GCA_035448805.1 Syntrophales bacterium
ACGCACGGCAAGGGCGGCTATCTGCATTCCGTGCGTTTCGCGCCGGCCAGCCTTGCCGCCCGCGCCGCCGGGGTACCGCCGGGCAAGACGCTGGCGACCAATTCCTTCCATCACCAGGCCGTGCACCCGGAGCGGGTCGGCCGGGATCTCGCCGCCTCGGCCTGGAGTTCCGACGGGATCATCGAGGCCGTCGAAGCGGCCCCCGGCTCCTCCTGGGCGGCCACCGGACGCTTTGTCCTGGGCGTCCAGTGGCATCCCGAACGATTGCCGGACGAGGAGCCCCACCGGCGACTGTTTCGGTCCCTGGTCCGGGCGGCGGGCGGGTCCGGAAGGCGGCAGTCGGAGTGAAGACCAATATTTTCCATATCTTCCGGATCTATTTCACCAAAAAGATGCTCCTCATGCTGGTCTTGGGCTTCGCCTCGGGGATGCCCCTGGCCCTGACCAGTTCCACCCTCGCCGCCTGGATGGTCACGGAAGGCGTGGATATCAAGACCATCGGGATCTTTTCCCTCGTCGGCCTCCCGTACGCCTTCAAGTTTCTCTGGTCGCCCCTGCTGGACCGGTACGTTCCCCCCTTTTTAGGCCGGCGGAGAGGGTGGATGCTGATCACCCAGTTGGCCCTCATCGTCACCATCGCCACCATGGGGTTTTTCAGTCCCGCCTCCCGGCCGTTGACCGTCGCCCTCTGGGCGGTCGCCCTGGCCTTTTTCAGCGCCAGCCAGGACATCGTTCTGGATGCCTACCGTACCGAATATCTCGCTCCGGATGAACGGGGGGCCGGCGCGGGGATCTGGATCATGGGTTATCGCCTGGCCCTCCTGGTCAGCGGCGCCCTGGCCCTGATCCTGTCGGATCACATCTCCTGGCGGAGCGTCTATATCATCATGGGTCTGGTCATGAGCGGCGGGGTGATCGCCACCTTCCTCTGCCCCGATCCGGCCCGGGACCGCCCCCGGCAGCAGCCGGCAACGCCGCCCCAAAGTCTCCGGGAGGCCGTCGTCCAGCCCTTCGTGGAGTTTTTCCGGCGGCCGGGGGCGGTGGAGATCCTGCTGTTCGTCATCCTCTACAAGCTGGGCGACGTCGCCGCCGCCCAGATGACCACCCCTTTCATTCTCCAGCATATCGGTTTCTCCCGAACGGAGCTGGGGGCCATCTTCAAAGGTTTCGGCATGGCCGCCACGATCCTGGGCGGCATCATCGGCGGGGCGCTCATGACGAAATGGGAACTGCGACGGTCGCTGCTGATCTTCGGCATCCTCCAGGGCGTCTCCACCATCTCCTTCGTGCTGCTGGAGTTCACCGGCCGCCGGCTCTGGGCCCTGAGCGTGGTGATCGGGGTGGAAAACATCACCGGCGGCATGGGGACGGCGGCTTACACCGCCCTGCTCATGGGTCTCTGCAACACCCGCTTCACGGCGACCCAGTACGCCCTGCTGAGCAGTCTCATGGCCGTGAGCCGTTATCTTACCGGGGCGCCGACGGGTTTCCTCGTCGTCGCCGTGGGCTGGGTCTGGTTCTTCGTCATCTGCACGGCCCTGGCCATTCCCGGGCTGTTGCTCCTGTGGCGCTACGACAACTGGGCAAACGGCGGGAAAAAAACGGCGTCGTGATGCCGGCATAAGCCACGACTATCCGGAAGGATGCGCCGGCCTTGCCCGGGGCGGGCTTTTTCTCCGGCGGCTTACCCCGCCGGACGCCTGCGCGGCGACGAACAGAACCTGACGGGCTCATCAGGCCTGAAAAAACCATTTGCCCCCAGCGGCAAAAACATTATATCCTCAGGGCATGAAAACGATCAAGGCCGCCGCCGATGCGGCTTGAAGGTCTGCTGCTCATGTCGCTCATCGTCTCGCTTTTGCCGGTAACGGCCGTCCCGGCGGCGACGGGGGCTTCCCCCGCATCCCCTCACCGGCAGGCCGTGGTGGTCAAGACGGCCGACTGGCGCTCGTACCGGGGCTCTTTGCAGCGTTACGAGCGATCATCACCCCAGGAGGCGTGGCAACCCGCTGGGGAAGCCGTTCCGGTGGTCGTCGGCCGCAACGGCCTCGGTTGGGGATTGGGCCTCCATCCCCTCAGGGAGGGCCGTCCTTTCTCCCCCGCAGACGATCATCCCGGAAGAATGCCCCGGCGCCCACCCCCGACGGCAGCGGGAAAAGAGACGGAAGATCCGCCGGACCCGGCGGCAAAGGGCGATGACGGCGCCCCGGGAAAGCGGGAGGGGGACGGGCGGGCCCCGGCAGGCATATTCAGATTGAGCGGCGCCTTCGGATACGCCCCCGGAAGGGAGTGTCCCTGGATCAAGCTGCCCTACCGGGAAGCGACATCGTCCCTGAAGTGCGTCGACGACAGCCGCTCCCGCCATTACAACCGCCTGGTTCACGCCGGGGAGGAAACCGCCGACTGGTCGAGCTGCGAAGAGATGCGCCGCCCCGACGATCAGTACCGCCTGGGCATCGTCGTGGAACACAACCCCGCCCCCGTGATCCCCGGCCGGGGCTCGTGCATCTTCATCCACATCTGGAAAGGGCCGGAGACCGGCACGGCGGGATGTACGGCCATGGCGCCGGAAGACATGGAAACGCTTCTCCGCTGGCTCGATCCGGCCGCCTTTCCCGTCCTCATTCAACTCCCCGAGTCCGCCTACCGACGGTTAAAAAAAACCTGGGGGCTTCCCTGAAGCGAGCCGGAAGGCCCTGTAATCCCGAAAGGCGCGGCGGGAAAGGTTGACCGGCCGCCGGTATCCGCCGGAAGAGGCAAGGAACCGGGTACGACGGCAAGGGCCGGGGCGGCGCCGCGTCCCTCCCGGAGGAGCGGCCGGCAGGCCCGCATCCCTACGGTCTGTCCAATTCCTCCCGCACCGCCAGGGCGAGCTTCTCCATCACGAACGGTTTGCGCACATAGGCCCCCGCCCCCAGCTCCTGGGCCCGGGTCACACGGTCCGTTTCGGAGAAACCGCTGACGATGATCGCCCGCTGACCGGGTTTGATCTTCACTATCTCCCGATAGGTATCCAGACCGTCCATCCCCGGCTCCATAATCATGTCCATGACCAGCAGATCGACGTCGTGACGGCGCAGATACGCCACCGCCTCTTCGCCGCCCGCCGCCGTCGCCACCCGGTACCCCAGCCCGGAGAGGATCATCCTCGCCAGTTCCCGCTGTTCTTCGATGTCGTCGACGACCAGAATCCTTTCCCCCCGGCCCTGGATATCCCTGCTTATCTCTTTTTTCTCCCCTTCCGGACCCGTACCGCGGGCCGCCGGGAGATAGATCTTAAAGGAAGAACCCGCTGCGGAGCTCCGGACGTCGATGTACCCCTGATGATCCTTGACCGTCCCCCAGACCACCGCCAGCCCCAGGCCGCTGCCGCTTCTCCCCATCACCTTCTTGGTATAGAAGGGCTCGAAAATATGCTCGATATCTTCGGCGGAGATGCCGTGTCCGGTGTCCGATATCTCCATGACCACATATTCCCCTTCCCGCACCTCATCGTATCCGGCTACCGGCCGGTCCACATACTGATTCCACGTTTCGATGCGCACGGCGCCTCCCGACGGCATGGCCTCCACGGCGTTGAAGACCAGATTCATGACGGTTTTATGGAGGTGAACGCTCGATCCGTGGACCGGCAGGATATCTTCCGCCAGCTCGACCGTAAAGACCACATCCCCCCGGTCCCGGGTGAGACGCTGGTGTTCGGGACTCTCCAGATAGGACACAACGACTTGATTGAGATCGACATCTTCTTCGGCCGACACGCCCCGGCGGGCCATAGTCAGCAGGTCCTGCACGATCGCCGCCGCCTTTTCCCCGGAGTTCTTGATCGTCTGGAGATGGCGCAAAAGCGGGCTGTCGCCGGGCAGCTTCATCATCAGCATTTCCGGGTACCCGACCAGTCCGACGAGGGTATTGTTCAGGTCATGGGCCACACCGCCGGCGAGCATCCCCAGGGCCTCCATCTTTTGCGCCCGCTGCAGGCGCATTTCCATCCGCTTGTACTCCGTCATGTCCTGAAGCGACAGGATCACAATCCCCTGATCATTGATGTGCAGATATTCCGCAGAGACGAGGCAATCCCGCAGCTCGCCGCTCTTTGTGACGATGCGGGCCTGCTCGTCCCTGAGAAAGCCCAGTTTTCTTATCTTCTCGCCGAGATAATTCCTGTCGTCCGGACCGATGGCAAATAAGGTGTCCGCTTTCTTCCCGGCGACATCGCCGAGGCGATACCCGAACTGCGTGGTGAATCGCTCGTTGATGTCGGAAACCGTTTCCTCCGCGGCGATAATCAGAGCCTTGGGAGTGGGGCTGGCGCGAAACACCTTCATGAACCTTTCTTCCGACTGCTTGAGGGCTTCCTCGGTGCGCTTCCGTTCCTCGATCTGTGCGCACAGGTCCTCGTTGGTCTGCTGAACGACCCGGTGGACATGGCGCAACTCCAGGGCCGATTCCTCCAGTTTGGCGATCATCCCGTTTATCTCCCTGCCGAGCGATGCCAGTTCATCATTCCCGGCGGCCTCCACCCGGGCGGAGAAATCCGCCTTCAGGCCTATTTCCCTCACCTCCGCACCGATCTTCAGCAACCGGGCGATGATTATGCGTTTCAACAGCCAGAAGACGGCGGCACCGAAGATCACAAAGACGAGCAAGGAGGCGGCCGTCAGATAGCCCACGGTCTTGCGTTCCTGAGCGCTCACCGGCCGGCCCATCCGGACCTGCAGGTGGTAGGCGGGCCGTCCGTAGACGTCGTTTATCTGCGTATGACCTTCGATGGCGTCGGCCCCCTTTTCCTCGACCACAATCCCGGCCCTGCCTCCGCCGTCTTTGCCGGGAAGACCGGCGGCAATGGCAAGGGGTTGCAGGGAAAGGTCCGTTTTCGTCAACCTGGCCCACCGCTTCAATAAATCCCCATCGATATTCCGTCCCATCACGATGGTCCCCCGGATCGGTCCCGTATACTTGCTGGTCAAAATCGGACGGGAAGAGATGATCATCCCCCCGTCAGGCAGCCGCAGGATCCCGGTTTTCTTGTCGGTCGTGCGCTCATGGACGGTCAGGAGGCTGCCGGGACGAAAATGTTCCCTGATTTCCGGGGGAAGACGAAGCTGCCGGTCATTCTTGGGGTCATACCCGGTGGCAAACACGATTTCCCCCTGACTGTTCATGATGATCACGGCATTGATCCTCAACTGGGCGAAGGTCGTGTTGTTCATGTTCGCTTTGATGTACTTTTCATCCCGCCTCTGGACGAAGGCGTAGGTGTCGTCCCAGCCCGCATAGTCGCCCGTGGTCGTGTCGACGGCTTCGATCTCCTGTTCGACGGCGCTGAGGACCCGTTCGACGTTGTTTCTCATGTCGTCTTCCTCGAGGCGGTTGAAGCCCCGGGAAAGGATCAGCGAGGTCAGCAAAGACAAAACCGCCATCAAGCCGACAAAGGCAACGGCGACAATCACCAGGGTTCTCTTTGACAAGGTCATCTCAACCACGCTTCCCCTTTCGGAAGGGATATCGCTTCAGTTATCGTTGTGCTCCCGCGACGCCGGCGGCCTTCAGGGCCCGTTCCAGGCGGCGGCGGATGGACGCACGGCCCAGAACGGTCAGGCAGCGGTCCATCTCCGGCCCTTTGGTCCGGCCCGTGAGGGCGGCGCGGAGAGGGAGGAAAAGTCTTTTCCCCCGCCGGCCGGTACGCTCCGCCAGACGCTCCATAAGATCGTGATAGAGGCTCGGGGTCACCGCGTCCTTATCCTCGTCGGCGAGACCGGCTTCCTCCCCGGCGCCGGCGGCATAGGCCGCAGCGGCGCGCTTCCGGGCCGGCGCGCCCCGATCGTCCCCCGCAGCGGCGCCGGGATCGGCAAGCAGGTCCAGGAGGGTCGCGATCACCTCGCGGGCCTCCGGGTCGGCAACAATCGCCTGGGCCTCCGGGGAAAGATCATAGGCCTCGTCGTCGAAAATCCGCAAATAGGCGCCGATGTCCGCCAGCGTCTCCAGGTTGTCCCGCACCGCCGCCAGGATCTTGTGAAGGCGGTCTTCCCCGAGATCGGCATAGCCCGCCGCCGCGATGAAGGGCTGCAGATGGCCGGCCAGGATCTCCAAAGGCTCCCGGCGGATATAGAGACTGTTGAGCCAGCGCAATTTGTCGGCGGCGAAGATCGCCCCGCTCTTCCCCGCCCGTTCCAGACTGAAATCCCCGATGAGCTCCGCCGTTGTCGCCATCTCCCGGCCGTCCCCCAGCGAGGCGCCCAGGAGGGCCAGGTAATTGAGCAGTGCCGCGGGCAGGATCCCCTGTTCCCGGAATTCCCGAACGGCGGTGGCGCCGTGGCGCTTACTGAGCTTGGCCCGGTCCTGTCCGAGGATCAGGGCGTGGTGGGCGAACTGCGGCGGCTCGAAACCCAGCGCCCGGTAGAGAAGAATCTGCAGGGCGGTGTTGGAGAGGTGATCCTCCCCCCGGATCACCTGGGTGATCCCCATGAGGTGATCATCCACCACCGCGGCAAAATTATAGGCGGGGATGCCGTTGGAACGGACGATGATGAAATCTCCCAGGGCCTCGCCGGCAAAGCGCATCTCGCCGCGGATAAGATCGGTGAAGGCGATCGTTCCCGGGGGGACCCGAAAGCGCCAGGCCGCCGGCCGTCCCGCCGCCGCCATGCGCCGCCGTTCCGCGTCGTCAAGCTGCCGGCATTTCCCCAGATAGCGGGGCGCCAGCTTCCGGGAAAGGAGGCGGAGCCGTTCCGCTTCGAGTTCCTCGTCGGTGCAGTAACAGGGATAAACAAATCCGCCGGCGATGAGCCTCTCCAGACAGCGCTCATAGACGGGCATTCTCTCACTCTGGCGATAGGGACCGCAAGCGCCGCCCCGGCCGGGCCCCTCATCCCAGTCGATACCCAGCCACGCCAGATCCCGGAGCAGATTTTCTTCGTAAACCCGGGAGGTTCGCGCCGCATCGGTATCCTCGATGCGCAGGATCAGGACGCCGCCATAACGGCGGGCGAACAGCCAGTTGAACAGGGCGGTGCGGGCGTTGCCCACGTGGAGGTCCCCGGTGGGCGAAGGGGCAAAGCGGACACGGGGCGGGGCGTTATACATGATGCGTCATCCATTCGCAAGCCGGGTCATCCAATCTCATCCGTTACTTCTCTCCCGTCGGCGCCGCCGCTTCCACCATGGCCACGGCCAGGGCGGCCACCCCTTCTTCCCGGCCCACAAACCCCATTTTTTCATTGGTTTTGGCCTTGACACTCACAGCTTCGGAACCCAAAGCCAGGGCCCCGGCGATATTGTCCCTCATTTCCCCTATGAAGGGACGTAGCTTCGGCTGTTCCATTATGACCGTCGCATCCACATTCACCACCCGATAACCACGGGCGGCGGCGATTTCTCTAACCCGCGCCAGCAGCAGGAGGCTGGAGACTCCTTTGAAGGCGGGGTCATGATCGGGGAAATGGCTACCGATATCACCGGCGTTCACCGCTCCGAGGACGGCGTCACAAACCGCATGGATCAGGACATCGGCGTCGGAATGTCCCGACAGTCCCCAGGTATGGGGGATATCGACGCCGCCCAGGATCAGGGGACGTCCCGGACAACAGCGGTGACTGTCATAGCCGATGCCTGCCCTTCCCTGTTTTACCACGAGGCCGCACCTCCCTTCCCCCCTGCCGCCCCCGGCCATGCCGACAGGGATTCCCCGATGAAGCGCGCCCCGCCGGGGAAACTTTTACCCGCTCGTCGCCTATCATTGCGACGCCGAAAGTATATGCTCCGCCCACACAAGATCGTCGGCGGTTGTAATCTTGATGTTTTGCGGAGAACCCTCGATCATCCGGACCGTGATCCCCAATCTTTCCACCAGGGCGGCGTCGTCGGTGCCGTAGAAATTGTCCGCCCGGGCCCGACGGTGGGCGGCAACAATCGTCTCTCGCCGGAAGACCTGGGGTGTCTGGGCGAGCCAGATCAGTTCCCGGGGCAGGGTGCCGATTACCCTTCCCGCCCTGTCGCAACGTTTGACGGTGTCTCGGGCCGGGATCCCGACCACGACGGCACCCGCCTGGATCGAGGCGTGAACGGCCGCTTCAATCAAGGCCGGAGAAACGAAGGGGCGGGCGGCGTCGTGAATGACCACCATATCGGTATCTTCCTCCAGGACGGCGATCGCGTTAGCTACGGAATCCTGCCGTTCCCGGCCGCCGGCGACGACCTTCCGGACTTTGGTCAGGCCATGGGGAACGACGATGTCCGTCATTGTTTTGGTGACATCTCCGGCAGGAACGACAAGGATTATCTCGACGATCACCGCCGCCTCCTGAAAGGGACGGAGGGTATGGACAAGGAGGGGAAGACCGTGGAGAAGCAAGTACTGTTTCGCTTCGGCAGTCCCCATACGCCGTCCGCTGCCGCCGGCGGGGATAATGGCCGTGACGTTCATCCGCCCCTGCTGCACCTTCCGGTCGCGCCGGCGCGTTCCCTGTCGCAGTCGTCACATCCGGGCAAGGCGCCCGCCCTTGCTGCGCCATAAGGCGACGCCCCGATGGCGGGGATCGCCAACGCCCCCCCATGCCCGCGGGGAGGCACGACGACAGGGGGCCACACCCGGCCGGTTGCGGACATATTATTCCGAAAATGCAACCTTGTCTTCATGGAAAGGCAAGCCGTCATGTGCGTTTCATATCAGACAGTAAAAGCCCGGAGGTGGTATCATCTCCGGGCTTGAAAGCTCTTCACGATCTGGCCGACAGCGAAAAGGGTTTCTTGTCTCCGGCCAGCCCCCTCATTTCCGAAAAGATCATGCGGCCCGCCGTGGTCTGAAGGACGCTGGTCACGGTCACATCCACCACCGCCCCCTGATACTTCTGGGCATTATCCACGATGATCATGGTGCCGTCGTCGAGATAGGCCACCCCCTGCCCGGGCTCTTTACCTTCCTTGATGATCTTCACCGTCATCGTCTCTCCGGGGAGGACCACCGGTTTGAGAGCGTTGGCCAGTTCGTTGACGTTGAGGATCTTGATGCCCTGCAACTCCGCCACTTTATTGAGATTGAAATCGTTGGTGATGATCTTGGCATTTATCTTGCGCGCCAGTGCCACCAGTTTGGCATCTACCCCTTTGACCTTGGGGAAGTCCTGATCCCCCACTTCCACATTGATCCCGGCCATCTTTTGCATCCTGTTCAGGATATCGAGCCCTCGCCGTCCCCGGGACCGCTTCAAATTATCCGAAGAATCGGCAATATATTGCAATTCGTCGAGAACAAACCGGGGGACGATGAGATTCCCCTCCAGGAAACCAGTTTCACAGACATCGGCGATCCGGCCGTCGATAATGACACTCGTATCCAGAATTCTGGCTTCCGCCGACTCTTTGGTTTGTCCGAAAGTTAATATATTTAATTCCTCTGTTTTCTTCGATCCGAGAACCAGTCCGAGGTACCCCATAACTCCCGTCAGGATGGCGTATATCCAGGGGATAACATCCTGAATTTGCTTGTTATTGCTAACGAAACTAAGACCATAGGCAAAAAGGAAAGCAATGATAAGACCAACGATCATACCCACAACCCCTCCCAGAATGACCCGAAGGGAGAACTTGCGGATGTCCTGTTCCACCTTGATGACGAAGAAGGCGATGATCAGCCCGATAATGAAGCCCACGGGCCAGGTCCACCACTGGCTGGGATAGGTGAGGTAGGCGATGAAGAAGCCACTGATGGAACAGGCGGCAATAAGAATTACTCTGACAATCATTTTTTATTCACCTCCTTTCTTTGGCTTTTATTACCGGGAACTCAATCCCGAAAAAAATATACAACTCCTTCCGCCGACGTCCCTGCCCACGGGGGGACACCGGCAACGGCAGCAACAAACGCTCTATCGCCGGTATCTTCCATCATCCCCCACCCGTGGACGGGCGCAACGGAAGTTAAAAATAATCAACTGTTTGCCGAGGTTTTCACAACAATCATCAACCTCTCAACACCGGTTTCGGTCACTGGATCGTAAAAATCGTCCGCAAGTCCTCCTCGATCTTGGTTTCATCGGAATTCGTGGCCACGGAGATCTCCTTGACCAGAAGATTTTTCGCGGTATCCATCATCTTTCGTTCCCCGAAAGACAGGTTTTTATCGTTTTTAAGGATCAGCAGATCTCTGAGCACCCTGGCGATTTCATAAACCGAACCGGTCTTGATTTTCTCCAGGTATTCCCGGTAGCGCTTGTTCCAGGTCTGCTTGTCGATCGTTACTTCTTTATTCTTAAGGATATCGTATACTTTGGAAATCTCCTTTTCGGATATGACCTCGCGGAGACCTACCGACTTCGCGCTTTTGGTGGGGATCATGATCTTCATGCCGTTCCCCATAATTTTCAGGATATAAAACGTCTGTTTGGTCCCCATTATTTCGCGGTTCTCAATGTTCTCTATTACCCCGACGCCCTGCGCGGGATATACTGCCATGTCGCCAATCTTAAACATCTTGCCACCACCAAATATATTTTGAATCTGGTATGTTAACATATTTTGCAACCACAGTCAACACATCATATGTAATTGTGCATCAACTGTTTCAGGTCCTCATCGAATCTCTGCACACCGTCCGGCAGATACGCATCGGTGATTGCCTTCAACCTTCCGTACATGACGGGGTCCCGAAGATCCGCCAGCCGCCGGTAAATCCCCTGTCGCCTACCCAGGCGGAAAATCATCCGGTCGGGGAGCGGCAGGGATAGATAGGCGTCGATAACCGCCAGCATCTTCTCCTTGTCCTCGGGAAGGGTTCCTTCCACCTCCTCCAGCAGGTTGAGGATGTGATCACTTACCACGGTGGTCCGGATACCTTCGAGATTGGTGATGAAGCACCTGATTTCCTTCACTGTTTCGTCGTCTCCCAGGGGGTGGAACTCCCCCTTCTGCATCGAGTCGTAGAGTCCCGTCCCCTTAACGACTTGGAGGGAGCGCAACCGCACATAATCAGGATTTATGGCATTGATGACCGCCGCCGTCGCCTCGGCGTTCTCTTGCGACCAACGGTCGCCGCCCAGGCCGGGAATGATGTACTCACAGAGCGATATCCCCGCCGCCACCACCCTCTTCCCGCCTTCGACATGATCGGCCGCGGTGGCGCCTTTGCGGATGAACTCCAGAAGGGGATCGAACCCGCTCTCCAGGCCGATATGGATCCGGGAAAGACCGGCCGCGTGCAGTCTTTCCAGCTCCGCCACCGTTTTTCTCCGGGCGGTCTGGGAACGACAATAAGAGGTGATCCTCTTTACTTCCGGAAATTGATCTTTGATAAAAGAAATGATCTCCACCAGTTCATCAGTTTTGAGGATCAGGGAATTGGCATCCTGGAGAAAAACGGACTCTCCTCCCCAATACAACCAGGCACAAACGGAGCGAAAGGCGTCATTATAGCCGTTGCCGCCATTGTAAACACACCGGACGACCGCATCATTCACCCGACCGGCATTGCCCGTTTTCCAGGAAAGCGCCCTGATTTCGTCGGCGATCATCCGGGCCTGCCTTATGTCCTCTTTTATCTCCTCGATGCTGCGGAGCTCGAATTTTCTCCGCTGATAGGTGCGGCAAAAGGCGCACTTGTTCCACGGACAATTCCTCGTTACCCGAATCAGCAGGCTTTTGGCTTCGCTGGGCGGCCTGATGGGCCCCTGTTCGAACGATAACTCCATAAGCTAAACTTCTCTTATTCCCGAATATTTTGCTCCGCCGGATCCGCTCCGGCGGCCTTCCGTTTCCGCACCTCCCGGTGACGGCCAGTTTTGCGGAGGCAAGGTGTCCTGAATAGGACCCGCCCCCTTTTCCGCCCATAGGGACGCTATCCATGTAATATATGCATCCCCCCATTCAGATTCAAGGCAAAAACAAGAGCGGATCTATTGCCTTGTTATGCCGGCGGATCTCGAAATTTATATGTCCCTCTCCCTTCTTCTCCGACTTTCCCACCATGCCGATAATCTCCCCCTTCTTGACACGGGCGTCCGCCTGAATGGATCTGCTGCCCAAATGGGTATAAACGGTGGCGAAATCATGGTCATGCTTAATGATGACCGTCTCCCCGAAATCCCGTAGGGGCGCGGAGAAGATCACCGTCCCCGAGGCGGCGGCAACTATCTGCGCTTGATCCCGGGCGGCTATCCGGATATGATTGAAAACCATGCCGTTGGGCTGCCGCCCGAAGCGGGATGTTACCCGGCCCCGGACAGGCCAGGCAAAGTATCCCCTGCCGGGGGAAGCCGCGGCCGAAGCCGATGGGGCAGCAGACGAAGACGAAGAAGAAGCGGCGGCTTCCTTCGACTTGTTCTTCTCCGCCGCGCCTGACGACTCCCCCGGCCGCCGCTCCGGTGCCGGGGCGCCCCCGTGACGCGTTTCTCCCTCTTGGCGTTTCTTTGCCCCCCCTGACGGCGGCTTTGATTTCCCGGCATCTTTCTTCACCGTCCCCGCTGCCGGTTCCGGGCTTCCCGTCGCCCTGGCTTTCGACGCCCGGCCGACATCGATGACCCGGACGGCATCCGGGATGAAGACCACACTGTCGGTTTCCAGGTGCTCGGGGTGGCGGATATTGTTCAGTTCCGCCAATTTCCGCTGGTTGACCCCGTAGGCCCGGGCGATTTCTGATAGGGTTTCTCCTTTCTTTACTGAATGATACACCCCTTTGCCCGGCCGGACGGTGGTGTTTTTGCCGGCACAGGAAAAAATGAATATACTCATCAGGACCAGGAAAACAGTGAACCGTCTCATTTCACCTTATGTAATCCAGAGGGAATAACCGTGAGGTTTGAGGTACGCTCAGGCGTTCCAGCCATGCTCACCGATGAGATCGACAAATCGGCATCCGCACAGGACCTCGGTTTTTATTTCTTCCGGATTGGCGGACAAACGGGTAACCCTGATCAATTCCTGGCTTATCCGGCCGCCGGTGGGAATGATCAGCCTGCCGCCGATGGTAAGCTGTTCCAGGAGGATTTTCGGAACTTTCGGCGCCCCCGCCGTAACAATAATACCGTCGAAAGGAGCTTCCTCCCGCCATCCGTACGTGCCGTCACCCACCCGCATCGCCACATTGAAGTAATTGAGGGCGTCTAACCTCTTCCTTGCCCCCGCGGCCAACACGGCGATCCTTTCGATGGAAAAGACCGTTTCCGCCAGCTCCGCCAAAATGGCGGTCTGATAACCGGAACCGGTGCCGATTTCCAATATTTTTTCCTTCCCCGTCAGCTTTAGCGCCGCCGTCATCAAGGCGACGATGTAAGGCTGGGAGATGGTTTGATTCTGGCCGATGGGCAGCGGATTGTCATTGTACGCCTGATCGGCGAGACCCGTGTCGACGAAAAGATGACGGGGTATCCTGGCCATCACGGTGAGCACCCGTTCGTCGGTTATTCCCCGGGCCCGAATCTGCGTTTCCACCATCTTTTGTCGTAACTTTTGGAAGCGGTCCATTATTCTCCGGAAAGCTGCTTTTTCCTGGGGGGGATGCGGTATATTTCCTCCACGCGATGATGACTTCTCAAACCCATGGCCTCCCGGGTAACGATCAGGTAGTAATAGCGCAACTGGGCGTGGTCCCAGAGACGATTGTATTGGGCGATCTTCCTGTTTATGTCGTGGATGGCCTTGGCTTTTGCCATCCGTAATTCCTGCCGGTCCGCCGCATCTTCCCACGCCTGTTCCAGGTTGCGCATCTCCTCATGACGTTTCTCGATGATCTGGTCCAGGTGCCTCAATTTGACGATGGCCTTGGCCACGCTCTCCCCGGTCCGCCCCAAAACCACGGCCCTTTCTTTGAGAAATTCCTCCCGGAGGATATCATCAACCGTTTTTTCCTTCATCTTGACGTCAATACCTTCACGGCGCTAATTCGTGAAATCTATTCTACCATTTAACCCCCAGCCGATCAATAACAAAGCTCGTCCGGAAAGGAGAAGCCGCGGCGGGCACCCTGTTTTATCCTTTACAGAGCCGGTGCTTTTCGCTACAAGGCACAGGCGGGATATGGGATGACGCCCCGCCGCCCGTCCCCGTGAGGCAGGCAGGGGCGGACGGTAGCACCGCAAAAAAATAAGGGATCGCCATATCCGCCGAGAGGAAAAGCTATGGAACCAGTCGGGACACATGCCATGTCCGAAGCCGTCCGTCGGGCGTACCGGGAGAATGAGGAAGACGAAACGCTCCAACCGATCGTATTGATTGGAAAAGACGGAAAACCTGAAGGCCGGATCAATAAAGGCGACGCGGTGATCTTCTACAATATCCGCGGGGAACGGGAAATTGAACTGACCAGAAGCCTGACGGAAAAAGGATTTTCCGAATTTCCCACGGTTCCGGATCTGGAGCTGGCCTATGCGACCATGATCGAGTATCAGCGCGGTCTCCCCGTGGCGGTGGCCTTTCCTCCCGAGGACACGGTGGAGGACAGCCTGAGCGCCCTCATCGCCCGGGCGGGCCTCGGGCAGATAAAAATCACCGAGGCGGAGAAGGCCGTCCATGTAAGTTACTTCCTCAACGGCAAACGGCAGGAACCCTTTCCGGGAGAAGAAAGGATAACCGTGCCCACCCGCAAGGACGTCGCCCTCTTCGACGCGGCCCCGGAGATGTCCATCGGGGAGATCACGGCGGCAATCATCTCCGCCCTGCACGACCGGCGCCATTCTTTTATCTTTGCCAACTTCCCCAACGTGGACGTGGTGGGACACATCGAAAACAAAGAGGCCGTCATCCGGGCCATAGAAGCGGTGGACCGCCGGGCGGGGGAGGTCATTGAAGAGGCTGTCCGGGAGGGGATGACCGTCATCGTCTCCGCCGACCACGGCACCGTGGAAAAATGGCTCTACCCCGACGGGGCTGTGGATACGGGGCACACGGACAGTCCCGTGCCCTTTGTCGTCATCGCGACGGACCGGGCAAAACCTTTGACACTGCGGAAGCACGGCGAGCTTGCCGATGTCGCGCCGACGGTCCTGGAACTTCTCGGGATCCCGCCCTCACCGCTCATGACGGGAAGGTCCCTGATCGTAAAGACCCCGGACAACCCTTGCGGGGCCCCGCTCTCTCCCCGGGGTGATCTTCAGCCCCCGGCGGTGCCGACCGGGGAAACCGTCTCTCCGGCCGGTGACATCACCGCCGGGGAAGCGACCCGGGGCGACGGGGAGGGGGAAACATCCGGGCCGGGCCGTCAAAAGGGCCCGCGGGTCCTTTATCTTCTCCTCGACGGCTGGGGTTACCGGGAGGAGGCATACGGGAATCTCCTCGCCGCCGCCCGGACCCCCGTCATGGATCGGCTGCTGGCCGCCCATCCCTTTGCCGTCCTGGAGGCCGCCGGGGAAGCCGTGGGACTCCCCCCGGGCACCGTGGGCAATTCCGAGGCCGGCCATCTCCATATCGGCACCGGGCGCAGGATCTACTCCGACCGGGTCCGCATCGACCGGGCCGTCGCCGACGGCTCCTTCTTCCGAAACGGGGCGTTCCTGCAGGTGATGGCCGCCGCCAGGGAAAGGAAGACCGCCCTGCACCTCATGGGCATCGTCTCCTTCTTCAGCTCCCACGGGTCGCTGCTCCATCTGTTCGCCCTCCTGGAGATGGCGAAAAGGCAAGCCGTCCCGGAGGTTTACATCCACGCCATGCTGGGACGGCGGGGGGAGCAGCCGGAAAGCGGCGCCCGTTATATCGCAGAGGTGGAAAGAAAGTGCGCCGCCTTAGGTTTGGGGAAGGTCGTCTCGGTCATCGGCCGGTACTGGTCCATGGACCGGGAGGAAAACTGGGACCGCATTGCCAAGACCTACCGGATGCTCGTCGGCGGCGAGGGGAGACCGGTGACGGGCTGACCCGGGGCGACGCACCCACAGGGATCGCCGCTGCTCATTCCTCGGGATGAGCGTGCCTTGCCCCCGGGGATTTTTCTTCGTCGTCTCCATGGTGACTTACTATGAAAATGTCGTTTTCATGCTTCGTTGTGCCCGCTTCGGGCATGGTGGTTTCTACAGGATCATCCATGGGGCGGTCGGAAATTATTTTCCCGCCGCGAAAAATTTTCATTGACAGCGGCGGAAAACTGTGAAATTGGATTCCTGAAATCAAGGCAAGGAGTCGTCAAACTTAAAGAGATGGGTAACCACAACGCGCTTTCCAGCTTTTATTACTGGTATTATTTTTACGGCGCGCCGGTCTGCCTGTCGCTCAGGGAGGGTTGATAACCCGATAAGATAAAAAAATGAGCCATGGGCGGAGCGGCAGTTCCCCCGTGGCTTTTTTGTTTTCGGAAGGCCATGGGGCGGCAGCGGTTCCCATGGCCTTTCCTTTTGGAGGTTGAAACAATGGTCATCATCATGAAGAAAAACGCCACGGAAAAACAGGTGGAACACGTCATCGGCTGGATCGAGTCCGTGGGCTACCGGGCCCATCCCTCCCAGGGGGTGGAGCGGACGATCATCGGCATCGTGGGCGACGACCGGGGCAAGGCACAACTGAAGGCCACGGAGCAGCTGCCGGGGGTGGAGAAGGTCATGCCCATCCTCAAGCCCTACAAGCTGGCCAGCCGCGAGTCCCGGGACGGCGACACCGTCGTCCGGGTAGGCAATCTGGAGATCGGCGGGCCGGAGTTCGTCGTCATGGCCGGTCCGTGCTCCATCGAAAGCGAAGCCCAGCTTCTGGAGAGCGCCTATATCGCCCGGAAGGGGGGCGCCCAGATCCTGCGCGGCGGGGCCTACAAACCCCGCACCTCCCCGTACAGTTTCCAGGGCATGGAGGAGGAGGGGCTCAAGATCCTCAAGAAGGCCCGGGAAAAGACAGGGCTTCCCGTGGTGACGGAGGTCATGAACACCACGGACGTGGATCTGGTGGAACAGTATGCCGACATCCTTCAGATCGGGGCCCGGAACGTCCAGAATTTCGCCCTCCTCAAAAAGGTGGGACAGGCACGAAAGCCCGTCCTGCTCAAACGGGGGATGATGTGCACCATCGAGGAACTGCTCATGGCGGCGGAATACATCCTGGCCGCCGGGAACGACAACGTCATCCTGTGTGAACGGGGGATCCGCACCTTCGAGACGGCCACCCGCAACACCCTGGACATCAGCGCCGTCCCGGTGCTCAAGGAGCTTACCCACCTGCCCGTCATCGTCGATCCCAGCCATGCCGCGGGACACTGGCAGTACGTCCGGCCCCTGGCCAGGACCGCCATCGTGGCCGGGGCGGACGGCCTGATCATCGAGGTGCATCCCGACCCCGCCCGGGCGATCTCCGACGGCGCCCAGTCCCTGAAGCCGGAAAAGTTCTATGAACTCATGGAGGAGGTGCGGATCCTCACGGAGGTCATGAAGAACCGGATCGAGGTGCGCCAATGAACCGTTTCAAGATCAGCCTCGAAAAGAAGACCTCCCGTTCCTATGAGGTATACGTCGGCCGGGAGATCCTGGACCGGGCCGTCCTGCTTATCGCGAAGGGGAACTGGGCCCAGAGGTACTTCCTTCTCACCGACGACAACGTCGCCTCCCTCCACGGGGAACGGGTGGCGGATACCTTCCGGCAGGCGAAACTGCCGGTGGAAACCATCGTCATCCCCGCCGGGGAGCAGGCCAAGACCATGGCCACGGCGGTGGCGGCAGCCGAGGAGATGCTTCGCCGGGGGGCGGACCGCACCGCCGGTCTCATCGCCCTGGGCGGTGGTGTCGTGGGCGACATTACCGGCTTTGTCGCCTCGATCTTCATGCGGGGGATTCCCTACGTGCAGCTTCCCACCACCCTCCTGGCCCAGGTGGACAGCAGCATCGGCGGCAAGACCGGGGTGGATCTCCCGGCGGCGAAGAATATGCTCGGGACCTTTCACCAACCCAAAGCGGTGTTCGCCGAACTGTCGTTTCTCCGGACCCTGCCCGACAGGGAAATGAGCAACGGTCTGGCGGAAATCGTCAAATGCGCCGTCATCGACGATCCCGGACTCCTGGAGCTGCTGGAGTCCCAGGCGGAGGCGCTGAGGGACACCGGCGCGACGGATGTCCTCATGCCCGTGGTTACCCGGGCGGGCGAGATCAAAAAGAAGATCGTCGAAATAGATGAAAAGGAGCAGGGGCTGCGGCGCATCCTCAATTTCGGCCACACCATCGGTCATGCCGTCGAGGCGGCGGCCGCCTATGCCATTCCCCACGGGGAAGCGGTTTCCATCGGCATGACCGGCGCCCTCTTACTTTCCGAACGTCTGGGACATCTGCCCGCCGCAGAGGGGGAAAGGATCGTCGCCCTCCTCAACCGGATGGGGCTGCCGGTGGCGATCCCCGCCGGGCTGGACGGTGAGGCCGTCATGGCCAAAATGGAACAGGACAAGAAAAAGGCGGGCGGCATGGTTCATTTCGTCCTCCTGAAAAGGCCGGGCATGCCCTTCGTCAACGGGGGAATCCCCGGGGAACGGATCAGAGAGATCATCGCGTCCCTGCAGACGGAACATAAGGAACCACGTCCCCGCCGGGACCGTTAGGGGACCCGGCGGGATAGTTTTTATCCATTTGTATTTTTTGGATAATTCAGATAATTAAGGTTGCCATGCCAACGGAAAAACACCTGGAAAAGCTGCGCCGGGAGGTGCGGGACATCGATACGGAACTGCTGCGGCTCTTGAATGAACGGGCCGCCCGGTCGGTCGCCATCGGAAAGCTCAAACGCGACACCGGTACCGACATTTACCGGCCCGACCAGGAGGCCCGTATTCTCGCCTTCCTGAAACGCCAAAACGCGGGGCCGTTGCCGCAGCAGGCGGTCGTGGAGATCTTCCGGGAGATCTTTTCCTCCTCCCGGGCCCTCCAGGAACCCCTCAGCATCGGGTATCTGGGTCCGGAGGGCTCCTTCAGCCACCTGGCCGCCCGGACCCGTTTCGGCCATGGCGCCGAACTGCTGCCCCTGGCCGGCATCGATCGTGTTTTCGACTGGACGGAGCGGGGGAAGTGTTCCCTGGGCATCGTTCCCGTGGAGAATTCCACCGAGGGTTCCGTGGGGCCCACCCTCCGGAGACTGATTACGACGCCCCTGAACATCCGGGAGGAGATCTTTCTGCCCGTCGCGCATTGCCTCCTGGCGAAAGGCCTCCGGCAGGAGGAAATCAAAAGGGTCTATTCCCACCCCCAGGCCCTGGCCCAGTGCCGGCAATGGCTGGCGGAAAATCTGGCCGGGGCGGAACAGCGCGAAACGGTCAGCACCTCCGAGGCGGGCAGGAAGGCCCTGGAGGATCCCGCCGGGGCGGCGGTGAGCAGCCGGCTTACCGCCGCGATCCTCGGCCTGGAGATCCTGGCGGCGGATATCGAGGACAACCCCGGCAACACCACCCGCTTTCTGGTGATCGGCAGAGGCGCGGGGGAGCGGACCGGCCGGGACAAGACCTCCATTCTTTTCGGGACCCCCCATGTCCCGGGGGCCCTTTACCGTGCCCTGGAGCCGTTCGCCCGGGAAAAGATCAACCTGATGCGCATCGAGTCCCACCCGTTACGGGACCGGAGGTGGGAATACCTCTTTTTCGCCGACCTGGCGGGCCACCGGGAAGAAGACCCCGTGCGCGGGTGCCTGCAGGAGATGGAAGGCACGACCACCTTCATCAAGATTCTCGGGTCCTATCCCCGGGGAGAGGAGACGTCATGATCTGCATCTCCCTGGCCGGCAAAGACATGACGGCGGTCTTGCGGGGAATGGCGGCCTGCCCCCCTGCCGCCGCCCTGGTGGAGCTGCGCCTCGATTTGATCGGCGGTCTCGATCTGCCGGCCCTCCTGAAGGCAAAGACGCGCCCGGTAATCGTCACCAACCGCCGCCGGGAGGAAGGAGGGGCTTTCGGCGGCTCGGAGGAGGAACGTATCGCCATCCTCTGCCGGGCCGTTCGGGAAGGCGCCGACTATATCGATATGGAAGCGGCGACGGAAGACGCGGCGGCGGCGCCGCTGTTCGCCGCGGTGGCGGCGGCGGCCGCAAAGGGGAATCGGCCCCGCATCATCGTCTCCTGCCACGACTTCCGGGCCACGCCGGGAGTACGGACCCTGCAGCGCCGCTGGCGGAGCTGCCGGGAAAAAGGCGGCGACATCGTCAAGGTGGTCACCCGGGCCCGGCGTCCGGAGGACAATCTCCGGATCCTCTCCCTTATCCCCTACTCCCGGCGCCGGGGGCAGGAGATCATCGCCTTCGCCATGGGGGAGCAGGGAAAGATCAGCCGGATCACGTCGCTCCTCCTGGGCGCCCGCCTCACCTATGCCGCGGCGGCGCGGGGCCGGGAAACGGCGCCGGGACAGTTGACCTGCCGGGAGATGGAAAAGATGCTGGCGCTCCTGGCCGGAGCGGCGGGAGCGGCGGCGACACGACGGAGCTCCGCCCCCGGCTTGTGAACGATGAGGAATCCTTCCGGAATCTATCCCAATGCTGAAGAGGACATGCCGATGGCGGTAATCCATCCCCACCCGGAAGCGAAACCCCCGGCGGCTGGGGAAAAGAGCGGCGTTTTACGCTTCGCCCTGTTCGGCGATCCCGTGGGGCACAGCCTTTCGCCGGCGATGCACCGGGCCGCTTATGCGGCGATGGGGCTGAAGGCGAGTTACGAGGCCCTCCGGGTGGAAGCGGCCGGAGAGATCGTCCCCCTGATGAAATCCCTGGGTCTGGACGGGGCCGGCGTCACCATCCCCCACAAGGAGGCCGTCATACCCTTTCTCGACGAAGTGACGACGGCGGCCCGGTCGATCGGCGCCGTCAACACCATCAGCAAGCGGGGGGAGGGGTTCGTAGGGGACAATACGGACTGGCTCGGCGCCGCCGGGGAGCTGGCGGAGCATGTCCCGATCCGGGGCGGCACCTTTGCCGTCCTCGGGGCCGGCGGCATGGCCCGGGCGGCGGTGTTCGCCATCCTCGAGCGGGGAGGCATGCCGGTGATCTTCAATCGCCACGCGGACAGGGCCGCGGCGCTTGCCCGGGAATTCCGTTGCCTATCCCTTCCCCTGGCCGCCCTGGCGGATTTCCGGGCGGAGGCACTGATCAATACGACCCCCGTGGGGATGTACCCCCGGACGGAAGTTTCGCCCGTAGCCGCGGAGCTGCTGACCAATTTTCGGTTGGTGCTGGACGCCGTGTACAACCCCCGGACGACGAAACTGCTCCGGGATGCCGCGGCGGCCGGTTGCGTAGCCGTCAGCGGCGTCGGTCTCTTCCTCCGTCAGGGGGCGGAGCAGCTCCGGATCTGGACCGGCCGGGAGGCGCCGTGGGAGGTTATGCGCCGGGTCGTCCTGGCGGCGCTGCCGGAGTAGCGATATGGACACCATCACCATCAGACCCCTGTCCCGGACCCTGGAGGCCGTCGTGACCGTGCCCGGCTCCAAGAGCTACACCCAGCGGGCCTTGATCCTGGCGGCCCTGGCGAGGGGCGAATCGCTCCTGCGGCAGCCCCTTGTCGCCGAGGATACCGCCCACCTGACCGCCGCCCTGAGCTCCCTGGGCGCCGTCATCAAGGCCCGGGATGGCGACCTCCTCGTGCAAGGCACCGGCGGCCGCCTGGAAAATCCGGGCCGGGAGATTTATCTGGGAAACAACGGGACGGCCATGCGGATCCTCACCGCCGTCACCGCCATCGGTCGGGGGGAATTCCTCCTCACCGGCGACAAGCGGCTTCAGGAACGACCGCTCGCCCCACTGCTCACGGCGCTGAACACCCTCGGCGTCGCGGCCCGGGGCCGGCACCGCCCCGGCTATCCTCCCGTGGCGATTCGCACCTCGGGCTTGCCGGGCGGCCGTGTCACCCTGCGGGATCTCGACAGCAGCCAGTACGTCTCCGCCCTCCTCATCGCCGCCCCCTATGCGGCGGGGGACATCCGGATCGATCTGGCCGGACGGATCCCCTCCCGTCCCTACCTCGCCGTCACCGTAGAGGCCATGAAGGAGTTCGGCGTGGAGGTCCGGGAGGAAACCCCGGACCGTTACCTCGTCCGGGGCGGCCAATGCTACCGGGGAAAGGATTACCGGATCGAGGGCGACGCCTCCGGCGCCTCTTACTTTTTCCTCGCCGCGGCCCTTACCGGGGGCAGCGTGGAGGTCCGGAACGTTCCCCTCCGGACCCGGCAGGGCGACATCGGCTTCCTGACGCTCCTCACGGAGCTGGGCTGTAACGTCGCCGCCCGGGAAAACGGGGTGACCGTCGGCGGCGGGCCGCTCCGGGACGGACCGCGCTACTTCGATCTCAAGGATATGCCCGACATGGTCCCCACCCTGGCGGTCCTGGCGGCGGTACGGCCGGGGCGGACGGTCATCGCCAACGTGGCCCAGCTCCGCATCAAGGAGAGCGACCGGCTGGCGGCCCTGGCGACGGAGCTCAGGAAGACGGGCGTCCCGGTGATCGAGGGAGCGGACAGCCTCGTCATCGACGGCGGCACCCCCCACGGCGCGGAAATCGAAACCTACAACGACCACCGGATCGCCATGAGCTTCGCCGTCCTGGGACTTACCGTTCCCGGCATGAGGATCAGGAACCCCCGGTGTGTGGACAAGTCCTTTCCCGGCTTCTGGCGGGAGCTGGATAAATTATCCGGGGAGGCGGATCCTTGAACGTCGTGTTGATCGGCTACCGGGCCTGCGGCAAGACCACCGTGGGCCGGGCGCTGGCGGAAAGGATGGGGCGGCCCTTCCTCGATACGGATGCCCTGATCCGGGAGCGGGCGGGCAAATCCATCCGGGAGCTGGTGACCGCCGGGGGCTGGCCGGCTTTCCGCCGTGCGGAGCGGGCCTGTATCCGCCAAATCGCCCACCGGGACAATCTGGTCATCTCCCTGGGCGGCGGGGCCGTTCTTGACCGGCGCAATGTGGCGGATCTCAAGCGAAAGGGGATTTTTTTCTGGTTGATCGCCGATGCCGCCACCATCCGGAAGCGCCTGGCGCAGGCCCCGGAGAGCGACGACCAGCGCCCGCCCCTGTCCGGAGAGGACGCAAGGTCCGAGACAGAGGCGCTCCTGCGGGAGCGGGAACCCGTTTATCGCCGGGCGGCCGACCGGACCGTGGCTACCAGTCAGCGGACCGTGGCGGAAATCGTTGCGGAGATCATCGCCGCCCTGGAAGAGATCGCCGGCGTCTGACGCGGCACCATGGGAAGGGGAAACAAAGCGGCGTCCGCCCGGGGGTAATGCTTTTCTCCCCCCGGGGAAAACTTTCCGGCAGGGGAGGGAAAAAGGGGTTGACGAAGCACGGCAAAAAACGAGCTATGATAAGGAAAGGGTAAGGTAAGGAAATGTCAGGCAGTATCACCGGCGTTCTTTTTCGGGTCGCCACCTGGGGGGAGTCTCACGGTCCCGCCGTGGGCGCCGTCATCGACGGCTGCCCGCCCCTCCTGGAGCTGGCGACGGCGGATATCCAGGCGGATCTGGAGCGGCGCCGGCCCGGTCACGGGGAGGGGGCTTCCCCCCGGCGGGAGCCGGACCGGGTCGAGATCCTCTCCGGGGTCTGCGAGGGGAAAACCACGGGCACGCCCATCTCGCTCCTCATCCGGAACCGCGACGTCCGCAGCGGCGACTATGAAGACCTCCGCTATGTTTACCGGCCGGGGCACGGCGATTTCACCTACGAGCGGAAATACGGGCTCCGGGATCACCGGGGCGGCGGCCGGGCTTCGGGGCGGGAAACGGTCGCCCGGGTAGCCGCCGGGGCGGTGGCCCGGAAACTGCTCGCCGGACGGGGAATCACCGTTACCGCCTACACCGTCGCCCTGGGGGGCGTCACGGCGGCAGCGGTTGCCGATGCGGAGGCGGCGGCCGGCAACCGCCTCCACTGCCCCGATCCGGAGGCGGCGGAACGGATGGAGGCGGCGCTGGCCGCGGCCCGCCGCCGGGGAGACACCCTGGGGGGAAAGGTGGAGATCGTCGTCCGGGGCTGCCCCGCCGGTCTGGGCGAACCGGTCTTCGACAAGCTCGACGCCGACCTGGCCCGGGCCCTCATGGGGATCGGCACGGTCAAGGGGGTGGAGATCGGCGCCGGTTTCGCCGCCGCCGCCATGACGGGGTCGGAAAACAACGACCCCCTCATTCCGGGGGGGTTCGCCGCCAACAACGCCGGGGGGATCCTGGCCGGGATCTCCACGGGCCAGGAGTTGGTGATCCGGGCGGCCTGCAAACCCATCCCGACGCTGGGCCGGGAACAGACGACCGTCGACCGGGACGGCAACCCGGTGCGGCTGGCCGTCCGGGGCCGCCACGACGTGGCCGTCATCCCGCGGATTCTGCCGGTATGCGAGGCCATGGTCTGCCTGGTTCTCGCCGACCATCTCCTCCGCCAGGAGGCCCTGGGGATCACCCGGCGGGCGTGAGGGGCGGAGAAGCCACCGTGGTCAACCGACGACGGGGCGGCATTCGGCGTTCCTCCGCCGCCTCGCGATCGGGAATCCGGCCGATACGAAAACATACGAAAAGATATGGAAAGATACGGAAAAGAAACCTTTTTACGGATTCTCGGCATGGAGCGGCCGCCGCGGATCGACATGGAGTAACGTCAAAGGAGGCGGCATGAAAAAGGGGATTTTTCCCATCGGGATCATCGGCGGCACCCGGGGCATGGGCAAGTGGTTCGCCGACTTCTTCCGGCGGAACGGCTACCCGGTAGCGGCAACCGGCCGTAACCGGGGTCCCGATTTGGAGTCCCTGGCGGCGGCCTGTCCGGTGGTCGTCGTCGCCGTTCCCATCGCCGTCACGGCAGAGGTCATCGGGAAGATCGGCCCCCGCCTGCCCCCGGAATCACTGCTCATGGACCTTACCTCCCTGAAGGAAGGGCCGGTCCGGGCCATGCTGACGGCCTCCCGGTGCGAGGTGATCGGCCTCCACCCCCTCTTCGGTCCCGGTGTCACCTCCCTGTCCGGCCAGAACATCGCCGTCTGCCCCGCCCGGGGGGAATCCTGGCGGCCCTGGCTCACGGATATCCTGGAGAAAAACGGGGCACGCCTCACCGAGACCACCCCGGCCCGCCACGACGAGGTCATGGCCGTCGTCCAGGCCCTCAACCATTTCCTCACCGCGGCCCTGGGGCTCGCCATCGCCGCCGCCGGCATCGATCCGGAGGAACTGCGGCGTTTTTCCACCCCGGTCTTCCGGGAACGGCTGGATCATCTCCACCGCCTCTTGAGCCATCCCGACCTTTACGCCCACCTCATCGCCGGCAATCCGTACGGAAAAAAGGCGATAAATTCCTGCGTGGAGCATCTCGAAGGACTGCGGGCGGCGGTCGGGAGGGGAGACGCAGCCGCCCTGGCGGAACGGCTCCGGGCAATCAGCGAAAGTCATGAATCCCCCCGGCCGGATCCTCACGGATCGGCAAAGGAATGATCTCATCGAGCGGATGTAAGTCAAAGTGAATAAAAACCGGATTTTCTCGGATCGTTGCCCCTGATGATATCGCGCCCCAACCGTGGTGCTGTCTCTCGAAGGGAGACCGCACCTGCACCGCAACGCACTTTATGGGCATGAGATAATCTTTACCCGCACGATCCTCCTTTTTTCATCAACGGCAAAACGAACTTTTGCCGTACAGACAAAACAGGCGGACACGCTGAAAACGGTATTAAAGAAATGGGAAAGCGGTCAGAAACGCCTCCCGGCTCTTCATTCCGCCGGGGCATAGAAACACCGTTTCGGCGTCGTCACCTTCCCCTCTTTTTTCAGCTTGTCGATGATCTTGGCAACCTCGGTCTTGTCCATTGCCGCTTTCTTGGCGATGTCTCCGGGCCTCATGGGCTTTCCCTCTTTTTTCATCGCCTCTATAATCATCTTTTCTCTTTCGTCCATTTGTCCTGTCCTCCCTGTTAAATGTCCGTTTGCCTCATGGGGCGGCGAAAAAGCTTTCAACTGGTTGATCAGGGGCCCTTCCGCCCGCCAGGTCCAACAACTGTCGCCCAGGATGGCGATCAAATCGGCTATCGCGATCGGTTCCCCCTCTTCTCTTGCCGCGGCGTATCCCTGTATGACCGAGGAACCCATGGCCGTAAGGAGCGCCGTCAGATGGCAGCACCCCTTGCCGCGGCCGCTCAGGGATTTTACCAGGGACGTGAACCCCTGGGCGATTCTCCGTCCTTTGAGCGGTTCGAGACTGCCTGACATCTCCAGACATTCAGCACGGGGGACGGACGGCATCTCCACATGCAGATCTTCTATCGCCAGGGTTTTTCTGTCCACCAGCAACCGGATGATCATCCGATGCAATATGCCGGGACGCCTTTTCTCGCCGGTGGCCAGGTGGGATTCCTGAAAACGATTATCGGTCAGACGCCCCTCGACGGCCAATCTCCGGGCATCGTATTCGTACGTACTTACCTCTATGGTTCGCGTATGATATTTTTTACCCTTGGGTTTCCCGAACAAGCTCACGGCGCTCCTTTCCCTCACCCGTTTCCCGGTTGCCGGGGCCATACTTTCCCTTGCGACGGCGCCTCGACCATATCATCAACGGGAAAGAAAGCCAATACCTGCCAAAGGCCCGGATGGCGGAAGCGGGCAGGGACGACAACCTGTCCTGTGTCTTGTAACCCCGGGGGGTGCTTTATTCATAATTGACTCCCGACAACACACGATGTTAGATTGCAGCATATGAAACTGCTTACACATATCCGAAAATAGCCTGTTTAATTGATTCCATGACTCGTCTGAGGCGCATCCTGTATATGGTCCGGGGAAGCGAATATCCTGTCAGGGGGGAAGAAAGCGGATGAGAATAGATTTCGATATCATTGTTGAGCCGGGGCAGCCTTTCGTCGTTGACCGCTTCACTCCCGATGATGCCAGGGGCATCGCCCATCTCTTTCACACTGAATGGCGAGGCGGTGTGTCATATCACCGCAACGCAGAAATTTTCAGCCCTGGTAGGGATGAAGGATGTCGCCATGGAAATGGACCTTATGCCCGCAGCGGCTTATGAAAAATCGCAAAGCGCTTCAGGAAGGGTGTCATGCCTGATAATGTTCAAATCGTTTTCCGACCGGCCGCACGAGCTCTTTATCCCGGAGCGGTACGGGCAAGTCATGGAGTTTGTCCTCAGCGACGTGGAAATTGCCAGGACTTACACACCGTCATCAGGGAAACTCCCGGGTGGCAGGATGTGCAGCCTGAAGAAACGTTTTTTCAAACACGCCGGTGTGGACCGGTTCAACGTGGTAAGCGCCGGCGCAGATTTTGAGGATGTTGTGACCGCCCTGGAAAGGGAAGGCCGGGAACAGGAAACCCTCGTTTTTCAGTTCTTTCTCAACCTCAGCGAACCCTGCGTGGGAAAGGCCGTCGAGGTACTCAGGAAAAAGGGCTATTTCTTCGGTGGTTGCGTTCCACGCTGGTTCGATGCCGACGGGATGCTGATGCAGAAGGTCATGCAGCCGCCAAGCTTTGACTCCCCGCGTCTCCATTCGGAGAAGTCCAGGCAACTCCTGGAACTTGTCCGCAAGGACTGGGAGGAGCTGCAGGGCTGAAAACCATTCAGGGCAGCAAAAGACCCGCCGCTCATGTTCTGATCCATGCGGGCATCTTGTGGGGTATCCTCCCTGCCCTCCTGATCGAAACTATTTCAGCCTGGTATTAATGAATGCGACAAAGTCGTTGATCGTTTTCAGAATCGTCGCATCGGCATCGGAAAGGTCAATCTGGTACTTTTTTTCCGTTGCGGCGGCAATTGCCGGCATATCTATGGAATCCAGTCCCTGGGCGAGCAGGGGGACATCGTTCTTCGGCTTCTTCATGATTTCCGCATCCACCCCCACCTCTCCTGCGGCTTCAAGGCCAGCTTTTTCAGAACATTCCCCAGACGGCAGATATTTTCATTCAGGGTCAGGTAGGATATTTCCTCATGGCGAAAATAGATGGCGGTCCTGTCGCCACGGACCTGCCTATGGTGGTCAAGTATCTCAAAATAGTTCTGAAAGGATTGGGTCATAAAGGTTCCTCCGGCCGAGGGTGATGGGTCTGAAGCTGCCAAACGGCATCCTTTGTCATATATTGACTTTGATGTGAAAAAAATCAAGCTCCTGAACATCATCCCTTGACAGGCAATAACAGCATCCCTATACTCCGAAAATCAAAAAGAAAGTTCTTGTCAATCAATTTCTTTGTCTGGGAGATTGTTTATGAAACAAACAACGATGATGAAAAAGACCGCGGCACTGTCATGGTTCCTCGCGGTGTTCCTTTTCCCCGCCCTGATTGCCGCCGAGGGGTACGACGACGGCGTCCGGACGGAGGTCCTCCTCAAGGCGACGACGACCAGCAACGGACAGCGGTTACAATACCTGAAGACGGACAAGGCCGCGGTGACGGTGATGAAGGTCACGATGGCCCCCGGCCGGGAAACGGGCTGGCATCTCCACGACATTCCGGTCTATTCCTATGTAGTCTCGGGCAAAATGACGCTGGAGACGGCGAACGGTAATAACCGTGAATTCAAAGAAGGACAGGTCATCCTGCAAGCCGTCAATAATCCCCACAATGGTATCAATACGGGGGACAATCCGTTGGAAATGATCGTCTTCTATACCGGGGCGGAGGATATTCCCCTGGTCCGGAAAGTGAACCCGCCGGGGAAATAAAACGCTGCTTATGAACCGTTGAAAAACCGGCCCGACAAAAAAATATCCTATCGCGGCGGATCAATGAATCCCGGCTTCCTTCCGCTTAAGAAAGCCGTGATTCCTGCGACGCACTCCTTCGACAGAATCAGATCGACCGCCTGCGTTGATTCCAGTGCGAGGGCCTCCGCCGCCGGCAGGTCTCCCGCTTGACGCAATACGGCAAGCGATGCCCGCACGGCCCGGGGACCGTTTGCCGCGATGGTCCGTGCCAGTTCGAGAGCGCCGCCGAGGCACTGTCCCGGCTCGCTCAACTGATTGACCAGGCCCATTTGCAGCGCTTCGACAGCGTTGATTTTCTTCCCCGTCAGGATCAGCTCGACGGCGCGCGCCGTTCCGATCAGGCGCTGGAGGGCGACAGCGCCGCCGTGGTCGGGCATCAGACCCAGTTTGACTTCCGAGAAGGAAAAGACGGCGCAAGGGTCCGCTATGCGAAGATCGCAGCGTACGGCAAGTTCCGCGCCGCCGCCGAAAGCCAGGCCGTTGACTGCGGCTATCACCGGCACCGGAAGCGTTACGAGCCGGTCCACCGATGTCCGGATGAACCGGATCAGTTCTTCCACCGGCTGCCGCTCACCCCGCATGACCGCATCGAAAAGGGACGAGACCAGGGAATTGTCCGGATTGACATCAAAACCGGCCGAGAAGGCGTGCCGGCCCGCGCCTGTAACGATGACGACCCTTGGCGGTTTGCGTACGATATCGTCCACCAACAGATTGAAATCATCCCAGAAGGCCTTGTTGAAGGTATTGTGTCGCTCCGGTCGGTTGAGGGTTATGATCGCTACGGATTCATCGCGTTCCAGCAGCGCGGTTGGCCTCGTCATGGCATCCCTTTCTTTTCCCATGATCGGACAGGGTTGTTGAGGGCAAGAAGTATAAAGCGTTCAATCCTGCATGTAAAGAAATATTGACAGAGATCGTTGATCCGAATGCTGTACTGCCCGGACCTGCCGCCTTTGAGTGCTTCAAGGCGATTCCCGGGCGGTACCCTCAAATCATCCAGCCGGTCGGCGATCTCGAGTTGTCAGAGTTTCCGTCTTGCCACCGCTGCGATACCAGCAAACCGTCCCACGCGGATAGCCTTCGCGAGGGCTTCGGTTTCGGAAGACTTGGATGATCTGATCGTGCGGAACTGTGAACGCATAAGGAGGGGATTCGGTACATCGGGGCATAGCGGTGTCTCGGAAACTGCTCGCGCTAAAGGGTTAAAAGCATGGTACCATGCGGGTATCTACTGCATGTTTTCTGCAAATGTCAACGGGCACGAACATATCTTCGCTCATCATCGACATCAAAAAAATTTGAACAGCGCCGGGGGAAAGATGTCGCCAAAGGAGATGAAATCGATGATGAAATGCGCCAGAATGAGGGGATAGAGAGACCCGGTCCGCAGGTACAGCGCCATAAAGATAGCGCCGATGGTGCCCGTCACGGCCACTTGATGCAGTCCGCCGCTCCAGTGGATAAGGCCGAAGGCCAGCGCCGAGAGGCCAATGATGAGACCCGGGCGGCGGGTATACCGGAAAAGGAAGGTGCATAAATAACCTCGAAAGACAAGCTCTTCGACGATCCCCACCATGAGCAAACCGGCGGTGAGATCCAGCCGGCTCCAGAAGGGGTTTGTAATCGCGGGCATCTCTCCCAGCGACCGATAGCCGGGGAAACGGGAAATGACTTCCTGGCCGTTTTGATCGAGGAAAATCCCCACCAGCGTCCCGATGAGAAATACCGTCAGGAAGGAAACGGCGGGTGTGGGAAGCAACCCGAACTCCCCCGGCTTCATCTTTCCGGTCCGGAGCAGCAACCCGATGATGAGGAGGGGGAAGAGCTTGACGCCGATATAGTCGATGGCGAGCCAAATGCGCCAATCCTTGACGTAAATATTCGCGAAATCGTTGAGATAGAAAGGTAGGCACAGGAGAAGAAAGACGGCGATGTCGGCCCTTACCTCCCTTGGGGCGGCGGGGAGCGCACCGGTTGCCCCCGGCGGCGATATCCCGACTGCCGCCTTCCGGGACCTGTAAAGCATCACCACGGCATAACCGCCCCCGACTCCGATCAGCACGGCCATGGCCTCGTAGGCGAGGGCCCAGGCCAGCCATGCCGGCAGGAGCGATTTCAGGTATTCACTCAGCGCTTCGGAAACGGCCAGGGCCAGCCCCAGGCTCACGGACCAGACAAGGAGGGCCGGCAGGGGATCGTTTGCCCTCGTCTCCGCAATGAGTCTCCGCCATACCCGGGCGGTGACCAGACCGCCGAGCGTCCCCCAGGCCGTGAAGCTGAAAAAGGTGAAGACCATGCTCTTGGGTGCCGCCAACGACACGAGAAAGGTCGTGGCAACCCCCAGGACCAGGCTCGCCGCCCATGCCGTCGACACGGACCAGAACTGTTGCGGGGACACTCCCCCCCCCAGGGACTTAAGGAGTCTGGGATAAGAAAGACCGCCGATCAGACCGGTGACGGCGACCGTGATCTGGGCGGCGATCAGGTTGGAAAATCCGGGAATTTGCAGCAACAGGATGCCGGGGAGGCCCAATATCCCGGCCACGGACCACCCCGCCAAAGAATGTCGGATTATTGATTTCCCCGGTATCACTTTGTCCCGGTGTTCATTATCCCGTCGACGAGTCCTGTTGACCGCCTTATCGTGCTTCCGAGACATGTCTTTGTTTCGCTATCGTTTTTGAATATTGTCGGGAGCGAAGCTCCCCTTTACAGGGGGCGTCCTTTTCATACTACTATTTTTTCATGCCCCCAAAATGGGCATATTGTCAATCGGAGATTGCCCGGGGCCGCAAAAAAATCCAAAAGTGACAAGTGGCAAAAAGTCGTTGACTCGGTACGTCAACCTCTATAACGGCAGAACAGATGACCCCGCCGGAGCGGGAGGCGGTTCCGAAAGGCGGGAAAGACGAAGATATTCCCCGCCCCCGAACGGCGGGTCGCCATATGTCCGCCCATCCCCGACAGGGGCGGGCAGATGGTGCGTTACTACGGATACTACACAACGTCTTCCGGGGAAAAAGGAAGGTAGCGGGTAGGGACGACACCCCGCCCTGTGTCTTGGCACCCCGGGGGATGAAAAGGTCTTCCGGAAGATCTGAATGGGCAAGACTCATCCGGAAGATTTTCGAGGTTGCCCCCCTTATCTGCCCAAAATGCCGGGGCGCCATGCGGAACAAGTTGATCATTCCGTAGCAAACAGTGGACATTTTTTTAGACAAATAATCCTTGCTAACTTACAAATATGCTGTATTTATAAACCATTAATAAGCGCTTTATTTGGACATTCAGATGGAAATTGGAGGAAATGAAACATCTCCCGATAATCTCCTGAAACGTGTGGAAACCTCACGATTCGGACCCTTCACCTTTCAGGTCGGTTTCGATATTAGCGAGACCTCAGCACTACTGCAACGAATAACCGATGCTCAGATGCGATTCGTGAATTCACCTCTTTTCGAGGTGTCTGACCGCTTGGAGCAGGAAGTGCTTGTCAGCAGCATCTTTAGTACCAATACTATTGAAGGGGGTACGCTTACCGAAGAAGAAACGAAAAATGTTCTCGATCTTGACCCCGCACAGGTACAGGCTGAAGAGCAGCGACGCGCCGTGAACGTCAAAGCCGCCTATCATTACGCCCAGAAATCAGCGCAAGACGAACATTGGCGCCTGTCGGTAGATTTCATCAAGAAGATCCATGCCGCCATAACGGATGGCCTTCTCCACAAATACAATCGGCCGGGGGTTACGAAGTAGATTTATAGTAAGGAGCACTCTATGGAAAAATTGACAAACCGGATCAAAGAGCTGGCGAGATGTCTCGGTGCCGCTGAGGTAGGAATCACGACCACGGAAACCCTGGCCGGGGGTCCGCCCTCGGTGGATCTGTCCTATGTGCTGCCGGGAGCGAAAGCGGCGATCAGTTTTTTGGTGCCGCTGAATCAATCATGTATCGAGCCTTACCTCCAAAAAAAGGATCACCGTGCGCATGAGCTTGACAATATTCGCACCAACACGCTGGTGAGCGGCATCTCCTTTGAAATCGCCAATTATCTTTCTCAAAAGGGACATCCTTCCATAGGCCAGACAGCGAATCTGGTTTATCGGACGGATACACCCCATGGCCCCTTCGACGAAAAGCCGCCTATTGCCCATAGATATTTAGCGGTTCGATCCGGAATCGGCCATTTCGGTCTTTCGGGTAATGTGATTACCCGGGAGTATGGGGCAGCGGTGATCCTGGGGTCATTGGTCACGACCGCGGCGTTACTTCCCACGGAACCGCTGCCGCCTGAAGAAAATTACTGCGATTCCTGCCGGCTCTGCATGGCATCCTGTGCTTCCGGATACATGGACCCTGATCAAAAGACGGTTGTCAGGATGGGTGATTTTGACTTTTCTTATTCCCGGCGTCGCAACCATAGCCGCTGTGACTATGTCTGCGGCGGTTTCACCGGTTTGCATAAATCCGGCAAATGGTCCACCTGGTCTCCCGGCAGGTTTCCCATCCCCGATAAAGATGAGGAGTTTTTGCCCGCACTTGTCAAGGCCGCGGACGCATATAAAAAAAGGCCGCAGTTGGAAGGAGGCTTTTTTCATTTCCTGATGCCTGGAAACCGGATTAATTTCACCTGCGGAAATTGCATGCTGGTTTGCCATCCGGATAAAAAAGTCCGCAAACGACGCTATAAAATGCTGACTAAAAGCGGGGTGGTGGTGCAACGCCCGGACGGATCATGTGAATCACTTTCACCGGAGGAAGCGAAAAAACGCCTGGAACAGATGCCTCAGGAACACCGTTCCTGGTATGAATACACAGAAAAATAGCCTTTACTGTTGTTGTTGCGCAGAATTTGTGCGCCGCGATAGCGGCAGCACCGGTCATCCTCATCATGCCCAACGCTGGTTTCAAGAAGGCAACCGGTAAAAAAAGTCTTTGACAAGGGGGAACAAAGCTGATATGCGTTGGTCAACTCAGGGAAGTAAGTTTAAAATGAAACTTGAAGAATTTCTTATGAACAACAACTGGTGGTGGTGGCAAAGCACAGGGAGGGGTCTGCACGCCGCCGGTTGAATAACATGACATAAACCAATAGGGCCGTGGAGATCTTCTCAGGACTCCACGGCCTTTTTATTTTATCCATAACCGAAAAAAGGCCGTGAGCGATCACGGCCTTTTTTCGTCAGGAGGCATATGTACTATCCGGATTTGGAGACATTCAAAAAGCTTACCCGGGAGGGAAATCTGATCCCCGTTTACCGGGAAATCCTCGCCGACGTGGAGACGCCGGTCACCGCCCTGAGCAAGCTGGCGTCAAGATCTCACGTCTTTCTCCTGGAAAGCGTGGAAGGCGGCGAGAAATGGGGACGGTTCTCTTTTTTGGGCGCCGACCCGCAGTTCATCTTCCGCGTCCGCGGTGACGAGGTCATTATCAGCAACAACGGCAGCATCCGGCGCTTTCGTCACGGCGGCGACCCTCTGCGGCACCTGCAGGCGCTGCTGCAAAAATACCGCCCCATAGCGGTGCCGGGACTGCCGCGCTTTTACGGCGGCGCCGTCGGCTATCTGGGCTACGGCATGGTCCGCTATTTCGAAAAACTGCCCGTCCGGGCCGCAGATGATCTCGGCACCGACGAGGCCGTGTTTCTGCTGACAGACACCATTCTCGTCTTCGACAACGTCCGCCACACCATCAAAATCGTCGCCTGCGCCTTCGTGGATGAAAAGGACGGCGTTTCCCCGGAGGCAAGCTACCGGGAGGCGACGACCAAGATCGACCGGATCATGGAAGATCTGCAGGAAAGAGCGCCATCCCTGCCTCCCGCCGGACCGGCGCCCGCGGACGGGGAAATTACCGTCCGCCCCAATATGACGGCGGAATCCTTCCGGGAAATGGTCTGCAAGGCCAAAGACTACATCCTCAACGGGGACATCATCCAGGCGGTCCTGTCCCAGCGCTTCGCCGTGGAAAACAGCTTCGCCCCTCTTCATCTCTACCGGGCGCTCCGTTTCATCAACCCCTCGCCGTACCTTTTCTTTTTCAAGGCCGGGGAGACGATTCTCATCGGCTCTTCGCCCGAAGTACTGGTCCGCCTGGAAGAGGGGGTCGCGGAGCTGCGTCCCATCGCCGGCACCCGCCGCCGGGGCCGGACGGAACAGGAAGACCGGAAGATGGCCGACGAACTCCTCCAGGACCCCAAGGAAAAGGCGGAACACGTCATGCTGGTCGATCTGGGGAGGAACGATCTGGGACGCATCGCCCGGACGGGCAGCGTCCAGGTGAATCAGCTCATGGCGGTGGAGCGCTATTCCCACGTCATGCACCTGGTCTCCCATATCCAGGCCCAACTGGAAGCCGGGAAGGACGCCTTCGACGTGATCCGGGCCGCCTTTCCCGCCGGCACGCTCAGCGGGGCCCCCAAGGTTCGTGCCATGGAGATCATCGAAGAGTTGGAGCCCCATCAGCGCGGCCCCTATGGCGGCGCCGTAGGTTATTTCAGCTATACGGGCAACATGGATTTCGGGATCACCATCCGGACCATGCTGTTGAAAAACAACCACATCTACGTCCAGGCCGGGGCGGGCATCGTCGCCGACTCCGACCCGGAGACGGAATACCGGGAGACGCTAAGCAAGGCGGCGGGAATGCTCCGGGCGATCCGCCTGGCGGCGTCAAACTTCGAACTGATGGATTTATAAGGAGATTTAGCCATGATTCTTATGATCGACAACTACGATTCCTTTACCTACAACCTCGTCCAGTATCTGAAGCAGATGGGACGGGAGGTGGACGTTTACCGTAATGACGAATTTACGGCGGCGGATATGGCCGGCCGGGACATCGAGGCCATCTTTCTTTCCCCGGGTCCCTGCTCTCCCCGGGAAGCCGGCGTCACCGTGGATATCATCCGCCACTTTCATCAGGACATCCCCATCATGGGCGTCTGTCTCGGGCACCAGGCCATCGGCTATGCCTTCGGCGGCGAGGTGATCCGGGCGGCGAAGGTCATGCACGGGAAGACCTCGCCCATCTATAGCGACGGGCGGACGATCTACCAGGGGCTGCCCAATCCCTTCACCGCCGGGCGTTACCACTCTCTGATCGTCCGGCGGGACAACCTGCCATCCTGTCTGGAAATCAGCGCAGAGACGGAGGAGGGGGAGATCATGGGGCTCCGCCATCGGGAGTTCCCCGTGGAGGGGATCCAGTTCCATCCGGAATCGATCCTCACCCCCCAGGGCAAGCGGATTATCCGCAATTTCCTGAATCTGGTGGAAGGAAGGAAAAACCGCGCCCAGGCGGCGTGAGGCGACATGAGTTTTCAGAGAACTATTTGAGTAGCCGACTCAGTTTTGAAGGAGGAAAGCAAATGATCAAGGAAGCGATAGCCAAGGTAGTCGGGGGCGCCGACCTGCGGGAGGGGGAAATGGTCGCGACAATGACGGAGATCATGGAAGGCCGGGCCACGCCGGCCCAGATCGGGGCCTTCATGACGGCCCTGCGCCTGAAGGGGGAAACCAGCGAGGAGGTCACCGGCGCCGCCCGGGTGATGCGGCAGAAGGCCACCCGCATCGACGCCCGGTCCTCTACCATCGTCGATACCTGCGGCACCGGCGGGGACGGGCGGAATACCTTCAACATCTCCACCACCGCCGCCTTTGTCGTGGCGGCGGCGGGGCTCACCGTGGCCAAACACGGCAACCGGGCCGTCTCCAGCGGCTGCGGCAGCGCCGATGTCCTGGAGGCCCTGGGAGTGAATATCGACGCCCCGCCGGAAATAGTGGAGGAATGCGTCCAGCAGTTGGGCATCGGTTTCCTCTTCGCCCCGAAGCTCCACGGCGCCATGAAGTACGCCATCGGCCCGCGGCGGGAAATAGGCATCCGGACCATTTTCAATATGCTGGGGCCCCTGACCAATCCCGCCGGGGCCACCTGCCAGCTCATCGGTGTCTATGAAGCCAAGCTGACGGAGATGTTCGCCGCCGTCCTGAAAAATCTGGGGACCAGGCGGGCCTTCGTGGTGCACGGCGCCGACGGCCTCGACGAGGCGACGATTACCGGCGCGACCCGGGTGGCGGAACTACGGGAGGGGGAAATCATCACCTACAACCTCGACCCGGCGGAGTTTTTCGGAGATGCCGTTCCGGAGGCCGATCTCCGCGGTGGCGATGCCGGCGAAAATGCCCGGATAACCAGGGATATCCTGACGGGAACGGATACCGGACCCCGCCGGCAGATTGTCGTCCTGAATGCCGCCCTGGCGATTGTGGCCGGAGGAAAGGCGGAAAACCTCCGGGAGGGCATCGCGGTGGCAGCGGCGTGCATCGACTCGGGCGGCGCCCGCCGGAAGCTCCAGGGGCTGATCGAAATGTCCAACAGTTGACGGTCGGGCGCATTCACCTTGCAGGAATCGGGGGGGGAAGGATCCTCAACCGCGACTTTTTATATGAAACCCACATGGCGGTCTGCCGTCACCAAGCAGGGTGAAAATGGCGGGACGCGCTCCGCCGCGTCCGCAGCGGCTCTGTTAATTATAAACTGTTGCAGATCAACAATATATGCACGCATTTGCGAGTGAAAATCCCGTTCTCATGCTTCGTGGTGCCCCACGGGGCATGGGGGGTCATTTAAGCAAGATGAAACAATCATGACGACGCACCATCACAAGGGGGGAGGAAGGACGGCAGGATGAACGACCAACCGATTCTGGATCGAATCGTGACCGCCAAAAGGGTGGAAATCGCCGCGGCGAAAAGGGCGGTCCCGCCGGCGGCACTGGAGGCGGCGGTCGGCAAAGCGCCGCCGGCGAGGGATTTTCTCGGTGCCCTCCGGGGCGGAAAAGGCGCCGTCATCGCCGAGGTCAAAAAGGCCTCCCCCTCCCGGGGTATCATCCGGGAGGATTTCCATCCCCGGAAGATCGCCGCGGCCTATGAGGCCAACGGTGCGGCGGCCATATCCGTTCTCACGGAACGGAAATTCTTCCGCGGCGACGAGCGCTACCTCAAGGAAATCGGAGGGGTGGTAAGCCTCCCGCTCCTGCGCAAGGACTTTATCATCGATCCCTACCAGATCTACGAGACGCGCCGGCTCGGGGGCGACGCCGTCCTCCTCATCGCCCGGCTCCTGAACCGGGGGGAGACACTGGCGGAGTTCATCGCCCTCACCCTGAATCTCGGCCTGATGCCCCTCGTGGAGGTTCACGACGAGGCGGAGCTGGAAAAGGCTCTGGGCGCCGGAGCGCCGGTGATCGGGGTCAACAACCGCAATCTCGACACCTTTGTCACCGATCTCGGGACCTCGCGGCGGCTGGCCCCGCTGATCCCCCCCGGCATCGTCAAGGTGAGCGAGAGCGGGATCGACAGCCGCCGGGACGTGGAACTGCTGGTCCAGGCCGGCTTCGACGCCCTGCTGGTGGGCGAAACCCTGATGCGGGCACGCGATCCCGGGGCGAAACTCCGGGAACTGACGGGCGGCAAGGACGGAGAAGCGGCGGCCACGGCAACCGGGGCCGCGCCTCCGGAAAAGAAGGAGAAATGACGCCTCCTGGAGCCGGCAGGCAGACGCCCCGACCCGACCGCGGGAAAGGGGTCGGCAGGCATAACACCTGGCAAGGATATTTGACCCGGGGTTCATTATGGTACAGATCAAGATCTGCGGCCTCACCTCGCTGAAAGACGCCCGCCACGCCGCCGGCGCCGGCGCCGACGCCCTGGGTTTCATTTTCTATCCCCAGAGCCCGCGCTACGTCTCCCCGGCGGCGGCGCGGGAAATCATCACCCGGCTGCCGCAGCACATCTGCCGGGTGGGCGTCTTCGTCAACGAGGAGGAGTCCGTGGTCAGGAAAACGGTCGCCCGCTGCCGTCTGGACATGATTCAGCTCCATGGCGATGAGACCCCGGACTATTGCCGCAGCGTTGCCGCCCCGGAAGCCTTGATCAAGGCCCTGCCCCTCCGGCAGGAGGAGGATCTCCGCCGGGCGGAGCTGTACCCGGTGGCGGCGATCCTCGTGGATTCCCGGGACGGTAGTCTTTACGGGGGCACGGGGAAACAGGCGGCGTGGGAACTGGCGGCCAGGTTGCGGGAAACCCGCCCGCTCGTCCTCGCCGGGGGTCTGCACCGGGACAACATCCGCACCGCCCTGGGGGCGGTCCGGCCCCGGGCGGTGGACATCAACAGCGGTGTGGAGACGGCGCCGGGGAAAAAAGACCCGGACAAGGTGACGGAAATCATCCGTCTCATCCGGGAAGCGGAGGCGACGGAACCGGCGGCTCCCGGCGAAAAGATCTTTCGCCGGCGCCCGTGCTGATTTCCCGGCCGGCGGCGACCCCGCAGCGCCGGTCAGGAAAATTGCCGGCGGGTCTGGAAAAATAACTTTGCCGGCGGGGGAGACCGGGGAGACCGGGAAACCGGGCGGAGATGAAAACGTCGTCAATATCGAGCACAAGGGATGGAAAAGGTGAGGAAGAGAAGATCATGAAAGAAAACATGCCGGACAAAAACGGTCACTTCGGGGTCTTCGGCGGACGTTATGTCGCCGAGACGCTGATGCCCGCCCTGATCGAACTGGAAGAAGCCTATCGCCGGGCGGCGCGGGACCCGGTGTTCCAGAGGGAGTTCCGCTCCTATCTCCGGGATTTCGCCGGACGGGAAACCCCGCTGTACTTCGCCGCCAATCTCACGGCGCGGCTGGGCGGCGCCCGGATCTACCTGAAACGGGAGGACCTCAATCACACCGGGGCCCACAAGATCAACAACACCCTGGGGCAGGCCCTGCTGGCCCGCCGGATGGGCAAGCAGCGGGTCATCGCCGAAACCGGGGCGGGACAGCACGGCGTGGCCACCGCCACCGTCGCCGCCCTCTTCGGCATGGCCTGCGAAGTCTTCATGGGGGAGGAAGACATCCGGCGGCAGGCTCCCAACGTCTTCCGCATGCGGCTGCTGGGTGCGGAGGTCACCCCGGTGGCCTCGGGCACGGCCACCCTCAAGGACGCCATGAACGAGGCGATGCGCCACTGGGTCGCCCGGGTCCGGGACACCTTCTACGTCATCGGCACCACCGCCGGTCCCCACCCCTATCCGAAGATGGTCCGGGATTTCCAGAGCGTCATCGGTCGGGAGGCACGCCGGCAGCTCCTCAAAAAAGAAGGGCGGCTGCCCGATTACCTGGTGGCCTGCGTCGGCGGCGGCAGCAACGCCATGGGCCTTTTTTATCCCTTCCGCAAAGACGGGGCCACCCGCATGATCGGCGTGGAGGCCGGGGGCCGGGGCATCGCCACGGGCCTCCACGCCGCGAGCATCTCCGCCGGCACGGTGGGCGTTCTCCACGGCAACAAGACCTATCTCCTGCAGGACGGACACGGCCAGGTGCGGGACGCCCATTCCATCTCCGCCGGTCTGGACTATCCCGGCGTCGGGCCGGAGCACAGCTTCTTCCACGCCACGGGCCGGGCGCAATATGTATCCGTCACCGACGAGGAGGCCCTGGCGGCCTTCCGGCTCCTCACGACCTGCGAGGGGATCATGCCCGCCATGGAAAGCGCCCACGCCCTGGCCTACGCCGTAAAACTGGCCCCAACCCTGGCCCGGGACCGGATCGTCGTGGTCTGCCTCTCCGGCCGGGGGGACAAGGACATGGGCATCGTCGCCGGAAAGAACGGGGAGGTGAAACCAACATGAGTCGTATCGGAAAGAAATTCAAGGAGTTGCAGGGCAAAAAGGAAAAGGCGCTGATCCTCTACCTGACGGCGGGGGACCCCTCGCTCGCCGGGACGGAGGAAATCATCCCCTGCCTGGAACGGGCCGGGGCGGACATCCTGGAGATCGGCGTCCCCTTCTCCGATCCCACGGCGGACGGACCGGTCATCCAGGAGGCGGCCCAGCGTTCCCTCCGGGGGGGGACCAACCTCGCCGCCATCCTCGCCATGATCGCCCGCCTGCGCCGACAGATCGAGATCCCCGTTGTTCTGTTCACCTACTACAATCCCGTCTTCGCCTACGGCAACGAACGCTTTGCCGAAGATGCTGAGGCGGCGGGGGTGGACGGACTGCTCGTGGTGGATCTCCCCCCGGAGGAGGCGGGGGAACTGCGGGAATTTACCGACCCCCGCGGTCTGGACTTCATCACCCTGGTGGCCCCGACGACGGATGACCGGCGGTTGGAGAAGATCGTCAGGAACGCCGGCGGGTTCATCTACTACATCTCCGTGACGGGCGTCACGGGGACGAAAACCCCGGTGGCCGCCTCCGTTACCCCTGATCTCCTGCGAATCAGGCAGCGGACCGACCTTCCCGTGGCGGTGGGCTTCGGCATCTCCACCCCCGCCCAGGTGCGGAGCTTCGCCGCCGACGCCGACGGCGTCGTCATCGGCAGCGCCCTGGTCAAATGGCTGGCGGAGCACGGCGGGTCGCCGGATCTTATGTCCCGGCTCACCGTCTATGTCCGCGGGCTCAAGGCGGCGACAGGCTGATATGCGAGGTGTTTGACTGATCTTCGGCGGGAGATGAGAGGGGATACAATTTTATGCCGCTCGCGTGATTTCTTCCCAAACCGGCTATCCGCAAGGGTCCCATTTCACGCCGTCAACCAACGTCTAGCCAGGAAAGGAATCTCTTGGTGAAATTCCACGCAATCTCCTTGAAAGCATTCCCTTTCTGTGATAGTTTCCCGCCTTACGATTTCAGAAAGAGAAGGAGCGCGCCATGGACTACAAAGAAAGCTTGAACCTGCCCAAGACCGATTTCCCCATGAAGGCCAACCTCGCCGCCCGGGAGCCGGAAATGCTGGCCCGGTGGGAAGAGATGAAGATCTATCACCGGATCCGCGCGGTCTCCAAGGGACGGGAAGTCTACATCCTCCATGACGGCCCTCCCTACGCCAACGGTAGCATCCATCTAGGCACCGCCCTGAACAAGATCATCAAGGACATGGTCATCAAGGCCAAGAACATGTCGGGTTACGACAGCATCTACGTCCCCGGCTGGGACTGTCACGGCCTCCCCATCGAGCACCAGGTGGACAAGGAGCTGGGGGACAAGAAATACGAGATCTCCCAGGCGGACAAGCGCCGCTTCTGTCGCCGCTACGCCGAGCGCTTCGTCGATATCCAGCGGGAGCAGTTCAAACGTCTCGGGGTCTTCGGGGAGTGGGAAAACCCCTACCTCACCATGACCTACGACTATGAAGCGATCACCGTCGCCGAATTCGGCAAGCTCTACCTGGGCGGCGACGTCTACAAGGGCAAGAAGCCGGTCTATTGGTGCGCCACCTGCAAGACCGCCCTGGCGGAGGCGGAGGTGGAGTACGGCGATCACACCACGCCGTCCATCTATGTCAAGTTCCCCATGATTTCCGATATCGCCGCCGTCCGCCCCAAACTCGCCGGGGAAAAGGTGAGCGTCGTCATCTGGACGACCACCCCCTGGACGATCCCCGCCAACCTGGCCATCGCCTTCCACGAGGAGTTCCTCTACGTCGCCGTCAAGATCGAGGGCGAGGTCCTGATCCTCGCCAAAGACCTCCTGGACTACTGCCTGGATGCCTTCGGCTGGCAGGGCAAGCCCTACGAGATCCTCGACGAGTTCCCCGGGGCCGTCATGGAGGGTCTCAAGACCCGCCATCCCCTCATCGACCGGGAAAGCGTCCTCATCCTCGCCCCCTTCGTCACCCTCGACGCCGGCACGGGCTGCGTCCATATCGCCCCGGGGCACGGCCAGGAGGACTACGAGATCGGCATGAAATACGGCCTGGACAACTACGCCCCCGTGGACGAAGACGGCCGCTTCACCAAGGACGTGGCGGACTTCGCCGGGATGTTCGTCTTCGACGCCAACGATCCGGTGAACAAAAAACTGAAGGAGGTCGGGGCGCTCCTGGGCCTGGTGGACATCGAGCATTCCTACCCCCACTGTTGGCGCTGCAAGGAACCCATCATCTTCCGTTCCACGGAGCAGTGGTTCATCTCCATGGAAAAGAACGGCCTCCGTAAAAAGGCCCTGGAGGCCATCGCCAAGGGCGAATGGATCCCCGCCTGGGGGAAGGACCGGATCTACGGCATGGTGGAGAACCGGCCCGACTGGTGTATTTCCCGTCAGCGCCTCTGGGGCGTCCCCATCACCATGTTCTACTGTCAGGAATGCCAGAGTGAATTTCTCACCAAAGAGATTCTCGACCACGTGGTGGCCCTGGTACGGGAATACGGCGCCGACGTCTGGTTCGAGCGGGAGGCGGCGGATCTCGTGCCCCCGGGCACGGTCTGTCCGGTATGCAAGCAAGGCCGGGAATTCCGGAAGGAAACGAACATCCTCGACGTGTGGTTCGACTCGGGCGTCAGCCATGCCGCCGTCCTGGAGACCCGTCCCGATCACCGCAACCCCTCGGACATGTATCTGGAAGGAAGCGACCAGCACCGGGGCTGGTTCCACTCTTCGCTCCTGGAGTGCGTAGGAACCCGGGGCCACGCCCCCTATAAAACTGTCCTCACCCACGGCTTCGTCGTTGACGGCGAGGGGAAGAAGATGTCCAAATCCGTGGGCAACGTCGTGGAACCCGACGAGATCATCAACGAATACGGCGCGGAGATCCTGCGCCTCTGGGTGGCGGCGGAGGATTACACCGACGACATCCGCATCTCCAAGGAGATCCTCACCCGCCTGGTGGAGGCCTACCGGCGGATCCGCAACACGAGCCGCTACATCCTGGGCAATCTCTTCGACTTCGACCCCGCCCGGGACCGCCTGGCCTACGCCGAGCTGGAAGAGATGGACCGCTGGGCCCTGCACCGCCTCCAGGAGATCGTCCGCCGGGTCCGGGAGGCTTACGACAAGTATCAGTTCCACATTGTCTATTACACCCTCTACAATTTCTGCACCGTGGATCTCAGCGCCCTGTACCTCGATGTCCTCAAGGACCGGCTTTACACCTCGAAGGCCGCCTCCCGGCCGCGCCGCTCCGCCCAGACGGCCATGGAGATCATTCTGGAAACGATGATGCGCCTCCTGGCCCCCATCCTCACCTTCACCGCCGAAGAGGTCTGGAACGCCATGCCCGGCTATGCCGGCAAGGCGGAAAGCGTCCACCTCACCGAATTCCCGGCGGTGAACCCCGCTTACGTGAATGAAGAGCTGGGAGAGAAGTGGCGGACCCTCGTCGCCGTCAAGGGGGAGATCTCCAAGGCCATCGAGGCGGCCCGGAAGAACAAGGTCGTCGGCCATTCCCTGGACGCGGCGGTGGCCGTCGCCCCGCCGGAGAAGCTCCGGGAACTGATCGCCTCACACCGGGAGGACCTGAAGGCCCTCCAGATCGTCTCCCAACTGGACGTCGTCACCCGGGAGGAACTGGCCGCCGACGCCTATGAAAGCAAGGAGATCGAAGGCCTGTATGTCGGCGTCGCCAAGGCCCGGGGGCAGAAGTGTCAGCGCTGCTGGATCTACAGCGAAGACCTGGGCAAAGACCCGGAACATCCGGCCATCTGCGGCCGCTGCCTGACCAACCTGAAATGAAAAGAAGAAATGTGATCTTCTTGGCGACCGTGGCGGGGCTGTTGATCCTCGATCAGGTCACCAAGTACGTGATCCACACGGGAATGGCCCTCCACGATTCGATTCCCGTGATCCCGGGCTTCTTCAGCATCACCTACATCCGTAATCCCGGGGCGGCCTTCGGTTTCCTCGCCGGCGCCTCCCCGGCCTTCCGCTATGTCTTTTTCATCGGCATCACCGTTTTCGCCATCGGGCTGATCCTCCACTACCTGCGCGTCTATGCCGACGAGGATCAACTGCTGACGGTCTCCCTCGGGATGATCCTTTCCGGCGCCCTGGGGAACCTTATCGACCGGATCCGCTTCGGGGAGGTGATCGACTTCCTCGATGTGTACATCGGCGCCAATCACTGGCCGGCCTTCAACGTCGCCGATTCCGCCATCTCCGGCGGCGCCTTCGTCCTGTTCATCTACCTCATCAGGATGAA
>DAOTJR010000007.1:0-36189 GCA_035448805.1 Syntrophales bacterium
GTTCCTCCGCCCGGAGCTGCTTCCGGAGGATCTTGCCCACGTTGGTCTTGGGCAGCTCCTTGCGGAACTCCACCTCCACGGGCAGTTTGTAGGCCGCGAGCCTCGTCTTGCCGTATTCGATCATCTCCTCCTGGGTGGCCGTCTCGCCTTCCTTGAGCACGACGAAGAGTTTGACGTTCTCCCCCCGTTTCGGATCGGGGATGCCGATGGAGCAGGCCTCCTGGACCTTGGGATGCTCGTAATAGACCTCGTCGATGTCCCGGGGATAGACATTGTAGCCGCCGGAGATGATCATGTCCTTCTTCCGGTCCACGATATAGAAATAACCGTCCTCGTCCATGGTGGCGATGTCGCCGGTGTACATCCAGCCGTCCTTCAGGCAGGCGGCGGTTTCCTCCGGCTTGCCCTTGTAACCCTTCATGACCTGGGGTCCCTTCACGATCAGCTCTCCCGGCTGGCCCACGGGCATATCCGTCGTCCCGGTGTCGAGATCGACGATGCGGCTCAGGGTATCCGAGATGGGCAGCCCTATGCTCCCCACCTTCCGGGCGCCGCCGGCAAAGGGATTCACATGGGTAACCGGGGTCGTCTCCGTCATCCCGAAACCTTCGACGATCACCGCACCGGTGGCCTTCTCGAAGTTGTGGATCACCTCTACGGGCAGCGGCGCGCTCCCGGAGAAGGCCCCTCTGATACAGCTCATATCGGTCTTCTTCAGGTCCGGATGGTTGAGCATGCCGATGTACATCGTCGGCACCAGGGGCGCGAAGGTGGGACGGAAATTGCGGATCGCCTCCAGGAGCGGCTCCGGCTGGGGACGGGGAATCAGGACCTGGGGCCAGCCCATGAAGATGGCGAAATTCATGGACACGGAAAGGCCGAAGACATGGAAGTAGGGCAGCGCCCCAAGGACGATCTCCTCCCCTTTGTTGAATTTTGGGAACCAGGCGCGGGCCTGCTGGACCTGCTTGCTCAGATTGGCATGGGTGAGCATGACACCCTTGGACACCCCGGTGGTGCCGCCGGTGTACTGATACATGGCGACGTCGTCGAAGCTGTTCTTCACCGCCGGGGGATGGGGCGGATACTTCGCCAGGCAATCCTTCCAGGCGTAGACATCGGGTGCCGCCGGGACGTCGGCGAAGGGATACTTCTTCAGCCAGCGTCCCAGCACCCGCTTCAGCGTGGGCAGGTAATCGCCGATACAGGTATATACGATCTGTTTGATCTGGGTTTTCGGGCGCAGGGCGATCATCCGGGGGGCCAGGACATCGAGGGTGATCAGGACCTTGGAGCCGGAATCGTTGAACTGGTGATCGAGTTCCGGATCGGAATAAAGGGGGTTGTTCATGACGGCGATGGCCCCGATTCTCAAGATGGCGTAATAGGCCGCCACACAGGGGATGATATTGGGCAGGAGGATGGCGACGGCATCCCCCTTCCTGACCCCGAAATCGGCAAGACAGGTGGCAAACCGGTCCACCATTTCTTTGAATTCCCGGAAATTAACCGTCGTCCCCTGGAAAATCAGGGCCGGTTTCACGGCGAATTCCTTCGCCGTCCGGTCGAGAATCTCGGGCAGGCAAATCTCCTCGTAGTTCAACGATTCGGGCACGCCCTTTTCATAGGACTTCAACCACGGTTTTTTCATGTAGATGCTTTCTTCCGCCATAATTATCGTGCTCCTTTCCGGAAAAGTTTTGGTACCTGCTCTCTCCGTGTTTCCGCGCGCACTTCCGCTGACGCCTGTGGGCGTTTATAACACAGAACCGCCGGAAAAGGAATTTTTATTGAAGACGGGTTTATATTTGTGTAAGATAACATCCAAAAACAAATCAGTTTGAGAAGAAGTTAAGATAGCCCTTGTTGAAGCCAAGGTTGAAATCATCAAATGGATTGCCGGGATGCTGGTCGCGCAAGCGGCTGTGATCGCGGCCCTGGTAAAACTGTTTTAACCAGGCAACGAATAGCGCCCAAGATAAACCACGTCCCACAGATCGAAAGAAAAGAAGAGCCCCGGAACGATACCAACCGACGTTCCGGGGCTCTTTTATCTCAACCGTCATGTCCGTGGCGAAGCTGCCGCACCGGACATTGTCCTTTCTCGGCTGCGCCGCTTAAGCCTGGCAGACCTCCACGGGGGCCGGTTCCTCTTCGAGGCCCATGGCCTTCCAGACGATCTCCGCCAGATCCAGGGCGACCATTTCCTCTTCCTTACCGTGAGTCTTGAGGCCGTCGCTCATCATGGTCAGGCAGAAGGGGCAGCCCACGGCGATAGTCTTGGCGCCGATGTCTATGGCCTGCTTGGCCCGGGCGTCGTTGATGCGGTCGCCGTGCTCTTCCATCCACATCCGGGCGCCGCCGGCGCCGCAGCAGAAGCTCTTTTCGTGATGCCGCGCCATCTCCACGAGGCGGGCCCCGGGGATGGACTTGATGATCTTCCGGGGCTGGTCATAGACCTGATTGTAGCGGCCCAGGAAGCAGGAATCGTGATAGGTGAAACGGACATCATCCACGGGGATTTTGATCTTGATCTTGCCCTGCTCGATGAGCTTCGCGATGATCTCCGTGTGATGATACACCTCGTAATTGCCGCCGAAGTGGGGATAATCCTTCTTCAGGGCGTTGTAGCCGTGGGGACAGGTGCAGATGACCTTCTTGACCCCGTAGCCGTTCATCACCTCGATGTTGGCCTGGGCCATGGTCTGATAGAGGTACTCGTTGCCGCCCCGCATGGCCGAGTCGCCGCAGCAGCTTTCCTCGGTCCCCAGGATGCCGAAGCTGACGCCGGCGGCCTTGAGGATCTTGGCCAGGGCCACGGAAACCTTTTTGCCCCGGTCGTCGAAGGAGCCGGCGCAACCGACATAGAAGAGGTATTCCACGTTGGGATCCTCCGCCAGGGTCTTCACGCCCAGGTCCTTCGCCCAGTCCGCCCGGAGGTGGGAACCCACGCCCCAGGGATTGGAGTTGTTTTCCATGTTCCGGTAGGTCAACTGGAGTTCGGGGGCGAAATCGGCCTCCATGAGGACCTTGTACTGCCGCATCCCGATGATCTTGGGGACATGTTCGATGGACGCCGAGCAGTTCTCCATGCAGTACATGCAGTTGGTGCAGGCCCAGAGTTCGTCGAGATCGATAACCTCGCCGACCAGGGCCTTCTCCGTCGGTTCCGGCCCCTTGGGGAGGTTTTCGTCCACCACTTTGTCCAGTTTGTCCAGCCACTGGAAGAGGAGCTTGAGTTTCGGGTTGATCTTGTCCAGATCCCCGCCCTCGGCCAGGAGCTGTTCCTTCCGGCTCGCCACGGCGCCGGGGGCCTTCTCCAGCCAGTAGGTCTTGAGATCCTGGACAAGTTTCTTGGGCGACAGGGGCTTGCCGGTCAGATAGGCCGGGCAGCCGTCCTGGCAGCGCCCGCACCGGGTACAGGCGTCGGAATCGAAGATCTGCTTCCAGGTGAATTCCTCGATCGTGCCCACCCCGAAGGATTCGGCATTCTCGAAATCCTTGATCGGTTCCAACTGCCCCACGGGCTTCCGGGTCGCCATGAAGTAGTTCGCCGGGGTGGTGATGATATGCATCAACCGTGAATAGGGGATATAGGCGATGAATCCCAGGGCGAAGGCGGTATGGATCCACCAGGTCCACTTGTGCATCGCCTTGGCCGCGTCGGGGGACACCCCCGCGAAGGCCTTGGCGATCGTCCAGCCCGCGAAGGACCAGACCTCCCAGGGGGTCTGCTGCCAGGTGACATGGATGCGCAGGGCCTCGATGATGAACCCCGTGACGATGATCCCGCCGATGATGAGCAGGACGATGGCGTCATCGGCCGTGTTGTCCGGCACCCCCTTGTAACCCAGGCGGTCCGGTTTGGTCAGATACCGCCGGTCCAGGGCCATGAGCACCCCGGCCAGCACCGCCAGGCCGAACAGATCCATGAGGAAGGAAAAAACCAGGTAGAACTTGCCGGTCAAAAACGGGACCCCCAGCGGCTCCGCCAGGTGAAACTCCGTGGCATCGAAGGCGGCGCCGAAGAAGAGCACGACAAAACCAAAAAAGATCAGCGAATGCATGATGCCGGGATAAGGGTCGGCGATGGTCTTGAGCTGGAGCAGCCCGTTTTTCAAGAGTGTCTTGATCCGTTCGTTGCGGTCGTCCGTCCGGTCTTCCGGCTTGCCGATGGCCGTCCACATGAGCCAGCGCCGGTAAACCCCATAGGCAAAGATGGCCATGGCGACAAAGGTCAAGGCGAACAGGATAGGTTCGAAATGCTCGGCATTCCAAAAAACCTCCCGGCCTTCATGGCCGATCGAAAAAGTAGATAGCTCCATATATCCTCCCTGACTCGAGACCGGAAAGGTTCAGGTGCGAAACTCATCCTGTCCTTGGCAGGTCTCGGGGCATAATGATTTTGCAACATGAAGAAAAAACCGGGAGCGGCTGGGGGCCGCCCCCGGTTCTGAATCTTTAAGCCAACAGCTTTTTCACTTCCTGGGTCAGGGCGGGCACGACCTTGAAGAGGTCGTCCACGACGCCGTAGTCGGCCCGGGCGAAGATCGGCGCCTCGGGATCCTTGTTGATCGCCGCGATGTACTTCGAGGAGCTCATGCCGGCGAGATGCTGGATGGCGCCCGAAATACCGCAGGCGATGTAGAGGTTCGGGGAAACGACCTTGCCGGTCTGGCCGACCTGGTCGGACTGGGGACGCCAGCCGGCATCCACGGCGGCGCGGGAGGCGCCGACGGCGGCGCCCAGGAGGGCCGCCAGCTCTTCGAGGATCCCGTAGCCTTCCGGACCCTTCATGCCGCGCCCGCCGGAGACGATGATGTTCGCCTCGGAGACGTCGATCTTGCCGGAGGCCTCTTTCTGGATCTCTGCCACCTTGGTCTTCAGGGCGGCCGCATCCAGACCCGGATCGAACTTCACCACTTCACCCGCCTTGGCGCACTCCACGATGGTGAAGACGTTGGGGCGCAGTGACGCCATCTGGGGGAAGGTATCGATCACCACTTCGCCGAAGCACTTCCCGGCGTACATGGGCCGGACGGCCACGAGCTTGCCGCCGTCGATCTTCACATCCGTACAATCCGTGGCCATGCCCGTCGCCAGCTTGCCCACCAGGGCGGGAGACAGGTCCTTACCCTGGGCGGAGGCCGCCAAAAGCAGGATGGCCGGATCGTTCTCTTTTACCACCTTCGCGATGGCCGCCGCATGGGCGTCCGTCGTATAGGGTTCCAGGGCGGGATTGTCCGCCACATACACTTTATCCACACCGTATTTGCCCAGCTCCGCGGCCATGGCCTCAACGCCGGCACCGCACAGGACGGCGGCGACCTCTTCACCGAGGGCATCCGCCAGCTTTCTGGCCGTGCTCGCCAGCTCGAAGCTGACCTTCCTCAGGGCGCCGTCTCGCTGTTCTGCTACTATCCATACACCTTTTGCCATCTTCTCATTCCTCCGTGTTCATTAATAGATTAGATAACCTTCGCCTCTTCCCTGAGGAGTTTCGCCAGTTCCGCAGCCTTGCCTTCCGGTGTGTCGTCCGCACAGATGATCTTTCCGGGGGGACGGGCGGGGGGCGGCGCAAACTTGACGACCTTGGCCTTGGCGGCGCCGGAGATGCCGAGATCGGCCGCCTTCTTGATGTCCACGGGTTTTTTCTTCGCCTTCATGATGCCGGGCAAAGAGGCGTAGCGGGGTTCGTTCAGGCCCTTGGTGGCCGTAATGACACAGGGCAGGGAGGTTTCGATGACCACGGACGCCCCTTCGATGGGCCGGGTGGCCTTCACGGCCGTCCCGTTGATCTCCAGCTTCGTCACGAAGGTCACCTGGGGGATGCCGAGGAGCTCGGCAAGAATGGCACCGACCTGGGCGGAGTCATCGTCGATGGCCCGCTGGCCGCAGAAGATGATGTCGTAGGGAATGCCTTTGATGGCCGCCGCCAGGGCTTCCGCCGTGGCATAAGCGTCGGCGTTGTACAGGGCGGGGTCGTCGATCAGGATGCCCTTTTCCGCCCCCATGGCCAAAGCGGTGCGCACCGTCTCCATGGCCCGGGCGGGACCGACGGAAACGATGGTCACCTCGCCGCCGAGTTTCTCTTTCAGTTTGAGGGCCTCTTCGACGCCGAATTCATCATAGGGGTTCATGACCCATTTGATGCCGCCCTCTTCGATCCCAGAACCGTCACCTTTGACCTTGATCTGGGCTTCCGTATCCGGAACCTGCTTTACACATGCAACAATATTCACATTGTCCTCCTTCCCGAACCGACGCCCGGTGTCTGACCGGGCGGCAGTCAGATAATTGATGTCAGATTTAGTACCCTTGCAGTAACCGAGTTTCCCCGCCCCGGGCCCGGGGCGGGGAAACAAAAATTTTTGCTGGTTATTGACGGTTTTTCACGATGTCGTCCACGACGGACGGATCGGCCAGGGTCGTGGTGTCGCCCAGGTCGGTGATGTCGCCCGCGGCCACCTTCTTCAGGATCCGGCGCATGATCTTGCCGCTTCTGGTCTTGGGCAGACCGTCGGCCCACTGGATCTTCTCCGGGGTGGCGATGGGACCGATGAGGGTCCGGACATGGGCGACCAGTTCCTTCTTCAGGTCGTCGCTCTTGGCGATGCCGCTCTTCAGGGTGACGTAGGCGTAGATGGACTGGCCCTTCAGCTCATGGGGATAGCCGACGACCGCCGCCTCGGCGACCTTGGGATGGGCCACCAGGGCGCTCTCCACCTCCGCCGTTCCCATGCGGTGACCGGAGACGTTGATGACGTCGTCGATGCGGCCGGTGATCTGATAGTAGCCGTCCTTGTCTCTCCGGCAGCCGTCGCCCGTGACGTAGTAGCCGGGGAACTGCTCGAAGTAGGTCTCCTGGAAACGTTTGGGATCGCCATAGACGCCCCGCATGATTCCGGGCCAGGGCATCTTGATGCACAGGGCGCCGGAGGCCTCCGTAGTGGTGATCTCCTTGCCCTCGTCGTCCACGAGGACCGGCCAGACGCCCATGAAGGGCACCGTGGCCATGCCCGGTTTGATATCGATGGCGCCGGGCAGGGGGGTGATGAGGATGCCGCCCGTCTCGGTCTGCCACCACGTATCCACGATGGGGCATTCGCCGCGGCCGATGACGTTGTAGTACCAGTTCCACGCCTCGGGGTTGATGGGCTCGCCGACGGTGCCGAGGATGCGCAGCGTGGAGATGTCCGCCTTCTTCACCCACTCGTTGCCCTCCTTGGCGATGGCGCGGATGGCCGTGGGGGCCGTGTAGAAGATGTTGACCTTGTACTTCTCCACGATCTTCCAGAAGCGGCTCATGTCGGGATAGTTGGGCACGCCCTCGAACATGACGGAGGTGGCGCCGTTGCAAAGCGGCCCATAGACGATGTAGGAGTGCCCCGTGACCCAGCCGATGTCGGCGGTGCACCAGTAGATGTCTTCCTCATGGTAATCGAAGATCATCTTGTGGGTGTAGGCGACATAGGTGAGATACCCGCCGGTGGTGTGGACCACGCCCTTGGGCTTGCCCGTGGAACCGGAGGTGTAGAGGATGAAGAGGGGATCTTCCGCGTCCATCCACTCGGGGGGACAGTCGGCGGCGGCCTTGGCCATCACGTCGTCCCACCAGAGGTCCCGGCCTTCCTTGAAGTTGCATTTGATCTTGTCGCCGACCCGTTTCACGACGATCATCTTCTCCACCGAGGGGCACTCGGCGACGGCGGCGTCGGCACTGTCCTTCTGGGGAACCGCCTTGGCACCCCGGAAGGTCCCGTCGCAGGTGACCAGCACCTTGGCGGCGGAATCCTGGATCCGGTCCCGGAGGGAGTCGGAGCTGAAACCGCCGAAGACGATGCTGTGGATGGCGCCGATGCGGGTGCAGGCCAGCATGCTGATGGCCAGCTCGGGGATCATGGGGAGATACAGGCAGACGCGATCGCCCTTCTTTACGCCCAGACCCTTGAGGACATTGGCGAATTTGCAGACTTCCTCGTACATCTGCTGATAGGTGAGGGCCCGGTCTTCACCGGGTTCGTTGCCTTCCCACTGGATGGCGACCTTGTTGGCCCTGGTCTTGAGGTTCTTGTCGAGGCAGTTGTAGGAAACGTTCAGCTTCCCGCCCTCGAAGAACTTCACATAGATGTCGCCCTTCTTGATATCGAAGTTGTAGTCCATGACCTTGTCGAAGGGCTTGAACCATTCCACATACTCCTTGGCGATCTCGGACCAGAAACCGTTCGGATCTTCGATGGAACGCTTCCAGAGCTTGTCGTAGGCTTCCCGACCGCTGATGTAAGCCATCTTCTTGATCTTTTCCGGTACGGGATAGACCTCTTTCAACTGAACCTTCTCTTCTGCCATACTTTCTTGTTACCTCCCTAATTATTTGGATGAGCTTGTCAGGATACTGCTTCGGGCGTCCCGCTTCCGGACCGGAAAGTCCTGCCGGCATGATGTTGACAACCGTTTGCGATAACCTGTCCGGCGGGGTGGAAACCCTTATAAAACGGCGTTGACAAGGCAAACGTCGAGATGACCCGGAGGTCCCGACTTGACGCGACTTGCAGTATATCAATATGTCCCTCATGTCAAGAGATATTTTGAGATTTTGGCGCTCCGGAGCGGTGGCGGGGCTGATGGTTTAACTTGCCCGAATGGCGTGTCGAAATTGCAACTTCCCTTGCCGTCCCCACGGTTCTCGGTGTGTATATTTTACCGCATGGCAATTCCCGGCCGGATCGACAATGCCCTCTTTTTAAGAATTCTGTCGGCCCCGGCCGCGACGGTCGTCCCGGCGGCGGCAACAAGCCCGGCAATCGGCCCCCGACCATGCCCGCCGCCGGCACCACGGGACAGTAAATGACGTGATCCGGGTTTCATCATGCAAGTATTCGAAATCGTTTTTTTTATATCTGAACGATCCGTCCGGCATCGCCGCGGTTCCCCCCGCCGACGCCGGACAGCCCCTGGTACAGCGGCCGGACGCCGGGGGCGCAAGCATGCCCCCCGGCGGAACAATGCCGGATTGCTGAGTTTCCGGCATATAAATTGCTTTAACCCCAGACAAACGACATTTTTGTCGAACCGCCTCCCGGCGGCGGCAATTTTTGTCGAAAAGATCTTGACAACGCCGGCCCGTGGTGTTAGGGTGCCGGTCAAAATCAACGGAAAGGGGGGATGCCCGGCAGGGAGGAAACAGAAGCGCTAAGGAAGTGAACCAGTGATGTAACAGTTGATACAAACTAGAATCGGTAAAGATCCCCCCCGGTAAATGCCCGTTTCCGGGGGAGAAGGAACAAACAAGAAACTCTTAATCTTAGGAGGAAACAAATGAGAAAATTTTGGGTAATTTTACTGTCCCTCGGGCTGATCATGGCCTTCGCCATGCCCGCCGCGGCGGTAGATGTAAAGTTCAGCGGTCTGTACTACGCCATGGGCTGGTACGTGGACAACCACTCAGGCCTGGACAAGGATCAGCTTAAAGGCGCGGCTGACTGGGGCGGTGAAACGCAGCACCCCACACAAGCCCGTGAAACGCGGTCGATGCGCGGTCCCAATGCCTTCTACGCACAGAGATTCCGCCTTCAACCGGAATTCCAGATTGTGGAAGGCCTGAAGCTCGTCACCCGCTTCGACGCCATGGAAAAGCGCTGGGGCGATCAGGCCTGGGCCGGCGCCACCGGTGAAACCCAATCCCGCACCCAGACGCCGCTAGGATCCCCCGATCCCAACGGTGTAAGAAGAGGCGCCGGTACCGTCAAGGCCCAGGAAAACCTCGAATGGGAACGGGCCTATCTGGACTTCAATGTCCCCTTCGGTAAGTTCCAGGTCGGTTACATGCAGTTCCTGACGTGGGGTACGGACTTCCTGAACACCCCCCTGTCCGCCGGCGGCATCCGCTACTACTTCAGCCAGGGTCCCTGGATGGCGGTGGCAGCTATTGAAAAGCGCGCCGAATGGGTGGGTCTCAACGCCGGCAACATCGGCGTCGCCAACGACGCCGACCGGGATGTCTATGACCTGGGCGTGATTTACAAGTTCAAACCCGGCGAAGCCGGCATCCTCTATCAGTACTCCCGCAGCAGCGGCGCCAAGTGGGGGCAGGACAACGGTTATCTGACCTCCATCATGGGTCTGTACCCCTACACCAAGTTGACCTTCGGCAATTTCTTCATCGAGGCCGAGGGTATTTACGGCTGGGGCGACCTCCGTTCCTATGAAAGCACCACCCGTGCGGCAACCCAGGGCGCCCCGCGAGCCGGCCAGGACCTGACGAACGTCGGCCTTTCGGTCTATGGCGCCTTCGTCCATGCCAAGTACGACTGGAAGCCCGCCTACATCGGCGCCCAGTTCGTCTATATCAGCGGCGACGACAATGACAAGCCCGACAAGGTGACCGGCTCCGTGGTCGGCGCCCTCCAGGGCAACTACGGCTTCAACCGCGCCCTGATCCTCTGGAACTCCGACTACGGCGACAACCTCGGGGCCATGCAGGGCAACATTGCCGGCGTCACAGCTAACCGCCGTACCGGCGCCAACTACATGGTTAACCAGTTCATGGACAACGTCTGGTTCTATCAGCTCTACCTGGGCGTGAAACCCACCCCGAAGATGGACTTCAAGGTGGCTCTCTCCCTGGCCAACGCCGACAAGAAGCCCAAGAGCGACGTGGGCGTGGTGGGGTCCCCCGGCTATTACAGTGCCGCCACTGTCCGGGAATTCGACTCCGCCAAGTACGGCACGGAACTCGACGTGACCGGTTCCTACAAGATCTATGACAACCTCACCTACATGGTCGGCTTCGGCTATCTGTGGGTGGGCGACTACTTCAGGGGCTACGATGTCGACGCCAAGGTTAAGGACAACTACCTCCTTACCCACAGGTTGACCTTGAATTTCTAAGTCGTCGTAACCTGATTCACAAAGTTTAGCTCGGGCCCCGGGGATCTTCTCCGGGGCCTTTTTTTATATTTCAAATGCCCATAGCCTCAAAAAAGGATTTGCCAACCCCATGGTTTTCGTGTACATTAAATCAACAGGAAAGATGAAGAGGAAAGGACCATGGCGGCTTCCATTACCTTCGACACACTAGCCTTTGTGAAAAAGATGCGGGCGGCAGGCTTCACGGAAACCCAGGCGGAGGCCCAGGCGGAAGCGTTGCGGGAAATCATCGAGGAACGCCTTACCACCAAGCAGGATCTGAAAGATCTCGAAATGAGCCTTACCTTGAAAATCGAAGGTCTCCGCGGAGATTTAATTGCAGAAATGGCAAATATAAAGGCAGAAACAATCAAATGGGTTGCCGGGCTCCTTGTTGCCCAGGCCGCCGTTATCGCCGCCCTGGTAAAACTCCTCTAAAACCTTCTTGCACATAAACATTAAATATTCTCAAGAGGTTACGAAATGCCCCTTTATGATTTTGAATGCGGCAAATGCAAACATCAATTCGAGGCGTTTCTCAAGATGCGGGAAACGCCGGAGGCCCTTACCTGCCCGGAATGCGGGGCCGGCAAGCCAAAAAAGCTCGTCACGACGTTCCGGACCAATGCCTGGTCCAGTTTTCTCGACGACATGGAAAAGCGGGTCAATCCCCAGAAATTCAAATAGGGACAGAGCCCCTATTAATTTTTCGATACCTCGAAAATATGCACAGAATTCCTGTTTCTCCTCCGGAGGAGGAAACGTTGAACCTTGACGGATTCGTCGTCAAATCTTTCCGGCACGGAACGAACATCGTCGCGGAGACGCCGTTATCAAGAAGCTTTACGGTAATCTGAACGGCCTCGGGGCGGAGCAGCTCCGCCGCCTCGGCCTGCTCTACCGGCGCCGCCTTCCCCCGGACGCGGTTCTCACCCAGGAACTGGCCCGGCAGTTGACGGAACTCTCACGCCGGATCAACCGCCAGCTCGGCCTCCTGATCACCCGCCGCGGCGAGATCGCCTATGTCATCGTCGGGGACCACCAGCGGCTCGTCATTCCCGGCCTCGACGGTTTCCGCTCCTCCTCAACCCGCTTCAAGGGCCTCCGCCTGGTCCACACCCACCTGCACGGGGAACGGCTCACCGACGACGACTTCACCGACCTGGCCCTCCTGCGCCTCGACATGATCTCCGCCGTGGAGGCCCTTCCCGACGGCCTGCCCGGCTGCGTCCACAGCGCCCACCTCATCCCGGAAAACAACGAAGGGAAATTCTGGACCCTCCTGGAGGCCCGCCGTCCGGGGGAACTGGACCTCCCCTTTACGTCCTTCATCGCCCGGCTGGAAGGGGAATTCGCCCGCCGGCAAAAAACCCGCAAGGTGGAAGCCGCGGACCGGGGGATCCTCATCCGGGTGGAAACCAATCCCGCCGGCGACGCCCCCCTCTCCCTCATGGAATTGAAGGAGCTGGCCCGCTCCAGCGGCGTCGAGGTCTTTGACACGGTGATCCAGTACCGCGACGCCCTGGACCCGCGGTACGTTCTGGGCCGGGGCAAGCTCGCCGACGTGGTCATCAAGGCCCTCCAGATGGGGGCCAATCTCCTCATCTTCGATCACGAGCTCACCCCCGGCCAGGTCCGGTCCCTGGCGGAGTTCACGGAAATGAAGATCATCGACCGCACCCAGGTGATCCTCGACATCTTCGCCCAGCGGGCCCACAGCCGGGAGGGCAAGATCCAGGTGGAGCTGGCCCAGCTCAAATACCTCCTGCCGCGCCTCGCCACCAAGCACACCGCCATGTCCCGCCTCACCGGCGGCATCGGTGCCCGGGGCCCCGGGGAGACGAAGCTGGAAATCAACCGCCGCCGGGTCCGGGACCGGATCCACTTCCTGGAGAAAGAGCTGCAGGGGATCGAGAAGGCCCGGGGACAGCGGCGGGTCAAGCGGGTCAAGACGGGCCTGCCCGTCATCTCCATTGTGGGCTACACCAACGCCGGCAAATCCACCCTTCTCAACAGCCTCACCCAGAGCGCCGTTTTCACCGAAGACCGCCTCTTCGCCACCCTGGACCCGAAAAGCTCCCGGCTCCGCTTCCCCCGGGATACGGAGGCCGTAATCACCGACACCGTGGGCTTCATCCGCGATCTGCCCCCGGATCTCTTCGCCGCCTTTCGCTCCACCCTCGACGAACTCCACGAGGCCCATGTCCTCCTCCACGTCGTGGACATCAGTAACCCGGACTACGAAAATCACATCGCCGCCGTGGAGAAAATCCTGGCGGAGCTCGCCATTGCCGACAAGCCGACTTTGATTGTTTTCAACAAGGAGGACCGCCTGGCCGACAAGGAACTCCTCGCCACCCTCTGCCGCCGCTACGGTGCCGTCGCCGTCTCCGCCCTGGACAGGAACACTCTGCCCCCCCTCATCGACAGGCTGGCCACCATGGTCAAAACCGGGAGCAGCCATGAATAAGCCGCCCGGGCAGCCGTCGCTTTCAGAACAAAAGATGCGCCTCATCTGGACCGGCATCGTCATTGTCCTGGCGATTCTTATGGTTTACGGCCAGGTCCGCAATCACGCCTTCATCGACTTCGACGACTACGAATACATCACGGAGAATCCCCATGTCCGCACCGGCCTGAAGTTCGAAAACGTTGTCTGGGCCTTCACCTCGTACCATTCCAACAACTGGCACCCCCTCACCTGGATCTCCCACATGGCGGATGTGGCACTGTTCGGACTGAACCCGGGGGGACATCATCTGGTCAATGTGCTGTTCCACACCGCCAACGCCCTCCTGCTGCTGCTCGTGCTGCTGAAAATGACCGGCGCCCTGGGGCCGAGCGCCTTTGTCGCGGCCCTCTTCGCCCTTCACCCCCTCCATGTGGAGTCCGTGGCCTGGGCCGCCGAGCGGAAGGACGTCCTGAGCTGCTTCTTCTGGCTGCTGACGACGCTCATGTATCTCCGTTATGCGGAAAAGCCCGGCATGGGGCGCTACCTCCCCGTGGCGGCGATGTTCACCCTGGGGTTGATGGCCAAGCAGATGCTGGTCACCCTCCCCTTCGTCCTGCTCCTTCTGGATTACTGGCCCCTGGGGAGGTGGCAGCCGCCGGCCCGGGCAAGAAACGCAGCCGCCGCAGCCACACCGCGGCCGGAAGAAAAGAATATCCCCGACACCCCCCCTGCGGAGAAAAAGGCAGGTCCGCGGCGCGCCCGGAAGCAAAGCCCCCGGACAACGGATGCGTTAGCCGGGGCGGCGGGAGCGGTCAGGGCAGGCGCAAGCGGGGGGCCGATTCCCGCCAAGGAGCGGCCGGTCCCGGCGACGCGGCTCGTCCTGGAGAAGCTCCCCCTCTTCATCCTGGCGGCGGTCGCCGCCGTCATCGTCTTCACCGTCCAGTTGCACTCCGGCGTCCTGTACAACCTGCCCCAGTTCCCCCTGACGGTGCGTATCGGCAACGCCCTCGTTTCCTATGTCGCCTATCTCGGCAAGATGTTCTGGCCCGTCGATCTGTCCGTCTTTTATCCCCATCCCCTCCACACCCTCGGGGGCGGGAAAATCATCGGCGCCGCCGGACTGCTCCTCGCCGTCTCCGCCCTGGTCCTGGCGCAGGCGAAAAGACGGCCCTATCTTGCCGTGGGCTGGTTCTGGTATCTGGGGACCCTCGTCCCGGTAATCGGTCTGGTACAGGTGGGGGTGCAGGCCATGGCGGACCGCTACACCTATATCCCGCTCATCGGCATCTTCGTGATGATCGCCTGGGGCGGGAGGGACTTCCTCGCTTGGCTTTCCGGGCGGGAGGCGGCCGTCGCGGCCGCCCTCCCGGCCGTGCCGGCCCGTGCCCCGGCGGGGGGAAAACCTCCCGCCCCCGGACCGCCGGCCGCGTCCGGCCAAAGGCAACGGGAGGACGCCGTCGCGGAGAGCAGAGGCAGCGGGAAAGAAGGGCAAAAGGACGCCGCCGCCGCGGGACGGGGAAGAAAGGCGAAGAGGTACGGCCGGATCACCGGGAGTGCGGCCCTGGCGATCCTGGCGATCCTCGCCTTCCTGACCTGGCGGCAGGCGGGCTACTGGCGGGACAACATCACCCTATACGAACAGGCCATCCGCGTGGTGCCCGACAACTACTGGGCCTATAACAATCTCGGCGCCGCCCTGGCGGCCCGGGGGCAGTTGGATGCCGCCGCGGACCTGTTTGCAAAATCGCTGGCGATCATGCCCACCTACCCCGGCGCCAACCGGAATATGGCGGTCTACCTCTACAAAAAGGGCCGTTACACCGAGGCCCTGCCTTTTCTGGAGACGGCCCTGAAGGTTCAGCCCCGCAATCCCGAGCTCCATGTCATCCGCGGGGCGGTGCTGCTGAAACTGGGCCGCCGGGAAGAGGCGGCGGCGGCCTTCCGGACGGCCCTGGAGATCCGCCCCGGCGATCCCGACGCCGCCGCCGGAATGCAGGAGGCCGCCCCTACGACGACCCCGTCTCTGCCCAAAACGGCCCCGGCCGGTTCAACACAGGATGTAAACTGACAGATCCTTGCCGAAATTGTTGATGACCGGCGTCTGCTGATATCCCGATTCCCTTGAGTATTTCACGGTCAGCATCTTGGCGTAATTGCCGAGTTCGTAGATGCTGACCCGTCCGTCCTTGTTGGCATCGGCGCTCCGGTTATTGTCGAGACCTTCCAAGCAACAACAATGAACAAAAACGGGGCAGGCCTCATTTTCTCCCGCCGGGCGGCGGCAGTCACAGCAGCCGACTTACCTTCTTCACTCTCCCCGGTACCGCCCCTGACAGGGGGCACCGTTTTCTACATCACTCCCTTGTACCAGCCGCCGTCGATCTGGATCGCCGCGCCGGTGATGTAGCCCGCCTGCTCGGAGGCGAGGAAGGTCACCAGGGCGGCGAATTCCTCCGGCGTCCCCAGGCGGCCCATGGGGATCGTCCCCTCCCAGCGCTTGATGACCGCCTCGGGGGTGGTCTTTTCCTTTTCCGCTACGGTTTTGGCGAGATTACGCACCCGGTCCGTCAGGGTGTAGCCGGGGCAGACGCTGTTCACCGTCACGTTGAACGGGGCCAGTTCGTTGGCCAGGCTCTTGGCCAGGCCGATGACGCCGGAGCGGATGGTATTGGAAAGGATCAGGCCGTCGATGGGCTGTTTCACCGAGATGGAGGTCATGTTGATGATCCGTCCCCAGCGCTTCTCCTTCATCACCGGGACGACCTCTCTGGTCATGACGATGGTGCTCAGGAGGTTCAGGCGGAACCCGCTGCTCCACATGTCGTCGTCTATTTCCAGGAAATTCATCGCCGGCGGCCCCCCGGCGTTGTTCACCAGGATATCCACCGTCCCGAAATGGGCCTGGGCCTTCCGAACGAACTGGGTGGCCTGCAGGGGGTCCGAGACATCCGCCGCCACGGCCAGGACCTCCGCCCCGGTTTCCTCGCGCAGCAGCTTTTCCGCCGCCGGCAGCGACGGATCGTCGAGGGCGCAAATGGCCACCCGCGCCCCCTCCCGGGCCATCGCCAGGGCCACCGCCCGTCCCAGCCCCATACTGCCTCCGGCCACCAGGGCCACCTTGTTTTTCAATCCGAGATCCATAACACCCTCCGTTTTTTTCTTTGTCCTTAACAAAAATCAGGGTGCCTGGTCAACGTCAATCCCGCACGCGTTGCGGTCATGGGCGGCAAACAGATTCTCTTTGCCTAACATTTGTTATTGACAAGCCCCGATTTTTATTCTACGGTGCAGGCAATAGTTTTCGTGACGAGGAAAGGCAATAGTGATCGTGACCGGTAAAGGAAGAAGGACCGCTGAGGATTTGCAAAACCGCTTCGGGTTATTGCGCCTCGCTCTTCTGCTGGTGGGCCTGTACCCACCACCCGGCGTTTTTAGGACCTAACCGACAAACATTGACAAAATCCTAAGAGGCCACGGGTGGAAAATCCGTGGCCTCTTTGTTTTGTTTGGTTTCATTCATCTCAATCCGAAAAGGGGACGGGGCAGACATGTACGAAATCATCTGGCACGGAAGAGGGGGACAGGGGGTGGTCATCGCCGCCCAGATGCTGGCCGAGGCCGCCTATCTTCAGGAGTTCAAAGGCGTGACCTCGGCGCCGACCTTCGGTCCGGAAAGGCGGGGGGCGCCGTTGACCGCCTCCACCCGCATCGCCCAGGAGGCGATCCGGATCTTCTCCCAGATCGAGGCGGCGGACATTGCCGTGGTCCTCGACGAGAGTCTCTTCAAGGTCGTGGACATCTTCAGCAGGCTCCGAAAGAACGGTCTGCTCATCATCAACACCCAGACGCCGCTGGAAAAATGGCAGGAAAAGGTAAAGTGCCGCCTGGCCGTCGTGGATGCCGGCGCCGTGGCCCTGAAGCACCATTTGAGCAAGGAAGGGGCGCCGGTGGTGAATACGCCCATGCTGGGGGCCTTTGCCCGGGCCACCGGGCTCGTCTCCCTGGACAATCTGGAAAAGGCCCTGAACCATAAACTCCCGCCGGGGCAGGGGGCGCGGAACTTCACCACCGTGAAGGCGGCCTACGAGGAAACCCGCCTGGCGGACAAACAGGAATGATTATTGAAAAATCAATAACAAGGAATTATTCCTCCCCCTTCCCGGGGATGGGGGCGAGACCTTTTACGAGGTCGTCATTTTATTAGGGGAGCGAGCTTATGAGCGTAAAGAGAGACGATAATATCTCGGCCATGTGCACCGTGGCCATCGGCGAGGGGGGAAAGACGGGGGATTGGCGGAGTGTGCGTCCGGTCATCGATAACGGCCGCTGCATTCCGTCCGTCAAGAAAAAGGCAGCCTGTTTCCTCTGCTGGCTCTACTGCCCCGAAGGGGTGGTGAAGGCCACGATTCCCGTGGAGATAGATTTTGACTACTGCAAGGGCTGCGGCATCTGCGCCGAGGAATGTCCGGCCAAGGCCATCACCATGGCACGGGAGGTGAAGGAGCATGAGTAACGTACAGATCATGACCGGCAACTCGGCTGCGGCCATCGGGGCGAAACTCAGCGCCGTCCAGGTCGTGGCCGCCTATCCCATCACCCCCCAGTCCCAGTTGGCGGAAATCCTCTCCCAGTACATCGAGGGGGGCGAGCTCAAGGCGGAATACGTCCGCGTGGAGGGCGAGCATTCCGCCCTTACCGTGTGCATCTCCGCCTCCACCGTCGGGGCCCGGGTCTTCACCGCCACCAGCGCCAACGGCCTCCTCTACATGCACGAACAGCTCCACTGGGCCGCCGGCTCCCGCCTGCCCATCGTCATGTGCTGCGTCAACCGCGGCGTCGGCGCCCCCTGGACCATCTTCAACGATCAGCAGGACTCCCTCGCCCAGCGGGACACCGGCTGGATCCAGATTTACTGCCGGAACAACCAGGAGATCCTCGATACGGTCATCCAGGCCTACCGGATAGCCGAAGCGGTTTATGCCCCGGTCATGGTCAATTATGACGGCTTCGTCCTGTCTCACACCATGATGCCCGTTGCCGTCCCCGACAGCGAGACGGTGCGGGATTTCCTTCCCCCCTACCGGCCCCACACGATCCTCTCCCCCGATGATCCCCGGAATCTCAATCCCGTCCTCTTCCCCTGGCGGCGGGAAAACAGCGCCGGGGTCCTCTGCGACGGCTACATGGAGATGCGCTACAAGCTCCAGGCCGCCCTGGAAAAGGCGCCGGCGGTCATTCAGGAAACCAACCGGCTCTTTACTGCCGCCTTCGGCCGGGACCACGGCGGTCTCCACTGGGAATACCGGACGGAGGACGCGGAGCTGTTGCTGGTCGGGATGGGTTCCCTGGCCAGCGAGGCGACGGCGGCGGCGGATCTTCTCCGGGAGGAGGGCATCCGGGCGGGGGTGATCGGGGTGCGGGTCTTCCGGCCCTTCCCCGCCGGGGAGCTGCGCGCCGCCTGCGCCCGGGCCAAGGGGATCGTGATCTTCGAGAAGGGGATCAGCTACGGTTACGAAGGGGCGCTGTGCTCGGAACTGAAGGCGGCCCTCTACCGGGCGGAAAGCCAGGCGCCGATCCACAACTACATCGCCGGCCTCGGCGGCCGGGACGTCAAGGCCCGGGAACTCGCCGACGCCGCCCGGACATCCTGGCAGGCGATGGAAAAGGGGAATTACGACCAGCCGACTTCATGGCTCAACTGCTATACGGGGTGAAATCATGCCGGAAAATCTCTTCAAAATAAACGCGAAAGAATACATCCTCCCGGGGACCCGGGCCTGCCAGGGCTGCGGCCTGTCCCTGGCCTACCGCTACGCCTTGAAAGCCCTGCGGGAAAACACCATCGTCACCCTGCCCGCGAGCTGTCTCTGCGTCCTCCACGGCATCTATCCCAGCACGCCGGTGATGATCCCCTGCCTCAACAATTCCTTCGCCAGTACCGCCGCCTCCGCATCGGGGCTGGTGGCGGGGCTCCAGGCGATGAACCGGACGGACATCACCGTCATGGCCATCGCCGGCGACGGGGGCACCTTCGACATGGGCATCCAGGCCCTAAGCGGCGCCGCCGAACGGGGCACGGACTTCATCTATTGCTGTTACGACAACGAGGGCTACATGAACACGGGGACCCAGCGCTCCAGCGCCACCCCCCTCGGGGCCCTGACCACCACGACGCCCATCGCCACGAAACAGCAGCACAAGAAGGACTTCATCAAGATCATGGAGGCCCACGACATCGCCTACCTGGCCACGGCGTCACCGGCCTATCCCATCGATCTCTACGACAAGTTCGTCAAGGCCAAGAAGATCCGCGGGACGCGCTACCTTCATCTTTACATCCCCTGCCCGCCCGGCTGGGTGTTCCCTCCCAAGGACACGGTGAAGATGGGCCGCCTGGCCGTGGAGACCGGCGTCACCCCCCTCTTCGAAATAGAAAACGGGCGTTTCCGCTTCACCGGCCGCAGCAAGTCCATGGCGGAGAAGGGCAACCGGCTGCCGGTCATCAACTATCTGGAAAAGCAGGGACGTTTCCGGAAGATGAATATCGAGCAGCTCCAGCAGATGCAGCGCTGGGTGGACGGCAAATGGCAGGAGTACCAGCGGCGGGCCCAGGAGTGATCGCTTTGTTGCTAACGAGCGGGCGGCGGCGCGGGATCGGCATTCAGGGCCCCGACGATCAAATCGGCATAACGTTCCGCCGCCCCCCGGTTGGCTTGGATGACCTCCCGGGCCTTTTCCCCCTTCTCCACCCGCAGGTCGGGCCGGGAGATCATCATCCGGGCGGCGGCAAATAATTCTTCCTCGTTGCGGACACAGATCCCCGCCCCCGCTCCTTCCAGAAGTTCCCGCTCACTCCGGAAATCCTCCATGGAAGGGCCGTAGCAGACCACCTTCCCCCAGGCCGCCGGCTCGAGGATGTTCTGCCCCCCTCGGGGGACGAGGCTGCCGCCGCAGAAAACCACCGTGGCCAGGCTGTAGATCTTGAACAGTTCCCCGATGACATCGACGACGATCACGCGTTCACCTTCCCGACGCCGGCCCGCGGTGATCTCTTTCACGGTAATGACGTCTTCATAGCCGTACTGCCGGACAAGATCCCGGACCACCGGCCCCCGTTCGACATGGCGGGGGATCAGGATCAGCTTCAGGGCGGGAAATTCCCGGAGGAGCCGCCGGTAAACGGCAAGCACTACCGTCTCCTCGCCGTCATGGGTGCTCCCGGCGACGAGAACCGGGTCGTCGGATACCGCCGGGAGGTTCAGACGCCGGGAGATCTCCTCCCGGAGGTGCGGCGCCACTTTCGCCGCCAGGCCGTCATACTTGGCGTTGCCCAGGATCTCCAACCGCGAGGAGGGAAGTCCGAGGGCGCGGATCCGGTCCGCATCGGTACCGGAAATGACACCCACCCGCTCCACCAGGTCCAGCACCCCCTTCCAGAAGAAGCGGCTCCGGTGATAACGCCGGAAAGACCGGGGGGATATCCGGCCGTTCACCATCACCACCTTGATATTGCGGACCCGGCAGGCGCGGATGAAATTCGGCCAGAGTTCCGTCTCCGTCATGACGAAGACATCCGGCCGGACCCGGTCCAGGACCCGCGCCACCACCGGGGGGAGGTCCAGGGGATAATAGATGAGCGCCGTGGCTTCCCCCACCAGCCGGCCGGCCATTTCCCGGCCCGTTTCCGTGCCGGTGGACAGAACGAGGCACGCCCCGGGCAGACGCGCCCGCAACGCCGCCACGATAGGCGCCGCCGCCGTGACCTCCCCGACGGAAACGGCGTGAATCCAGATCCGCGGCGTCCCCTGCATCCGGTCATAGACGGCCGGGGACGTTCGCCCCAGCTTCGCCCCGAGGCTCCGGCGGTACTTCCCCGTTACCGCCATCTTCAGTCCATAGTAGGGCAGGGCCAGGACGGCGGCGACGGCCAGGACGACATTGTAGAGAAAATACATCGATGATTTCCGTTTAGTCAGAAAATAAACTACGCTGCCTTGGTCAGTGGTTCAACAGTGACTCTAGTATGAAAATACACCGGGGTGATTTCCATAAACCATTTTCATCGTTCGCGGGTGCCGCCCCGGCATGAAAATTTGTAAGAAATACCCGCCGGCTCTTGGATATTTCAATCTTGCGTCGTGCCTGCGCCCGGGCCTGGCCGCAGGCGTGAAAATTCCCGCCGGCGATGCTTTTTTCCGTTTTTCGCCGTCCCCGCCCGATGCCTATGACCGGCGGCAGGAAGGCATTGACTCCCCCGCGGCGTTAAGGTATAGAAACCCCATGAGAATCATCGCCCCTTCCATCCTTTCCGCCGATTTCAGCCGTCTGGGCGAGGAGATCCGCGCCGTGGCGGCGGCGGGGGCGGACTGGATCCACATCGACGTCATGGACGGCCGTTTCGTCCCGAACATCACCATCGGCCCGGCGGTGGTCTCGGCCTTGAGAAAGACGACCGCCCTCCCCTTCGACGTCCATCTGATGATCGCCGACCCCGACCGTTACCTCGACGCCTTTCTGGCGGCCGGAAGCGATTGGCTGACCGTCCATGTGGAGGCGGCCGTTCACCTCCACCGCACCATCACCTATATCAAGGAGCAGGGCTGCAAAGCCGGCGTGTCGCTGAATCCGTCCTCTCCCCTGGCCCTCATCGAACCCGTGCTGCCCGATTTGGATCTGCTCCTCGTCATGACCGTGAATCCCGGCTTCGGCGGGCAGAAATTCATCCCGACCATGCTCGCCAAGATCGCGGCGGCCCGGAAGCTGATCGACGAGCGGGCGCCCCATGTCCTTCTCGAAGTGGACGGGGGCATCACCACGACCAACATCGACGCCGCGGCGGCGGCCGGAGCGTCCGTCTTCGTGGCCGGCAATGCCGTCTTCGGCGGCGACGACTACGCGCGGACCATCGCCACCCTCAAGGACCCGGGCGGACTGGGAAAGAATTAAAATTTAAAAAAAATGAGAGAAACGGGGACCGTTCCCTTTTTCCCACAGGAGGGCCGGACCCGGCCGATCAAGAAAGACGCGCCGCCAGTCGCTCCTGCACCTGCCGGGCCTCGGCGACGATCCGCTCGAGCACCTCGGCCACCGTCGGCTCATCGTGAATCAGGCCCGTGGCCTGGCCGACGGGAAGGATTCCCCTCTCCAGGTCCCCCTCTTCCGTGGCCAACTGGAAGGCCTTGAAACCATTGGCCATATAGGCCATCTTGACGGCGTTTTCGTACCCGGACGCGAGAATCCCGAAAAAGAGCTTCCAGTACGGCATCTTCATCTGCCGGGCCACATCCCGGGAGTTGACGAAGGCGGCGAAAAGATCCACGCCTCTCTTGACGGCCTTCTCCGCCGCCGGCGTTTTGAGGACCCGGCACCAGATGCCGTCCACCCGCTTGGAATACAGGGTGTCCGTCACGTCGAGTTTTATGGAGAGTTCCTTGAAATTTCTATGGAGCGGACTTTCCTTCGTGGTCATGAACCGGGTGCCCATGGCCACCCCTTCCGCCCCCAGGGCCAGGGCCGCCGCCAGCCCCCGGCCGTCGGCGATGCCGCCGGCGGCGACCACCGGGATCTCCAGGACATTGACCAGGCTGGGGATGAGGACCATCGTCGTCACCGCCTCGCCGTGGGCCGCCGCCTCGTTGCCCGTGGCGATCACCCCGTCGGCGCCGTAATCCTGGGCCCGCTTGGCATGCCGGGAGTTGACCACGGTGGCAAAGACCTTACCCCCGTATTTGTGGGCCTCCCGGACCAGCCAGTCGCCCTTGCCCAGGGCGAAGTTGATCACCGGCACCTGCTCCTGGAGGAGGATTTTCGCGTTCTCCACCGCCCCGGGCATCAGCAGGGTGGCATTGCAGCCGAAAGGCTTGTCCGTAAGCGACCGGATCTCCCGGATGGCCTTCCGCGTTTCCTCCGGATCCATAGGCCCCGTGGCCAGGATCCCCAACCCGCCGGCATTGGACACGGCGGCCACCATCCTCGGGACACTGATCCAGCTCATACCCGAGAGGAAAACGGGATACTTGATCCCCAAAAGCTCTGTAATCTTCGTTTTCACCATTCCAACCCCGCAAAGTATATTCTCGGCTTCCCGATAAAGCCCCGGGCCTAACCGTCCTGTCCAAAGCCGGAAACGGCACCGGCCCAAAAAGCGATTTCGCCGCCGGCACGACTGGGACATGAAAGATCCGGACCGGGACATCCCCGTCCGCCGCCCTCTTTTTCAGAGGTGTTCCCTTACATCCCTTCCGCTTCGCGGTCAAGTACATTCCCGCCTCCGGCGCCGGCCGCCGCGTCACGACGCATTACCCTTCGTCCACCACCGCCCCCTCCGCCGGAAACGGCGCAAAAAAGAGGGGGGCAGCGCCGTCCGGCTGCCCCCCTCTTTTTCCAATTCACGGTCCGCTCGCCGAAAAGGTGCGGCAAAACGGGTTTCCGCTGCTGTTTATCCCTGCCCGGCACCCTCCACGCCCGCGGGCGGCGGCAATGAGACATGAAAATCACCGGGCTCTTGCGGGCATTTTACATCAAGGCGCCCGACTTCACTCCCGGACCGAGCACCGCCGCCGGAACGGGGATCGCTTAGATGTAGGACTTCCGCAACTCCACCTTGTTGATCTTGCCGACACTGGTCTTGGGGATGGCCGACACGATCTCGATCCGGTCGGGAACGCCGTATTTGGGAATCTTGCCCGCCTCGGAGGCCTTCAGGACATACTCACGGAGCTCTTCGCCCGTGATCTTCCCCACGTAGTCCGGTTTCAGGACCGCCACGAGGAACGGCCGCTCCCCCCATTTGGGATCGGGGATCCCGATGGCCGCCGCCTCCGCAACCGCTTCATGGTTGGCGACGAGATTCTCCAGTTCCTGGGAGGAGATCCACTCCCCGCCCGTCTTGATGACGTCCTTGATCCGGTCGGTAACCTGGAGGTAACCCTCGGTGTCGATCAGACCCACGTCGCCGGTGTGGAGCCAGCCGTCCACCCAGAGCTCCTTGGAGCGCTCCGGATCCTTGGCATAACTCTCGGTAAGCCATGGTGACCGGACACAGACCTCCCCGGTGGCGACGCCGTCGTGGGGCACGTCCCGTCCCAGGGGATCCTTGAGACGGACATACACCAGCGGCGCCGGCAGTCCCGTCTTGACCAGGGTGTCCACATTCTGTTCCATCGTGTCTTTTATCGTCTCTTTGATCATCCACGGTTTGAGATTGGCCGCGGTAAGGAGCGGGCAGGTTTCCGACATGCCGTAGGCGGCAAAGATCTGGATGCCCAGCTTCATGGCTTCCAGGGCCAGCGCCTTGGGAAGCCGGGCCCCGCCGATGATGACCTTCCAGAAGGAGAGGTCGTACTGTTTCGCCGCCGGGCTGGTAACGAGCATCTGGATGATCGTCGGGACGCAGTGGGAGAAGGTGACCCGTTCCGTCAGGATGAGTTTCAGGAGCATGGCCGGCTCGTAACGGCCGGGATAAACCTGTTTGACCCCCAGCAGGGTGGCCGCCCAGGGGAAACCCCAGGCATGGACATGGAACATGGGGGTGATGGGCATATAGACGTCGTTCGTCTGGCAGCGGGCGATGGACTGATAGGATCCCGTGGCCAGCAGGAGGGCCTGGGCGTGGAGGACAAGCTGGCGGTGGGAGAAATGGACGCCCTTGGGCAGACCGGTGGTGCCGGTGGTGTAGAAGATCGACGCCTGAGTGTTTTCGTCGAAATCGGGGAAATCGTACCTGGGCGCCGACCCGGCGAGCATTTCCTCGTACTCGGCGTCGAAGGGGAACTTGGCGGCGGGCCTGTTCCCGTCGTCGGTGATGAGCACGACTTTCTTGACCGTGGTCAGCTTGTCCCAGATTGCCTCGAGGAGCGGCACGAAATCCTGATGAATCAGGACGATCTTGTCTTCCGCATGATTCATCGTATAGAGGATCTGTTCCGGGGAAAGGCGCCAGTTCTGGGTGTGCATGATGGCCCCCATCATGGGAACGGCGAAGAAGCACTCCAGGTAGCGGTGACTGTCGTAATCGAAGATGCAGACCGTATCCCCCTTCCCCACGCCGATCTTTTCCAGACCGTTGGCCAGGCGGTGGATCCGCTCGTTGAGGGTCCGGTAGGTGAGGCGTACCTTGTCCCGATAGACGATCTCCTGGTTCGGGGCAAAGGCCAGGGGCATTTCGAGGATATGCTTGATCAACAGTTGATACTTGTAAGGTTCGCCCGGTGCATAAACTTTTTCTGCCATAAAATTCCCTCCTCTTTTTTTTAGGTTTTCAAAGCGGCTTCAGTTGTTCTTCGTCTTCGTCCCTCCCGCATGTTCACGCCGGGATGGAAACATCCCCTTCACTTTCGACTTGATTGACAACGGCAAATAGTAATAACAAAAAATACGGCGGCCGGCAGCAAACCTCTCTCCCGCCCCACCCCTTCGTTCGGCCGGGGAAAACGGGACCGCCAAAGATATCGACCTCACAAAAAGTCGGGAAACGGCGTTTTTTGAAAATTCGCGCCCAACAATTACCGCAAGTTACAAATTTCAAAACGGCGAATTCCGAATTTTTACAAGATCATCAACAATGTAGCGACAAGCGGAGGGGATTTTAACACAACATACCGGGCAAGACAACAGAAAAGGCATATACCGATGCACATCATCATCGACGGCTACAATCTCATCCGCCAGTCCGACAACCTCCGGCGGGCGGAACGTTCAACCCTCGAAGAAGGACGCCACGCCCTGATCCGCTTCCTCGTTCCCTACCGGGAGCGGAAGGGGCACCGTTTGACCGTGGTCTTCGACGGCTGGGAGGCGGGATCACCGCAGGAAGAAAGGGATCGGGAAGGGGGTATCGATATCCTCTATTCCCGCCGGGGGGAAAAGGCCGACGAGGTGATCAAGCGTCTGGCGGCACAGGCGCGCGAGGAAACCGTGGTGGTCACCTCGGACCGGGGGATCGCCCATTTTGTGGAACGGTGCGGCGGCACGGTGGTGGCGTCGCCCGTCTTTGCCGCCATCGTCGCCGGCGATCATCCCCTGGGGATGCCGGCGGCGCCGGGGGAAAAATTCCCGGGGCGGGAAGAGGAGGATAACGAGCCGGCAGCGGGAAGAAGGGGGACCAGAAAGAAAGGCCCGGCGAAAAAGATCTCCCGGAGAGAACGGGATTATCAGCGGCGTCTCGTCAAGCTCTGAGGGCGGCTCCGGTTCAGCCGGCCTTACCCGCACAGAAACGCAGGATAAAGCGCTCCAGCAGGAGATGCGGGTCGCGGCCCGTGGTTTTCATCTGCAGATCCAGGCGGGCCAGTTCCCGGAGGCAGGCGATCAGGCCGGCTTCGGAAAAACGGTGGGCCCGCCGGCAGGCCTGATAGACGACATAAGGGTTTTCATCCGCCAGGTCCCCCGCCTCGCCCTTCTCCCCGCGGGCAGCGGCCAGGGCCTTGATCTCCGGCAGGACTCGCACCTGAAACTGTCCGTAATCCATCCCCGGCCGCCACGAGGGCAGACCGCCGCCGGCGATGAAGATCCGCGCCTCGAGGAGGAAACGGATCTCCCGGACGAGCATGGACAAAACCACCAGGGGCTGGACACCCTGATCGGCGATGAGTTCCCGGAGGACCCGCAGGGCCCGGGGGGCCGCTTTATCACCCAGGGCGGCGGTCAGGTCGAAGACGCTCTCCTCCTTCGTCTTGCCGACAACCAGCTCCACATCCTCCGGCCGGATCTCCCGCCGCTCCCCCGTAAAGACCGCCAGCTTTTCCAGGGCCCGGGTGGAGGCCGTCAGGTCGAATCCCGTCTTTCTTCCCAGGGCCTGCCAGGATTCCGGCGCGAGGGTTTTTCCGTGTTTCTCGAGGAGTTCTCTGGTTTTCGCCACCACCAGACTCTGCCGGTGCGCTTCGCCCCGGACGGCGGAAAACGACAGCACCCGGCCCTTCTCGGCCAGGATCTTCACCAGGCGTTTGCGCTTGTCGATGGTCGTTGCGGTAAGGATCAGGACATTCCCTGCCGGGATTCCCGACATGAGGAGTTCTTCCAGACGCACCGGGTCCGCTTTACGCCGCGGGGTGGGGACCTCCTGCCCGGCACACATATCCAGGATCCGGGGGAGCCAGCTTTCCACCTCCTCCCTCCCCTCCCCGGGCAGGAGCCGGGACCAGTCCGCCGCACTGATCCGCCGCCACCCGCCGTCCCGGAGGTCGCCGAGCGTCCAGCCTGTCAACTCCAGGAGGGTCATGAATTCCCCGGCCGCCCGCCGGGGCTCCGTATCCAGATATTCCCTGATCTTCGCGACGATTTGTGCGGGCGCCTGACGGACGGTGAGCAGAAAGGGCGCCTGACGGACGACGACGACCTTTCTGCCCGGAAGGAGGGACGCGGCACTCAGTTCCTCGCAAAGCCGGTCCACATCCGTTTGCTCCGGCGCCATGACAAAAAGGTTAAAGGCACGGTCCGCTTCGGGAACCAGGGCGGCGACAAGCTTGTCCAGGGCTTCGCGGACGAGGAATTCCTCCCCCCAGAGCAGGTAGGCCGGGGCGACGGTCCCCCCTTGCATCTCCCGGAGGATCTTGTCGAACTCGCCGGCAGGACTTTTTTTATCGACGTTCATAATCCGGCGTGGCGTATTTCAGAGGATGACAAATTTCTTGATGTGTCTGACGACCTCTTCCGGTTCGTCGATGACCTGGAAATAATGCAGATCGTCCGGCAGGATCATGTTTCCCTTCAGCATGGTCTTCTTCAGCCAGTCGAGGAGTCCCCGCCAGTATTCGCTTCCCATGAGGACGACGGGAAAGCTCTTGATCCGCTTGGTCTGGATCAGGGTCAGGGCTTCGAAAAGTTCATCGAGGGTGCCGAAACCGCCGGGGAGGATGATATAGGCCAGGGCGTACTTGACGAACATGACCTTGCGGATGAAGAAATATTTGTAGTCGATGTGGATATTGGCATAGGGATTGGGCTTCTGTTCGAAGGGCAGGCGGATGTTCATGCCCACGGACTTCCCGCCCCCTTCGGCGGCCCCTTTGTTGGCGGCCTCCATGATCCCCGGGCCGCCGCCGGTGATGACGCTGAAGCCCTCCCGGGCCAGCAGGCGGGCCAGCACCACCGTCTTTTCATAATAGGGATCCCCGGCCTTCACCCGGGCCGAGCCGAAGATGCTCACCGCATGATTCACCCCCGACAGGGTCTCGATGGCATCGACGAACTCCGCCATGATCCGGAAAATCCGCCACGATTCCTGGATCGTCAGGGCATCGACGAGATATTGTTTTTCTTCCAAAGGTTATGAACTTTTCCTTCTCTGCACCTTGGCAAAGCGGCGCCGGGCTTCGATCGCTTTTCTCTTCTTCCGCACCGAAGGCTTCTCGTAGGCGCGCCGCAACTTCAACTCCTTGAACAAACCGCTCTTGGAGAGTTTGTTCTTGAGTATCTTCAAGGCCTTTTCCACATCGTTATCGAATACCTTTACTTCCAAAATCCTCTATCCTTTCTATGTTTTTTATATCTTCATTCGCTTTGAGGTCACCGTCGTCCCGCCGGGCGCCGGGCACAAAAAAAGGTCGGTACGGCGCCTGCAAATATTTTCTGTGCCGTGACCAACCCTGTCCTGTTGCCGATAGAGAATCACACCCCTTGTCTGGCGATAAATTCCTGAAATACCTTTATAAATTTCTCGTTTTCTTCGGCGCTTCCCACGGTAATCCGCATACAGTTCCGCAGGTTGCCGAGGACGGGAAAGACCTTGACCAGGATCCCCCGCTCGAGGAGGTATTTCCATATACGATTTACATCGAAAGTGCAACAAAAAAATAAGAAATTCGCGGCGGATTCCACAAGGCGGATCCCCGGCATCCCGACGAGACGGGCGGCAAGCAATTCCCGGCCGGCGACGACCTCCCGGGCGTGCCGGTCGAAAATCTCCCCGCAATCCAGGCACGCCAGGGCCAATTGCTGGGACAGGGTATTGACGTTATAGGGAAGCCGGACCTTGTTCAATTCCCCGATCAATTCCCGGGCGGCGACGACGAACCCCACCCGCAGGGCGGCGAGGCCGGCCTTGGATACCGTCCGGAGGATCGCCAGGTTGGGGTACCTTTCCCGCCAGGGCAGGAGCGTCCGCCCGGAAAAGGGGAAATAGGCCTCGTCCACGACGACGATCCCGGGAGATGCCGCGATGATCGCCGCGATCTTCTCTCCGGCAAAGCAATTGCCCGTAGGATTGTTGGGATAGCTCAGGAAAGTCAGCACCGGCCGCACGTCGCGTACAGCCGCCAGCATGGCGTCCAGATCCAGATCGCAGGCGTCGTCCAGGGGGACCTCCCGGACCCGGCAGCCACAGTTCACGGCGGCGATGCGGTACATGACGAAGGTAGGAAAGGGCAGCAGGACCGTGGCCGTAGGGCCGGCCATGGCGGTGCAGAGGATCTGGATGATCTCGTCGGAACCGTTGCCCACCATGATCTCGTCCGCCGCGACGCCGAGCTGCGTCGCCAGGCGGCGGCGAAGAGAGGGGGATCCCGCTTCGGGATAGCGATGGAACTCGATGTCCGCCAACCGGTCGCAGAGGCGGCGCCGGAGTTCGGCGGGAAGGTTGTAGGGGTTTTCGTTGGCGTCGAGCTTGATGGGGCAGGACGTCTCCTCCACGGCATAGGCCCGTTGTTCCCGGATCTCTTTCCTGATCAGGCCGACGATTTCCATCTGTCTATATCTTCTCCTTCGCTCCCTTGTCGCCTTTGCCTCCGGCCAGGTTCCAGCCCGTCCGGCCGTATTTGTCGGCAAACAGGCGGTTTTTCAGCTCTTCTTCCTCCGGGAGGAGCCCGCCGGGAAGAAACGAGACCTGCCATAGTTCCTGAAACGCTTCCACGACGGCCCGGCAAACATCCTCCCTCGTCACGGACCGGGGAAGGTGTTCGTAAAGGGAGGTCGCCCGGGCCCGGAGCGCCGCCACGCGCTCTTCTCGTGTCCCTCCCGGCAGATGCAGCACGGCGGCGGTTTTCTCGGGGGCGAAGGACATGAGCAGCGAGCCCTGCTGGAGAAAGGCGCCCCGGGACCGCACCTGGGCGCTGCCGCAGATCTTCCGGCCGGCGACGAGGAGTTCGTGGCGGGAGGGGACGGCAAAACATGCCGCCGGAGGGGTTCTCACCAACCTCCCGGCCGTCTTCCCCGGCGAACGTTCCGCCCCTGCACCCGCTCCCGTTGTGCCCGCCCCCGATCCTTCGTCTCCGGGCGACAACTCCGCCGCGAGGCCGAGCCCGGCCAGAGCCCGGACGAGACCCCGGCTGATTACCTGATAGGTCCCCACAATGGAGGCCGGAAAGAGGGGGTTCCTTTCCGGGGCGACAACGGCGTAGGTCAAATCGTCGTCATGATAAACCGCCCGCCCCCCTGTCGGCCGGCGGACCACTTCCACACCCGCCCTGCGGCAGGCGGCCAGATCTATTTCCGCGGCGGCATCCTGAAAGAACCCGATGGAAACCGCCGGGGAGGACCACCCGTAAAGGCGCAGGGTCGGCGGCCCGCCGGCGCGCCCCACCACCCGAAAGACGGCCTCGTCGATGGCCATGTTTTCCCCCGCGGGGAAACTGCCGAAAGGGAGGAGCCGCCAGTCCGACACCCGGTCAATCCCCGTCTGTTTCCTGGAGGATAAAGTCGTGATACCCCCGGGCATCGAGAAGATCGTCCAGCTCGTCGAGGTCGTGCATCTCCACGACGATCATCCAGCCCGTGTCATGAGGATCGCTGTTGACGATGCCGATGTCGTCGATGAGATCCTCGTTGACGTTCATCACGTTCCCGGTGAGGGGTGAAATCAGCTCGACGGTGCCCTTGGAGGATTCTACGGCGCCGAAGGGTTCATCTCTTTCCACCTCCGCATCGATCTCCGGAAGTTCCACTGCCAGCACCTCCCCCAGCTTCTCCTGGGCGTAATCGGTGATGCCGATGGTGGCCAGGTCGCCTTCCACCCGGACCCACACATGCTCGCGACTGTAAAGCAAATCGTCTGGGAAAACCTTCATAGTCAGTGCACCCTTCGTCTAAGTTGTTATATATCAATTATCTTCAGTTCTTTCGGTATCTTCGTCAACACCTCGGCGCCGTCCTCCCGGACCAGCACCATATCCTCCAACCGGACGCCCCACCGGCCCGGCAGATAAATGCCCGGCTCGACGGTCACCACCATGCCCGCCGCCAGCACCTGATCGGAAAGGGGCGACAGCCGCGGCGCCTCATGGACGTCCAGACCGACACCGTGACCGGTCCCGTGGGAAAAGTGGTCGCCGTATCCCTGCGCCTCGATATGACGCCGGGCGACGGCGTCTATCTCCCGGCACGAAACCCCCGCCCGGATGGCAGCGACCGCCCGGTCATGGGCCTCTTTCACGATGCCGTAAACCTTCCGTAATTCGGCCGGGGGCGGACCCAGCACGAAGGTGCAGGTCTCGTCGGAGTGATAACCGTCCGAGACGGCCCCGAAATCGATGATCACCGGCTCCCCGGCCGCCAGTTTCCTGTCGCCGGGACGGGCATGGGGGAGGGCGGCGTTAGGACCGGCGGCAACGATCGTGGGAAAGGAATTTTCCTCGGACCCCAGGGTGCGCATCCGGTAATCCAGCTCCAGGGCGACCTCCCGCTCCGCCCACCCCGGACGGACAAGGGACATGACCGCGGAGAGGGCCGCGGTGGCGATATCGATGGCCCGGCGGAGGCGGGCCAACTCCTCGTCGTCCTTGCCGGCACGCAGGGAGTCCAGCTCGGCGGCCAGGGGGACGAGGGTCACCGCGGCGACCTGCTCCCGCAATCTTTCATGGAGGTCCACCGTCAGGGCGGCGGACTCGAAGCCGACGTGCCGGGACCGCCCTGCCGCCAGGGCCGCCGCGATGCCGCCGATCTTATCCCGGTACCGGACAACCTCGCAGGCCGGGGCCTGCTCTCCGGCCTGGGTGACGTAACGGCCATCCACCAGGAGGACGCACCGCTCCGCCAGGAGCAGCAGCACCCCGTCACTGCCGGTGAAACCCGTCAAGTAACGGATATTTTTCATATCAAAGAGCAACACGGCGTCACAACCCCTGGGAAAAACGGCCTGCCGGAGCCGATCGACCCTTCGCTTTACCGCCGCCTCATCCGCCGTCATGCCGCTCCCCGCCCAGTTTGATCAGCCACCGCGACAGTTCATGCACAACCATGCTTTTTTTGTCAATAGGAAGATCGATGTTTTTTTGCTCCCACAGCTCCAGCACCTCGGTCAGACGCTGCCGGGCCTCGTGGTTTTCCGGCTCCCGGACGAGGATCGCCGTGAGGATCTCCCGGGCGCTCTCATAGTGGCCCTGACGGATATGGAGGTCCGCCATGGTCAGGGTCTGGAAACCATCGCCCGCCGCGGGTCCGTCGTCCGTCGCTTCGTCGTCCAGAAGGGCCGCTACGGCATTCTGAACCTCCTGAAGCTCAGCGAGGCCGGCCAGGAGGGCCATGCTCCGCTGATAGCAGGTTACCGCCCGCCGTCGCTCCCCCCTTTCCCGGTACGCGTCCCCGAGGAGTTTCAAAAGCCGGGCGATCTCCTCGTTCAGAGGTTCGATTGCCGCGAAGGCCGCCGCCGCCTCGTCAAGCCTGCCCAGTCCCAGCCAGGAGCGGCACAAAACCAGCGCCGCCCGCACATCATCCGGAGCGGCGGCAAGGCGCACCCGCGCCAGCTCCAGGGAGCGGTCATAGCTTCCCGCCTCCAGACAGCTTTGGGCCTGCCGGTAGAAATCAGGGTCTTCCCCACCAGGGTAAAGTTGCATATCTCATTGTTTTTACAATATATATTACAAATGAGCGTCACGCTAACACAGCCCCGGTAGCGTGTCAAGGAAGAAATCGAAAGAAATTCAACCCCGGGGGGAAAATGTTTCGATATTGACGCCGGTGCCGCGGCAGGGTATAAGCATTTCATGGACATGAGGCAAGACTTTGTGAAAAGCATTTATGTATTTCTGGTCGCGGTTTGTCTGTCCTTTCCGCCGGCGGCCGGCGCCGATTACCTCATCATGCTCAAGAACGGCAGTCAGTTCACCACGCCCGCCTACTGGCACACCTACGAGGAATTGCGATTCTACTATCTGGGGGGAACGGTGGGTCTAAAAAGGCAGGCGGTAAAAAAGATCGTCTCCCTGGCCCCCCCCTACCGGGAGGAGGCGCTGCCGGAGGAGATGCCGGCACCGGCGCCGGGAAAGCAGGAAACCGCCCCGGCCGGGCCGGTCCGGGAAACATCCCGGATGAAGGCGGAAGAGGAGGTTTATGCCAAGAAGATCGAGGCGGTGACCGCGAGAATCGCCGCGATCAGGACCATGTCCAGGGAGGAACTGCTGGCCCTTTCCACAGAGATCGCCACCCTGAAGAAAGAGATCGTGAGCAAAAATCTCACGGGCCTCTACGAAGGCAAATATCAGGAACTCTTTACCGCCAACGACGCCATCAGAGAAGAACTCAAAAACAGGCTTTAATAAACGACCCGCCAACCGAGGATCTTCAGGGACTGGCCGCCCATTGCGCTTCGCACGTTGCAACTGTTGTACCGCACGGCGACGCTGCCGTTCAGGTCCACCGTCTGATTCGCCAGCACCGCCCCGGCGATATTGATGCCGGCAGGTCCGCCGCCGTTGAACGTGAGCGTCCCGGTAACGATGATCAGGCCGTTCCAGTTGAACCCACCCCCCAGGACCAGATCGCCTTCCACGATCAGGGCGCCGTAGCCCAGGACGCCGTTGAGGGTCAGCTCCCCGTTGATCGGGGGTGCCGTCGCCGGTTTGGAATACACCGTCACATAATTGGAAGGCACCCCGTAAAAAGCGCCGGTTATATTCCCCCCCGGGATGGTCTGCGTCGCCCCGGCCTTCATATCCGTCACATACTGCGCGATCTCGATATCACTGGTCGTCGTGGTCGCCGCGGCCGGAGAGCCGTTGAGGGTCGCGTTGGGAAGCGTGGAATACGCCGGGCTTTTAGTGGTAACCGGGGGCTTGTTGCCGCCGCCGCAACTACCGCCGTCGTTACCGTTTATATTCAGGGAACTGCTCATTCCCGTCACGTTGCCCTTGGCGTAAATGGCCGCCAGGATCGGCGGCGGCGGCAGTTTTGTCACCTCCGCCTCCAGGATCTTGACGGCGCCGCCGCTCATCCCCCGGGCCGTGATCACCTCCACGACCGGCTCGGCGGACGATCCGGCTTTCGTGTACTGCCGGGGCGTCGTGGCGGCGGGGCTGGTATATTCGTAGCCGTAATAGATCACGTTCCCCGGCGACGCCGCGGTATGGGTGGAGGCGTCGCCGTCCCCGTCGACATAATGCAAGGACGAACCCGCCGTGTGGCCCTTCTGTTCCGCGTCATATTCCTTCTTGTGGCGGATTTTTACGGCATAGGTCATCTTGACGGGGGACTGGAGGGTGTTGACCGTGACGGTCGTATTGGTGTGTGAGGCCGTCGTGGGGATATAGTTGCGCAGGGAGCTGTCGTAGGCAGGATCATCCGTGGTCTGCCAGGAAGCGGAGGTGAGGATGTAAGCGCTCCAGGAGGGATCGACGGACGAGGCCGGGTCGCCGGCGTAATTCGCATCGGCATTGGTTCCCCGCAGGCGCGTCCGGGCTTCTTCGATCCCCGCCTCGGCGTTGAAGAAGGCCCGCTCGATCTGCTTGTAATTGCCCGTGATCTTCAGATCCGTGGAGGTCGTCATGTAGGCCGTCACCCCGATAAGCAACAGCAGGGCGATCAGGAGGATCACGACGGTTAAGACGATCCCCCGCTCACTGCCGATTACGCCCTCTTTTCCCAACCTGCTTGACATCGCCGGACCTCCCCGCTGCCGCCGCTCAAAGGCCCATGTTTCTCAAGGTGACCTGAGATTTTACCTCGTAATGATAGTAGTGATCGCTGCTCCCGCTCGTGTAGCCGGGATCCTCCCGGGCGGACCGTGCCTTCACGGCGACTTCGATTTTGCGGATGCTTGCCAGGTCGGCCGCCGCGACCGGCGTCGTCAGTTCCGCACCGCCGGCGTTGTAATATTTGAAGACCAGCGCCTCGATGTCTTCCGCAACGGTTTGCAACACCCCGTTGGCCGTCCGCGCCAGGCACTTCCACCGGCAGGGGCTGCAGGCGCCGGCGACGCAAAGACTATAGGTGATGTTTTCGTTCTCGTTATCCGCGTAGGTCGTGTCGCTGTCACCGTCCAGATCCGCCACGAAGGCGAGGACGGCGGCATCGGCCGTGACGATTCCCGGCGCCGGGCCGGGTGCGGTCGTGGGAGAGGAAGACCAGCCGGTGGTTTTTTTCGCCGGGTTGTAACCGGCCATCCGGATCTCCCGGGTCATCATCTCGAGGGCCGCCCGGGCGTTCTGCTGCATCGCCGTCACCATGTCCTGCTGGATAAGCTCCCTGTTCTGCATGGTGAAAACGGCGTACATGGCGCCCAGAACCACCAGCCCCACCGCCATGGCCACCAGCAGCTCCACCAGTGTAAATCCCCGCCGGGAAAAGTTCCGTTTCATGGGACTCCTATTTCTTGGCGATAATGCTCTGGAGGGTCACATCCCGGGTCTGGCCTTTCCAAGGCCAGGTCACGGTCACCACGACGGTCTTCATATTCGGCCCGGGGGAATCGGCCGTGACCGTCCACGAACGCTGGTAGATGTTTTCCTTCGTCTCCGGTGCGGTGGAAGAGACGATGTTCTCATAACCGGCGCTCTGCAGCTCCTCGAGTTTGTCCTTGGCCAGGGAGGTGGCGGTGGTCATGGTCTTACTGAATTGATTCCCGTCGATCACCCGTTTCGATCGCCTCACCGGTATCCACCTGGCCGTTGTTGTTGTAATCGTAAAAC
>DAOTJR010000007.1:36289-37516 GCA_035448805.1 Syntrophales bacterium
CGTTTCGATCGCCTCACCGGTATCCACCTGGCCGTTGTTGTTGTAATCGTAAAACATGGTGTACTGGTTGCCGTTTATGAATTTTACCTTGATTTCCCTATTTTCCGAAACCGCCCTCATTCTCGCCGCCAGCAGGTCGCCTTGTACCTGCCTTGCCGCGCCGTTGAGTCGTCGCGAGGCCATGAAACCCTGGAAATTAGGGTAGGCCAAAGCGGCGATAATGGTCATGACGGCGATGACGATGATAATTTCCACGAGCGTAAAGCCCCGTCGGCGGGAATTATCGATCATCAAGGCCATGCCGCCCTCCCCATTTTCATCGCGTTCCCTTACGGGGCCCGGCAATGTTCAGGACGCCGTTCCGCCACATCAGGGCGGAAATGAAGCTATCATCACCGGACAATTTATTGTCGCAAACCCGGGCGGCAAAGTCAATATCTGTAAAAATATTTTTATATCGTCATTTTATCGTCGCCAAGCGCCAAAAATGCCGGCAACGATCGCAGGGAGCGGTTTTTACCCGGCGCTGCCGGAACGCGCGCCGGGACGTCCCGGTAAAACCGGCGCCACTGCGGCGGCATGACAACAGTGGAAGAGGAAACATCCTGGGGGGCATCTTACAAATCGGCGGGGAGATTGTCGGTCGTCGGTCGGAGCGGGGCGTTTGGTGATATTTCCAGCGACCGGCGCCGAAGGCCATACCATCCACTCGTCATCGGTGCCGAATCCTTTCCGTTAACGGACCGGCAGGATAGGCCGCCACTCCCGAACCCATTCCTCCGGGCTAACGGCTATGGACGTCCAGCCAGGAGCTCCGCTGGACGCGGGTCATGCCGCTGCTGTTGTAGGCGTTGGCCAGGGCGGCGCTGCTGTAATAGAGATCGGTAGTTCCATTGGCGTCCACCGTCTTGGCGGTATGGCTGATGGTGACGACGGAACCATAGACGATGGCCGTACCGGTGGCGGTGAGGGTGCCGTTTCCCAGGAGGATCACTATCCCCTCGTAGCAACTGTTGCCCGCCATATGAAATGTCCCGCCGTTGCGCACGATGATGATGCCCGCCCCGTTAGCGCTGCCGTTGAGGGTGGAGCCGCTTTCCACGACGGTGACGAGGGGGTTGGCCCGGGTGCCCAGGGTCCCGGTGACATAGAGGGAGGGATCGGCCAGAACCTGGTTCACAAAGTCCTGCCATTCGGCTTCGGTATGGGTGCCGCCGCCCACCTGAA
>DAOTJR010000007.1:37616-88512 GCA_035448805.1 Syntrophales bacterium
CTTCAGGGTCACCGTTGGCCCGCCGCCGTACATGGCCACGGCCCCGTCGGCCCCCTGGGGCACCATGGAGGTGCGACTGATAACCATTTCCACCGTTTTCGTCGCCTCGTTCGCCCCGGTTCCCGTCATCCGGTAAAGGTATTTCTTGTTGGTGACGTCAAAACCATACAGTTTGACGGTGGAACCGAAGGTAAAACCCGCGGGCGGCGTGACGGTGAACTGGGTGCAGTATGTCGAGGTGCAGGTCCCCGCCTCGATCTGAGTGCGGGTGGCGTTGGTCGTGGGATAGGTGATGCTGTTGTTCCGCAGGTAATCCACCACATACTCCACCCCGGCGTCGGCATTGTATATCGCCTTGGCGCTCTCCCGGTAATTGGCGGAGATCTTGAGATCGGTGGTGATGGTCATGACGGAGGTCGTCCCCAGGAGGACCAGGACGGCAATGAGGATCAGGGCCACCGCCAGGACCATGCCCCGCTCGTTTCTCCAGACCGCGCTTTTTTCCTTACGCCTCATGGTTCAACTCCCCTGATTATAGGTGTAGGTGTTGCCGGTGGTGACCGTCCCGCCGCTGTCGGTGAGCTCGATCCAGTAATTCACCGTCTTGTTGTTGTGTTTGGGAATGGTGGCGCAGTAGGTGTTGCCGCTGCTCAACGTCATCGTGAGATTGTCGCCCTGGTTGGTTTTCAGCTTTCTGCTCGTATAGGTGCCGCTGATGTCCGCACAGACCTCAACGGTAAGATTGTTCGCCACCGTGCTGCCGGCGGGGTTCTGGGTCACGTTGTAGATGGGCGAACCGCTCACGGTCGTCGTGGTCGCGGCGGTGGTGGTCGTCGCCGCCGTGGTGGTGGTCGAACTGGAGGAAGAGCTGCTCACTGCCGTACTGGCCGCGGTGGAAGCGGCAGAAGTGGCGGTGGTCGTCACCGCCGTGGAAGCGGCGGAAGTGGTTCCCGAGGTCGTCGTGGATGAAGAGGCACCGGCGGCGATCAGGAGGTTCCGGGGTATCGCCAGGGAGGTGAGTTCGTAGCGGCGATAATGGTCGCCGTAGGTGGGATGGGTGTAATTGGGATCCTCCTTGGCCGCCTTCACCCGGATGGTGACCTTGACGTTGGCGATGCTGCCCAGATCCACCGGTTGTGTCAACTCCGTCCCGGCGCTGTCGTAGTATCTGAATTCCAGGGCTTCGACGTTTTCCACCACCTGCTGTCGCGTCGCCGAGACGGACGATTTGCGCCCCAGGGTCTGGACGCCGCCGGCGGGGGTATAAAGTTCGTAGGTGATGATCTCGTTGGCGTCGCACACCGTGCCATTGGGGGCGTTGTTCGTTCCGGAGCTGTCGGTGATATCGAGGGTGAATTTGATGGAGTCGGCCGCCGCGGTCATGATCCCCAGGCAGTAGCCGGTAGACCAGGGGGTCGTCCCCGAACAGTTCGGCAGGGCGCCGCCGGAACCGGAGCAGTCCGCATCCGTCATCGTCCGGGTGACGTCCCGGTAACCGGCCAGACCGATCTCCCGGACCATCATCTCCATGGCGATCCGGGCATTCTGCTGCATCTCCGTCTGGGTCTCCTGACTGCTGAACTGGCTGTTTTGCACCGTGAAGACGGCATAGACGGCCCCCAGGACCACGAGGCCCACCACCATGGCGATGAGCAGTTCCAGGAGGGTGAAGGCGCGGCGCCCGGTCTTGAAGATCCCCGCCGCCCGGCCCCGGCCGGAACGTTCTACCTGAAAGGCAATCTCTTTTTTCCCTTCGTTCATCGTCGTTCAATCCCGGGCGCGAATGGTCTGGAGCTGGACACTGTGGCTCAACCCCTGCCAGGTCCAGGAAACGGTCACGGTTATCGTCTTGTAGCGGATACTGCCGCCGCCCCCCGCCGTATCCGCGACGGTCCAGTTACGATTGTAGATCCCCTGGAGGGGATTGCCCGCATCGGTATGGCTGCCGCTGCTTAAATCCGCATCGACCGAGGTGCCGGTGAAATTCTTGGCCTTCAGATCCTGGAGCTTGTCGTTGGCCAGGGTCGTCGCCGTGGTTATCGCTTTGCTGAAGGAGTTGCCCTTGATCGTCGTCGTCGTCACCGCCGCCAGACCGATCAGGGCCACGGCCAGGACAAAGACGGCGATCATGATCTCGATGAGGGTAAAGCCGGCCTGATCCCTTCCCTGCTCCATAACTGTCCGTTCAACTGATCTTGACGCGGCCATTGGACGTCACCGTGATGGTCTTGACGCCGGTCGCACCCGTAAGTCGCAAAGTCGCCGTACTCCCCGTGCCGTTGGGGCGAAAGGTCACGACGGCGGTGCTGGCGCCGGTATCGAAAGTCACATCGTAATAGGTCGGATGTAATTCCTTGATCACCAGGGTTTCCCCCGTATCCGCCACCCCGTTCTGGTTCGTGTCGCGAAAGATGGTATAGCGATGATCATTGTCGATATTCAGGGCGATCCATCTGTTTTCCGTAACCGCCTGCATCCGCATGGCCATGAGGTTGGCATGGAGCTCCCGGGCCGCCCCGTTGAGGCGCCGCTGGGCCAGGAAACTCTGGAAGGTCGGGATGGAGATCGCCCCGAGGATGGCGAAGATGGCCACGGCAATGAGCAATTCCACCAGGGTGAAACCCCTTCTCTCGGCGCTGCGGATCATCAAAATCCCGTTCCCCTCCGGCAGTTAATTCCTTACGAACTTACTATAATCAAGGAGGAATGAAAAATCAAGTAATCTAAATTGACGACCGCGCCATGAGCAACGCCCCTTCCCCGTCCGGAGACTGCGGTCTGGGCAAATCCTTCCCCGGCCTCCCCGGTATCGGTCAGGTCGGCCAGTGACGGTCATCACGGTAATTGTTTGTCTGTTATTTTAGCCGCCCCGGGGTTACGGCGGGGTTTGCTTGGCGCGACGCCGTGGTGCCGATGCAATCTTTGCCGCTTCCCGTATTGAATAATCCGCATCGCTGGGTTATAGGATAGGAGGTGGCGCCCCGGAAGAACGGTGGTTCGGACCGGAACGCCGCCGGCATCCTGAATTGTTCCGGAATGAAGGCATTCGTTTTGAGCGGCAAGGCAAAATTTCTGTTGCTGTCGGTTTTCCTGGTCATCACGGCCGTCGTCGCCGCGCCGGCCTCTGATCCGCCCTGGCAAAGCATCGATGCGGGACTGGATTACGGGGTCTTCAAGGCGCCGGCGCACTTCGGGGCCGGTGACGCAAAGATCGTTATCGTCCGGATAGATCCGGATGTCTTTGCCTTCCGCCTGCTTGCCGCTTCGGAACTGTCTCCGGCAGCCGAAGGTTTGACGGTCAAAGAATGGGCGGAGAAATACCGGTTAGTCGCGGCGATCAATGCCGGGATGTTCCAGACGGATCTCAAGACGAACGTGGGATACATGAAGAACTTCGGCCACATAAACAACCGGCGCATCAATAAGAAATATGCGTCCGTATTTGCGTTCAATCCGAAAGCGGCCGCCGATCGGCCGATGATATTCGACACCGACCTGAAGAACATCCGTGAGATCATCAACGCATACGACACGGTGGTGCAGAATCTCAGGTTGATCAAGCGGCCGGGGATCAATCGCTGGGCGCACCAGGACAAGCGCTGGAGCGAAGCGGCCCTGGGCCAGGACCGGGAGGGCAGACTGCTGTTTATCTTTTCGAAATCCCCGTTGACCATGCACAACCTTGGGAATATCCTGCTTTCCCTGCCGATTGGAATCGTATGCGCCCAACATCTGGAAGGCGGATCTCAGGCCTCTCTCTATCTTCGCCATAACGGTGTCGAGATCAGAGAAACCGGCCGTTACGGCCTTTTCTCCGGCATAAACGGCACCCCGGAGGGATTTCTTCCCGTTCCGAATGTCATCGGCATAACGAAGAAAAAATAACAAGGATTTCCGGACGCCACCGGAGATATCTTTTCGAGGTCCCGGCACATGCACGCCATTGTCCGTTCCGCCACCTATGATTATACCGATCTCAAACCCCGTTTCTTCGCCATCATGGATACCCTGGGCGGCGACAAGATCCGCCCTGACGCCCGGGTCCTCATCAAACCGAATCTGCTGTCCCCGGCAAGGCCGGGGCAGGCCGTCCTCACCCACCCCCTGATCATCAGGGCTGCCGTCGAATACGTCCTGGCACGGCGGGGCATCCCCCTGGTGGCGGACAGCCCCGCCATCGGTTCTTTCGAAAAGATTCTCCGGGACAACGGGATCAAAGAAGCCCTGAGCGGCTTGAAGGTAACCTGTCAGCCCTTCGCGGCGTCGGTGCCGGTGGATATCGGACCTCCCTTCGGCGCCATCGAGCTGGCCCGGGAGGCCGTGGAAGCCGAGGTGACGATCAACCTGCCGAAACTGAAGACCCACAGCCAGATGCTCCTGACCCTGGGGGTCAAGAACATGTTCGGCTGCGTCGTCGGTTACCGGAAGCCGGAATGGCATCTGCGGGCCGGTGTGGATCGGGATCTCTTCGCCAGGCTCCTCGTGCTCATCGCCCGGCGCCTCCGCCCTTCCTTCACCATCCTCGACGGCATTCTGGCGATGGAAGGCGAAGGGCCGGGAAGCAGCGGCGTCCCCCGCCGGATCGGCGTCCTCATCGGCGCCACGGACCCGCTGGCCGTCGATCTGGCGGTCTGTCTGATGTTGAATCTGCCGCCCCCCGCCGTCCCGACCCTCCAGGTCGCGGCCGCGATGGGACTCCTGGACGGCGGCCTGACCGTCGACGGTCAATGGCCGGAAGTCCATGACTTTGCCTTTCCGGCCCTGGAAGGCCTCCTCTACGGCCCCGAATCCTGGCAGCACCTCATACGAAGGTATTTCCTGCCGCGGCCCGTCCCGGAAACGGACCTCTGCAAACTCTGCAACGAATGTCTGAAAATCTGCCCGGCGAAGGCAATCGGAAAAACCGGGAAGGAGCTGCATTTCCATTACGAGCGGTGCATCCGCTGCTACTGCTGCCTGGAGGTCTGCCCCTGGGGTGCGATCCGCAAAAAATATCCGCCCCTGGCCCGCGCCTTCCGGACCATTGCCGGCCGGATACTCTGAACCGGCCGTCGTACCGCTGGAGGAAGCGTGATCCCGATGAGCGGCTGCTTACGAGGTCGTCAATCCCCTCTGTTCAGGAAGGCGTTCACGGCGGCGCGGATTTTTTCACCTTCGCAGAGGAAGGCGAAATGTCCGCAGCCGCCGGTCAGTTCCATCGTCTCCCCCCCGCCGGACCCGGCGAACGTCAGGGCCGGCTCCGGGTTCACCAGCATGTCGTCCCGGGCCACGATCACAAAGAGCTTCGTCGGCCGACCCCCGGTCCCCGGCGGCACCGCCGCGGCAGGCAAACAGGCGTTCTGACTCATGATCGCCTTGAGCTGCCAGGCCCAATCGTCCAGATTGTACTTGGCGAGCCCCTTCTCCATCCCCGCCAGCAGAGAGGGCAATTCGGCCGGCGGCACCGTGCGGCGGTAATAGCCGGGATTACGGACGGCATAGGAATGGACGGCCGCGAGGATTTTCTTTGCGGCCCGGTCTCCGCGCGGACAACCCCTTGTCTCTTCGATGGTCCTGAGTTCGGCGTTCATGATCAACAGATCGCCGGCAGTCAAACGGGGGGAGGCCATGATGGGCACCGCCTTCCCGGCAAACCCGGGATAGGAGCAGAGCCACTGAAAGGCCTGCATCCCCCCCATGGAGATGCCGACTACGGCATGGAGTCCCGACAGCTCAAGATGCCGGGTCAGAAAGAGATGCTGGGCCCGCACCATATCCCGGATTGAAAACTCCGGGAAGGCGAGGCCCTGCTGTCCCCCCTCCCGCGAGGGGGAAGAAGATACCCCGTTGCCGAAGGAATCAACGACGATGACAAAATATCTTTCGGTGTCGGCCAGTTTTCCCGGGCCGACATAACCGGTCCGGATCAGATCTTCCGAGGTTCCCGCCAGCCAGGTGGGGAAAAGGACGGCATTGGAGCGCTCCCGGTTCAATCGGCCAAAGGTGCGATAACCGAGACGACAGTCTTTGATGACCTGCCCGTTCTCCAGGGTGAAGTCACCCAGGGCGGCAAAGCGGAGCTCCCCTTCCCCGCGACCGGTCCCCGACAAAAAAAGCAGGATGACCGGCAGCAGCAAGAATTGCAACCGGAAGCCGCGGGAACGGAAAAACGACCGTGCCGCTGGTTGGGCGCTGCTTAGCCGCCCGCCTACCATTGAAGCCGACATTATGATCCACCCCCCTCTCTCCGTTCGGATAACGCCTTCGGCGGCCTGCCCGATGCAGTTTTATACACAACGACATCAATAAATGCGCATGTTGAAGGTTCTTTATAATTGGCGACGTCATTATTCATGCGCAAATAATTCCGCCGCTGTGTATAAGTCGTTCCCGGCCATGCCCCGGCCGGACGATTTATGGATGGTTGTTTACAGATGATGGGATATTTCCATCTTTAACCTCCCCACCCCCGGGCGCAACGGATAGGCGACGGCAACGGAAAGGGCAGTGGCCGGTCCTCCCCGGGGGGAGCTCCCTTTGCCGCTCCGTGGTCAGGAGGATTTCCGGAGCAGCTTCAATTCGGCGGAAGTGAGATAGAATTCACTGTAGCCGCATTCCGGGCAGGCGAAGATGTCGAACCCCGTGGATTTGTTTTCCATCTTCAGGCGATTCCCATATATCCAGGTCGCGAGACGGAGGGTATGAAAGGTGTCGGGATTATCCTCGTTGAGGATCACCAGTTCCCGTTCCGGGTGGTTGAGACAGTATTTCTTGTCATCCTTTTTCGGCATCCTCCAGCTCCTTTCCAAAATAACGGGCCGTTTTTTATCACAAAACGTCTTTAAAGCAAGATTATTTATGGCAATCTCCCCCGCTTCCTGGTAGAATATCCTCCCATGGAAGGCTCAAGACAAATTCTTCACCCGCATCCCGGCCGGAGGAAATCATGATCGATTCTGCAAAGGAATTTATTTCTGGTTATTACGATCAACTGCTGAACTGGTATGACGGCCTGACCTATCTGGAACAATTCTTCACTCTTTTCGGATTGTTCGTGGCCCTGGCCGTCATCATCGGCTTGTACATCGTGAAGAAATCCACCGGCTGAGCGCCCGCCCCCGGGTCCGGTCGCCGGTACAACCGCCATCAACAAAGGAGGAGGTCTTTAGCCATGTCGGAGGCTGTCATCATCTGCGCCGCCCTCACCGGGGCGGCAACTTTCAAGCAAAACAATCCTTCCGTACCTTATACCCTGGCGGAATTCGCCGCCGAAGCGGAAAAATGCCGTCAGGCCGGGGCGGCCATGGTTCACGTCCACGCCCGGACCGACGACGGCGACTCCACTCATGAAATCGCCCGGGTCCAGGCCGTGTACGACGCCATCAAGGAGAGATGCCCGGACCTGATAATCTGCCTGTCCTCGGCGGTCGGGGCCTTCAAGACCGCGGAACAAAGGCTCGCCCAGATCCTGGCCGTCCGTCCGGAGATGGCCTCTCTGAATACCAACACGATGAACTTCAGCATCATGGACCGGAATTCCGGACAGATCTTCTTCGATTACGTCTTTGAAAACACCTTCACCATGCTCCAGGATTTCGGCAAGGCCATGGAGGCCAACGGCATCAAGCCGGAGATCGAATGCTACGATATCGGCGGTCTGGACAATACGCTGTTGATCGGCCGCCAGGGGTTCTTTACCCAACCCATGAACTTCAACTTCGTCTGGGGAGTGGCGGGAGGCCAGAAATTCCGTCCCGAGGTCATGATCGCCATGAAAAACGCCCTGCCGCCGCAAGCCAATTTCACGACCTGCGCCGTGGGACCCGAGCAGTTCCCCGCCAACGTCATGTCCTGTTTGCTGGGCGGGCACATGCGGGTGGGCCTGGAGGACAACACCCGCATGCCCAACGGGGAAATGGCCAAAGGGAGCTACGAGCAGGTGGAGTGGGCCGTCCGGGTCGCCGCCTCCCTGAACCGCACCCCGGCGTCCCCGGAAGAGGCCAGGCAGATTCTGGGAATCAGGAAAGGCTGAACGGGCTGACCACGATCCGGTTTCGACCGCCGGCCTTCGCCTCGTAAAGGGCCCGGTCGGCGGCGGCGATCAGCATCGCCGCCGTCAAACCCATCCTGGGCACGGCAGCGGCGATACCGATGCTGACCGTCACTACCGTCCCGGCTGTCGAAAAGCCATGGGGAAGGCCCAGGTCCTGCACCGCCGTTCTCATGGCCTCGCCGATGGCCTGTGCGCCGGTGGTGTTGGTCGCGGGAAGGATGGCGGCGAACTCCTCGCCGCCGTATCTGGCCAGGAGATCGGCCGGCCGCTTCAGGACCCCGTTCAGGGCCCGGGCAACCCGCTTCAGGCCGTCGTCCCCGGCAAGATGGCCGTAGTGGTCGTTGAAGGCCTTGAAATGATCGATATCCGCCATGATGAGGGCCAACGGCTGCTCGGTCCGCAACCCCCGTTTCCATTCTTCGCCCAGAAATTCATCGAACCGGCGCCGGTTGGAAACCCCGGTCAGACCGTCGATCATGCTCAACCGGGAGAGAATTTCATTGGCCTCCTGGAGCCGCCTGGACAGGACCACCAGCTCTTCCTCCCGCTCGCGGCGGCGTTGCATCTCATCCCGGAGGCGGAGGGAAGACCTCACCCGGGCCACAAGTTCCAGTCGGTCGACGGGCTTGGTGATGTAGTCCACCGCCCCGGCATCGAAAGCCGCCTGGAGCGTCCCCTTGTCCCCCAGGGCGGTGACCATGATCACCGGCACATCCCGGTAGCGACCGTCTTCCTTGATCCGCCGGCAGCCCTCGATACCGTCGATACCGGGCATGACTATATCCATGAGGATCAGATCGACGTTCACGGCCGCTGCCTCCCTGTCTTCCAGGGCGAGAACCGCAAAGGCTTCGGCGGCGGATGCCGCCTCCCGGATCCGCCGGTAACCCGCCCGGCGCAACTGGTGGACGATTATCTGCCGCATTTCTTCAGAATCATCCACCACCAGGATATGATGCCGTCTTTCCATATCTTGCGATTCATTCATAGCGGAGTGCCTCGATGGGGTTGAGCAGGGACGCCTTGTAAGCGGGATAGAAACCGAAGAAAACGCCTACGAAACCGGAAAAACTGAAGGCAAGGACGACGGAAAGAGGCGAGATGATGGTCGTCCAGCCGGCCAGCCGGGAGAGGATCTCCGAGCTCATCACCCCGAGGGCGATCCCGATCACCCCCCCGCTCAACGACAGCGTCAGGGCCTCCACGAGAAACTGCATACGGATCGCCCAGGTCCTGGCGCCTACGGCCATGCGGATGCCGATCTCCCGGGTCCTTTCCGTAACGGAAACCAGCATGATATTCATAATCCCGATCCCGCCCACCAACAGGGAAACGGAGGCGATGGCCCCCAGGAGCAGGGACATGACCCGGGTGGATTGCTCCGCCGCCTGGAGAAGCTGGGTCAGGTTGCGGATGGAGAAATCCTGTTCCCCTTTCGGTCCGATGCGATGCCTTTGCTTGAGAAGTTCCGTGATCTCCGCCTCCGCCCTTTCCATGTCCGCGGCGCCGGCGGCCTTGACGAGGATGGAACGGACCGAACCGGCGAAATGGGTGCCGAAGATCCGTTTTTGTGCCGTCGTCACGGGGATATAGACCAGATCGTCCTGATCGTGGCCCATAATTGACTGCCCCTTCTCGGACAGGACCCCGATGACGGTGAAGGGCACCTTGCTGATCCGGACGATCTGTCCCACCGGATCATGGGGTCCGAAGAGATTTTCCACCACCGTCTGCCCCATCAGGACGACCTTGGTCGCCGAGCGGACGTCCTGATCCGTAAAAGGACGGCCGGAAACCAGCGCGAGGTCGCGGGCGGCAAGGATCCCCGGCGTCGTTCCCTGGACCGCCGTGGACCAGTTCTGGTTGCCGAAAACGATCTGGGCGACGCCGTTGACCATGGGGGCTACGGCCGCCACCGCGGGACACTCCCGCTCGATGGCGTAGGCATCCTCCAGGGTGAGGGTCATCTGGGCGCCGCTGCCCATCCGGAGCCCCCCGGAGGTCATACTACCCGGCATGACGATGAGGAGATTGCTGCCCATGGAGGCCACCTGTTCGGAAATCTTCTCGCTCGCCCCCTGCCCGACGGCGAGCATGGTGATCACGGCCCCGACCCCGATGATGATCCCCAGCATCGTCAGGGCGGAGCGCATCTTGTTGACCCACAGGGCCCGAAAGGCGATCCTGATCGTGGATAAAATACCGGCCATGACAGTTCAAACCCCCGTTTCCCGCCGCACGTCGCTCACCACGACCCCGTCCACAAAGCGAATGACCCGGCTGCAGAAGGCCGCGATATCCAGCTCGTGGGTAACCACCACCAGGGTGATGCCGCCTTCCCGGTTGAGGCGGGTCAAAAGATCCATGATCTCCAGGCTGGTCTTCGTATCCAGATTTCCTGTCGGTTCGTCGGCGAAAAGCAGCGGGGCCTCGTTGACCAGGGCCCGGGCAATGGCCACCCGCTGCTGCTGCCCCCCGGAGAGCTGGTTGGGAAGGTGATGTTCCCGGCCCTCCAGCCCCAGTTTCGTGAGGGCCTCCCGGGAGCGGCGCCGTCGCTCCCCGGCGGGGACGCCGCTGTAGAGCATAGGCAGCTCCACGTTCTCCTGGGCCGAGGCCCGGGGCAGGAGGTTGAAACCCTGAAAGACGAACCCCATCTTGCGGTTCCTGATCGCCGCCAGCTCATCCTTGGAAAAGCCGCCGACATCCACACCGTCGAGCAGATAGCTCCCCGCGGAAGGCTGGTCCAGGCAGCCGAGGATATTCATGAAGGTCGACTTCCCCGAACCCGAGGGGCCCATGACGGCCACCGATTCGCCGCGGGTGATGGTCAGGGAAACGCCGTTCAGGGCGGGAACGGTAAATTCGCCCACCCGATAGATCTTGGTTATATCCTGAACGACGATCATCGCCCTTCTTCCGAGTGAGTTGACCGGATCATGGTCAGTTACCTTCTCAAAACGGCCCGCCCGCAGGGGGCCGGGAGCTTCCGCGTAAGTTGCCCGAATTAGATTCCCGACAGATCGCCGCCGCGGTGGCGGGGGCGGCTAACGGATGAACCGCGGCGTCGGGGCGCCGGCGTTGTCCCGCTTCTTGCTGTTCTCCAGGGATTCGACAATCACCTCCTGGCCGGCAAGCAGACCGCCGCCCGTGATCTCGGTATAGGTGCCGTCGCTGATCCCTGTTGCCACGGAAACCTTCCGGGGCTTGTCCCCGACAAGAAGCCAGAGCTGCGGCGCCCTGGCCCCGGCCGGTTCTTTTTTCCCTCCCGCCTCGATCATGCGAAAACGCAAAGCCGCACTCGGGACCCGCAGGACGCCCTTTTTGCCGTCGATGATGATGGACACGTTGGCCGTCATCCCCGGCTTGAGCTTCAGCTCGGGATTGGCGACCTGGACGATGACCTCGTAGGTAACCACATTCGAGACCGTGGTGGGGGAGTTTCGCACCTCCGAAACAGCGCCGCGAAAGACCATTTCCGGATAGGCATCCACCGTGAACTCCACGGGCTGACCTAAACGGACCCGGCCGATGTCCGCCTCGTCCACGCTGGTTTTCACCTGCATCTTGGTAAGATCCTGGGCGATGCTGAACAGGGTCGGCGTCTGGAAACTCGCCGCTACGGTCTGACCGATATCGACGTTCCGGGAGATTACCATGCCGTCCACGGGGGAACGGATCGTCGTGTAGTCCAGATCGATTTCCGCCTGTTTCAACGCCGCCCGCGCCTGTTCCACCTGGGCCCGGGCGGCGTTGACCTGGGCCTGTCCCGTTTCCACATTGGTCCGCGCCGCATCGAGATCGCTCCGGGCGATGAGGTTGCGGGCAAAGAGGGTCTCATTTCTATCCCTGGTCCTTTTGGCGTCCTGGAGGGTGGCCGCCGCCTTCTCGAGATTGGCCTGGGCAAGGAGCAGATTGGCCCGGGCCTGCTCCACCTTGGCGGCGAATGTGGACGGATCGATCTGGGCGAGGACCTGCCCCTTCCTGACCGCGGAATTGTAATCCACATAGATGGCCTTGATCATCCCCGAGGTCTGGGCCCCGACAATGACGGTGGTGACGGCGTCGATCTTGCCCGTGGCCGTCACCGTCGCCCGGATATCGCCGGTGTCGACCTTTTCCGTCCGGTATTTCCGCTGCTTGTCACCGCCGCGGGAAAAGGCATAAATAGCGGCCGTCAGCGCCAGAACCGCCAGAAGGACCGCGACGATGCGTAGATATCGTTTCTTCATTGTACACCTGTGGCCTTTTCGATGCCGGCCTGGGCAATCATATAGTCGTAAACCGCCGCTGCATGGGATGTCCGGGCGTTATTCAGGGATACGAGGGCGTCGGTCACCTCGATGGCGTTGCCCACCCCCGAGGCATAACGGCCTTCCGCAAGCTCCAGGTTCTCCGCGGCCTGCTTGACCTGGATCGCCGCCGTGGCCACCCGCTCGGAAACCTCCTGGAAATTGGAATAGGCCTGCTTCAATTCCAGAAAGATATTCTGGCGGATCGTCTTTTCGTTGGCCTTGGCGACCTCGAGATTCGCCCGGGCCTCATCCACCTGATATTTTGTGGAAAGGCCGCTGAAGATGGGGATATTCAGGGTGGCGCCCACATTCCATCCCTTGTCCCAGGGAAACTCCTGTCCCCCCCAGCCGTAACCCGCCGTACCGGTGAGATTCGGATAATACCCCTTCTTGGCGGCGGTGACGGCCTTCTCCGCCGCTTCCCGCTTCGAGACCGCCGCTTTGAGATCCGGACGTTCCTCATAGGCCCGTTTCAGGGCGGCGACAAAGTCGATATCCGGGCGATACACCGTAAATTCGACATCCCGCGCCTCGTACTCCGGAGCATCGGGATAACCCAGGGCATTATTGAGGTTCACCCTGGCAATCCGGAAGTCGTTTTCCGCTTTGATCATATTGAGCCTGGCATTGCTCAGATCCACCTCCGCCTTGGTGACATCGAACTTGGGTTTTGTCCCGACCTCGAAAAAACCCCGGGACTGGACAAGGTGATGTTCGAACTGCCGGACCGTATCGGCGGCGACATCCCGATTTCTCTTGGCTTTCAGGTAACTGTAATAGGCCTGCTTCACCCCGTAAACGATCTGGCGGCGGGCGTCATGAAAGTCCTGACGCGACGAGTCGGTATTGTATATCTGGACGTCGACCTGTGCCGCGGTCTTCCCGAAATCATAGATGGTCTGGTTGAGGGAAACGCTGTTGCCGTATTGGTTATAAACATTGCCGGCCTGTTGGGCGACGGTGCCGGCGGGGGTGTAATAGGGATCGACTCGGGAATAGCTCGACGAGACCCCGATCTGGGGGAAATAATTGGCCCGGGCCTGGCCGACACGGCTTTCATTCACTTTCACGGCGCCGGCGGCGGAGAGGACCGCCGGATGCCTGGTCAGGGCCATGCGGATACACCGCTGCAGGTCCAGAGTCTCCCCCGGGGTGATGGTTTCCTCCTGGGCGGACGCCCAGGGCAGGAAAAAGAAACCGCTGAGGCCGGTCAGCGCCCAGATTAGACCGACGGCCAGGAAATAAAGATTATTTCTCCACCTGCGGCCCTCGGTACCCCTGCGGGGGCGATGGTAGTTTCGGGTTGAAAATGTCCCCTCCCGGCCGGATAGCTTCACCGGAAAATTCAACCTTATCTGCATGTATTTACTCAAATAAGCATCCCTTCCCCGGCCGTGGACGGGGGAACGGGTGTCCGACCCGTTCCCCTCTCCCGGGCGACGGCAAGCCGTCGTGAGGGTCTCGCCTTTTGTTGCGCCTGCCGGCGGTTATGGGATCCCCGGCAAAGGAATCGTTCGCGGTCGCGAGAACCGGGCCGCCTGCTTTCATGAAAGCGCTTGCCGTTTCGCGTCCTTCCCGGTCGCTTTGTCCAGACCGGGGACGGCCACCCCTGCCGGCGCTGCCGCGGTGGTGTGACAGTCCCCCCCATCGATATTAAATATCCGAAGCAATGATCGCGCCACAACCGGAGCGGCCCGCGGCACAGCAGCGGGCCCAACCGCAAAAGGCCCCTGTCCCCGCTACTTAAGGCACATATCCGGCGCTGCTTGATCGCACCGTTGTTTCATCATATCATCATACCCTCCCCTTTGGTACCCGTTACGGGCGGACACAGGCGAACGACTAAAAAGTATCCACACTGGATACCCAGGAGGATAAAATTTATACACTTTTCCGGCGGGTAATCGTTTTTCCCAGGGAAGAGGTTCCCTGCCCCGATGTCAGGCAATCCGCCAGGTGGTCCGCTCGGGGCTGTCTTTCAGTATGACCCTTTGGTCCAAAAGCCGGCGTCGTATCTCGTCGGCCCGCTGCCAATCCTTTCGCTCCCGGGCCTCGCGGCGCGCCGCGATCAGGGCCTCGATCGCCGTGACGTCCAGCCCGAGCTTCCGCGCTTCCCGGTCCCGGTCGGCGTCGAAATACCGCTCGGGCTCCTCCTTCAGCAAGCCCAGGACGGCGGCGGTTTGTCGCAGGATCTCCCGGGAACGGGTCAGGACCGTAACGGCCGGGACGCCGGGTGAATGCTGTCCCCGGGCAAGATAGCTGTTGAGAACCCGGACGGCGTCATAGAGATGACCCAGGGCCCGGGCGGTGTTGAAATCGTCGTCCATGGCCTCGACAAAGCGCTCGGGCAGGGTTTGGATCTTTTCCAAAACCTGACGGTCCTTGTCCGGAAGGGCCGTCTCCTCCGGAGCCGGGGCGTCGTCTCCGTATTGCCGGAGGGTTTCGTCAAGGGTTTTCAGGGCCGAATAGAAACGCTCCATGCCCGTGCGGGCCTCCCGGAGCGACGCTTCCGAAAAGTCCACCGGGCTCCGGTAATGGCTCTGGAGAACGAAGAGTCGCAATACTTCGGGATGGTAGTCCCGGAGCATGTCCTGGATGGTGGCGAAGTTGCCCAGGGATTTGGACATCTTCTCGCTGTTCACCCGGACGAAACCGTTGTGGATCCAGTAACGGGCGAAGGTCTTTCCCGTGGCCCCCTCGGACTGGGCAATCTCGTTTTCATGGTGCGGGAAGATCAAGTCCTCGCCGCCGCCGTGGATGTCGAAGGTCTCACCCAGGTAACGCTGACTCATGACGGAGCACTCGATGTGCCAGCCCGGCCGCCCCTTTCCCCAGGGGCTGTCCCAGGCGGGCTCCCCCTCCTTGCTGGCCTTCCAGAGGGCGAAATCCATGGGATGGCGCTTTTTTTCGTTGACGTCGATACGGGCCCCGGCCATCATGTCGTCGAGATTCCGTCCCGACAATTTCCCGTAACCCGGAAACCTCTCGACGGCATAATAGACGTCGCCATCCACGGCATAGGCCAGCCCACGGTCGAAAAGGGCGGCGATCAACCCGATCATCCCCTCGATATGCTCCGTCGCCCGGGGAGCGACGGTAGGCCGCTCCACCCCCAGGGCATCCATGTCCCGGTCGTGGGTTTGGATGTACTTCGCGGCGACATCGTGGATGTCGCATTTCTCCACCCGGGCGCGATCGATTATCTTGTCGTCCACATCGGTGAAATTCTTGACGAAGGTGACATCCAGCCCCCGGTAGCGCATATACCTGACAATCACGTCGAAAACTATCGCCGACCGGGCATGGCCGATGTGACACAGATCGTAAACCGTAATGCCGCAGGCGTAAATCCCCACCCGGCCGGGGACGACGGGCTGAAACTCCTCTTTTCTGCGGGTCATGGTATTATAGAATTTTATTGCCATAGCGACTCCTCGTCAACAAAGTCCGGCGTTCAGGGGTAGAGGGAAATCATCTCCAGACCGAGATTCTCCCGGCAGCCCCACATAATGTTCATATTCTGGACCGCCTGCCCCGCCGCCCCCTTGATCAGATTGTCGATGGCGGAGATCACGATGACCCTCCCGGTCCGACGGTCCACCGCCACGCCGAGATCACAGAAATTGGCGCCCCGCACGGCGGACACATTGGGATACTCGCCCGGTTTATATACGCGGATAAACGGTTCCCGTTCGTAAAATTCCCGATAGAGATCGTGAACCTCCCGGAGCGTCTTTTCTCCCCGCAGGGACGCGTAGATGGTGCTGAGGATGCCCCTGGTGATGGGCAGGAGGTGGGGGGTAAAGGAGATCCGGAGGTCCTCTCCGGCCAGAACGGCCAATTCTTGTTCGATCTCCGGGGTATGGCGGTGCTGGGTGACCTTGTAGGCCTTGAAGGCCTCGGCGACTTCGCCGAAGAGGGACGCCACCTGAGGTTCCCGGCCGGCACCGCTGACTCCGGATTTGGAATCGGCGATGATGGAGCGTGGATCGATCCAGCGCGCCTTCAGCAGCGGCGCCAGGCCCAGGATAACGCTGGTGGGGTAGCAGCCGGGATTGGCGATCAGACGCGCCCCCCGGATGTCCTCGCGGTATAGTTCCGGAAGACCGTAGACGGCTTCCCGGAGGCCGGCGGCGGCGGTATGGCGGCCATACCAGGCCTCATAAACCTCCAGGTTCCGGAGGCGGAAATCGGCGCTCAAATCGACGACCCTCATCCCGGGCACCCGGAGAAAAAGCGGGGCGACGTTCATGGAAACGGCGTGCGGCAACGCCAGGAAGACGTGCTCGCAACCGGCGGCGACCTCTTCGGGCGAAGCGTCTATGAAAGACAGGTCCGTCAAACCCGTAAAGGCAGGATAAATGTCCGCAACGGCACGGCCGGCATAACGACGGGAAGTCACGGCCGTCACTTCCGCCTCCGGATGACGCAGGAGGATACGCAGGAGTTCCTGGCCGGTATAACCGCTGGCTCCGTAAATCCCGATCTTGATCATTTTCTGCACCCCAAAAAAAAGGGAGGCTCAAAGCCTCCCTGTAATTAGCGTTTAGAGAATTGGAAGCGCTTCCTGGCCCCGGGCTGACCGTATTTCTTGCGCTCCTTGATCCGGGCATCCCTGGTGAGAAAGCCCGCCCTTTTCAGCATGGAACGCAACTCCAGGTCATACTCGGTGAGGGCTTTCGAAATGCCGTGTTTGATAGCCCCGGCCTGGCCGGCGCTGCCGCCGCCCCGGACATTGATGTAGAAATCGAACTGATCTTTCTTTCCCACTATTTCCAGAGGTTGCTGAATGATCATCTTCAGACTGTCCCGGGTGAAATAGTCGTCAAAATTCCGCTTGTTGACGACCATGATCCCCGTTCCCGGCTTCATGTAAACCCTGGCGACAGCAGTCTTTCTCCTGCCCGTGGCATAATAGCGTTTATCGGTGGCACCCATCTTTGCTTTCCGTTCCTCCAGTAGTTATTGAATATCCAACGTCCGGGGGCACTGAGCGTCATGGGGATGCTCCGGCCCCTGATAAATTTTCAGTTTTTTCAGCATCGCCCGGCCCAAAGAATTTTTCGGCAGCATACCCCGGACGGCTATCCTCAAGACCTCCTCCGGCTTTTCCGCCAACAGCTTCCCTGCGGTAATCTGCTTCAAGCCTCCCGGATAACCCGAGTGCCGGTAATAAACCTTTTCGGTCAGTTTCTTGCCGGTGAGATGAATTTTTCCGGCATTCACGACGATAACGAAGTCCCCGGTATCGACATGCGGGGTATAAACAGGTTTGTGCTTTCCCCGGAGGCGCCGGGCGATCTCGCTGGCCAATCTTCCCAGAATCTTTCCCTGACCGTCCACGACATACCAGTCTTTATTGATTTCTTCCTTTTTCGCATTGAAGGTCTTCATGTCCGACTCACCAAATTCATAAAATGAAGCTGGATAGCTACGCAATTTATCCTGTTTTGTCAAGAAAAAACATCCATCAAATTTACATGCCGTAAATTCCGAAGCGAAATTCATAGATCTTGTCGTTGTCCCGGTCTCCGTAACTGAAGCCGATATGCCAGCACTGCCGGCGAAAATTGAAACCGTAGGTCTGCTCGATACTCTTTTCATTGAGCAGATCCCGCTTGAAGGCGAAATTGATGTCCAGGCCCTTGGTGATCACCGCTTTCAGAAGCAGATTCACCTCTTCCAGAGAATCGCGGGTATAACGGTAGGTGACCGTGGCCCTGTCTCCCCGCCGGTCGTTGACCCCGAGATCGTAGTTCGCCTGGGACCAGTTGGTGTCATAGACGTTGTACTTGTTGCGGACCATGAAGTTGAGGTAAGAGACGGGTTTGAAGTCGATCTCCATCTCCACGTCGCTGAAGGGCCGGCGGCTCGTTCCCGCGGGGACCGAACCGGCGGCGGCCGCTTTGAGGTCATAGACCTGCGCCAGCTTGAAACGCAGCATCTCCAGATAGGCGGCCCCGCCGCCCTTTTCGCGGGAACGGGTGACGAGGGTATTGGTCAGGGCATAGGTAACGGTGTTCTGTTCGCCGACGATCGTGCCGTAGTTGGGCAGGCCGTCCTGATTGGGGTTGGGGATATAGGTATAGGTCACCTCCGGACGGACGGCATGCCGGATCTTGTCCACCCGGTCGCCGCCGATGCTAAAAATCCGGTGCACCTCCGTCACCAGGTTGGCGCCGGCCTTATAAACCTCCCGGTCGCCCCGCTTGGCCAGCCCGTCTTCCAGTTTGTCATCCCGCCACCAGAAAGTGCCCTGAACGCCTCCGAAGGGGGTCAACTGGAAATAGTCACCCGCATTCACAGGCAGAGAGAGGGTGGGGTTGAAATCCAGATATTGCCCCCGCTGGCCGGCATCCCGATAGAAATAATCGTAGTTCGAGGTAAATTCATAATTGACGGGGGAACCGAAGAGGGGGGCTTTGGCCCCGGTCAGGGTCAGTTCCGGATACTTCTGGAGGGTGCCGTCATTGGTGGCGACGGTATAATCGTCGGTATTTTTCACCAACGCGGTGAGATTGAACAGTTTCCAGTTCTTGACCAGACGCAGCGTGGAGTCGAGGGATGTGAGCGCCTCGTTGCCCACAAAAGAAACCTTCTTGAACGGCTGCACCCGATCGGCGGCGTAATGCTCGAGAAAATAGTTGTGGGACGAGAAATCCTTGAAATACCAGTTATCCGATACCTTGGCGACGTCGGCGCGAAAGTACAAACCGGCATCGAAACGCGTTTCCTGATTCCAGTAGAAGGCCCAGCGCTTCTGGTTCGACTGCCAGTTCCTGCTGATGCTGCCGTTGGTTTCGGTGATTTCTTTGCTGTCGTTGAGAAAATCACCATAGAGCGTCCCCGTGGTCGAATCACCGAGGGCATATCGCATTTCCACCCCCTCCTGGAATCCCCGCTGACTCAGGTAACGCTGATAGAAAGTGGCATCGACATCCTGGGATACGGCCCAGTAAAAGGGGAGGCCGATGTCCCAGCCCAGTTTATCCTTCGAATAGCCCATCCGGGGGAACAGCAATCCCGACTGGCGGGTGGTCTTGGCGGGAAAGAGGAAATAAGGCATGTAAATTACCGGCAACTTCCCCGCGTAGAATTTACCGTGGCTGACAGTGCCATAGCCGTCGACGGTAACATCGAGGTGTTTTCCCGTGAGACGCCAGTCGGGGTTTTCCCCGTCACAGGTCGTCGCCTGGGCATTCTCGATAAAATATGTCGCCTCACCCCGCTTCTCGATCCGATCACCACGCAGATAAAAGTGGGTCCGGGCGATGAAAATCTTTCCTTCCTCCACCGTTCCCGTCTGGGAAGGAATATGTATTTTCAACCGTTCCCCCTCCAGGACATCACCTTTGCTCTGCAGCTTCACCCCGCCCCGGGCGAAGGCTTCCTCCGTTTTCCGGTTGAGGGTGACCGCCGCCGCATTCAATCTGCCCTGTTCATAAAGGATGACGACGTTGCCGTCCGCCTGGTAGGTATCGGTATCCTGGAAATAGCTCAAAGTATCGGCCTCGATGTCCACGGGACTGCCGGGTACGTTGCCGCCCGCCGGGGGGGGTACGGCGGTATCGGCGTCAGGCAGGCGGGACAGGAGTATTACCCGGCCGTCCTTTCCCCATGACGTCGCGGTACAGATTTCATAATGAGGAAAATAACCTTCCCGGGTTGCCGTCAGGGTGAACCGGCGCCAACCCGCAGGGACCGGCAGCGAAAAAGAACCGTCCGGAGCCGTTGTCACCCCTCCCGCCGGATCTTCTCTCGTTTCGACCACCACGCCGGCCAGGGGATTACCCTGGAGGTCACGCACCGATCCCCGATAGACGGTGATTTCACTGCCCCCGGAGACCAAAGGAAACAACAGGATAAATATCATGGCCAGGGCGAGGGAGACCCCGCACACCCCCGGCTTGTCAAACCCGGTGGGGGACCATGGCGCCTTCATGCTGTTCACGATCCGAAGCATATCCTTTTCACCGCCGTCACGCATCGCCGGTAAGGAAAAGTCTTTTTATTTCTCCCACCAGATACAGAGAACCGGTCACACAGATGAGATCGTCATGCCGGGCAACCGCCAAGGCATGGCGGAGGGCGGCCGCCGGCGCGGGAATCGCCTTCGCTTCCGGAGAGAGACGCTTCGCGGCCTCCAGAAGGCTCTCCGGGGGGAGGGAACGTTCGCTGCCGGGGCGGGTGATGATGAGCAGGGGTGTGAGCGCCGCCAGCCTTTCCAGCATCTCCTCATAATGCTTGTCCCGGAGGACCCCGAACAGGACAATGAGGCGGCGGTATGAGAAATCATGCCTCAGGGCCCGGCAAAGAGAGCCGATCCCCGCCGGATTGTGAGCGCCGTCGACAAGGACAGCGGGATCACGCCGGAGGATCTCCAGGCGCCCCTCCCACCTCACACCCGCCAGCCCCGTCCGGATCGCTCCCTCGCGGACAGCGAAACCACGGGTTTCCATGGCCTCAACGGCAGCGACCGCCAAAGCGGCATTTTCCCGCTGGTGCCCCCCCGTGAGCGCACAGGGGAGACGGGGCAGATACCGGGTCGCACTGCGATAGGAAAAGGTTCCGTCCCGGTGGCGGCGGATCTTGATCTCCCCGCCCAGACGCAGCAGCAGCACCTCCCGTGCCCGACCGGTGGTTTCGATTACCCGCCGGACGCCGCGCTGCCGGACGGCGGTCACACATACCCCACCGACGGGGATAATCGCCGCTTTTTCGAACGCAATATCCCCCAGGCGCCGTCCCAGATACTCTTCGTGGTCGCGGGACAGGTTCGTGATGACCGCCACCGGCGCCGCGAAAAGCCGTGTCGCATCCAGGCGCCCTCCCATGCCCACCTCGACCACCGCGATATCGATCTTCCTTTCCCGAAAATAAAATCCCGCCAGAACGGTCAGAAACTCAAAGTAGGTAAGCGGTTCGGCAACCCGGCGGGCGATTTCCCCCCCGGCTGCCGCCAGCTCTTGCCGGGAGATCATCTCGCCGTTGACCCGGATCCTTTCCCGGACATCCACAAGATGGGGAGAGGTATAAAGCCCGACGTTCAGACCGGCCGCGGTCAGAATGGACGCCGTCATGGCGGCTACCGAACCCTTGCCGTTGGTGCCGGCGACCAGGATCGCCGGATAGGAAGCCTCCGGGTGGCCCAGACACTGCAGCGCCGCCCGGACGGCATCGAGGTCCATCCGGATGCCCAGCGCGGTCAGACGTTGCAGATAGGTGTCGGGATCGAATACGCGCGTCATTCGCCGCCGGGTCAGGAAAATGGAAAAGCCACGGACAAACCGGCAAGATTCGATCCATGGCCTATTCCGCATGAAATCAAAACGTCTTCACCGCCGTTCACCCGGCCGGCGCCTCGAGAGCTCTCCACCTCCGCTTCCAGAGCCTTTTTGCTGTCTTGGCCACGCCATCGTTGCCTGGAAGCCGAAAGGCATGATCAATTCAGATTACAACCGGAAAACCGACTCGCGTCAATCCGGAAGAACACGGAAAACCTCGTCGCCCGGTCGGACGCGATCGGAAACCTTCACCCCGATATAATCTCCCGGCACGGCCTTCTCCACCTTCTGGTTATTGACCTCCATGGATTCTATGACATCGGTGATGTCGGTGGTATGACCCGTTATCTTGATCGTATCACCGATCCGGAGTTCGCCGCTGACGATCTTTACCGCCGCCACCGAGGGTTTGGCAAAAAATTTCACCACCTCGCCGATTTTTTCTTCCGCCATATTCAGTCCTCCTTTCGTCATGATCACTCGGGAATGAAACAGTGGGGAGACTCTATCCTTTTTTCCCTGAAAAGACAAGCCCAAATAAAAAAGGCCGAACTAAATCCGGCCTTTGCTGGTCTCAATCTTCGCGACGGTTCTTCTTCAGGACTTTTTTGCCGCGCCGGTCTTTTTCCTGCTTTTTTCCTTCTCTCCGTCTTTGACGAACTCCACCAGGGAAACAGGTGCGCTGTCACCGGCCCGGAAACCGAGTTTGACGATACGGGTATAACCGCCCGCCCGTTCCCGATAACGTACCGACAATTCATCGAAGAGCTTTCGCACCGTTTCGGCGCTGCGGATGTATCCCAGGGCCTGCCGGCGGGCGTGCAGGCTGCCTTTCTTTCCCAGGGTCACCATCTTTTCCGCCACCTTTTTCAGCTCTTTTGCCTTGGTATCCGTGGTCTTTATCGATTCGTGCTCGATGAAGGACGTAACCATGTTCCTCAACATCGCCTTTCTGTGGCTTGTCGTCCTTCCGAGTTTACAGTCCGCCTTTCCGTGACGCATAGTTCGTTATCCTCTCTCTTCGCTCTTCCGCGCTGCCCCGCCGTCCCGGTGCAACGGTTATTCCCGGTTTTCTTCCTTGGCGTTCCAGGGGTGAAAATCCAGCTTCATACCGAAACCCAAACCTTGCTCGGCAAGAATTTCCTTGATTTCATTCAATGATTTTCTTCCAAAGTTCTTGGTCTTCAACATTTCCGCTTCCGATTTCTGGACCAGTTCGCCGATCAGATTGATGCCGGCGTTTTTCAAACAGTTCGCCGAACGGACCGACAGTTCCAGATCATCGACATGACGGAGGAGTTGCTCGTTGAGATTTTCCTTTTCCTCCGTTCCGTCGGGCTGCTCCGTCTCCTCTTCCTGATCGCTGAAATTGATGAAGATATCCAGCTGCTCCTTGAGGATCTTAGAGGCAAAAGCCACGGCATCCTCAGGCAGGACGCTCCCGTCCGTCCAGACCTCGAGAACGAGGCGATCATAATCGGCGACCTGACCCACCCGGGCATGGGTAACCGTGTAATTCACCTTCTTGATGGGCGAAAAAACGGCGTCGATGTTGATCGTCCCTTCGGGCTGATCATAATCCCTTTCCTTTTTCGCCTGCATATACCCCCGCCCCAGCTTGACCGTCATTTCCGCTTTCAGGTTCGCCTTGCCGGACAGGGTGGCCAGATAGTGGTCGGGGTTGAGGATCTCGACGGTGCTGTCATGGATGATGTCTCCGGCGGTGACGGTCCCTTCACGGGCAACGTCCAGTCTGAGCGTGCGAGGCCCGTCATTGTGGAGCATCACCCGGACGCCCTTGAGATTGAGGATGATATCCGTCACGTCCTCCTTGACACCGGGGATTGTGGAAAATTCATGCAGGACGCCGTCAAAACGGACGGCGACAATGGCCGCCCCCTGTATCGAAGACAGCAGGGTTCTCCTCAGGGCGTTACCCAGAGTGACACCCATCCCCCTCTCCAGAGGCTGGCAGGTAAATTCACCATAAAACCTCGTATGGGTACCCTCGTCGATCTCTATCCGCTTTGGTCGTATTAAGCCGCGCCAGTTTCGCTGCATTCTCTCTGTCCTTGTTGTTCCGGTCCGCCGCGGCGGTGCCGGTGGTTTTGATTATTTTGAATAAAGCTCTACAACCAGCTGCTCCTGAACCGGCATCGTCAACTCGTCGCGGGTGGGAAGCATCTTCACAGACCCTTTGAAGTTATCCTTGTCCAGGGTCAGCCACTGCGGCACTCCCCGCCGGGCAACGGACTCCATGGCCTCGACGATCCGGGTAACCTTGCGGCTTCCTTCCCGAACCTCGATCTCATCCCCCGCCTTGACCAGGTACGAGGGGATGTTGACCTTCCTGCCGTTGACGGAAAAGTGATTATGCCTGACCAATTGACGCGCTTCGGTCCGGGAATTGGCAAAACCCATGCGGAAGACCATATTGTCCAGTCGGCGCTCCAAAAGGATCAGCAGGTTGGTCCCGGTAATCCCCTTCAACCGGTCGGCCTTTTCAAAATAGCCATGGAACTGCTTTTCCAGAAGTCCGTACATCCTTCTCAATTTCTGTTTGGCCCGCAATTGCACACAATAGTCCGAGGGTTTCCTCCTCATCTGGCCGTGGTCTCCCGGCGCGTATTCCCGGCGTTCGAAGGCGCACTTTTCGGAGTAACAGCGGTCGCCTTTCAAAAACAACTTCAGGCCTTCCCGGCGGCACAACCTGCATACGGATTCTCTATACCTTGCCAAAGTTCCTCCCTGTTATGCTGTAATCTGCACTGCTGACAATAAACTCAAACCCTTCTTCGTTTCGGAGGCCGGCACCCGTTATGGGGGATAGGGGTGACGTCGCGGATCAGCGTGATGTTGATGCCGGCTACCTGCAACGCCCGCAGGGCCGATTCCCGTCCCGACCCGGGTCCTTTGACATAAACCTGCACACTTCTCATCCCGTGTTCCTTGGCCTTTTTCACTGCATCTTCCGCGGCCATCTGCGCAGCAAAAGGAGTGCTCTTGCGGGAGCCCTTGAATCCCTGGATACCGGAAGACGACCAGGATACGACATTGCCGCTGAGATCCGTGATGGTCACGATGGTATTGTTAAAGGTCGACTGGATATGGGCAATCCCTTCGGGGATATTCTTTTTCTCTTTCTTTTTCCCTGTCTTTCTTGCCGGTCTCGCCATTTCTCCTCCCCGTTACTTCTTCTTACCTGCAATCGCCCGCCGTGGTCCCTTCCGCGTCCGGGCGTTGGTATGACTCCGCTGCCCGCGGACGGGCAGTCCCTTCCGATGTCGCAGCCCCCTATAGGTTCCCAGGTCCATCAGGCGCTTCAAATCCATGGAAACTTCCCGCCGCAGATCGCCTTCCACTTTGTGATCCTTGTCGATTATATTCCGGATGGCCGTGATCTCCGCATCGGCGAGATGGTCGGTCTTCTTGTCGGCATCGACACCCGCCTTCTGAAGAATCTTCTGGGCCGTCGTTCTGCCGATACCGTAAATATAAGTCAAGGCGATTTCCATTCTTTTGTTCTTCGGTAAATCAACTCCTGCAATTCTTGCCACGCCTCTGTCCTCCTGACCTCAGCTACGGATTTATCCCTGTCGCTGCTTGTGCTTGGGATTCTCGCAGATCACCCGGAGAATACCCTTTCTTTTGACGATCTTACATTTATCGCAGATCTTTTTTACGGAAGCCCTTACTTTCACGATCTTCACTCCTATCCGATCAGGACCGGCGCTTAACCGCCGGCACCCTATTTTGTCCGATAGATGATCCGTCCCCGCGTCAAGTCATAGGGGGACAGCTCCACCGTCACCTTGTCTCCGGGCAGGATCTTGATGAAGTGCATCCTCATCTTCCCGGAGATGTGGGCCAGCACCCGATGGCCGTTTTCCAGTTCCACCCGGAACATGGCATTGGGGAGGGGTTCGATCACCTTTCCCTCGACCTCGATCGCCTCTTCTTTCACCATAGCAATGACCCTGATATCAGCTGCTGCTGATCGCTGTTCCTTGTTAAGTCCTTGATCCTCTTCCGTCAATGGAGACGGCTCAATATTTCCGGACCGTTTTCCGTTATGGCGACGGTATGCTCAAAGTGCGCGGACAGCCGGCCGTCGGCCGTCACCGCGGTCCACCCGTCGGGCCGCATCCTGATCTTGAACGTCCCGGCGTTGACCATGGGTTCGATCGCCAGCACCATGCCCGCTTTCAGTTTGACCCCCCGGCCCCGGACGCCGAAATTGGGGATCTGGGGTTCCTCGTGGAGACTCCTGCCGATACCGTGCCCCACAAAATCCCTCACCACGGAGTAACCGGCCGCCTCCACATGGTTCTGCACCGCCGCGGAAATGTCACCGAGTCTGTTCCCGACCCGCGCCTCTTCAATGGCCAGCGCCAGGGACCTCTCCGTCGCCTGGAGGAGATGGGCCGCCTCCGGGGAAATCTTCCCCACCGGGACCGTCAGGGCGGCGTCACCGTAATAACCTCCATAGTAGGCGCCGAAATCCAGACCCACGATGTCCCCTTCCCTCAGCACCCGATCCGAGGGGAGGCCGTGGATGATCTCGTCATTCACCGAGGCGCACAGGGAATAGGGATAACCCCGATAACCCTTGAAGGCCGGTTTGGCCCCCCGCCTCAAGACCAGTTCTTCCGAAAGGCGGTCCAACTCCCGGGTGGTGATCCCGTCTACTACCTTCTCCTTCAGCATCGCCAGGACTTCCGCTACGATGAGGTTACTGGCCCGGATTTTTTCAATCTCGCTTTGCTGTTTCAGAATGACCATCGAAACGACCTCATCCATATTGCCGCAATGGCCTTCTTCAACGCCGTCTGGCTAATCTTCCTTTCTTCATGAAACCCTCGTACTGCCTGGTCAGCAGGTGGGTTTCGATCTGTCCGGCGGTGTCGAGCGCCACACCGACCACGATCAGGAGCGCCGTGCCGCCGAAGTAGAAAGGAACATTGAAGTACGAGATCAAAATGCTCGGCAGGACACAGACCGCCGACACATAGATGGCGCCGCTGAAGGTCAGGCGCGTCAGGACCCCGTCGATATAATCCGCCGTCTTTTTACCGGGTCTGATCCCCGGCACATAGCCCCCGTATTTCTTCATGTTCTCGGCCACATCCACGGGGTTGAAGGTTACGGCCGTATAGAAGTAGCAAAAGAAGACGATGAACGCCACATAGAGCAACTCGTAAACGGCCCGGCCGGGAACCAGCGCTTCCGCCACCTGCTTCATCCAGGGATGGGGAATGAAATTCGCGATCGTCGCCGGGAACATGATGATCGACGAAGCGAAAATCGGCGGAATGACGCCGGCGGTATTGACCTTCAGGGGCAGATGGGTGGACTGCCCCCCGTAAACCTTCCGGCCGACGACACGCTTGGCATACTGCACCGGTATCCGGCGCTGGGCGCTTTCCACATAGACGATCGTACCCACCACGGCCACCATCATGATGATGAGGATAAGGATGAAAAAGATCCCCATCTCTCCCGCCGCCAGGAGCTGAAAGGTGCTGATGATGGCCTCGGGCCCGCGGCATACGATCCCCGCAAAGATGATGAGGGAGATGCCGTTGCCGATCCCCTTCTCCGTTATCTGTTCCCCCAGCCACATGATAAAAGCGGTACCGGCGGTCAGGGTAATCATCGTCATGAGCCGGAAGCCCCAGCCCGTTTCGATGACGATGGAGGCCCCCGTAGGTCCCGCCATGTTTTCCAGTCCGATGGCGATGCCGAAACCCTGGATAATGCTCAGGACCACCGTTCCATAGCGGGTGTACTGGGTGATCTTTCTCCTTCCCGCCTCTCCTTCCTTGGAGAGTTTTTCCAGATGAGGAATGGCGATGGTGAGCAATTGCAGGATAATGGAGGCGCTGATATAGGGCATGATTCCCAGAGCAAATACGGACAGATTGCTCAGGGCGCCCCCGGCAAACATATCAAAGAGCCCCAGCAGCGATCCTTTCGCCTGTTCGAAATAGGCCGCCAGCGCCGCCGCGTCGATACCCGGCGTCGGCACATGGGCACCGATCCGGTAAACGATCAAAAGCAAAAAGGTAAAGAGAATCCTTTTTTGCAGCTCCGGGATTTTGGGTATGTTACTGAGTCCGCCGATCAATTCAGGAAACCTCTACAACGGAACCACCGGCGGCTTCAATCTTGGCCTTGGCCCCCCGGCTCAAAGCATCAAGCTTAACGGCGAGGGCGTACTGTATCTCCCCTTTTCCCAGCAGCTTGACCCCGTCTCCCCTTTTCTTGATCAGCCCTCTGGCAAGCAGGGCCTCCACATCGACCACGCTGTTCTCCGCAAATCCCCGGAGCTGCTCCAGGTTGATCGTGATGATTTCCCTGCGGAAGGGATTGCGGAATCCCCGTTTGGGCAGACGGCGCGCCATGGGCATCTGCCCGCCCTCGAAACCGGGTTTGCTGCCGCCTCCCGATCGGGCGTTCTGTCCCTTGTGACCTTTGCCGGCCGTTCCTCCCCGGGCGCCGCCGCGGCCGATGCGTTTACGCTTCTTCTTCGCTCCAACGGGGGCCTTCAGTGTTTGCAGATCCATATATCTTTATGCCTCCACCTCTTCCATGGAAACCAGATGACATACCTTGTTCACCATGCCGCGAATCTCGGGGGTATCGTCCAGGATTACCGTTTTGTTCATCTTCATGAGCCCCATGCCCCGCAGCACCCGACGATGCTTTTCCGGTCTGCCGATATAACTCCGAATCAATGTGACTTTCAATTTGCGTCCCACGAGACACACCTCTTTAATTTTTACTATTCCCAGGTCGCTTGCCTGCGGAGCCGGGCGATTTCCGCCGGTTCCTTCAACTGGCAAAGTCCTTCGATGGTCGCCTTGACCAGGTTGTGGGGATTGTGAGAGCCTAGACATTTAGTCAGCACATTGTGGACCCCCGCCGCCTCCAACACGGCCCGCACGGCGCCGCCGGCGATAAGACCCGTCCCTTCCGAAGCGGGCTTCAAAAGCACGCGGCCGGCCCCGTAAGTCCCTATGACCTCATAGGGAATCGTGCGGTTGATAACGGCCACCTTCTTCATGTTCTTCTTCGCCTGCTCCATACCCTTGCGGATCGCTTCCGGGACTTCGTGGGCCTTGCCCAGACCGGCCCCTACGGAACCCTGTCCGTCTCCCACCACCACGATGGCACTGAAGCGGAACCTCCGTCCACCCTTGACGACCTTGGCGGTCCTGTTGATCGTGATGACTCTGTCTATCAGTTCAAGCTCTTCTGTCATAGTCTTATCTCATCGCCCCTCTTGTTTTGGTCGTCAAAATTTCAACCCGCCTTCCCGGGCCGCATCGGCAAGGGCCTTGACCCGGCCATGATACAGGAAACGACCGCGATCGAAAACAGCTTCCTCGATCCCCGCGGATTTAAGCCGCATGGCAACCAGTTTGCCCACCGCCCTGGCCGCTTCCGATTTTTTCAACCCGCCGAGCTCCCCCCGCAGTTCCGGGCTCAGGGTCGAAGCCTGGGCGAGGGTTCGTCCCAGATCATCAGCGATGGCCTGAACATAGATATGGCGAGCCGTTCTGAATACCGCCAGGCGGGGCCGCTGCTGGGTACCCGAAACCTTTCCCCGGACTCGGGCCTTTCTTTTCTCTCTGATTTTCTCAACCTTCGCTGCCAATTCGCCTACCTCATATAAAAAGAATATCCGATAATCACTGCCCCTATTTCGTACCCACGGACTTACCGACTTTCCGGCGTACCTGCTCCCCGGCGTATTTGATCCCTTTTCCCTTGTAGGGTTCAGGTTTTCTCAAGTCACGGATTTCCGAAGCCACTTTGCCTACCAGATACTTGTCGATACCGGAGACGAGGATATTGACCTGTTTCTCGATCTTGACGGCCACCCCCTTCGGAACCACATATTCCCGGGGGGTGGAAAAACCCACCACGAGTTTCAAAACGTCATTGTTCAGTTCGGCCCGGTAGCCGACACCGGATATTTCCAGCCCCTTTTCAAACCCCTTGCTTACCCCGACCACCATATTGTTCACCAGGGTCCTCGCCAAGCCGTGGGCCGATCTCCCCAGCCGGTTGTCTTCAATCCGCTGGACGGAAACGGCATTTTCCTCTTGAATGAAATCAATCCCCGGAGGCAAAACCGCGGAGAGCTCCCCTTTCGGACCCGATACCTTTACCAGTCTGTCCTCCCGGGTAACACTGACCCCGGCCGGAAGTTTGATGGCCTTTTTCCCGATTCTCGACATTTTTCTATCTCCCAACCCGACGCACAAAAGCCCGGAGAATATTTACCACGCCCGGCATAGTATTTCCCCGCCCAGATTCTGATCCCGTGCCTCCTTATCCGTCATCAGCCCCTTCGAAGTGGACATGACGGCAATCCCATAACCGTTCAGCACCCTGGGGATGTCCTCACTGTGGACATAAACCCGCCGTCCGGGCCGGCTCACCCGCTGGATGTCGGTAAGGACATAGTTTCTGGAATCGGGATAAGCCAGCTCGATCCTCAAGACCTCGTGTCTATTTTTTTCCTTCTTCAGCTCAAAACCGGAAATATAACCTGCCTTTTTCAGAACCTCGGCGATATTCCTGTTCATGCGGGAGGCAAACACGTCCACCGTCTTGAAATGCATGCGATTGGCATTCCGGATTCTGGTCAACATATCGGCAATTGGATCGGTCATTCCCATGGATAAAACTCCTTAAATATTGATCTACCAGCTCGCTTTGATCACCCCGGGGATCTCCCCCTTGGCGGCAAGATTCCTTAAACAGATTCTGCACATATCGAATTTACGGTAATACGCCCGGGGTCTGCCGCACAGCGGACAGCGGTTGTACTGCCGGACCGAGAATTTCATCTTCCTTTTTGCTTTTGCGATCAGGGATTTCTTTGCCACTTATATCTTCCTCCCACCCTTCTTTGGGTTCAACTCCGGAAAGGCATGCCCATCATCCTCAACAACTCTCTTGCCTCTTCATCCGTCTTCGCCGTGGTAACAATGACCACATTCATCCCCCGGATCTTGTCGATCTTGTCGTAGTCGATCTCGGGGAAAATGATCTGTTCTTTCAGTCCGAGGGCGAAATTACCCCGGCCGTCGAATGACTTGGGGGCAATACCGCGGAAATCCCTGACCCGGGGAAGATTGATATTGACCAGGCGATCCAGGAATTCGTACATCCGCTCCCGGCGCAGGGTAACCCGACAACCGATGGACATCCCCTGGCGCAGCTTGAAGGTGGCGATGGATTTCCGCGCCTTGGTGATCACGGGCTTCTGTCCGGTAATCGCCGCCATCTCCGCCGCGGCGCTGTCCAAAATCTTGGCGTTCTGGATTGCCTCGCCCAGGCCCATGTTGAGCACTATCTTCTCCAGCTTCGGCACTTCCATCCGGTTCTTGTAACCGAACTTCGCTATCAATGCCGGGACTACTTCCTTTTGGTAAAGTTCTTTAAGTCTTGCCATGTTGATCGCCTTATGCGTCTATTATCTCCTGACATTTTCTACAGATACGGACCTTTTTGCCTTCCTCGAGGATCTTGTGTCCCAGCCGGACCCCTTTTTCACACTTGCTGCAAAAATAGGAAACATTGGTGATATTGATGGGCCCTTCCTTTTCCACGATCCCGCCCTTGCCCTTGGCATCGGGCCGCTGGTGCCGTTTCACAAAATTGAGCTTTTCCACAATGACCCGTTCTTTGTCTCTCATGATCCTGATTATCTTGCCGGTCTTCCCTTTTTCCCTGCCGGCGGTAACCTGTACCATGTCTCCCTTTTTCAAATGCTTTCCCTGCATTGTCTCGATCCTTGTTTCGATGTCCCGCTGCCTGTTTAGAGTACCTCAGGAGCCAGAGATATGATTTTCATAAACTGCTTCGCCCGTAATTCCCTTGCCACCGGACCGAAGATACGCGTCCCGATGGGCTCCATCTGGTTGGTAATCAGGACGGCCGAGTTATCGTCGAATTTCAGATAGGAACCGTCCTGCCGGCGCAACTCCTTGACCGTGCGGACAATGACGGCCTTCATGACATCACCCTTCTTCACCTTCGAATTGGGGATGGCTTCCTTGACAGATACAACGATGACGTCGCCAATGCCGGCATAGCGCCGTTTCGACCCCCCCAGCACCTTGATGCAGGCAACCTTTTTGGCCCCCGAGTTGTCTGCAACGTTTAGTATGGTCTGCATCTGAATCATAATACCCTACCGCCTTCACTCAAGTCCCTATGCTATTTGGCCCGCTCCAGGATGGATTGCATCCGCCAGCGCTTGTCCTTGCTCAAGGGCCGGGATTCCACAATCACCACCCGGTCCCCGACCCGGCATTCATTGCCTTCGTCATGGGCCTTGTATTTTACGAATTGACGAATATATTTATGGAAAACTGAATGTTTGACCAGACGTTCCACCCGGACGACGATGGTCTTGTCCATCTTGTTGCTTACCACGACGCCGCTGATCGTTCTCCGGTTTCCGCGGACCTCCATGACTATCGATCCTCCTTCTGCCTCAAGATCGTCTTGATACGGGCAATATCTCTCCTCGTCTTCCCCAGAGTGGCAGTGGAATCCAGCTGCCCGGACGCATGGCGCAACTTCAGACGGAAGAGTTCTTCATCCAGTTCCGCCTTTTTCTGTTTCAATTCATCGCTGTGCAGATCCCTCAGCTCTTTAGTTTTCATCCATCGCCTCCCTGGTCAGGAACTTGACGCCGACGGGCAGCTTATGGGCCGCCAGGCGAAAGGCCTCCTTGGCGATATCCGGGGAAACACCCCGCATTTCGTAAAGCACCATCCCCGGCTTGACGACGGCGACCCATTCCTCCGGGGCCCCCTTGCCTTTTCCCATTCTTGTTTCCGCCGGCTTTTTCGTTATCGATTTGTGGGGAAACACCCGGATCCAGATTTTGCCGCCTCTCTTCACGTGCCTGGTCATCGCCACACGGGCGGATTCGATCTGTCGGGCCGTAACCCAACCGCATTCCGTGGCCTGCAAACCGAACTCGCCAAAGGTGATGGCATTGCCCCGCATGGCCTGCCCGGTCATGCGCCCCCGCTGCGGTTTTCTATATTTTACCCTCTTCGGCATCAACATGGTTCAAAAACCCCTATTATATCCTTCTGCAAACTTGTCGTTATCGTTCGCGCTCTTTCTTGGTTCCCAGGATCTCCCCGAGAAAGATCAAGGCCTTAACGCCGATTTTCCCGTACGCCGTCCGCGCCTCGGCAAAACCCCAGTCGATGTCGGCCCGCAGGGTATGCAGGGGGACACGGCCTTCCCGGTACCATTCGGCACGGGCCATTTCCGCACCGCCCAGGCGGCCGGAACAGTTGACCCGGATTCCCTTGGCCCCGAATTTGATCGCGGAGGTAACACCCTTGCGCATGGCCCGGCGGAAAGCGATGCGCCTTTCCAACTGGAGTGCGACGTTTTCCGCCACCAGCTGTGCGTCTATTTCCGGTTTCCGTACTTCCAGAATATTTATGATCAACTCACTGCTGCTGACCTTCTCAAGATCCTTTTTGAGTTTCTCGATCTCGGAACCCTTTTTGCCGATGATGATTCCCGGACGGGCGGCATAGATATTGACCTTCGCCTTATTGGCGGCCCTTTCGATCTCGATCCTCGAGATGCCGGCGTGATAGAGTCTCTGTTTGAGGTACTGGCGGATACGGAGATCCTCATGAAGGAGTTCACTGTAGTTCTTCTCAGAAAACCAGAGCGACTTCCATGTCTTAACGCCGCCAAGCCTCAAACCGATCGGATTTACCTTCTGCCCCAACCTTTCACCTCCTCGCGATTTCGCTATGCCTCGTCCAACACGACCGTAATATGACTCATCCTTTTCTTGATCGCCGCCGCCCGTCCCTGGGCCCGGGCCCGCCAGCGCTTCAAAGCCGGCCCCTGATCGACATAGACACCCTTTACGAAGAGGATGTTCTCGTCGATATTCGGGTTTTGCCTGGCATTGGCCAGGGCGGACTTCAAAACCTTACCCACCAGATACGCCCCGTATTTTCTTGTGTAGGAAAGGATCTTCTCCGCTTCCTCAACCTTCTTTCCCCGGATGAGATCCACCACGAGGCGTGCCTTTTGCGGCGAGATGCGAATATACTTGGCAACAGCCCTTGCTTCCATAAACTTACCCCATGCCATTCGCGCGGAATGCGCCTGTTTTATCTTCTCACTTTCGATTTTCTGTCCCCGGCATGGCTGAAGAATGTCCGGGTCGGAGCGAATTCACCGAGCTTGTGTCCCACCATGTTTTCCGTCACAAAGACGGGGATAAACTTTTTACCGTTATGAACGGCGAAGGTATGCCCGATGAGGTCCGGGGTTATGGTTGACCGCCGTGACCATGTCTTGATGACCGCCTTGCTCCCCGCCGCCTCGGCCTTTCGCACCTTTTCCAGCAGTTTGGCCTCGATGTATGGACCCTTGCTAACAGACCTTGCCACCTTCTAACCTCTTCTCTTTACGATGTATTTGTCCGTGCTCTTATTCGTGCGCGTTTTATGCCCCTTGGTCGGAATCCCCCAGGGGGTACAAGGGTGTCTGCCGCCCGACGACTTCCCTTCGCCGCCGCCCATGGGATGATCGATGGGATTCATGGCCACCCCCCGCACCTTGGGACGCCTGCCCAGCCAGCGGCTTCTTCCCGCCTTGCCGATGCTGATATTCTCGTGCTCGATATTGCCGATCTGGCCGATCGTGGCCCGGCAATCGAGAAAGATCTTCCTCACCTCTCCGGAGGGTAGCCGGACCTGGGCGTACCCGCCCTCTTTGGCCATCAACTGTCCGTAGGAACCGGCGCTGCGAATTATCTGTCCGCCCCGGCCGACCTTCAGTTCCACGTTGTGGATCAGGGTTCCCAGGGGGATGTTTTTCAGGGGAATGGTGTTACCCGGCTTGATGTCCGCCCGCTCACCGCTGATAACGACATCGCCCACGGTAATCTTGTCCGGGGCGAGGATATATCTCTTCTCTCCGTCCACATAATTGAGGAGGGCGATTCTCGCGGAGCGATTGGGATCGTATTCCACCGCCGCCACACGGGCGGGGATGTCGATCTTGTCCCGGCGAAAGTCGATGATGCGGTAGCGCCGCTTGTGCCCCCCCCCGATATGCCGGCTGGTCATCCGCCCGTTGGCATTCCTGCCCCCCGTTCTCTTCAAGGGTCGCAACAGGCTCTTTTCCGGCCGGGAAGAGGTTAGCTCCTCAAAATCGGAGCAGGTCTGAAAACGCCGCCCCGGCGATGTGGGTTTATATGTCTTGATTGCCATATTCCGTTCCTTAAAACTTATTAAACGCCTTCAAATATTTCGATACGGTTCCCCGGTGCCAGGGTGACCACCGCCTTCTTCCAGGATGGTTTTTCACCGACGATCCGGCCGATGCGCTTTTTCTTCCCCGGCACATTCATCACCGCCACATCGAGGACCTTCACCTTGAACAGTTTTTCCACGGCCGCAGCAATCTCGATCTTGTTGGCGCGGCGATCGACGGCAAAGAAATACTTGTTTGCCTCACCCCGGGCAAGGTTGGTTTTTTCCGTAAGCAGGGCCTTTTTTATAATTTTGTATAATTCCATTATGATCGCAACGCTCCCTCGATGTTTTTCACGCACGGCGCCAGCAAAACCACATGCTCGTGATTCAAGAGGTCATAGACGTTGATGCCTTCCGAGCGGATCATTTTGATTTCCTTAAGATTTCTCGATGACTTCTCCAGGATGGGATCGGCCTTGTCGATAACAACCAGCGCCTTGTTCCACCCGAAGCGATCGACGACTTCCTTGAATTTCCTGGTCTTGATTTCGCCCAGGGGAAAATCCTCAAGGATGATCATCCGTTCTTCTTTGAATTTTTGGCTGAGAGCCGAAACCAGGGCAAGACGGCGTACCTTTTTGGGCACCTTGAAGGCGTACGACCGGGGATGGGGCCCAAACACCGTGCCTCCACCCCGCCAGATAGGGGACCGGGTAGTTCCGGCTCGGGCCCTGCCCGTTCCCTTCTGCCGCCATGGTTTTTTTCCACCGCCGCTGATGTCCCGGCGCGTTTTCGTCGCCGCCGTTCCCCGGCGCCGGGCAATGAGCTGCATCCTCACCACCTCATACATGGCCGCCTCGTTGACGCCGGCACCGAAGATCTCATCGCTGAGTTCGATTTCACCTGTCTTCCTGTTTTCTATATCATACACAGCCGCTACTGGCATCTCTTCCACCCTGAATCGCTATTTCGCAACATTTGCTTTCTTGACGGCCTGGTTGATGACCACGATCCCCTGTCTGCATCCGGGGATGGACCCTTTTACGAGGATGGCGTTATCCTCCGGTCTTACCAGCAGTACCTTGATGTTCTGAACGGTAGTCCGCGCACAGCCCATATGCCCGGGCAGCTTCTTCCCCTTGAACACCCGGGAAGGCTCGGCGCTGGCCCCTATGGAGCCGGGGGCACGGTGGAACATGGACCCGTGGGTCGCCCGACCACCGCCGAACCCGTGCCTTTTCACCCCGCCGGCGAAGCCTTTTCCCTTCGATGTGCCGGTGATATCAACAAAATCTCCCGCCTGGAAGAGGTCGGCGCGCAGTTCCTGCCCCAGCTCGTAACCTGCGGCATCCGTGCGAAATTCCCGGAGGGTGCGGAAAAAACCTTTATCCGCTTTGCGGAAATGACCCTGCAGGGGCTTCGTCACATGTTTCTGCTTCACCCGGCCGTAACCCAGCTGCACGGCCTCGTAACCGTCCTTCTCCCGGGTCTTCTTCTGAATGACCACCGAAGGCTCCACCTCGATCACCGTCGCCGGTACCGCACCGCCATCCTCGGTAAAGATCTGGGTCATGCCCAGTTTTCTGCCTATCAGTCCCTTTGCCATGTCGCTTCTCTAATCGTGAAAAAAATCAGGAGATGGAAATTACCAAGCTTGTTCCATCCCCTGGGATATATAAACTATAGTTTGATCTCCACATCGACCCCTGCCGAAAGGTCGAGTTTCATCAGGGCGTCTACCGTGGACTGCGTGGGTTCAATGATGTCGATCAGGCGTTTGTGTGTCCTGATCTCCAGCTGTTCCCGGGATTTCTTGTCCACATGGGGCGACCGGTTGACGCAAAACCTGTTGATCTCCGTAGGCAGGGGAATGGGTCCTGCAACCCGGGCCCCCGTACGCTTCGCCGTTTCGACGATGTCCTCCACCGATCGGTCCAGCAGTTTATAATCGTAAGCTTTGAGGCGTATTCTTATTCTCTGGTCTTTCATGGTCGCGCCGGCTTCCTTAGTTATTATTCGATGACCTTGCTGACAACGCCGGCGCCGACGGTCCGACCGCCTTCCCGAATGGCGAAACGCAGCTGCTCCTCCATGGCAATGGGGGTAATGAGCTGGATTTCCATTTCCACATTGTCACCGGGCATGACCATCTCCACCCCTTCGGGCAGCACCGCCACCCCGGTCACATCCGTGGTCCGGAAATAGAACTGGGGACGATAACCGGTGAAGAACGGGGTATGACGCCCGCCCTCTTCCTTGGTGAGAACGTAGACCTGGGCCTTGAATTTGGTGTGGGGGGTGATGGAACCGGGTTTCGCTACCACCTGGCCTCTTTCCACCTCTTCCCGCTTCGTGCCCCGGAGCAGGACGCCGATATCGTCGCCGGCCCGGCCTTCATCCAGGGTCTTGCGGAACATCTCGACCCCGGTGCATACCGTCTTGAAGGTGGGACGGATCCCGACGATCTCGACTTCCTCGCCGGTCTTGATGATGCCCCGGTCCACACGGCCGGTTACGACGGTACCGCGCCCGGAAATGCTGAACACATCGCCGATGGGCATGAGGAAGGGCTTGTCGAGGACGCGCTCCGGCTCGGGGATGTAATTGTCCACCGCCTCCATGAGTTCCCAGATGGACTTGGCATCCTCCGAATCGGGATCGTCCGTTTCCAGCGCCTTCAGGGCGGAACCGCGGATGATGGGAATGTCGTCGCCGGGGAACTGGTATTCTTTGAGGAGTTCCCTAAGTTCCAGCTCGACGAGGTCGAGGAGTTCCGGATCGTCGACGAGATCCACCTTGTTCATATATACGACCACGTAGGGTACCTGGACCTGACGGGCCAGGAGGATGTGCTCGCGGGTCTGGGGCATGGGCCCGTCGGAGGCCGCCACCACGAGGATCGTCCCGTCCATGTGGGCGGCACCGGAGATCATGTTCTTGATATAGTCGGCGTGGCCGGGACAGTCGACATGGGCGTAGTGCCGCTTCGCCGTCTCGTATTCCACGTGGCAGATATTGATCGTAACACCTCTTTCCTTCTCCTCCGGGGCGTTGTCGATGGAGTCAAAGTGCCTGAACTCGGCGAAGCCTTTCTTGGACAAGTGCTTGGTAATCGCTGCCGTCAAGGTCGTCTTCCCGTGATCCACGTGACCGATCGTACCGATATTCAGGTGCGGCTTTGTCCTTTCAAATTTTTTCTTAGCCATCTCTACTTACCTCCTTCGTCTTTTGAAAAAATCTCTTTTATTTATGACCCTTTGCTCCTGAAATGACCTGTCTTTATCCTTATGTAAGCTGCTTAGAAACGGTAGTGGGCGAAGGCCTTGTTGGCCTCGGCCATCTTGTGCACGGCCTCCCGCTTCTTGATCGCCGCCCCTCTGTTGTTGGCCGCATCGATGAGTTCCGCCGCCAGCTTCTCTTTCATCGTCTTTTCCGCCCGTTCCTTGGCGTGGGTGATCAGCCACCTTATCGCCAGGGCCATCCGCCGCGACGGCTGGACCTCCGTGGGAACCTGATAGGTGGAACCGCCCACCCTCCTCGATTTGACCTCGATCACGGGTTTCACATTGTTGAGGGCCTTCTCGAAGACCTCCACAGGAGTTTCCTTGATCCTCTTTTCGATTATATCGAAGGCGCCGTAGAGAATCGCTTCCGCGGTGCTTTTCTTCCCCTGTTTCAAGAGGTTGTTCACGAACTGGGCCACCATCTTGTTGTTATACTTGGGATCGGGTACGATCTCCCTTTTTGTTACCTCTCGTCTTCTCGGCATAAACTATCCCCGCTTAACTCGGCTTCTTGGCCCCGTACTTGGAACGCCCCTGTTTCCTTCCCTGGACCCCTACGGCATCTAGGGTTCCCCTGATAATATGATAGCGCACCCCCGGCAGATCCTTGACCCGGCCTCCCCGGACAAGCACCACGGAGTGCTCCTGAAGATTGTGCCCGACCCCGGGGATGTAGGACGTCACCTCGTATCCGCTCGTGAGCCGCACCCGGGCCACTTTCCGCAACGCCGAGTTGGGTTTCTTGGGCGTCGATGTATAAACCCGGACACATACTCCGCGCCGCTGCGGGGAGCCGACCAGGGCCGGAGCCTTTGTTTTTCCTTCTATTTTGGTCCTACCTTTGCGAACCAGCTGGTTTATTGTCGGCATGTCTCCTCCCAAAATCACTTTCCGTCCACACGGACAGGTACGGCAAAGTTTGGCTTTCTACCAATAATGAGATTACATGTCAAGCATTTTCTCATCCGCAATGCCTTCCAGCTCCCGTGTTTCCTCTTCTTCCGCATCGTCGGCCACCGTCTTGATGCCCAGTTTTCGATACATGGGCAGACCGGTCCCGGCGGGGATCAGGCGCCCCATGATGACATTCTCTTTCAAACCGCGCAGATAATCCGTTTTCCCCGCCAGACTCGCCTCCGTAAGCACCCGGGTGGTTTCCTGGAAAGAGGCGGCGGAAATAAAGCTCTGGGTGGACAGGGAGGCCTTGGTAATGCCGAGCAGGACCGGTTTGCCCACCGCAGGTCTGCCGCCTGCGGCGGTCACACGGTCATTCTCCTCCTGAAAGCGATGACGCTCCACCTGCTCGTCGGCAATGAAGACCGTATCCCCGGGATCGACGATCTTGACCCGCCGGAGCATCTGGCGGACAATCACCTCCATGTGCTTGTCGTTGATCTTCACACCCTGGAGCCGGTAAACCTCCTGTACCTCATCCACCAGATAGCGGGCCAGTTCCTTCTCCCCCTTGATGGAGAGGAGATCGTGGGGGTTGTGCACACCGTCCATAAGGGGTTCCCCTTCCAGAACCCGGTCTCCCTCCTGGACGCTGACATGCTTCCCTTTGGGAATCAGATATTCCTTTTCTTCGCCGCTGTCGGGGGTGATGATGACCTTGCGCTTCCCCTTGGCGTCCTTGCCGTAGGAGACGACCCCTCTGATCTCGCTGATCACGGCGTATTCCTTGGGTTTTCGGGCCTCGAAAAGTTCGGCGACCCGGGGCAGACCGCCGGTGATGTCCTTGGTCTTGGTAGTCTCCCGGGGGATCTTGGCGATGATGTCGCCGGCGCTCACCTGGTCGCCCTCGGAGACGACGATGTTGGCCCCCACGGGCAGCAGGTGGCGCGCCACCATGTTCGTACCGGGCACCTTGGCCGTCCGGCCCTTCTTGTCCTTGATGGAAACCCGGGGCCGCACGTCGGTCCCCTTCGACTCGATAATGACCTTGCGGGAAAGGCCGGTGACCTCGTCCACCTGCTCCTGCATGGTCTTACCCTCGATGATATCCCCGTACTTGATCGTCCCGTCCACCTCGGCCAGGATGGGGATGGAGAAGGGGTCCCATTCGGCGATGAGGGTGGCCTGGCGTTCCTGCCCCGTTTTGGGGTCCTTGCCCGGACCGTAAACCGTATCGCCCTCGCTGACCTTCAGATGGGCGCCGTAAGGGACGGGGTATTTACCCCGGTTGCGCCCCTGCTCATCCAGGACGTGGATCTCGCCGTTGCGGTTCATGACGACCAGATCGCCGCCGGCCTGGATCTTCACCGTGGCCAGATTCACGAACTTCACCACCCCGTCATGGCGGGCCTGGAGGGTGGAGTGCTCCTCGAACTTGGCGGTGCCGCCGATGTGGAAGGTTCTCATGGTCAACTGGGTTCCCGGCTCACCGATGGACTGCGCCGCGATGATGCCCACCGCCTCGCCGATGTTCACGAGGTGGCCGTGGGCCAGATCGCGGCCGTAGCACATGGCGCAGACGCCGTGTTTGGACTTGCAGGTGAGGACCGAACGGATGCTCACCCGCTCGATGCCCGCCTTGTCGATCCGTTCCGCCAGGGGCTCGTCTATCTCCTGATTGGCCTGCACCAGGGTCTCGCCGGTGAAGGGATCGACGATCTCTTCCAGGGCCACCCGGCCCAGGACCCGCTCCCCGGCCGTCTCGATGATCTCACCGCCTTCCATGAGGGCGGAGACGTAGATGCCGTCGATGGTTCCACAGTCCTCTTCGGTGATGATGCAGTCCTGGGCCACATCCACCAGCCGGCGGGTCAGGTAACCGGAATTGGCCGTCTTCAGCGCCGTATCGGCCAGACCCTTCCGGGCCCCGTGAGTGGAGATGAAGTACTGGAGAACCGTCAACCCTTCACGGAAATTGGCCGTGATGGGGGTTTCGATGATCTCTCCCGAAGGCTTGGCCATGAGTCCCCGCATCCCCGCCAGCTGGCGGATCTGGGCCGCCGATCCCCGGGCGCCGGAGTCGGCCATCATGAAGATGGGGTTGAAGCTGTCGGCGCGTTTCTTTTCTCCGGAAGCCGTCGTCACCTCTGTGGAGGCGATGCCGCCCATCATCTCGCCGGCGATCTTCTCCGTGGCCTGGGCCCAGATGTCGATGACCTTGTTGTAACGCTCGCCGTCGGTGATCAGACCGTCCATGTACTGCTTCTGGATCTTCAACACATCCCGTTCCGCCCGGTTCACGATCTCCTTCTTGTTGGCGGGACCGGCCATATTGTGGATGGCGATGGAAGCGCCGGAACTGGTGGCGTATTTGAAGCCCAGGTCCTTCAGGCGGTCGGCGAGAAGCACCGTCGTCTTGGCCCCGCAGGTCCGGTAAGTGAAATCGATGAGGCTGGCCAGCTCCTTCTTGTTCATCACCTTGTTGACCTGATCGAAGGCAATCCCCCGGGGAATCACTTCGTAAAGCATGATCCGGCCCACGGTCGTTTCCTTTCTTTCGCCGTCGATCCGGACGGTGATCCGGGCATGGAGATCCACACTGCCGGCATCGTAAGCGCTCCGCACCTCTTCCGGTCCGGAAAACACCATGCCTTCCCCCCTAACGTCCGCCTTGGTCCGGGTCAGGTAGTAGATCCCCAGGACGATATCCTGACTCGGGATGATAATCGGTTTGCCGTGGGCCGGGGAGAGGATGTTGTTGGTGGACATCATGAGCACCCGGGCCTCGGTCTGGGCCTCGATGGACAGGGGTACGTGGACGGCCATCTGGTCGCCGTCGAAGTCGGCGTTGAAGGCCGTGCAGACCAGGGGGTGGAGCTGGATGGCCTTGCCCTCGATGAGGACCGGCTCGAAGGCCTGAACCCCCAGGCGGTGCAGGGTGGGAGCACGGTTGAGCATGATCGGGTACTCCCGGACCACCTCGTCCAGGGCGTCCCAGACTTCCGAAGATTCCCGCTCCACCATCTTCTTGGCGCTTTTCACCGTGGCCACATAACCTTTATCCATCAACCGGTTGTACACGAAGGGCTTGAAGAGCTCCAGGGCCATCTGCTTGGGCAGGCCGCATTGATGGAGCCTCAGATCCGGCCCGACGGTGATGACCGACCGCCCCGAATAATCGACCCGCTTGCCCAGGAGGTTCTGGCGGAAGCGTCCCTGTTTGCCCTTGAGCATGTCGGAGAGGGAGCGGAGGGGGCGCTTGTTGGTGCCCGTGATGGCCCGTCCCCGGCGGCCGTTGTCGAACAGAACGTCCACGGCCTCCTGGAGCATGCGTTTTTCGTTGCGGACGATGATCTCCGGGGCATTGAGCTCCATGAGCCGCTTGAGGCGGTTGTTGCGGTTGATCACCCGGCGGTAGAGGTCGTTGAGGTCGGAGGTGGCGAACCGCCCGCCGTCCAGGGGCACCAGGGGACGGAGATCGGGGGGGATGACGGGCAGGACGGTCAGGACCATCCATTCCGGTTTGTTGCCCGATTTCTTCAGGGCCTCCACTACCTTCAGGCGTTTGACCAGCTTCTTTTTCTTCGTGTCGGAGACGGCGGTCTTCAGTTCCTCCCGCAGCTCCCCGTCCATCTTGTCCAGATCCACCTCCTCGAGGAGTTTGCGGACCGCCTCGGCGCCGATGCCCACCTCGAAGGCGTCTTCGCCGTACTGATCCCGGAGTTCCTGGACCTCCTCCTCGGAGAGCAGCTCCTTTTTCTTCAGAGACGTTCCCTTGGGATCCATGACGATCCAGGCTTCGAAGTAGAGGACCTTCTCCAGTTCCTTGAGGGTAAGATCAAGAACGTTGCCGATCCGGCTGGGCAGACTCTTCAGGAACCAGATATGGGCCACCGGCGTGGCCAGTTTGATATGGCCCATCCTCTCCCGGCGGACCTTGGACTGGATGACCTCCACCCCGCACTTCTCGCAGATGACGCCCCGGTGCTTCATCCGCTTGTAGCGGCCGCAGAGGCACTCGTAGTCCTTCACGGGACCGAAGATCTTGGCGCAGAAAAGGCCGTCCCTTTCCGGCTTGAAGGTGCGATAGTTGATGGTTTCCGGTTTCTTGACCTCGCCGTTGGTATTGGGACGCGCCGACCAGGACAGGATCTCGTCCGGGGAAGCGATGGAAATCTTTATGGCATTGAACCTGATGGGGTCCTTGGGCTTCTCAAAGTAGGTGAATACGTCTTCCACGCATCTTCTCCTTAACTTTCTTCCTCTATTAATTCTACATCCAGGCAGAGACTCTGCAGTTCCTTCACCAGGACATTGAAGGATTCGGGCAGGCCCGGCTCCAGGGTATGTTCCCCTTTGACGATGGTCTCGTACATCCGCGTTCTCCCCGCCACATCATCGGATTTCACGGTGAGAAATTCCTGCAGGGAATAGGCGGCGCCGTAAGCCTCCATGGCCCAGACCTCCATCTCGCCCAGGCGCTGGCCCCCGAACTGGGCCTTGCCGCCCAGGGGCTGCTGGGTGACCAGGGAATAGGGTCCGATGGAGCGGGCGTGGATCTTGTTGTCCACCAGGTGATGGAGTTTGAGCATGTAGATCATGCCCACGGTGATTTCCTGATCGAAAGGCTCGCCTGTCCGGCCGTCGAAGAGGACCGTCTGGCCTTTCTCGGGAAGACCGGCCGTCCTGAGCATCTGCCGGATCTCGTTTTCATCGGCGCTGTCAAAGACCGGCGTGGAAAAGGCAATGCCGCTTTTCAGGTGGGAGATGAATCTCTTGAGTTCCTCTTCCGTCGCCCCGTCGACGAAACGCTCGCATTCCGGGGAGCTGTAGATGGATTTGATTTCCTTCCGGACCAGTTCGATGTTCCGCTGGGTTTCCAGCAGGGAGTTGATCTTGTCGCCCAGCCCTTTGGCCGCCCAGCCGAGATGGGTTTCCAGAATCTGACCGACGTTCATGCGGGAGGGCACGCCCAGGGGGTTGAGGACGATGTCCACGGGGGTGCCGTCGGCGAAGAAGGGCATATCCTCTTCCGGCAGGATGCGGGAAAGGACCCCCTTGTTCCCGTGCCGGCCCGCCATCTTGTCACCGACGGACAGCTTCCTTTTGATGGCCACATAGACCTTGACCATCTTGATGACCCCGGGCGGCAGTTCATCGCCGGCACGGAGCTTTTCGATCTTTTCCTCGAAATAGGCGTCGATCCGCTCTTTTTTCCGGGCCAGGTTTTCGCACAGGCCCCGGACCTGCGCCTCCGTTTCCTCGTCACCGGTCAGGGTGATGTCTTTCCAAAGATCGAAGGGAATCTTCTCCAGAGTCTCGTTGTCGATGAGATCGCCTTTTTTCAGATAGAGCTTCTTCTTTTTCCCGTCCGCCAGCTTGGAACCGGAAACCTTGCCGATCAGCATCTCGGCGATCCTGGCCTTCACCGAATCCACGACGATACGGAGCTCGTCGTTCCGGTCCTTCTCGATGGAGCGCAGGGCCTCCTCCTCGATCTCCTGGGAGCGGCTGTCCTTCTCCACCCCCTTGCGGGTGAAGATCTTGGCATCGATGACCGTGCCCTCCACCCCCGGGGGCACCCGGAGGGAGGTGTCCCGGACATCGCTGGCCTTCTCGCCGAAGATGGCCCGGAGCAGTTTCTCTTCGGAAGAGAGCTGGGTTTCCCCCTTGGGCGTGATCTTGCCGACGAGGATGTCGCCGGGTTTCACGGACACGCCCATCCGGACGATACCGCTCTCGTCGAGATTCTTCAGGGCCTCTTCCCCCACGTTCGGGATGTCCCTCGTGATTTCTTCCTTGCCCAGTTTGGTGTCCCGGGACATGGTCTCGAATTCCTCGATGTGGATGGAGGTGTAGATGTCCTCCTTGACCACCCGCTCGCTCACCAGAATCGAGTCTTCATAGTTGTAGCCGCCCCAGGACATGAAGGCCACCATGACGTTTCTCCCCAGGGCCAGCTCGCCGTTGTCCGTGGCCGGACCGTCGGCGATGATGTCCCCCCGGCGCACCCGGTCCCCCTTGTTGACGATGGGCTTCTGATTGAAACACGTATCCTGGTTGGAACGCTGGTATTTGGTGAGATTGTAGATGTCCACGCCGATATCCAGATCGTCGTCGCCCGTCCCGTCGCACTTGACGACGATGCGGGCGGCATCCACGCTTTCCACCACCCCGTCCCGCCGGGCGGCCACCACGGCGCCGGAATCCCGGGCCACCACCGCCTCCATGCCGGTGCCGACCACAGGCACGGCCGGTCTCATGAGGGGCACGGCCTGGCGCTGCATGTTGGAGCCCATGAGGGCCCGGTTGGCGTCGTCGTGCTCCAGGAAGGGGATGAGGGTCGCGGCGACACTGACGAGCTGATTGGGGGAAACGTCCATGTAGTTGATCTCTTCCGGCTCCACGGTGATGAAATCGCCCCCCTTCCGGGCGGTGATCATTTCGCCGATGAACCGGCCGTCCTTGTCCAGGGGCCGGTCCGCCTGGGCAATGACGTAGTTCTCCTCCTCGATCGCCGTCATGTAGCGGACCTCGTCGAGGACCCGCCCTTCTTTTACCAGGCGGTAAGGGGTTTCGATGAACCCGAATTCATTGACCCGGGCATAGGTACTCAGCGAGACGATAAGGCCGATATTGGGACCTTCCGGCGTCTCCACGGGGCAGATCCGCCCGTAATGGGTGGCATGGACATCACGGACTTCAAATCCCGCCCTTTCCCTGGTGAGGCCCCCGGGCCCCAGGGCGGACAGTCTCCGCTTGTGGGTGATCTCGGAAAGGGGATTGGTCTGATCCATGAACTGGGACAACTGGCTGCTGCCGAAAAACTCGTTGACCACCGCCGAAACGGGCTTGGCGTTCACCAGGTCATGGGGCATCATGGTCTCGATGTCCTGGAGACTCATCTTCTCCTTGATGGCCCGCTCCATGCGCACCAGTCCGATCCGGTACTGATTCTCGATGAGTTCCCCCACGGAGCGGACCCGCCGGTTCCCGAGATGATCGATGTCGTCCACCGTACAGTCCCCGACGCCGTTTTTCAGGTCGATGAGATATTTGACCGCCGCCAGGATGTCTTCGTTTCTCAACACCGTGACATCCGTGGGGACGTCGAGGCGCAGCTTGTAGTTCATCTTGGCCCGCCCCACGTCGGAAAGGTCGTAGGTCTCCGGTTCGAAGAAGAGGCTCCGGAAGAAGGCCTGGGCCGTCTCCGGCGTAGGCGGATTGCTCGGACGAAGCCGGCGGTAGATCTCGATGATGGCATCTCCCATGGTCTCGATCCGGTCCGCCAGGAGGGTCTCCCGAATCGACACATTGCCCAGTTCCTCATCGAGGTGGATAAAGCGGACCTCCCGGATGTTTTTGGACCGCAGGAGGTCCAGACCCTCCGGGGTGAGCTCTTCGTTGCAGCGCAGCATGATCTCGCCCGTCGCCGGATCCATGATGTCCGCAGAGAGGATCTTGCCGATGACTTCGGCCTCGCTCACGGCAATGCGGCTGATCGAAGCCTCGGACATCTTTTTCAGGAGGGGTTTGTTGATCTTCCGGCCCTTTTTGATGATCAGGTCTCCGGCCGTGTCCCGGATGTCCTCCGGGGCCTTTTCGCCCAGAAGGGAATTGTCCACGGCCATGAAGAACTGGTCATCTTCAATAAAGACCGTCTCGATGTTATAGAAATAATTGAGGATGAATTCCGTGGAATTCCCCATGGCCTTCAGCAGGATCGTCACCGGCATCTTGCGCCGGCGGTCGATGCGGACGTAAAGCAGATCCTTGGAATCGAATTCCAGATCCAGCCAGGACCCACGGATGGGAATCACCCGGGCGGAATAGATGAGCTTGCCGCTGGCCAGGGTCTTTCCCTTGTCGTGATCGAAGAAGATACCGGGAGAGCGGTGGAGCTGGCTGACGATCACCCGCTCCGTACCGTTGACGATGAACGTCCCGTTCTCCGTCATGAGGGGAATTTCGCCGAAGTAGATCTCCTGCTCCTTGATATTGCTGATCTGCTTCTGACCCGAGGCCGGATCGACGTCGAAAATCAGCAACCGGACGACGATCTTCAGCGGCGCCGCATAACTCATCCCCTTCTGAATGCACTCCTTGACATCATAGCGAACGTCCCCGATCTTGTAACTCACAAACTCGAGAGAGCATTTCTTGCTATAATCGAAAATGGGAAAGACGCTCTTGAAGGCCCCCTGGAGGCCGTAATTCCCCCGCTGATCCGGCGCCGTATCCTTCTGAAGAAACTTTTCGTAGGATTTTACCTGGATATCGATAAGATTGGGTATATCGACAATCTTCCTTATCCGCCCGAAATTTTTACGAAATTCGCCCATATTATCCTTTCGGTTTGGAGATCCGAATAAGCCGTATCACCGGTAGTTATTTAATCTCTACGGTACCGCCGACCTCTTCGATCTTCTTCTTTATATCCGCCGCTTCGTCTTTGGAAACGGCCTCTTTGATGGGTTTCGGCACGCCGTCCACGAGATCCTTGGCTTCCTTGAGACCCAGCCCGGTGATCGCCCTGACCACCTTGATGACCTGAATCTTCTGATCGCCGAAACCGGTGAGAATGGCGTCGAATTCCGTTTTCTCCTCCACCTGGGCGGCCGCTTCCCCTCCCGCGGGGGCGGCGGCGGCAACGGCGACGGGGGCGGCGGCGGTGACGCCAAAGCGCTGTTCCAACTCCTTGACCAGTTCGGACAGCTCGAGAACGGTCATGTTTTCGATGAACTTTACGACATCTTCCTTGGTAATCTGATCTGCCATTTTTCCTTCTTCCTTCCTGTATTATTTTTTATTGGAGAGATTCTTTTTTCGCCCGGTAGGCATCCAGGACCTGCACCATCCCTCTGGGAACGGCGCTCAACACACTCACCAGACCGGTGGGAACACCGATCAGCACGGAAAGCAGTCTGCCGAGGAGGATCTCGCGGCTCGGGAGCAGGGCCACGGCGTTGACCTGTTCCCGGGTCAGCATTTTCCCCTCCAGCATGGCCGCCTTGATCTCCATTTCGGAGTTTCTTTTCGCGTACTCCACCAGTACCTTGACTGTTTCGACCACATCCTTGTCCGTCAGGACCAGTGCCAGGGGCCCTTTCACATGCTCGTTCATGGCGCTGAAATCCGTACCCTGGGAAGCGATGCGCAGCAGGGTGTTCTTTACCACTCTGATTTCGGAACCGGATTTCCGCAGGGCCACCCGCAGGGACGTAATCCGGGACACATCCATGCCCGAATAGCCCGTAAGGACCGCGAGTTTGAAACCCTTCAGCTTTTCGTGAAGTTCGGCAACTACCTGCTCTTTTTCCTTTCGATCCAATCTTCAACCTCCTTTCAGACTTATTCGCCGGTGACGGCCTGCCGCCGCTCAACCGGCGTTAAGCAATCGAAAGTTCCAAAACCGCAGGTAACAGGAAAAAAGACGATGACGACCAATTAAGAATCATGGCTATTCTTTCGTCTCGGCAGGCCTGCAAGAACCGTTTAAACACCCGTACCTGCTGTCTCAGACTCAATCACTCATTTGTTTGACATTACTGCCTGTTGCGGACTCTATATGTTTCTCACATCCAGAGGGTCGACCTTGACCCCGGGTCCCATCGTGGAGGCAAGGGAGATGCTCTTCAGGTAGGTCCCCTTGCTGGCGGCCGGTTTCAGCTTGACGATGGTTTCGATGACCGCGGCGATGTTCTCCAGCAGCCTGTCGGCACCGAAGGATACCTTTCCCACCGGGGTATGGACTATCCCCGCCCGTTCCACCCGGAATTCCACCTTGCCCGCCTTCAACTCGCCGATGGCCCTGGCGATGTCGAAGGTCACGGTGCCCACCTTGGGATTGGGCATGAGGCCCCGGGGGCCGAGGATCTTTCCCAGTTTGCCGACGCTGCCCATCATATCCGGGGTCGCCACCACGCGGTCAAAATCCAGCCAGCCGCCCTTGATCCTTTCGATCAGGTCGTCCGCCCCGGCGTAATCGGCACCGGCCTCCAGGGCTTCCCGCTCCTTGTCGCCCTTCACAAAGGCCAGTACCCGTACCGTCTTGCCCAGACCGTTGGGAAGCACGACGCTCCCCCGGACCATCTGATCGGCATGTTGAGGATTTACGCCCAAACGCAGGGCGATCTCCACCGTTTCATCGAACTTGGCCCGCTTGGTGGCAATGACGAGCTCTACCGCCTCTCTGAGGGTATAACGCTTCCCCGGTTCCACCTTCTTTTTCGCCTCGATAAATGTTTTCCCTCTGCTTGTCATGATCAAACCTCTAAGATCGGGGATTAACCCTCGATTGTAATTCCCATGGACCGCGCCGTCCCCGATATGACGCTGATGGCGCCTTCCATATCCACCGCATTGAGATCATTGAACTTCAGTTCCGCAATCTCCCTGATCTGTTTGGCGGTCACCGTCCCCACTTTTTCCTTGTTGGGGTTCCCCGATCCCTTGGCGATCTTCGCCGCCTGTTTGAGTAAGACGGCGGCGGGGGGGGTCTTGGTGACGAACGTAAAGGACCGGTCGGCGTAAACGGTGATCACGACAGGGATAACCGTGCCCTCCTGGCTCTGGGTCATGGCGTTGTAGGCCTTACAGAACTCCATGATGTTCACGCCGTGCTGACCAAGGGCCGGCCCGATCGGCGGCGAAGGTGTGGCCTTGCCCGCCTTGATCTGCAATTTTATGTTGGCAATTACCTTTTTAGCCATAGTTCTCCACCTTATCTTCGCTGAGTTAGTTTTGGACTACCTGGATGAAATCCAGTTCCACCGGCGTGGACCTGCCGAAAATACTGACGATGACCCGCAACTTGCCCTTTTCGGGCTTGACTTCGTCGATGACCCCGTCGAAGTTGGTAAAGGGGCCGTCGATAATCCGGACGTGATCGCCGACCTCGAACTTGAACTTCGGCTTCGGCTTCAGGGTGCCTTCGTCGATCCGGGTACGCAGCGATTCCACATCCTTATCGGGGATCGGGGAGGGCTTATCCTTCCCGCCGATAAAACCCGTGACCTTGGGGGTGTCTTTCACGATATGCCAGGTATCGTCGTTCAACTCCATGCGGACCAGGATGTACCCCGGAAAAAACTTACGTTTCGAGGTCTTCTTTTCCCCGGAGACGAGTTCCACGATATCCTCCTCGGGGATGAGAACATCGGAAAAATACTCCTGTTTACCCGCCGCTTCGATACGCTCCTTCAGAGACAGCTTGACCCGGTTTTCATAACCCGAATAGGTGTGGACGACGTACCATTTCTGAGCCATGTTTCTATCCCAGCAGTAATTTTACGAGTTTGGTCAAGCCGAAATCGACGATCCCCAAAAACGTGGAGACGATGGCCGTAACGACGATCACGACGGCGGTGGACGCCAGGGTCTGTTTCGGCGTTGGCCAGGTCACCTTCTTGAGCTCGACTTTCGCTTCGGAAAGAAAGACCTTTATTTTCTCTATCCAGATCTTGATTTTATCCATCAAGTCAACCGTTCAAAATAAATGGCAGGCCAGGAGGGACTCGAACCCCCAGCATCCGGATTTGGAGTCCGGCGCTCTATCCATTAGAGCTACTGGCCTGTCTGATACCTCAACACGACGATGCAGCGGGATGACCGCTACTTCGTTTCCCGGTGCAGCTTGTGGGACCGGCAGAACTTGCAGAACTTCTTCAGTTCCAAACGGCCCTGCATGGTGCGCTTGTTCTTAGTGGTCGTATAATTTTTCTGCTTGCACTCCGTGCAAGACAACGTAATGATGTTTCTCATAAAGAAATCGCCTTTTCAAAATGGAGCCCACGACCAGGATTGAACTGGTGACCTCATCCTTACCAAGGATGTG
>DAOTJR010000008.1:0-83231 GCA_035448805.1 Syntrophales bacterium
CTCTCGACCCACGGATTAGAAGTCCGTTGCTCTATCCAGCTGAGCTACAGGCGCTTGGTTATGTTAAAGAGGGAGCTCAATATCCTTTTTAAAATCTTTTGTCAAGAGCCAATAATCTCTTTTTTGAAATTCAGTCAGCGCACATATCCGGCAATCCCGTCATACCGATAACCCTTTTTATTGTACCCCTCGCTCCGGGAATCGGTCGTGAAAAAATAATGTCCCGTTGACGAATGACGCCAACGGTGCAACGGACGGGTGTTGGGCAGGCGGATAGTGGCAATGTTGCCGATGGCGCCTTCCAAAACATATTCCCCGGTCAGTTTGCCCCCACCGTTCGCTTCATAGGAGTAAAAATGACTTTTCCCGCGGGAATTGTACCAGCGATAAAACTCTGTCGTTCCTGGAGTCCCCGGACTGAAAAGACGGAAAGCAATGCCGTCCTTCTGATAGTTGCGCAGCGAAACCATCCTTGCTTCACCTTGGGGATTGGTTGTGAAAAGAAGATCATCTCCATGGCGGTAGCGATATACGTCCAGAATTTTTACCCCGGCCTCGATGGCCACCTCGGCGTAGACCTCGATCATCCCCCGGCCGCCGTTGGATTCTACAGGGAAATAGTGGCTGTGGATCCCCGGCTTCAGATTCGTCGTATCCACGGCAATGTGCAAATAATCGATTTCGCGCGTCGTCACGCCCACGGCCGGAAAGACTTTGACCCACCTTCCCTGGCCTCTGGCATTCTCTTTCCCCAAAATCTTGACGCCTTCAATGGTGACTCGCCCTTGTTGACTTACCAGGGTCAGAATGTGTGAACCTAAAGGATATGATTCCGGCAGCCGGTATTCGGCAGGGGCGGTTTGGTCACTGTAGGTCTTAACAGTGCCGGCATGTCGGTTGTCGAGGTATATGTCCATGGTCCGCCCCATGGGCGACGTCCAGAAATAAACGATGATCCCGGTTCCGGAAAAATTATACTTAAGGGTCGCCTTTTCATGTGCTTCAGGATAACCTTCCACCTCGGTCCAGTTTCCCTTGAGTTCGATAATACCCCCTTTCGCCGTCCCGGGGGGGCGATAGACTCCCTTCCCGACTGTTTCCGGACGAAAAAAGGAATGATATTGACCTGCTAACGCCGCCTTTTCCGCTGGTGGCAAGGAAAATGTTCTGTCCTCTACTTTCCAACTCAGGGGCTGTCTTCCCGTGTTCGTAATTTCAATTTTGCCCATGGCCTGTTGCCCCGGCTCCAAGACGCCGAAATCGATCCTTTGGGGATGAATGGAGATTATCGGTTCGACCGGATATTCCCGGACATGAAAAGACAGGGTAATGACCTTCATCTCACCAGCGACGTTGAAGAAAATCTTTTCCTGATAGGGACCGGCGGCAAGACGTCTTTGGTAAACCGCCTGTTGACCATCGAATTCGATATGAAGCTGCACATTGTAGAGGTGATGATGTTGTTCGTTTTCTCCCGCCGTCAGCAAAGAAGTCTTCATGAAAAGATTGATCTTCACGGGGTGACGGCGGGAGATTTGTCCTGTCAAGGGATGATCGGACTTACAGATCCAACCTTCCGGCAAAGTGACCGACCAGTCCTTCTTTTCCGCATCGGCAAAGGTCATGACCGCCTGTCCTTTTTTCAATTTGGCGGCACCGATCTCGCCAAAATCAATGGTGTCGGGGTGCAGCAGCACCTCCGCTCCTCTCACCGGCGCCGCTGAATACATGGCCACAATAAGCGTGAGGATCACTATGGCTGGCCAACTCGATTTTCCCATCATTTCCTTTTCGTTTCCTTTTCCCGGCCAAAAGCGTTCGATGCCGTTCATTTATCGGAAATGTATCGCAAAGACAACGAATATTTGCCGAGATCTCCTTTCCGATCACAAATTGAAGATGAAATTATCCTTGATTTTTCGTCTTCGCAAAATACCTTGACAGCTCTGAAAGATGAGATATATCGTGCAGCGGTTTTTTCCCGCCGGACAGCATTCCTGCGACCGATGCCCCATTGATTATCCGGTGCGACAACCCATTATTCCGAGAAGACGCAAATTCAGGAAGGCAGAACCTACAAACCTTGAACATTTCACAACAATCCGAAAACCTTAAATACTGGTTGGCCCTGAAATACGTTGCCGGGCTGGGTAACATCGGCGTACGAAATCTCCTCCAAAGTTTCGGCACCCCGGATAGAATCTTCCGGGCACCGCTACATATGCTGGAGGCCGTACCCGGCATCGGTACCAAGACAGCGGTAAACATCAAAGATTTTAACGACTGGAAACGGGTGGAAGCAGAGTTGAGCCGAGCGGCCCAACAGCAGATAACCATCATGACCTGTCAGGACAGTCGGTTTCCGAAACGACTGCTCTTTATCTACGACAGTCCGTTTCTCCTCTATGTACGTGGGGAACTGCGGGCGGAAGACATCAACATCGCTGTTGTCGGTTCACGAACCGCAAGCGCTTATGGGAAATTCACCACCGAACGTCTTTCCAGGGAACTCGCCCTGAACGGCGTCACCGTGGTCAGCGGCATGGCCAGAGGAATCGACACGGCCGCCCATCGGGGCGCCCTGGCAGTGAAGGGAAGGACCATCGCCGTCCTGGGATCGGGAATCGATGTTATCTATCCCCCTGAAAATGAAGTGTTGGCACAGGAAATAGCCCTATGCGGAGCGGTGATCTCGGAGTTCTCCCTGGGGACGCCCCCCAACGCCCCGAATTTCCCCGCCCGGAATCGTATTATCAGCGGGATGTCTTTAGGAGTGGTGGTCGTCGAAGCCACCGAAAAGAGCGGCTCCCTTATTACCGCCAGGATTGCCCTCGAACAGGGACGGGAGGTCTTTGCCGTCCCCGGAAGTATCGATGCCGCAGGTTCCCGGGGAACGAACCGCCTGATCAAGGAAGGGGCGAAACTCATTGAAAACGTAAATGACATCCTCGATGAAATCCGGCCCCAGGTCTTCAGGGCGGCGTTTCAGGAAGACACACCCCTCGCTCCCTCCGCCACCCCGCCGTCCCCCCTGGTGCCACCAATAAAAGAAGCTTCGCAAAAGAAAGCACCGCACCTTTCCGTCCTCGGAGGTAAAGAAGAAACTCTTATCCAAAATCTGTCCTCCCGGCCCCGCACTGTTGACGAACTGATCGCCGCCACGGGCCTCACCGCTTCCGATGTCCTGTCTGCCCTGTTGCAGCTCGAGCTTCGGGGAGTGATCCGGCAGTTGCCGGGCAATAAATATATTCTTCAGGAGTAAAGGCATGTCTTCTTCATTAGTCATTGTAGAATCCCCAACCAAGGTGAAAACTATCAAGAAATTTCTGGGTCCTGATTTTGACGTGCGGGCGACGATGGGTCATGTCAAGGACTTGCCCAAGAGCGCCCTCGGAATCGATCTGGAAAACGATTTTACCCCGAGCTACCGGGTAATCGAAAGCAAGAAAAAGTTGATCGCCGAAATCAAGAAAGCGGCGCAAAAGGCGGAGCATATCTATCTCGCCCCCGACCCGGATCGTGAAGGAGAGGCCATCGCCTGGCATATAGCAGAAGAGATAGGCGGCAAAAACAAGCATTTCCATCGCACACTCTTCAACGATCTGACAAGAAAAACCGTCCTGGAAGCAATAGACAATCCCCTTGTTCTGGATCGTCAGAAATTCGAGGCCCAGCAGACCCGCCGGATTCTCGATCGTCTCGTGGGTTACAAGATCAGCCCTTTGCTCTGGGAAAAGGTCAAACGCGGCCTGAGCGCGGGGCGGGTCCAATCCGTTGCGGTCAGATTGATCTGTGATCGGGAAAAGGAAATAAGCGCCTTCGTTTCCGAAGAATACTGGAATATTACAGCCACCCTGGCCTCCCGGACCCCCCCTCCCTTCGACGCCCGACTTATCCGGATCGAGGCCAAGAAGGCAAAGGTTACAAGCGGTGAGGAGGCGGCCCGTCTGGTGGATGAACTGGGGCAGCAGGATTTTGTCGTCGGCAAAGTGGACAGGAAAGAGGTAAAGCGCAACCCTCTGCCACCGTTCACGACGAGCAAGCTCCAGCAGGAGGCCTCCCGGTGGCTTCGTTTCTCCGCGAAAAAGACCATGAATGTGGCGCAGCAACTATACGAGGGCGTCGAGCTCGGCCCGGAAGGTTCAGTGGGACTCATTACCTATATGCGCACCGATTCGGTACGGATCTCCGACGAGGCGATCCAGGAGGTCAGGAACTACATCCGGAATTCCTACAACCCGGAATTCCTCCCGACAAAACCTCGCGCTTTTAAAAACAACGCCCAGGCCCAGGACGCCCATGAAGCCATCCGCCCTTCCTCGCTCCAGTACCGACCCGGGGAAATCAAACATTACCTGACCCCTGATCAGTACAAACTCTATCTTTTGATCTGGAACCGTTTTGTCGCCAGCCAGATGTCGTCGGCCCGTTACGATCAGACGGTGATAGACATCAACGCGGGGCGATTTGAACTGCGCGCCCAGGGCTCCATAATGAAATTCGCCGGTTACACGGAGGTGTACCGGGAAGGCAAGGACGACAACGGCGGCGACGCGGACAACGAAACGGGCAAGATCCTTCCCGACGTGTCCGTAGGAGAGATCCTGAAGCTCGAGGCACTTGTCCCGGAGCAAAAATTCACCCAGCCCCCGCCCAGGTTTTCCGAGGCCACCCTGGTTCGGGAACTGGAAGAAAAGGGGATCGGTCGGCCCAGCACCTATGCCGCCATATTAGCCACAATTCAGGACCGGGAGTACGTGCTTCTCGAGAAAGGAAGGTTTCAGCCCACCGAGCTGGGGATGCTGGTCAACGACCTGCTGGTCGAAAACTTCCCCAAGATCCTCGATGTCTCCTTCACCGCCTCTCTCGAGGACCGCCTTGATCTGATCGAGGCGGGTAAAAACGAACGTATCGAGATCCTTAAAGAATTCTACGCCGAGTTCTCGAAAGAGCTGCAGGCGGCGGGCAGCATGAAGAGTCTGAAAGGTAAGGGTATTCCCACGGATATGGTCTGCGAAAAATGCGGCAGCCCCATGGCTATCAAGTGGGGGAGAAACGGCCGTTTCATCGCCTGCACCAATTATCCGGATTGCCGGAACACCATGAACATACCCGAGACCGGTAGCGGCAATGACGTAAAGAACGGAAACGGCACTCCGGAACTCGTCTGCGAAAAGTGCGGGAAACCCATGGTCCTCAAACAGGGGAGGTTTGGAAAATTCATGGCCTGCTCCGGTTATCCGGATTGTAAAACAACGGTCAAGATCACGTCCGCGGGAGGCGAACCGGTGGTTCCCAAAGAAGAGATCCTGACCGACAAACTTTGCGAGCAATGCGGCAAACCCCTGGCCGTCAAGGACGGGCGGTACGGAAAATTTCTTGGCTGTACCGGCTATCCCGCCTGCAAGGTCATCCATCCCCTCCACCTGGGCATTCCCTGCCCGGAAGACGGATGCACCGGATTTCTTTCGGAAAGGCGCTCCAAAACGGGACGGACCTTTTTCGGCTGCACCCGCTATCCGGATTGCAAATTCGTCACCTGGTACCGCCCCCTGCCCGAGCCCTGCCCCAAGTGCGGTGCCTCCTTCCTTGTGGAAAAAAGAAGCAAATCCGGGAATTTCAAGCAATGCCTCCGCAAGGATTGCCGTTATAAAATAGATATGGGCGATCATGCCGCCTAAACAAGAGGCAGTAATCATCGGCGGCGGTCTGGCGGGTTGCGAAGCGGCCTGGCAACTACTTTGCCGCGGCTGCCGGGTGACCATGTACGAAATGAAGCCGGGTCGTTATTCTCCGGCCCATACCTCACCCCTGTTGGCGGAGCTGGTCTGCAGCAACTCGCTGCGATCCGCTGATCCCACCAGCGCCGCCGGGATGTTAAAAGAGGAAATGCGATCCTTGAATTCGCTCTTCATGGCCGCCGCCGAGGCAACCTCCGTACCGGCAGGCAGGTCCCTCGCCGTGGACCGGCGGCGTTTCTCCCAATATATTCAGGAACGTCTGTCGGGCTTCGCCGGACAATTTCAACTTCTTCACCGCGAGATCAGGGAAATTATCCAGGACAAACCCGTAATTATCGCCACCGGTCCTCTGACCTCGGATGCCCTGGCGGCGGAGATACAACGGCTTACCGGCGCCGGGCATCTCTATTTTTACGATGCCATCGCCCCGATAATCATCACCGATTCCATCGATCTCACCCAGACCTTTTGGGCCTCCCGCTATGATCATCCCCAGGGGGAGGCGAACGGTGATTACCTCAATTGCCCGCTCGACGAAACCGCCTACAACGACTTTCGAGAGGCGATCCTCAGCGCCGCCAAGGTCCCCCTCCGGGATTTCGAAAATCCCCAGTACTTTGAAGGCTGCCTACCGGTAGAAATCCTCGCCGAACGTGGGCCCCGGACCCTTCTCTTCGGTCCCATGAAACCCGTCGGCCTGACGGACCCCCGCACGGGCCGACAGCCCTACGCCGTTATTCAGTTGCGCAAGGAAAATCGAGCCGGGACGCTGCTCAATATGGTAGGTTTCCAAACCAAGATGACCTGGCCGGAACAGCAGCGGGTCTTCCGGATGATTCCCGGCCTCTCCGGAGCGGAGTTCGCCCGTTATGGAAGCATTCACCGGAACACCTTCCTTAATGCCCCCGTCCTCCTCACCGAGCGGCTCCAGCTCCGTTCCCGACCTCAGCTTTTATTTGCCGGACAGTTGACAGGCGTGGAAGGCTATGTGGAATCTGCCGCCATGGGGCTCTATGCCGGCCTCAGTCTCTGGTTTTTTCTCAACGGCCGGGATTTGTCGCCTCCGCCGGACACCACCGCCATGGGCGCACTGATCAGCTATCTCACCACCGGCGGCAAAGGGACATTCCAACCCATGAACGTCAATCATGGCATCCTGCGGCCACTGACGGTGCGGTTGAAGAAAAGTGCCCGGGGTATGGAGTATGCCCGCCGCTCCCGGGCCGATCTTTTGGCATGGAAAATTGCCCACGGCATAGAAGATCGGACCGGCAGCCCGTCATGACCGGCGCGGTCGCTTAACGGCCCTTGAAATTGGCCGGTCGGCGCTCGATTAAAGACATGACCCCCTCGGCGGCGTCTTCGGTCTTCATGATCTTAAGAAGTCTCGGCATGATCTCCCGAACCCCGGCCGCAAAGCCTTCATTGGCCGCCGTCTTTGCCAGGGCAAGGGTCGCCTGTACCGCCAGAGGGGCCTGGGCGGCAATCTTTTCGGCAATTTCCAGGGCCTTGGCAAACTGCTGTCCCGGTTCGGTTATCTCCTGAACCAGACCGAAACGATAGGCGTCATTGACGTCGAACTCGTCACCCGTCAAAAGATAGCGCATGGCGTTCCCCCAACCGGCGGTTCTGGCCAGGCGGATGGTTCCCCCGCCAAAGGGAAAAATCCCCCGTTTTACTTCCAGTTGGGCAAAGCGGGTATCGGTAGCGGCAACCACGATGTCGGCGGCCAGGGAAAGTTCGGTCCCCAGGGTGTAGCAGCGCCCCTGAACAGCGATTACCAAAGGTTTGGAAAGCATTCGCCCATGCACCGCCCAGGGGTCTATGTCCCCTTCGGGGATGAAGAGTTCACCCTTGGCGACATGAGGAGCCACATCGCCCAGATCTAGACCGGCTGTAAAATGGCTGCCGTCGGCATACAAGACGGCACACCGCATATTCTGGTCTTTTTCATACTCCCCGAAGGCCCGGGACAGATCCATAAGCATCTCCCAGGTGAAGGCGTTCATCTTGGTCGCCCGGTGGACGCCGATCAAAAATACATGTCCCTTAACTTCACGGCTAATGGTTCCCTCTTTGATTTCCGTCATGTTGGCTGCTCCTTCAAAATGGTGGTCTAATTATCATTAAGTTTTAAATTATTGCCCTCCGTTTGAAACACATGGACAATCGCCGCGACTGCCTAATTACCGAGGCCGCAATCTAAACATGAGTCATTCAGATTTGCAAGCCAAGAAATAGAAACCGCATGACAACCATCGCGAAGTCCCGGAAGAAAACGGTTTGCTTGTCCCGGAGCGTCTCAGGCCAACAGAGAAGGATCCCTTGATCCCGGCCAATGTTCCGGGAGCTGTGGCATGTCTTTTGTTCTGCTTTTGATTTTAATGTTGGCAAATCGTTCAAAATTACGCTAAAAGACAGCCGATCATGGCATTACAAATAACCAAGTTTTTAAATGATAAACGACCAACAGGAATTTCAAGGAGCAACTTTATGGGAAAACGAACATGGATTATCGGCGGGGTCATCATCACCATCGCCCTGTTTGCGGCGGTCTTTGTCCTGGAGCTCGATGCCTATGCCCGGGTAGGCGGAGGCCGCTCCATGGGCAGTCGGGGGTCTCGATCCTCTTTCAGCACCTCAAAACCTTATTCCAGCCAACCGGCAAGTCCCTCCCGTAATTTGGGCAGTCCCGCGCCGGCAACACCGCAGACCCCCCGCAGCGGCGGTTTCCTGCGCACCCTGGGAGCAGGAATGGCCGGCGGGCTTTTAGGGGGGCTGCTTTTCAGCAGCCTCGGGTTTGGGCACGGCGGCGGTTTCGGCGGCGGCATCGGTCTTTTCGACATCATCCTCATCGGCGGAATCTTGTATGGAATATACTGGTACCTGAAACGACGAAAGCAGAAAGAGGCCATAGCCACTTCCCCGGTGTCATTTTATCAAGCCGCCGGTCCCCAGTCGGTCCCTGTGCCCGGTTTCGGCGGTACGGCCGGGACGACCCCCGATGAGGACTACATTCGGGACCGCCAGCAAGGAATCGGTCACATCAAGCAGATGGATCCGCAATTCAATGCCGACGATTTTCAAAACCTCTGCATGGACATCTTCTTCAAGATCCAGGGTGCCTGGGCCAATCGGGACATGGCGGCGGCGCGGAATTTACTTACGGACGAAATGTTCCAGACCCTCCAGGGGGAAGCGGAAAGAATGAGAAAAGAAGGCAAGTTCAACAAACTGGAAAACATCGCCGTCCGAAGTGTGGCCATCTCCGAAGCCTGGCAGGAAGAGGGTAAAGATTACATCACCGTGCACTTCCTCGCCAGTCTTCTGGATTATACCGTCGCGGAAAACGGCGACCTCCTGGCGGGAAGCAGGACTGAACCTGTAAAATTCGAGGAATACTGGACTTTCGTCCGTCCGGTGGGCAACAACCCCTGGCGGTTGTCCGCGATCGACCAGGCATGAACCGGCCGGCGGCGGTTCATGAAATCCACCTTCACCCTTGCGGGGGGAAAGGGGTGACTGATGAGGACGGCTAGTTGAAGAAAAAGAGAGACCGCATCGCCATCATCGGGCTGGGCAAGGTGGGAACGGCCATGGGATACCTGCTGAAGAAGGGCGGTTATCCCATTGTCTCCATCGCCGACCGGGATCCGGACGCCCTGATGCGGGCGCATCACTTCACCGGGGGGGATATCTGCCCGACCGTTTCCCAAGCACCACAAATGGCCGATGCGATCCTCATCACCACCAATGACGACGCCATCTTCGCCGCCTGCAGGGAGATCGCAGGCGCCCTCCGCCCCGGTCAGAAGGTGATCCATTGCAGCGGTGCCGGTTCCCTGGAGCTGCTTTCCCCGGCGCAGGACGCCGGGGCCTTCGTCGCCAGCATTCATCCGATCCAATCCTTTGCCGACGTGGAAGGCGCCATTGCGAATATCCCCGGCAGCACTTTCGGCATCACCGCCGACGGGGAAATCCGGGACTGGTCCGTAAATTTCGTCCTGGATCTGGAAGGGGTGCCCTTTTTCGTTCCGGACCGCGACAAGCCCCTCTATCATGCCGCCGCCTGCATCGCCTCGAATTATCTGACCACCCTCCTCTACATGGTGGAAGAAATATACCTGAGTCTCGGACTGAACCGGGAGGAGGCCATTCGCGCCTTCTGGCCTTTGGTCCGGGGAACGTTGAAGAACATCGAGTCCCGGGGATCCGTCCAGGCATTGACGGGACCCATAGCCCGGGGAGATATCGGGACGGTGGAAAAGCATCTGCTCGCTTTTCAGGAAAAACTGCCTGAATTTCTCCACGCCTATCAGGCCCTCGGCATGGTCACCACGGAACTGGGGCTCAAAAAGCGAAGTTTGACGGACGAAAAGGCAGACATGATCAAAAAACGGCTTAAAGGAGGAAAATCATGAGCACACAGGTACAGATTACCAGGGTGACTACGGCCAAAATCCGGGACATGAAGAAAAAGGGAGAAAAGATCACCATGCTGACCGCCTACGATTACCCCACGGCGGCGGCAATGGATTCCGTGGGGGTGGACATCTTTCTTGTAGGCGACTCCCTGGGCATGGTCGTACTGGGCTACGACAGCACCCTCCCCGTCACCATGGAGGACATGCTCCATCACACCAAGGCGGTAAGCCGGGGCACCCAGCGGGCCATGGTCATCGGCGACATGCCCTTTATGTCTTATCAGGCATCCGTCGCGGAAGCGGTCCGCAATGCCGGTCGTTTCCTCCAGGAAGCGGGGGCCCAGGCCGTGAAACTGGAAGGGGGGCGGGAAGTGGCGGAGGTCACCAGCCGCATCGCCGCCGCCGGCATCCCCGTTATGGCCCATATCGGTCTGACCCCCCAGTCGGTGCACCAGTTGGGAGGCTACAAGGTCCAGGGCAAGGGCGACAAGGCGGCGCAGCGTCTCCTGGAAGATGCCAGGATCCTGGAAGAGGCCGGGGCGTTTTCCATCGTTCTCGAGTGCGTACCCAAAGGGTTGGCCCGGGAGATCACCGCCGCGCTGGAGATCCCCACCATCGGTATCGGCGCCGGGGTGGAATGTGACGGCCAGGTCCTGGTCGTTCACGACATGCTGGGGCTTTTCGAACGGTTCACTCCGAAATTCGTCAAGAGATACGCCAACATCAACATTCAGATCCAGAAGGCGGTAAAAAGATACTGCGACGAAGTCCGCAGCGGCACCTTCCCCGATGACGCCCACTCGTTTCTTTGATACGCCGGCGTGAGATCACCTTCGGTTGTGGTCTGATTTCACTCGCATATGCGTGCATATGTTATTGATCTACAACGGTTTATAATTACAAGGCCGCTGCGGATGCGGCGGGGCTCGCCCCGCCGTTTTCATCCTGCTTTGTGACGGCAGGCCGTCATGTGCTTTCACTCGACAGGTAACTGCCTGTCGGAGCGGGTTTTCAAGGGAAGGTGCCGTAGGTATTATTTTCTGGCCATTTCCACCGCGATCTGTTTGGCCCTGTTGAAGGCCGGGGTGTTCACGGTTCCTTTCTTCTCCGGAGATTTCTCGGCCAGCTCTTGCATCTGCCGTACCCTCTCTTCGCTGGGGGGATGGGTACTCAAGGCGTCGGAAAGACTTTTGGTAATAGCGCCGCTATCTTTGGCGGCGCTTTTTTCCATCACAAGGAGTTTTTCATAGAATTTACCCACCTGGTTCTTGTCGTAACCGGCCCCGACGGCATACTTGAACCCGAGTCGGTCCGCCTCCATCTCATCCTCCCGGGAGTTAACCAGAAAGGTGTATTTCTGCGCAAGCATGCCGCCGCCGGCGCCAACCGCTCCGCCCAACAGCGCCGCTTTGGCGTGACAGGCGGTATCATCGGGACCGCAAATCATCCTCCCCAGACCATAACCGACGGCGGCGCCCAGAACCGCCCCGCCGGTAGCGTAAAGCCATGTTTTCTTTCCTTCTTTTTCCATGACATACATTCGCTCCGCCGAATGGCGGGCGACGACATGGCCGACTTCATGGGATATTACCCCCGCAAGCTCCGCCTCGTTGGCGGCCGTGGCGAGAAGCGGCGCGGTGACGAATATCTTACCCGCCGGCATGGCAAAGGCGTTGATGTCAACGACATCGACGACTGTGAAATCATAATGATAGGGATTGCCTTCCAGGTTGTTCGCCCGGACGATTTTCATCCCCAGGTCGGAGACGTATTTCTGCAGCTCTTTATTTTTCGCCGGTGGGTAGTCCTTCAGCATTTTCGGTAAAGCTTCTTCGGTCAGACGCTGTTCATCCTGAACGGTCATGCCCGTTTCCTGCCCCACGTTGCTGCCTTCACGATAACGTGAACTATGGGTGGGGGCGCAGGAGATAGTCGCCGCCAACAGCAAGATCATCATGGAAACGATCGTCCTCTTCATTTCTAAATAACCTCTCAGATAAATTTAACAGATACGTTCTTCTAACCTTGACGGACGGGGAGGCGAGTCATGACGGCGCCAGCCTGTCCGACCCCTCGCGACCATTCCGGTCGGCACCAGGGGTTGTCCGTCTATCTCCCCCGATCGCCCCTCATTTCCCTGCCGACGGCGCCGGCGGCAATTCAGAGATTCACCGGCAACCCCTTCTCCCGGAGATATTCCTTGACCTGACGGATGCGGAAGGTCCGGAAGTGAAAGACCGACGCCGCCAGGAGGATCGAGGCGCCACCCCGGACCACGGCGTCGTAAAAGTGTTCCAGCTTACCCGCCCCGCCGGAGGCCACGACAGGGACACTCACCACATCGGCGATCGCCCGGGTGAATTCCAGGTCGTAGCCCGTCAGCGCCCCGTCGCCGTCCATGCTCGTAGGAAGGATCACCCCGGCGCCCAGATCCTGGCATTGGCGGGCCCAGGCAATGGCGTCTTTACCCACGGGTTTCGTACCCCCCGCCACGACCAGCTCGAATCCCGACGGCATGGCCGGGTTGCGCCGGGCGTCGATGGCCACGGTGATCCGCTCCGCTCCGAAACGCTGCACCGCGGCGCGGACCAGCTCGGGATCCTTGACGGCGGCGCTGTTCATGGAGGCCTTGCTCGCCCCGGCACCCAGGACCAGCTCGATATCCTCCAGGGAGTTGATGCCCCCGCCCACCGTCAGGGGGATGGTGATCACAGCGGCCACGCTCTGCACCCAGGCGAGGCGGGTTTTGCGGTTTTCCAGGGTGGCGGCGATATCCAGCATGGCCAGCTCGTCGGCCCCCTCCTTTTCGTAAAAGGCGGCGTTTTCCACCGGATCGCCGGCATCGCGGATATCGACGAAATGCACCCCCTTGACGACGCGGCCCTCCTTCATGTCCAGACAGGGCATAATCTTGATCGGTTCCATGGGCTTTCATCCTTCCTGAGATTTTTTGTTCCCGCCATAACAGATTTATGCGGGGCTTTCAATGACCTGTCTGCACGGGAAAACCGGCCGGCCGACAAACCTCCGAGCCCGGGACGGGCATAATACAACATGACCGCAATCGGCTACTTGCCTACTTTTACTACCAAAACGCAATTTTCCCGCTCCGTGGTGCGCCACGGGGCATGAATGTTTTTAATGCCGCCCCCATGGCGTTACCGACCCGCGAAGCGAATGCTTGCCGCCCGGCCCCCGTTCACTTTTCCGCCACAACCCGTTTCAGCGGCTTGACCATCTCCTTTTCCAGCACCTTGAGAAATTTTCTCCGGAAGGCGGGGATCTTCGTCATAAAGACCATCAGGAAATTCAAGCGCCGGGTCTTGAAATCCTTCTGGGGGAAATCATAGTAGCCGTGCTTCTTGTAATAGCGATGATCCGCCTGGAAGACAAACCGCAGCCCCCCCCAGACCTCGTCCCGGAAGATCTTCATGCCGCCGACACCCAGATAGTCCGGCGGCTGGGTATAGCCCTGCCCTGCCAGGCGGACGGTCCGCCGGGCCAGTTCCCGGAGCAGGGCATCCAGGTGTGCTGAATCGCCCCCCTCGTCGGTGACGATCCCGGCCAGGTTGGCCTGCTGGAACTGGGCATAGGCCGACAGGATCTCCGTGAGGTTGAGCAACTGCCCCAGTGGTCCGGAGATCAAAAAGGCGATTTGCTTGCCCGTGAGGGTCGGGGTGTGGGTGTTGAAGAAGGAACGGTCAAAAAACTGCTTCCATCGCGACGAAAGGTAACGGTCCCGGATCTCCCCGGCGAAGACGATAATATCCGCGCCCTTCACCTTTTCGTTGTAAAAATCTATGTACCCGTCCTTGCCCTGATACCGGCAGGTATTGTCAAGCCCGCACCGGCAACAACCCAGACAGCCGCCCTTGATATCGACGCCTGTGAGGGCGACCGTCTCCACCGGGTGGGCAAAGTTGCCGGCAAAGGTCTGCACCATTTGCCAAAGATTTGATTCGCTTTGTATTTCATCGACCAGAATCAGCATCTTCTTCCCCCCCGAGGTCAGGTCGGGGTACGGCGCCGCGGGCCGGTAAATGAAATCCCCTGACCGCAGGGGCGGGAATTGCGTCGCCGCAGGGGCCCCGGACGCCGCCGTCTGCAGGAAATTGTCCCCGCAGACCAGGAAACGGGCCCGCTCCCTGCTCCGGACCAGGTCGTACATCTCCGCGGAATAGCGGCCGAAATACTTCATCCGGAGATCGTCACAGATCCCCTGGATGTAATTGTGAGCCGTATGATCGAAGAAGTGCACGGAAGTGGAAAGGGAAAGGGCGTACTTGTCCCGGAAGGCGTCTTCCCGGCCCCGGGCGAAGATCAGCTCGATGAAACGCTTGTACTGGGAACACACCAGACAATAGTAAAGGGGAAACGACCAGATAACCGCCTGGGAGGCGGCGACGCTTTCCATGATCGCCGCAAATGCCCCCGGGTCGCGCTCCAGCTTCCGGATCTGCTGGGCCGCGTGAAAAACCTGGAACTCGTGTTCCGGATGGACCTTCTGGAGATAGCGAACGTACTGGAGGGTAACACTGTCCTCCCCCTTGGGGCTGCCGCTCAATACCGCGATTTTCAATTTCATCGTCCTCCCTGTTCGTCATTAAGTCTCTCTCGCCGCGCATGTGTTGGGCACCTCACGGTCAACATCACCCGGGGAGATTACTTTCCCGATAAAGGACGCCATGGCGGCCAAGACCGTCTCCCGGGCCTGCGTATGGGGGATATGGCCGCAACGGGGGACAAGGAACCCCTCCGCCGGCCCGGCGGTCTGCGCGACGATCGCCTTCACCTGGGCCGGGGTACCGTAGGGATCGTCTTCACCCTGAATGGCCAGCACCGGACATCCCACCCGGGGCAGCAGCGCCTCGATGTTCCAGTCGCGAAAGGAAGGTCCCAGCCAGGTCTCCGACCATCTGCGAAAGACCAGATCGGTCTTGTCGCCGTGATACCGGGCCAGTCGTGCCTTGAGATCCGTAGTCGCGTAGGCGGTGACGGCGTCGCGGATCCCCGCCAGGGTAACGTCCTCGACGAACACATGGGCGGCCTCGGTAATTATCCCCGCCGTCCGCTCCGGATATGCCCCCCCGAAGATCAGGGCGATGGTCCCCCCATCGCTGTGGCCGATGAAAACGGCCCTTGCGATCCCGAAATGATCCAGCACCCGGGGCAGAAATGTCAGGGCCTCCCGATGCAGGTAGTCACGGTTGCCCTGCTCCCGGCAGACCTCGGCGCCGCCATAACCCCAGCGGTCGTAAACGAGGCCCGGCAGACCCGTTTTTTCGCAGAGCGTCACCGGAAAATCACGCCATTGACCGATGCTGCCTAGACCCTCGTGGAGAAAGACCAGCCACGGAAAATCCCGTGCCCTCCCGGTCGCGGCCCCTTCTTCCCGTAGGACGCTCTTTTCACCCCCGGGGGATTCCCCGCCGCCGTCGTCATCCCGAACACGGGGGGAGCCGCTGCGGGCAACGCCGCCGGCGGCGGTCCGGCGGTCAGTCCCCGGCGCCGGGCCCCACGGTCCGCCGGCATGTCCGGGCATGAGGACCACGCCCGCCAGGCGCCGCCCCGCCGCCAGAAACTCGACCTTTTTGCTCCGAAAGTTCTCCTTGTCTTTCATACGGATTTTTTTTATCATTTAACCATCACGTCTTCAACCGGGAATTTCCCTTTTCGGGATGAAACATGACCGGCAACCTAAAAGACGAGGCGGGAAACCGGAAGCGCCTCCGGCAGCGCCGGTTCCGAAATCCATTTACTTGTGAGTCTGTCGGCCCATGAAACTCGATCCGCTCACCAGCCCCCTCCTGACCGACCTTTACCAATTGACCATGCTCCAGGGTTATCTGGACCAGGGCATGAACGGCACGGCGGTATTCGAATTTTTCGTCCGTACCCTGCCGCCGGAAAGAGGCTTCCTGGTCGCCGCCGGGCTGGAAACCCTGCTGACCTATCTGGAGGAGCTGAAATTTCATGACGGAGAGATCGCGTATCTGGAGAAAACGGGCCGCTTTTCCCAAAACCTGCGCGATTATTTGCAGGGTTTCCGCTTTGCCGGTGATGTTTACTCCCTGCCGGAGGGGACGGTCTTCTTTGCCGGCGAACCGGTGGTCCGGATCGTCGCTCCCCTACCTATGGCACAGCTCGTCGAAACGCGGCTGATCAACATCCTCCAGTATGAAATTCTCATCGCCGGCAAGGCGTCCCGATGTGTCCTCGCCGCCGACGGGCGCGCCGTACTCGTGGATTTCGGTCTCCGTCGGGCCCACGGCGCCGAAGCGGGTCTCCTGGCCGCCCGGGCCTCCTACCTCGCCGGTTTCAGAGGCACCTCCACCGTCATCGCCGAGCCGCTTCTGGGCATCCCCGTTTACGGGACCATGGCGCACTCCTTCATCCAGGCCCATGACAGCGAACTGGCCGCCTTCGTCGCTTTCTGCCGCAGCAACCCCGGCAACACCACCCTCCTCATCGACACCTACGACACCCTCGCCGGGGCCCGCAGGGCGTTAGCGGCGGCCGAGATCCTCTCCCGGGAAGGGATCAAGGTCAACGCCGTCCGTCTGGACAGCGGCGACATCCCTGAGCTGTCCCGGCAGGTCCGCACGATCCTCGACCGGGGCGGCTTCCCGGGGATACGGATCTTCGTCAGCGGCAACATGGACGAGTTCACCATTCGGGACCTGCTCGACCGGGGGGCGCCCATCGACGGTTTCGGGGTGGGCACGAAGCTCGACACCTCCGCTGACGTGCCCTATCTGGAATGTGCCTACAAACTGATGGAGTATGCCGGCAGGGCGCGGCTCAAGAAATCCCCGGGGAAGATGACCCTGCCCGGGGCCAAACAGGTTTACCGCCAGCTGGAAGGGGGGGTCATGGCGGGGGATGTGCTCACCGTCACAACGGACAGGGCAACGGGGACTCCCCTGATGATCCAGGTCATGGCCGCCGGGCGGCGGATCGTCCCCCGGGGGGATCTGAACGCCATTGCGGCTTACGGGCAGGAACAGCTCCGCGCCCTGCCCTGCCGTTTTCGGCAACTGGCCGCAACCCCGCCGTATCCGGTATCCATATCGCCCGCCCTCGCCGCCCTGAGCAGGGAAACGGAAGCCGCGATCGGGACGGGTTAACAGTAAGTCCATATGCGATGAAAGCGCTTCCTCCGTCGTCACGGCAACACACCCGCCGGAACGTCTTTCTCAGGATTCACCCGCCTTGCCCCTGGAACATATTTGTCCTGTTTCTATTCATTTTTGCACTATTTGCTTTACAATTCCCGGAAAAGAGGATACGCAAGGCGCCGGTTTCACCGGGAATACCCCCCGGGGGGAAGACAGGGATGCTCCCGGGCATGGCATCCCGGAAAGGGGACGGGCGATGATCACGGCACCGGGATTCGACAATGAAAAATACATCCGGGAACAGACCGCGGAGATCCTCCAGCGGGTGGAGCGCTTCCACAATAAGCTCTACCTCGAATTCGGCGGCAAACTCCTCTACGACTACCACGCCGCCCGGGTCCTCCCCGGGTACGACCCCAATGTAAAAATGCGGCTCCTCCGGGAGCTCAAGGATAAGGCCGATGTGCTGCTGTGCATCTACGCCGGGGATATCGAGAGAAAAAAGATCCGCGCCGACTTCGGCATCACCTACGACGCCGACGCCCTGAAGCTCATCGACGATCTGCGGAGTTGGGAGATCCCCGTCCTGGGGGTGGTCATCACCCGTTTCGACGGCCAGCCGGCGGCCCTCCAGTTCAAGAACAAGCTGGAGCGGCGGGGCATTCCCGTCTTCACCCACCGCTTCACCAGAGGGTATCCCACGGACGTGGAGATCATCGTCAGCGACGAAGGGTACGGCGCCAACGACCGCATCGAGACGGACAAGCCCCTGGTCATCGTCACCGGGCCGGGTCCGGGAAGCGGCAAGATGGCCACCTGCCTTTCCCAGCTCTACCATGATTATTTACAGGGTCTGAAATCGGGATACGCGAAGTTCGAGACCTTCCCCATCTGGAACCTGCCCCTGAAACATCCCGTGAACGTGGCCTACGAGGCGGCGACGGCCGACATCCGGGACTTCAACCTCATCGACCCCTTTCACCTCGAAGCCTACGGCGAGACGGCCGTCAATTACAACCGCGATGTGGAGGTTTTCCCGGTCCTCAGGCGCATCCTGGAAAAGATCACCGGCGAGGCTTCCTTTTACCGTTCCCCCACCGATATGGGGGTAAACCGCGCCGGCTTCGCCATAACCAACGACGGGATCACCCAGGAAGCCGCCAAGATGGAGATCATCCGCCGCTATTTCCGTTATCGTTGCGAATACGTCATGGGCTTTGCGGACCGGGAGACGGTCCAGCGGGTGGAATTGTTCATGAAAGATTTCCGGCTGATCCCCGAGGAGCGGCGGCCCATCGTGGCCGTGGCCCGTCAGGCCGCCCGTCAGGCCCAGGAACGGGAAAAGGGCGATGCAGGCATCTTCTGCGGCGCCGCCGTGGAGCTCAAAGACGGCACGATCATCACGGGAAGCAACTCACCCCTCCTCCATGCCGCCTCGAGCGTCGTCATTCATGCCATCAAACACCTCGCGGGGGTCCCCGAAAAGATCAAGCTCCTGCCTCCCCAAATCACCGATTCGGTAGCGAAGCTCAAGACGGAAATTCTCAAGGAAAAATCCGTCAGCCTCGATCTCGAGGAGGCGCTGATCGCCATGAGCATCAGTGCCGCCACCAATCCCGCCGCGGCCCTGGCGCTGGAAAAACTCGAGGAATTGAAGAACTGCGAGGCCCACATGACCCATATCCCCACCCCGGGAGACGAGGCGGGGTTCCGGCGCCTGGGGATCAATCTGACCACCGACCCCCTCTTCGCCACGAAGGATCTCTTCATCGCCTGAGTCATACCCCGTCAGCGCCGCACACCTTATCGGCAACAATGATTTTTCGTCAGATACCGCTTCATTTATAGAAGTTTTCTGTGCTATGCTGCCCCAACTTAACGAAACCGGTCGGCAGAAACCCTTACGAACGGCGAGAAAGGATCCGGTCATGAAACGATACGGAGCGAACAAACTGTACGAAGAAGTTATCCGGACGGGAATGTGCATCGGCTGCGGCGCCTGCATCGATCTTTGTCCCTATTTTCGATCCTACCGGGGAAAGACGGCGTACCTCTTCCCCTGCACCAGGGAGGAGGGACGCTGCTATGCTTACTGCCCCAAGGTGGAGGTGAATCCGGACACCCTTTCCCGCTTTCTCTTCAACGCGCCCTACGACGGTGAACCCCTGGGCAGTTATCGGAGCATCCATATCGCCCGGGCCGGCGCCAAAGTGAAGCAACAGTCCTTTCAGGCAGGAGGAACCGTTTCCGCCCTGGCCTATTATGCCCTCCGGACCAAACGCATCCGGGGCGCCGTCCTCACGGGACGGAAAGGTCTCCTCCCCGTCCCCCGCCTGGTCACCGGACCGGCGGCGGTCTTCGGCAACAGCCTTTCCAAATACGCCGCCGCCCCCACCCTTGCCGCCCTGAACCGTGCCGTGGCGGCCGGACACACGGAGCTGGGAATCGTGGCCACCCCCTGCCAGGCCACCGCCGTGGCCCAGATGCGGATGAATCCCCTTAAAGAGGCGTCCTTCCAAGATCCGGTGGGGCTGGTGATCGGTCTGTTCTGCACCTGGGCCCTCGACTTCCGCCGGTTCGAGGCCTTCCTGGCGGCCAGGGTACCGCTGCGGGACATCGTCAAGGTGGATATTCCACCGCCCCCGGCAGCTCTGCTGGAGGTTTATCTGTCAACGGGAAAACAGGCGTTCCCCCTGGATGAGATCCGGCCGCTGGTTCCTGCCGGCTGCGGGCACTGTATCGACATGACAGCCGAATTTAGCGATGTTTCCGTGGGGGTTCTCGAGGGCCGTCCGGACCGCAATACCCTCATCATCCGCACGGCACGGGGTGAGGATATGGTCCGCCAAGCGGAGCAAGCGGGTTATCTTGTGCTGGAGGACATGCCGGCGGAGAATCTGGCCCATCTCTCTTGGGCGGCGGCCAACAAGAAGGAACGGGGCGTCCGCCGCTGCCTCGAAACGGGCCGCCTCAACGGTGAGGAGGGCGCGGCCTGTCTGCGCCTTAACGACGAGGTGCGGCACCATATCCTGACGACGGGCAAACCCGCTCCTGATTCCGCTCCTCCCGGGAAGAGCGGGAAATGAGGAAGGTTTTTTAAAACGACTAAGGAGGCGTCATGTCATATCTGATCGATGAGGGAAAAAACATCCAGCATCTCCTCATGGGCAACGAAGCCATCGTCCGGGGCGCCCTGGAGGCCGGCGTCAACGTCGCCGCCGGCTATCCCGGCACCCCCTCTTCGGAGATCATCGAGTGTCTGTCGAAGGTGGCCCGGGAGCGCAATATCTATGTGGAGTGGTCCACCAATGAAAAGGTCGCCGTGGAGGTGGCGGCGGCGGCATCCTTCGCCCGTCTGCGCTCCATGTGCATCATGAAACAGAACGGCGTCAATGTGGCCTCCGACTTTCTCCTCCACCTGGCCAGTTCCGGCACCCGGGGGGGGATGCTGCTGGTTTCCTGCGACGATCCCGGCGCCCTCTCCAGCGTGAACGAAGGGGAATCCCGACTTTTCGCCCGTCTGCTCGAGTTCCCCCTCCTGGAACCGGGGGATTTTCAGGAGGCGAAGGACATCATCCCCTGGGCCTTCGACCTATCAGAAAAGATCCGGAACATCGTCATGATCCGGAGTGTCACCCGGCTTTCCCATGCCAGCGGTAACGTCCGTTTCGGCCCCCTGCCGGCGCCGGCGGCCGCGGCGGCCTTTGCTTATGATGGTCCCCTCCTCGACCCGGATACGGGACCGATGATCGCCATGATCGTCGGGGCCCCGGAAGTACAGCACGGCCCCCAGCAGGATAAATTACGGAAGGCGGCGGAGATCTTCGAAACCTGTCCCTTCAACACCTACGAGGGCCCGGAGGTTCCGGAGCTGCTCATCATTACCGGCAGCGTCTGCTCCCTTTACAGCCGGGAGGCCGTAAGCATGCTGGGGCTGGGAGAACGGGTGGGGATTCTCAAACTGGCGACGACCTGGCCCCTCCCCCGGCGGCTGGTGACCCGATATCTCGCCGCGGCGCCGCGCATCCTGTTTGTGGAAGAGGTGGCACCGACCCTGGAAGACCACGTCAAGGTCATCGCCGCCGAGGCCGGTGCGGAGATCGGCGTCAAAACCTTTTACGGCAAGAAATCCGGCCACATCCCCACCGTGGGGGAACTTAATCCCGACGTGGTGATCGCCGCCCTTTCCCGAATCTGCAAGGCCCCCGCTGCCGGCACGCCGTCCGCCTTCTCCCGGGCGGTCCGGGAGCTGGCGGCACGGTATGCCCCGCCCCGGGGTATGACTTTCTGCCCCGGCTGTCCCCACCGGGCGTCCTACTGGTCCATCAACAACGCCCTGAAACTGGACGGCCGCGGCGGCTTCGTCTGCGGCGATATCGGCTGTTATGTCATGGGCACCATGCCCGCCGGTTTCAATACCTGCAAGACCCTCCACGCCATGGGATCGGGAAGCGGGATAGCAAGTGGTTTCGGTAAGTTAAGAAAGTTCGGCATGGACCAGCCGGTCCTCTCCGTTTGCGGCGATTCCACCTTCTTCCATGCCGCCATGCCGGCCCTGGCCAACGCCATCCATCAGCGGTCCCCCTTCACCATGATCCTCCTGGACAACCGGGGCACGGCCATGACGGGTTTTCAGCCCCACCCCGGTTCGCCGACCGACGTCCTGGGCGATCCGGTCCCGGCCCTGGACATGGAAAAGCTGTGCCGGGCCATGGGGGCGAAGGTAGAGGTGAGCGACCCCTTCGATCTGGAAAAGACGAGAAAAAAGCTCAATCACCTCATGGAATACGCTGAAGGCGCCAAGGTGCTGATTCTACGCCAGGCCTGCGCCCTGAGTCCGGAGCGGCGGGGCCGGAAGAAATTCGAGATGTCGGTGGATCCGTCGCGGTGCCGCGGGGAGGAATGCGGTTGCAATCGCCTCTGCACCAGGGTTTTCGGCTGTCCGGGTTTGGTATGGGACCGGGAAAAAATGGTCAGCCGCATCGATGAAATCATCTGCGCCGGCTGCGGGGTTTGCGCCGATATCTGCCCCGCCGGGGCCATCGCCCGAAAGGAGGTTTCCTGATCATGACCGGTGTCCAGCTCGCCAAAGATCCTTACAACATCATCGTCACCGGTGTCGGTGGTCAGGGAAACGTCCTGGCCGCCCGTCTGCTGGGTGAAATGCTGGCCCGCAAGGGATTTCTGGTCACGATCGGGGAGACCTTCGGGGCCTCCCAGCGGGGGGGATCCGTCATGAGCCATGTGCGCATCTCCCGCCGTACCGCGGCCAGCCCCCAGATTCCCCGGGGACAGGCCGACGTCATATGTTCCCTGGAACCGGTGGAAGCCGTCCGGGTCCTGGCGGATTACGGGAATCCCGCCACCGTGTTGCTGACCAACACCCACCCGATTTTCCCGGTGGGGGTCATCAAGGGCGATCTCACCTATCCGCCCGTGTCGGAAATGGCGGCCGCCGTAAAGGAGATCCTGCCCCGGGCATACCTCTTTGACGCTACCGCCCGGGCCGTGGCCCTGGGGAATCCGATCCTGGTGAACATCATCATGCTGGGCGCGCTCGGCCGTCTGGGCGTTCTTCCCTGCCGCCGTGAGGATTTCCATGACGCCATCACCCGGAGGCTGCCGGCCGCCCAACGGCAGCTCAATCTCCAGGCCTTCGCGGCGGGTTATGACTCATTGAACGACGATCTCCAGGAAAGACGAAAATAACCGGTCGCCTGCCGGCGTTTTCATATAAATTTTCCCGCCGGGGCGGCACCCGCGTATGCCGGATGTCTCGTTACCGAACGGTCCATGTTATGTAAATCCGGTCCGTTAACGGTTCGGAATTATCCGCGGCGGGATTTGTTTGCCGGCGAACGGAACATCCCTTTACGTCCGGCGCCGTGAAGAATAAGTAAGCGCCACACCGCCAAGGGGTCTTTTACGGCGTCGTCACTTCTCCGGTCCGGCAAAGTATTGTTCCATTTGCTTATATCCTTCCTCCACCTTGCTCTTGAATTCCTCCCGCCCCTTCTTGTAGGTTTCCGTCCATTGCGCCAGGGCCTTCTTTCCCTCCTCGGGAAACCACTTGTTCTGGTTCAGCCACAGGCCGAACATCTTTTCCGCCTGATCCTGCATCACCACCATGGCCGCGAAAGACTTGTCAAAAGCGTTCTTGTTGAAATCAAACATCTGCTTGGCGAATTTTTTCGGATCCATTTTTCTTTTCCTCCTTTCGGGGTTTATTGTCGGTTTTGTCCGGTCCAATCTCTCCCGCCGGTCTTCCCCGGGCGATGTCAGGGATATTTACCCGCTTAGTGCCGGGAAAGACAATATTGAATAATCGCTTAATTAATGTGGATATTATCTCCTTACTACCCCCTCCCATGCCCGGCTTGTTCATATCGGAACATGCAAATTATCGGGTACTTGCCGACATGTTCCCTTTGATTTTCATGACGGGGGTGATACCTGCGCACAATGCCCCCCCATGACGGCACGCCATCACAAGACAGGATGAAAATTGCGGGACGCGCTCCGCAGTGTCCGCAGCGGTTCCGTTAATGATAAACCGTTGTAGCTCAATAACATATGCACGTATTTGCGAGTGAAAATTTCTCAAAGGAAACCGTGGTGTTATTCTCTGACTAATCCAGGGCGCGAAGAGACGAGCAAAGATTAACGTTTTTTTTGTTGATACCCATTTTCTTACGAATGCTGTGGCGGTGGGTATTGACGGAACTGGGGGCGATCCCCATGATATCGGCGATTTTCTTGGTGGTTTTGCCGTTCTTTATCAGGGAGGCGACTTCCAGCTCCGTAGGGGTTAATTTGAACTGGTGCATCTTCTTGATCATGGTGGAGGTAACTTCCGCAAGATTGTTTTCTATGAGTTGGAGATAGGCAAGCTGACGTTCGTCCAGATGCGTCTCTTTAAGCTTTTCTGTAAAAGGCATGACCAGGTTCCGGATGTTCATGACAAACCGGTCTTCCATTTCTGATTTCTCCTCCGCCCGGCGATCCAGCAGCACCTTCAAGGCGATGTTCATCTCCTCGAGGGTTTTCGTCCGGTATTCCAGTTCCCTGGTTCTTTCCTCGACCGCCTGCTCCAGGCTTTCCCGATATCTTTCCAGCTCCTTCTCTACCTTTTTCCGTTCGGTGACGTCCCGGGCATAACCGGTGGTGCCGATTACATTTCCTTGCCCGTCGTACACCGGCGTCTTGAAGGTTTCGACCCAGGTCATTTCTCCCCGGATCAGGACCTGTTCCTCCACGATCAAGGGTTTCCCCGTCTCCATGACCCGCAGATCGTCACGGCGGTATTTTTCCGCCAGTTCCGCCGGCCAGATCGCCGCGTCCGTTCTGCCTACCAGATCCTTGGCGGCCCCCACCCCGCAGGCTTGGGCATATATCTCGTTTACCGCGAGGTACTTGCCCTGTCTGTCCTTCAACCAGACAAGCCCCGGTTGGTTTTCGATGATCGACGAAAGGTATGATTCCCGATTACGAAGCGACTCTTCCGCCAGCTTCTGCGCGGAGATATCTTGACAGATACCGAAAACATACGTCTCTCCACCCCACATATAAGACTTCAAAGTCAGGAACATCACGGCGGTGCTTCCCGACCGGTGGCGCATTTCAAACTCGAAACCGTCCACCTTGCCTTTTTCCGTCAGCTCCCGGAACAGGCGCTCCCGGTCGCTCCGGTTCAAGAAGATATTGAGTTCTCCGGTGGTACGGCCGAGGCTTTCCTCCCTGGCAAGTCCCGTCGCCTCCAGCCACGCCCGGTTCACATCCATGAGCACGCCGTCCCGCAGGCGTGTTATGGCCATGGGCACAGGAGCGGCATGGAATACGGCCTGAAAGACGCCGGCATCCACGCCGGCGCCCGCTCCCGCTGTCACCCCCCCGATACTCATGATTTCTCCTCCCTTGGTCCCCCGTTCCCGGCATGCGTTGTCCGGCGACGGGTTATCCTCTTGTCTTCATGCATAAGTCACCGGATTTTAAGCTCTGTCGTCAGCCCCGTCCCGGCGACGGGGCGGGGTGTCGCTCCCGGCGATGATTAATACAGTTGCCGGCGAATATCCACAACAAAATCGTGAACCCGTTTTCTTTACCCGGGATCGGCTGTTGACCGGCGTTACGGCGACGTTCACGACCCGAAAGAATCTCCGGGCTGGGATCGGTCCGGAACCTGGGGAATCTGCCGGCGGGGCAAAGGCAGGAAATCCCAAATGCCGGGTTGCAAATGTCCCGGCGGTTGTATATAAGACGACTGCATTTCAAAGCGTTTTGAAAGGATATGGCCCATGAGTCTGAAAAAAGGGGCGTTGACCTTCTCGAAATTCGTTGTCTCCGATCCCCTTCCCGGCGATTTCGCCTCCCGTTTCGACGCCCGGATAAAGGCCGGGGCCTTTCGGGACTTCTTCCCGGAAAACGATGAGAAGTCGGCGGGCTGGACAGGCCTCCAGGATGCTCTCGATACCGAATTCGCCGCTGCCGGTCATACCGTGGGCGACTACCGGGTCTTTTCCCTGCGCATCGACCGGAAGACCGTTCCGGGGGCGCTGCTGCGCCTGCGGGTGCGGGAGGCGGAACGGAACCTGCTGGCCGAGCGGGGGGTAAAAAAACTGCACCGGGAAGAGAAAGAGGCCCTCCGGGCGGCGGTTTACCGGGAAATTTTACAGCAGACCCTCCCGGTGCCATCCCTGTTCGACGTCTGCTGGTCCCTGGCCCAGGGGAAGATCTATTTTTCTTCTCTCGGCGAAAAGATCCTCCAGGAATTCCAGGATCGCTTCCGGGAAACATTCTCCCTGAATCCGACCCTCCACGTTCCCTGGCTGGAAGCCCTGGCGGCCGTGGGCAAGGAAAACAGGGAACCGCCGGAATACCTGACCAAAGAACCCGGCCGGGAGTTTCTGACCTGGCTGTGGTTCAAGAGCGAGGAACGGAACGGACGGATCGACCTGGGCGGGGGTGAGGAGATCGGCCTGTTCTTTGTCCGCCGTCTCGTCCTGGAATCGGGACGGGGAGACTACGCGGAAACGGTGGTCTGCCAGGGTCCGCACGCCTCCCTCCGGGAAGGCAGGGAAGCGCTCCGGCAGGGGAAAAAGATCCGTGAGGCCCGTCTGGCTTTGGAAATAGACGCCGCCGAGTGGGAGTTCACGTTCAAGGCCGATCTGTTTCAGTTTCAAGCGCTGAAACTGCCCGCGGCGGCTGACGATTCCGGGGAAAACGAGGCGACGGAAGGGGAAGGGCTGCTCCTGGAGCGTATTTTTCTGATGGAGCGGGCCGTCGCGATCATGGAGCGACTTTTTACCGTCTATATGGAAATACGGAATTCCCCGGGATGGAACGCGGAAGCCGCGCGTATCGACTCCTGGGCGAACCGGAAACAATAGGTACGGTGTTCGTCTTTCCCGGTTGACATAACGATGATGGTCGAATATACGCCGAAAAGACGCCTTTGAGGAGAAGTGATACCGAAATGCCGGATCCGCACCTGAAACTTCACCCCTGCCCCAAGAAATATATCCTGGACACCCATCGCTCCCGGGTGCCGGAAGATACCCTGCAATTCATCGCCGCCATGAAAAACACCCTGGGTATGGAGGATTTCCGGGACGCCACCGAGGAGGACCGGATCGGCCTGCCCGTCTTCACCTGCCGGCGCATCCGCCCGGACGGCTCGCATACCTTTCACACCGGCAAGGGTCTCACGAAGATCCAGGCCCAGGTATCCCTGACGATGGAGTCCATCGAACGCTATTCCTCGGAGTTCCGGGAGGAAGACCGGGCGCGGCTGGTGCGGGGCAGTTATCGTGAGCTGGCCGCCCGCCGCCCGATTCTTCACCCGGAAACGCTCATTCTGCCCCGGTTCAACGATTTCCACGAGGATACGCCCTATCACTGGGTGGAAGGGTACGACCTCGCCGCCGGCGAAGTCATCCTCGTGCCGGCCTGCTGTGTCTATCACCCCTTTCACCTGGACGAACCGGAACTCCTGGCCACCCACACCAACGGGGTGGCTGCGGGCAACACCATGGAAGAGGCGGTATTTCACGGTCTGATGGAGGTAATCGAACGGGACGCCTGGAGCATCATCAAATTCGGCCGCCTGGAGACGCCCTCGCTTTTCATCGCCGACCTTCCGGAAAATGACTTTTTGCTCCATATCGCCGGGAAGCTGGCGGCGGCCGAGATAGATATAGTCCTGCAGAATTTTACCCTCGATCTCGAAATTCCCGTCATTGCCGCCAAGGCCCACGATCTGGCGATCGAAAAGCTCATGCCGATGGAAGGTTTCGGCGCCCACCTGGACCCGAAGGTGGCGGCCGCCCGGGCCATGATGGAGGTGGCCACCACGCGGGGGCTGCTCCTGCAGAAACACGGCGTCGGCAATCTCCTGGAAAGCCGGCCCCTTTACCTGATGGAGGCCTTCGGGGGCGACGTCTTCCCGGACGATGAGCCGGCCCAGGACCTGCAGGATCTTGCCGCCGGTTACAGCGATGACATCCTGACCGATATCCGTCGGGTAGGGGAACGTCTTCAGGAGAACGGCCTCCCCCGGCTCATCGTCGTCGATTTGACGCGGCGGGAAATCGGGGTGCCCACCGCCCGGGTGATCGTCCCCGGCATGGAGGTCTATGGCTTCGATCCTGCCCGGCTCGGCGAGCGCCTGTACAAGTTCCTTTGAGGGGGTACGGGTATGCTGTCCGAAGCGGAAATCATGGAACGGGCAAAATACTGTTATCTCGTCTTCTTCCAACTGAGCCATCTCCGGGACCGGGACCCGGCCAAACCTTTCCAGTACCTTCAAATCCTTAAAGACTCTTCCCTCGCCCTCCATGAGGATGAATTTATCCGCCTGACCATGGAAGAGGAGATCCGCATGGGAAATCCCGACGGCGGTCTGACCTATCTCATCTCCCTTTATGAAGGATTCACCCATGCCTACTGCGAAGTGATAGAAAAGGACCTCTCCGAAATAAGAGACGCCATCCCCAAAGAATTTCTCCAAAAACTGGCCGCCGAAATGGGAGGACGCCTCTAACCGTCCTCAGTAAATATTTTCGTATTTCTTCTTGACACTTAAGTCAGGATTCAATATAGAATATAGAGCTGGTGGAGTTTTGCAGCCAGTCTTCGTATCTTCCACACATATTTGAAAGTATTAGTTTTTTAAGTGACACCGCAAGACAAGGATCGTCCAAAAGGGGGTTTTTGATTCTTTACGAAAGGAGGTGAAACAGAAAGGGGGTTTTTTATCTTATTATTTTTTTTATTTGTAAGGGGTTAATCAATAACAAAAGGAGGTAGTTATGGCAAGAATTCGTGGGAAATCCAAGACCGCTGAAATCTTGACCCTTTCGGAAGCGGTCAAGAAGTATGCGAATAATGGAATTCAGGTCGCCTTCAGTGGCTTTACAGGGTTCAATCGAAATCCTGTGGCCTTCGCCTGGGAAATGGCAAGGCAGGGGGTCAAGGATCTTCATGTTATAGACAGGCACGGCAGTTGCTGCACCTGGCTTCTGAACGCCGTCAACGCCATCAAAATCTACGAGACGGACTGGATGGGCTGGGGCGAGATGGCCGGCAAACTCGACGTCAATCTCAACCGGAATTACAAAGAAGGCAAAATGATTCTCGAGGATTACTCCCATGGCGCCATGGCCATGAGATTTCTCGCCGGCGCCATCGGTGCTCCGTTCATTCCCTACAGTGCACCGCTGGGATCTGACCTTTTAAATGAAAAATACGATGCCCTGGGAAAGGCCGGATTGCGAGACGGCAAAAACCCCAAGATCGCCAAGAAGAAGTTCATCCAGATGGAAGAGCCCTTCTGGGGCGATGGGGACACGATCCTCCTGCCCGCGGCGAGACCCGATCTGGCCGTCATCCATGTGGCCCAGGCCGGTGACAAAGGTACGGCCCGGTGGCGCGGCGTCGGCACCATCGACAAGGAAATCTCCTTCGCCTGCGAAAAGGTCGTCATCATCGCCGAGGAAATAGTTCCGGAATCGGAAATGAGAAAGTATCCGGAAGCCAACCAGATCCCCTACTTCACCGTGGACGCCATCGTGGAATGCCCCTGGGGCGCCTTCCCCAGCTCGGTGCCTTACTACTACGACTATGATGCCCCCTTCATGAGAGGCATGGATGCCGCTTCCCGGAACACCGACGATCTGAAGAAGTGGCTCGATGAATGGGTATTCGGACCGGCAAGCTGGGAAGACTTCATCGTCAAGTTAGGGGCCAAAAAGCTTCTCGATCTGAAGGCGGAGAGCACCGGTTACAGCACCCGCATGCTGAGAGGCAAGAAACCCGCACCCCGGATGAAGATGCCGTTGTCCGTGGCCATGAGCGGTTACTAAGAGAAAGGGGGGAAAACAATATGGCAAAATCAATGGAAGAATTGATGGAACTTATCGACAAGATTCCCAACACACCGGCAAAACCGGGGGAATTCATTCTGCCGGAACTTATGGCCATTGCCATTGCCCACGAAGTGCATGACGACGACATCGTTTTCGCCGGCACCGGTCTGCCCATGGTGGGCATCATGACGGCCAACTTCACCACCGCCCCGCATGCCACCCTGATCTATGAATCCGGCATCTGCGACGGCAAGACGATGCACGTACCCATGTCCGTCTGCGACCAGCGGGCGGCCAACATGAGCTCGGTTTTGGGCGGTCTCGTGGATACCTTCGGGTACTACCTCCAGCAGGGCTTCGTTACCCTGGGCTTCCTGGGCGGTGCGGCCATCGACAAGTACGGCGGCGTCAACGTAACCTCCATCGGCGATTACTACAATCCCTCCCATCGTTTCACGGGGTCCGGCGGCAACTCCGATATCGGCACCATGGCCCACCGGGTGGCCTATATCATTCTCCAGGAAAAACGTCGCTTCCTCGAGAGAAACGACTATACCACCACCCCGGGCTGGTGGTGCTGGGACTTCAAGACCAACGAGTGGAAGCCCAAGAAAGAGGTCTGGAAGGGAACGCCGTATGCGAATTCCGGGCCCTGCGGCGTCGTGACCAACATGGGCGTCTATCGATTCGATGACGACGGCATCATCTACCTGGAAACCCACCACCCCGGCGTCACGGTGGAGCAGGTAAAGGAAAACTGCGGTTTCGACCTCAACGTGTCGAAGGTAACCGGCGAGACACCGTGTCCGACCTATCGGGAACTGTTCGTCCTCCGCGAATTCGTGGATCCCGAACTGATCTTCCTGCCGGCAAAGACCGCTTACACGCCTGAGATTCAGGCCATTATCGACAACGGTTAGCGATGAACGACCGGAAAGAGGGGAAGCTTGCTTCCCCTCTTTTTTATCTTTCTTAATAGACACATGCCCCGTGGAGCACCACGAAGCATGAAAATGACGTTTTCATACCACAAATCAATTTGGCAATTACCCGTCTGTTTTTCAAACATGCGGCGTCAATAAACATCATACAGGAAGGGGAAAAGATGCGATGAATTTAGATTTAACCGAAGACCAAAAGATGATTCAGGATACGGCGCGGAATTTTGCCAAGTCGGAATTGGAACCCGTCGCTGCCAAACTCGATGAGGAGGGGGATCGTGAAACCTTCCTAAAGAACCTGCGAAAGCTGGCCGAACTGGGCCTGATGGGCATCGCCGTAAAGGCCGAGTACGGCGGCTCGGAAGCGGGTGCCGTGGCCTTCAGCCTCGCCATCACGGAAATCGCCCGGGCCTGTGCCTCCACGGCGGTGACCTGTTCGGTGAACAACATGGTCTGCGAGGTCATCCAGGCCATCGGTTCGGAGGAACAGAAAAAGGCCTATATCCCCAAGATCTGCTCCGGCGAATATTATGCCGGCGGCTTCGGGCTCACGGAAACCACGGCGGGATCGGACCCGGCGGGAATGCGCTGTTCCGCCGTCCTGGACGGAAATGAATGGGTTTTGAACGGCAACAAGATCTTCATCACCAGCGCCGAATACGCCGGGGTGTTCGTGGTCTGGGCCGTTACCGACAAGACCGCCCCCAAGGGCAAGGGCATCAGTTGCTTCCTCGTGGAAAACGGCATCCCCGGCTTCACCGTCGGCAGGGCGGAGCACAAGATGGGCCAGCACGCCTCGGCGACGAACGAGCTGATCTTCGAAGACTGCCGCATTCCCAAAAGCGCCATGATGGGCAAGCCGAACGACGGCTTCCGCACCGCCGTGGGGGAACTGGCCGGCGGGCGCATCGGCATCGGCTCCCTGGGTCTGGGTTGCGGTCTGGCGGCCATCGAGTACGCCGCCAAATATGCCATCGAGCGCAAGCAGTTCGATCAGTCCATCACCAACTTCCAGGCCATCCAGTGGATGATCGCCGAGTCCTATACGGAACTGGAAGCGGCGCGCCTCCTCCTCATGAACGCCGCCTACCAGAAGCAGTGCGGGCGTTTCTTCGCCCGGCAGGCGTCGATGGCCAAATACTTCGCCACGGAAGCGGCGGAACGGGCCTGTCATAACGCCATCCAGATCCTGGGCGGCTACGGCTACACGAAGGAATTCCCGGTGGAACGCTACTACCGCGATGTCCGGATCACCTCCATTTACGAGGGCACCAACCAGATCCAGCGCGTCATTATCGCCCGGGACATCCTGAGCAGCCTGAAGTAACCCCGTTCGCCCCGCCGCGCCGCCACCCCCGCCTTTCGGCAAAGGGAGGTAAGGGCGGCAGCAACGCGGAGGCCGTCATTTGTGAAGACGATTTATGGAAGCAGACGCCCCTGTTCCTCATAAACGAGGCGGGGGCGTTTTTTTTATTTCTGATGTTTTTCCCGGATTTTTAATGATTAGGGAGGAGGAAACGTTATGTCATTCACAACCATTCTGACGGAGGAGCTTCCGCAGGGCATCGGTGTTCTGACCTTGAACCGCCCTGAAAAGCACAATGCCATCTCGATTCTCATGCGCCGGGAAATATCCGCCTGCCTGAAGGTGTGGGAAGAAAACCCGGCCATTCGGGTTGTCATCCTCACCGGAGCGGGCAGCTCCTTCACCGCCGGCTTCGATCTCGGGGAATTCAGAAAACCCGCACTGCTCGAGGAGATCTACCAGACCTCGTCGGAATATCACCGCCGGATATGGTATTTCCCCAAGCCCACCATCGCCGCGGTGAACGGACCGGCCCTCGCCGGCGGCTTCGATCTGGTCAAACTCTGCGACATCCGCATCTGCACCCCGGAGGCACGGTTCGGCCACCCGGAAATCAAGTTCGGCGCCCCCACCCTTTTCACCCCCCTGAAGTGGCTCATCGGCGCCGGTCTGGCCCGGGAGCTTTGTCTTTCCGGACGGATCATCGACGCCGCGGAGGCCTACCGGATCGGCCTGGCCAACGAACTGGCGGCAGGGGAAAAACTGCGGGAACGGGCCCTGGAAACCGCCGCCCGGATCATGGAGGCCCCGCAGCCGGCCCTGGAGCAGACGAAACGTTTCTTCCTCGACAACGCCGACCGGGGGTTCGAGGAGTCCTTTTCCATCGAGCACGACAAGGGGTTTCAGGAATTCCTGCTGCAAAAGGCGGTGGCGGCCCTGAAAAGCTGAAAGTTTGATCTTTCCGGGCTTTTTTGTCAGCGCCCATTAAGGTCGAACCGCCTCCGAGAAACCATCATGAATTGCGATCACCGGCCGGAGGGAGTACCGGCGGAAGATCGGCGGCCGGGAAATAAGCCGCCGCCGGCCCTATGAATCGAGGCGCTGAAGGACCATGCTATACTCCCCGGTATCCATAACCATCTGCCGGCCGTCGATCCGGAAGCGGGCATTGATAATAAAATTGTCGTGATTGATGATGAGGGTGGAGCCGACAATGCGATAGCGCTCGTTCGTCGTTTCCACCGTCCCGTCCGGCTTCATGAGGGTGGAAATCACCGTGCCGTCGGTCTTGAAGTGGGATACCCGGGATGTATAGGGATCTTTGTGCTTGGGCTTGGGCGTTACCTTGATGATCTGCCAGGTTGTGTCGGCCAGGGGTTTCGTCTCGTCTTCCGCTACGTTCTGCTGTTTGGCGGCCTTCTGCTTGTCCATCTCGTTGCCGATGATGTATCCTACACCCATGCCCACTCCGGCGCCGATCAGGGTCCCGGCGGTGTTATGGCCGATAAGCTGACCGGCCAGGGCGCCGATGCCGGCGCCGGCCGCCGCCCCCGTGGTGGCCTTGTCCATGCCGGCGCAACCCGTAACCAAAAAAAGGCAAAGAAGGCATGTTGCCATTTTCCCCAGCCCGCAGCAGTAATTTCTCATCTCAGATTTTCCTCCTTTAGCTTGATAATCCGGCGGTGGTGATCCGCCCATCATGCTCCCGCAATTAGACCCGGCAGCGATGTTAAAACAAAGAGCTCCAGAAAGCAATCGCAAACGCCGCATCTCAAACGCCGCTGCCCCGTCATCACCGACCGTTTGTCTGTAAATCGGTCCCGGATGACCCGGACTGCCTGACGCCAACCCGGGAATAGCGAGTCAGTCACCTTCAGCCGCGGTTACGGGCGGCAAGCCACTCCCGATGAGCCGGCGGCTCCCGGCCTTGCAACAGATCTTCCAGCAGGGTGAATTCATGATATACCCGGCGGAGAGAGAAGAGGGGGTCATCACCATAGATATCCCGCGCCATCATCCGGGCCCGGTCAAATTTCTCAAACACCCGGTCCATATCCATGCCCGTATAGGATTCGAAATAATAGGCCCCTGCCGCCTGCCGCCATTTGCCGTCCTTTGCCAGTTCCTCCTGAACAGGCGTGCCGGGAAAAGGGATGAGGCTTTCCGTATAGGCGATCTCCGCCCCGTTTTCGAAGAGTTCCCTGGCCAGGCGGAGAGTCTGTACCATGGTGTCCACGGTGTCCCAGGGACCAAAGAGGATGAAACTCACCACCGGCATGAGGTTCTGCTCGATGCAACAGGCCACGCCCCGGCGCAGATCCGCCGGTGTTATGTCCTTGCCGTAGCGCGCCAGGATCTCTTCCGATCCCGATTCCGCCCCCACATATACGGCCTTGACCCCGGCCTCGCTCAGCCACTGGGCCATGACCGGACGACGGCAGAAGTCGTCGATCCGCCCCTGGATATAAAATTCACCGCCGCGGTGCAGACCGGCTGCAACGACAGCGGCACAGAACTCGCGGACCCGCCGCTCATCTGTGGTAAAATTGTCGTCGGTGAACATGATCCGTCGCGCCCCCTGCGCCCGGAGGGCACTTATCTCCGCCGTCAGCGAAGCGACGGAACGTCTCCGGATCTTCCCCCGGTAGAGGGACCGGATCGAACAGAAACTGCAACGGTGCGGGCACCCGCGACTGGAGGAGATACTGCGGGTGGGATAGCGGCTGCCGTCAACCAGGTGGTGAACCGGCATGGGCAAGGCATCCAGATCCGGTTCCGGATCGCGGTCGGGATTGTGCACAGTATTCCCGTCCCGGCGGAAACTGATACCGGCGATGCCGCTCAGAGGGGCGCCGGAAAGAAAAGCGCGACAGAGTTCCGGGAAGGAACGATCCCCCTCCCCGCGCACGACGATCTCAATTTCTTCGCAAGTCTGCAAAATGTCCCCATAAAGGATTGTCCCGTGAATACCCCCCAAGACGGTGAGCATATCCGGCGCCATCGCTTTGGCAATCCGGCACACCTCCCGGGCGGCGGCAAAGCTGTTGGACAGTGCCGTTACGCCGAGGATGCGAGGTCTGCCGTCTTGAATCACGGCGGCAAGTTCCGCCGGACCGGCTTTGGAGTCCGCCGGGAGATCCAGGTCCAGGATCTCCACCGTGTAGCCTGCAGCGCACAAAGGGGCGGCGATATACAGCAATCCGAGGGGCGGTATTTCCGCCTGCCCGTTGAAGCGGGGATTGACCAGCAGGATGTCCATAGGTGATCCTCGAATACGACGCCAATACTTTAAGACGGTGCCCCCGCGAAGTCAATTATTTCATCTCCCGTTCATCCCCCCCTCCATGCTCCGCCGGCGGTCGTATCAACAATAGATGATAATATTCAAATACTTGACAAGATTTATATCCACATTAGTCTTAAAATACCCCTTACGGTTTCCCGGGAGACTTTTCATCACGCGCGGGGGCCTCCCCGGCATGATAATTTACGGCTGATCCCCCTCCGAGCCTAAATCACGGCAAATTAAACTGGTACTGCCGCTCCCGGAACAAGCGGAGACAAGCATCAACCACCTCGGCATCGTACAGTTCCCCTTTGTGTCCGGTGATTTCCGCCAATGCCGCCTCCAAACCCAAAGAGGCGCGATAGGGACGATGGGAGGCCATGGATTCCACCACGTCGGCAACAGCGAGGATCCGGGATTCCATCAGAATCATGTCTCCCGTCAAGCCGTTGGGATAGCCGGAACCGTTCATCCGTTCGTGATGTTCCAGGATGATTCGGCAAATCGGCCAGGGAAAATCTATGTCCTTCAGGATCCGATAACCCGCTTCGGCGTGGGTCTTGATGAGATTGAATTCGATCTCCGTCAGGCGCCGGGGCATACTCAGGATCTCCGCCGGGACCGAGATCTTGCCGATATCATGGATAATGGCGGCCATGCGCAGGCCGTCGATCCGGTCCGCCGACAATCCCAGTTCCGTGGCAATGGACCGGGCCAGATCGGCCACCCGGCGCTGGTGACCCGCGGTGTAGGGATCCCTGGTTTCCACCAGTGAAGAAATGGCCTGGATCGTCGCTCCCAGGGCCTTTCGCAACCGCTCCACGTTTTGCCGCCTTTCCGTCACATCTCGGACTATGCCCCGGAATCCTGCGGGACGTCCATCCTTGTCCCTGATCAGGGAAGCAGAAACCTCCACGGTCCGGCGCTGCCCGTCTTTACGAATGATGTCCCAGTTAAAGCTTTCCAGGGGTGCCCCGGTCCGAAAGACACGGTTATAGGCCGCGAAAATCCTTTTCCGGTTCTCTTCGTCGGCGGCATACTCCCGGTAATTCATTCCCAGCAACTCTTCCGCACGGTAACCCATGATCCGGCCGAAGGATCTGTTGAAGAAAGTGAAGCTGCCCCTTAAATCCACTTCGTGTTAACCCTCTTCCATGTTCTCGAGGATCACCCGGTATTTTTCTTCACTTTCCTGCAGCTTTTCCTCACGGCGGAGATGATCGGAGATGTCGGCCAGAATGCCGAATCGGCCTTCTACCCGACCGTACTCACCGGTAACGGGGGCCACGGACAGATGGACATCGACGGCTGCCCCATTCTTGTTCAGCCACTGGGTCCTCTTGATAACTACCGTTTCGCCTTGCCGAACCGCAGCGTTTATCTCCTCGAACTCTCTTTGTTTTTCTCGCGGGATCGTCGGCAGTGCCTTGCCCAGGATTTCCTGTTCCGACCAGCCAAAAATCCGTTCCGCCGCCGGGTTCCAAGCCCGGACACAATCATTGTCATCCCAGACGATCACGGCCAAAGGCGAGAAGGTGACAATAGCCGTCAGTAAGGCCGTCTGGTCTCTCTTGAAAATTTCTCCAATCAGCACCGACAGCTCATTTTTTTCCGTTTCCGTTTCCATTTTCATCTCCAACCGGGAACTCAAAGGCACGCAGCGCGGTGATGACCCGGCAGCAGTTCCTTTCTCGTATGTTGGAACGACGGCACCCTCTTTGAATCTGTAAACCCTACCCCCGGGAGCCGAGCCGCAGGCCGCCGTGGATGAAAAAGACATCGCCGGCCAGGGCCTCGTTACGATACAATTCGCCCACCAGGGAGGCCACCTCCTCCGGATCGATCAGACGGCCGATGGGGACGTCCGCCAGGATCTTTTCCAGGGCCTTCTGATCCATGCGCCGCACCATGGCCGTGCCCACATAGCCCGGCGCCACGGCGACGCAGCGGATTTGCGCGGACAGACCGCGACGGAGGAATTCCGCGGTAATGACCTTGGGAAAGACCGACATGGCGGCCTTGGAGGAAGAGTAATTTATCTGTCCCGCCGTCCCCAGGGAGCCGGTGGAGGAAACGAGGCAGATCAACCCCCGGCAGTTGTTGTTGATCATCCGCTCTGCGCATTCCCGGACGGTGAGAAACACCCCCGTCAGATTGATGTCGATGACCGCCTTGAACTGATCGAGGCTCATCTTGCGGTTCACCTTTCCCGTTTCCTTGCTCGTGGACACCAACAGTCCGTCCTTGATGATCCCCGCGAAAGGGGCCACCAGATTTATCTGCCCGAAGCGGGCAATGGCCGTATCGGCCAAGCGGGCGTTATCCTCCTCCTTCGTCACGTCGCAGACCACGGTCGCCACCTCGCCGCCCATTTCCTTCAGTTGGGCTTCCGCCGGCTCCAAAAACGCCGGGGCGATGTCGGCGATGACCACCCGGCCGCCATGACGCACCCAGTATTTCCCTATCTCCAGTCCGATTCCCCCACCGCCGCCGGTAATGACGGCCACCGATCCCTTGATCTCCAGCATGGCTGCTCCTTTCTTTAATTACCGGGTTGATACTCTGACTTTTCCTAACCCTGCGCTAAGATACTTATCAAAAATTTAGGGAGGGGAAGCCCTCCCTAAATTTCCTGTCGACCCTTAACGGCCTTATCCGTCGGCGGGCTTCCCGAAGGACGGCGGCATCCTCTTACCTGCCGGCGTGGGCACATCACAATTACCGACCCAATTTTCCCATCCCGCACCGACGCCTGAAGGCGCGAACCTTTCTTCCGTAAGGGAAACCTTTACCGTCTTTTTGATTTTGCTCACCATCGCGGCCGCCGGGTCGGATTGCCGCCATATCCGGGGAAACCCCGGCGTTTCACCGCCATAAGGCGGCTCAAATGACCCCCCGCGCCGCCAATTCCCGCAGTTTCGCCGGACCGAAACCCAGGTATTTGAGATAGACGTAGCCGTTGTCATATCCTACCGGCCGGCATACCCACTTCGTCCGGGGCGGCGTCTCCGTGGCCTTCCACTGCGCCTGGGCGCAGACAACGGAGCCGTAGACGGGATCCTGCACGGGGGTGAAGACGCCGCGATCCCGCCATACCTCGTCGCGCATGGCCTTTTCCGGGGAAACGATCTCGGCCACGACGGGGGTGATGGGCGCCAGGCGGCCGGTCTTGGCATATTCTACGGATTTCATCGTCAGCTCTTCACTGGTGTATTTCTCCGTTTCCGGATTGATCATGGCCTGATACTTGAGCTGCCAGTCCTTTTTCATAAAGGGCGCCAGGGTCGTCCACTGCTCGGCGCCCCACTCTTCGTACTTGCCGATAATGTCCACAAAGGCCTTCCACATCTCCAGCCGTAGGCCCCCGAGGAAGACGCCGCCGTCCCTGGTGGGATAGAAACCGTAAAGCCACAGGGCCGTATCGAGGTTGCCGAAACGTTCGTTGAGCACGCCCTGGTCGGCATACCAATGGAGGGCGTAGTCATGGAGACGCTCGTAGGCCTCGGGAGTGGCGATGTCGATGGCCTGTCCTTCCCCCGTCGTCCCCCGGTAATAGAGGGCGGAGAGAATTCCCATAGCGCCGAAGGTACCGGCCGCCGCCCAGGCGATCCAGGGTCCGGCCTTGGTGGGCACCGCATAGGGCATTTCGTCGTAGGTCTTGCCCTCGGGGAGAATTTCCCCCGTGCCGTACTGGATACCGGAGCGGGCCTGACTGACATTGTCGTAGTCAAACTGCTTCCGGGAGCTTTCCGGGCCGAAATGCCCGTAACCGGAAATGGCCGTATAAATGAGCCGGGGATTGATCCTGGCAAGCTCGTCATAGCCGATGCCCCAGGCATCCATGACCCCGGCGGGATAGGTCTCGATGAGGACGTCGGCGGCGCCGACAAGGCACTTCAGGATGTCACGGCCCTCTTCCTTGTCGAGATCCAGGGTGACGTGATATTTGTTCCGGCCTTCCTGGAGGTAGGCCAGTCCCGTGCCGCGATGCATGACGCCGTTGGGTGAGTAGGTCCGCACCAGATCGCCTCCGGGCGGCTCGATGCGGATCGTTTCCGCGCCCAGCTCCGCCAGGAGCGATGAACAGAAGCAGCCGGCCATGCTCCGGGAGCTCAAATCCAACACGACTAAGTCATCCAGAGCCTCGGGCTTCTCGAAGTTCTTTGCCGGATCGTCGAGGGACCGGACGTGATCGGCCCAAGCCGCCCATTTTGGTCTTTTATATTCTGCCATAACGCCTCACCTCCTCAAGATTGCGCCTGACTGGCCATCCCAATCAGACGGAGGACGACGTCCCTGCGCGTCCTTCCATTTTCCCAGGACCCCATGCATATACAGCTCGTCGATCTGCGCCTGATTGCGTCCCAAGAGTTTCGTCATGATGAAGTCGTTGTCGAAACCCACGGGACGGACCGTCCAGCGATGCTTCGGGGGCGTCTTGGACATCATGATGGGGATTTCGTGATCCAGATATTTCCCGTAAAGCGGGTCGTCCAGTTCCTTTACGAAGCCCCGGGCACGACGATGGGGATCTTCACACATATCTCGCGAATTATGGAGGCGGGTCGCGGCAAAGCCGCACTCCTTGCCAAGTTCCTCGATTTCCTGTGCCGTTTTGGTCCGCGCCCAATCGGCAATGATCTTGAGTATCGCCAGGGCGTTTTCCGTTTCCAGACGGGCGGTGTGATCCTGGAAGCGGGGATCGGCCGCCAGTTCCTCTCTGCCCATGGCCCGGCACAACCCCTGGAACTCCTCCGGTGCCGGCGCCGCCAGGGCGACAAACAGGTCGTCCTTGCAGAGGAAGGTATCCGCCGGGCAGATACACTGGTCCCGGTTTCCCGACGGTTCCACCCCCTTGCCCGTCAACTGCTGATAGGGCCATACCCAGCCCATGGCGCGCATGATGTTCTCCGTCTGGGACATCTCGATATACTGTCCCTTGCCGGTTTTTTTCCGGTGATGCAGGGCCGCCAGCACCGCCACCTCGCCCATCATGGCTCCGAAGACGTCACATATCCAGATGCTCTGCTTCAAGGGCGGGCGCTCGGGAAAGCTGGACATCCAGGCATAGCCCGAAAGGGCCTGGGAGGCGCCGTCATTGGAGGGGCGGTCCTGTTCCGCATAGGTTCCCCACTGGCCGAAGCCGTTCTTTTCGATATAGATGATGCTGGGATTGACTTTCCTGATATCCTCGTAGCCGATATTCCAGCGGTTGGTCACGGCGGGACGGAGGTTGAATTCGATGACGTCGGATTTGGCGGCCAGTTCCTTGAAGATCTGTTGGGCCCAGTCGATATGGAGATCCAGGGCCATGTAGTACTTAGAGGTGTTGATATGCATGAACATGGGACCCTGCTCTTTGTAGAACCAGCCGAAGGGGTTGAGGGAGCGGGTAACGTCGCCCATGGGAGGAAGTTCGATCTTGATGACCTCGGCACCCAGGGCGGCCATGAAAGAAGGTCCGGCAGGACCGAACAGAAGCGTGCAGACCTCAAGCACCCGCACCCCCTTCAAGGGACCGGGCCTTGAATTCTTGTTTTTCACATAATCCTTGAAGACATCTGGCATAAGGTTCCCTCCTTTAACCACGAAGCAAAAAATGATTATGAACCTGGATCACCCGTCACCAAGACGATAACACATCACCTCCCTTGCTGATGAAGATATTGTTTTTGCGGTAATTTTACTCTGGCCGGGAAAAACTGACACCGGTTTCCAATTAACATGACAATTACAGCGAGGCAAGAAAATATTTACCTTTTCCGGCGGGGAAAACAACCGCCCCACAGCGACTGTCGGACGGTTACGTTTTCCTTCTTGACAAGACAAGTCGGAAAGTCTATATTTACAAATGAACAAATTATTAAATTGTTCAGGATGCCTCTCATGACCACCTGTCTCGACCAGAACCGGATCCTCGACGCCGCCCGGGTAGCCTTCGCCCGCCACGGCTTCCGCAAGACGACCCTCGCGGACATCGTCCATCCCCTCGGGGTTACCAAAACCGCGGTCTATCATCATTTCCCCGGCGGCAAGGAAGAGATATTCCATGCCCTGATCGTCCGGGAAGAGGGTTTCATCCTCGCCGACATGGAAAGCGCCGTCGCTGCCGTCAAGGATCCCCCGGCCCGGTTGCGGTCCCTGATCATGGCAAAGCTCACCCATTTCCAACGCCTGCGGGAACTGCTTATGGTCCCCCGGGACGTGGGGGAGGAGGTGGCCCAGCTTTACGCCCGTCACGAGACCTCGTTCCGGACCTCCGAGCGGGACATGATCGCCGCCATTCTCCGTCAGGGACAGGTTGAGGGATGCTTCCGTCCCATCGAAACCGAACAGCTGGCCAGAAATGTCCAGACGATCCTCAACCGTTTGGAGTTGCCGCTGATCTTCGAAAATGGACCCGAAAAGATGGAACAGGAGGTTGACGACCTTCTCTATATCCTGTTTCACGGCATTATGACGGGCAAAGGCGAAAACGTTTTTCCGCAAGACAATCCCCGATGAGGCTTTCATGACCGCTACCGAAACAACGATCACATCCCCGTCCGAGAATAAGAAAATACGGCGGCACGCCGGCCGCATGTTTTTAATCCTGATTCTGGCTGCGGCCTTGATTTTCGGAGGGCGCTGGCTCCATTGGCGGATCGGCCATGTCACGACCAATGCCGCCTATATCAAGGCCGATATGGCGAACGTCGCCCCGGAGGTCCCGGGCAAGATCCTGGAGATTGTCGTCAAGGAAGGACAATCCGTACAAGCTGGACAGATCCTGCTCCGCATCGATCCGGAACAGCTGGACCGCCAGGTTGGCCTCGCCGAGGCGGACTATGCCGCCCTGCAATCCCGCCGGGACAGCTATCGCGCGGAGTTGCAGCAGGTCCGTCTCACCGTGCCGGCGAATATCGCCGCCGCCCGGGCGGCCCTGGTCGTTGCAGAAAAACAGCAGCTCAAGGCCCGGGCCAATCTCGATCACTGGCAGCTTCAGCATCAGCGTTTTAAAAAGCTCTATGAGAAACAGGTGGTGGGCAAGGCCAAGTTCGATGAAGTGGCGACTGCCTGGCGGGCCGCCGAGGCGGATTTCAACGCCGCCGGGGCCCAGGTCACTCTGGCCGCATCCCGTTTGAAAGAGGCCGAGGCGGCAAGAGCCGTCATCGCCAGGGCGGAGGCGGCGAACCGCGAGGTCACCGACGGGATCGGAAAGGCCGAAGAAGCCCGGAAACTTGCCCGGCTGCACCGTTCCCGCTGTGAGCTCAAGGCCCCGATTGCCGGTGTCGTTGCCCGGATCCTCGTCCGGGAGGGAGATTATGCCACCCCGGGGAGGCCGGTTCTGGGCATTTACAATCCCGACACCCGGTATATCGAGGCCCGCTTCGAAGAAACGAAAGTGCGGCATATCTCGCCGGGCAAGAAGGCGGAATTCACGGTGGACAATTTCCCGGACCGGACCCTCACCGGCCGGGTGACGCTGTTGACCCCGGCCTCCGCCGCGGAATTCGCCCTGATCCCCCGGGACGTGTCCGCCGGCGAGTTCACAAAGGTCGTTCAGCGGATACCCGTCCGGATCGCCATCGACGATCTCCCGAAGCACCCCGAGCTCGTCCCGGGACTTTCTTGCGAGGTCGCCATCGCCAAATAGAAATCAAAACACGGGGGCGGTCCCATACCCCCTGAGGATTCCCGAACATGACGCAATCACCGCCGGGCAGGACAAACAAGTGGCTCCTGGCCGTCCTGGTCTCGGTCGCCGTCTTTATCGCCCTGCTGGATACGACCATCGTCGATATCGTTCTGCCCAAGATGATGGCCGCTATGGAAACGGATATCTACGGCATCCAGTGGGTGGTCATAACCTATTTCCTCGGCGCCGCCATCGCCATGACGGCCGTCGGTTGGACGGCGGATGTCGTCGGCCACCGGAACACTTATTGTTTCGGGATCGTCCTCTTCGTCGCCATGTCCGCCTTAGCGGGTTTCGCAACCACCCTGGAGATGATGCTTTTCGCCCGGTTTTTCCAGGGTATCGCCGAAGGAATCATGATGCCCGTAGGGCTCCTGATCCTGTATGAAACCTTTCCCCCCGAGGAGCGGGGCCTGGCCATGGGTGTTTACGGCATCTCCGCCTCTTTCGCGCCGGCGCTGGGTCCCACGCTGGGGGGGCTCCTCACGGAATACCTCAACTGGCGCTGGGTATTTTTCATCAATATCCCCGTAGGGATCACCGACGTCGCCCTGATCTGGTGGCTGATGGACAATGCCCGCGCCGTGGAAAAACCACCCCGTTTCGATCTGGTGGGTTTCCTTCTGGCGGCGACCGCCCTCTCGGCCCTCATCGTCCTGCTGGGCAAGGGCCAGGAACACGGCTGGCTCCACTCCGACTTTATCCTTACGCTGACCATCGTCTTTATCGCTTTCGGCATCGCCGCCGTCGTCTGGATGTCCCTGAGCGCCAATCCCCTCTTCCCCCGGAGGATAATGAAGCATCAGCCTTTCCGCCTGAGCATCTGGGCGATGATGCTCTTCTCCATCACCGCCTACGGGTTTTTCTTTCTTCTCCCCATCTACCTTCAGCAGGTTCACGGCTATACGACCTTTCAATCCGGTCTCATCCTCCTTCCCGGCGCCCTTTTCGCCGGCCTGGCCACCCTCCTTTCCGGTATCCTTTCCGACCGCATCAACCCCAAGGTCGTGGCCGCCGTCTGCCTGGCAGGCGCCGCCATCGCCTCCTGGATCTTCCATACCGACCCGGATACCCCAAGGGAGGTTATCTATTGCGACTACATCCTGTGGGGGTTCTTCATCGGCGGCACCTTCGCCCCCGTGACCCTCCTGGCGCTGGGCACCCTCGAGGAGCGCGACGTGGCCAACGGTTCCACCCTCGTGAATGTCTCCCGCCTTGTGGCCGGCTCCATCGGCACCTCCTATGCCACCTCCGTCCTCTCCATGAAAAAGGATACCTTTTTCGAGGCCCTGAGCGGCAATCTTACCTGGGGAAGCGCCGTTCTCACCGATATCCTCTCCCGCCTGAACACCTACCGGGAAGGTGCGGCCGGCGCTTTCGATCCCGACACCTGGACCCGCTTGATTTTCCAGGCCAAACAGATCCTCCTCCTTCGCGCCGCCGGTTTCGCCTTCGAAGCGGTTTATCAATACCTGGCCCTCTTCCCTTTGGCTGCCCTCATCTGCGTGGCTTTGGTCCGCCTTGCCGATCGCCGGGCTATCAAGACGGCCCTCCACTGACCATTTTCCCATCCACCGGCGGACACAGCCGCGATCAACAAAGCAGATGCTTGAAATTAAAGATACTTAGCTTCATCTTTATATAATTTTTCACTCCAAATTCACAAATATGTTATTGATCTACAAAGGATTATCATTGACGGGACCGCTGCGGACACTGCAGAGCGCGTCCCGCCATTTTCATCCTGCTTTGTGAAGGCACGCCGTCATGGGGGTTTCATAGAAATTGACATGTTTGTCCAATACCCGAGAACGATGAAACGGGTTAAGGGAGATCACCACAATGTAGTTTCATACCAAAGATCTCCGGTTGCAATTTTTTCGCCTCCTGCTATAGGATAGACATCGTTTTTTTCTGCAGGATAACGGGGCGGGCAGGTAAAATTGAGCATCCTGCCTCGCTGGATAAAAGAAAACCCGCGCTGTCATGACAACCAAGCCGGTAACGGGAAAATCGTGATGAGTGAAGCTTCACACCAATTGGCCAGTCTCGTCGACATCAGCGATCACCAAGCCGTTTTCACGGAAATCAGGTTCATTGCCAGGCTCATTTTCCCCCGCTTCGACTTCAGTCTTTTCGATGGCGCCCGGGAGGACATCCTGAGGCTCTTCAAGGGCGAATACCCTCGTTATCGTGAATCCAACCTGGCTTTTCACGACCTTACCCATACCACCGCCGTTACCCTTGCCGGCGCCCGCCTCATGCACGGGGCTGTCGAGGCCGGACATTCCCTGACGGAGAAGGATTTCAACATGGGGCTCATCAGCGGGCTGATGCATGATACCGGCTATATCCAGCGGGAGGAGGACACCGAGGGAACCGGCGCCAAATACACCCTGGTCCATGTGGATAGAAGTATTGATTTTTTAAATGAATATTATCGAGACAACCAGGTTTTTCAGAACTCGCTCGCGGACTTCCGGGATATCCTTCACTGTACGGGACTCAACACGAAGGTTACGGAGATCCGCTTTGCCAACAGGACCGTCGAGTTGCTGGGAAAGATTCTCGGGACCGCGGACCTGCTGGGACAGATGGCCGAACGTCGCTACCTGGAAAAGCTCCTCGATCTTTATCATGAATTCGTAGAAGGCGGGATTACAACCTTCACAAGTCAACTGGACCTCCTGGACAAGACCAGGGGGTTTTATCAAATGACCCGGAAGCGCTTCTCGGAAGAACTGGGCAACGCCTATCTGTTTTCCCGCTACCACTTTCGCAGTCGCTGGGGCATCGACGAGGATCTGTATACAAAATGCATAGAGAACAATCTCGCTTACCTGGACCATGTCCTTGCCCACCACCGTCACGACTACCGGCGCCGGCTGCGAAGACAATACAAACACCGAAATCCGGCGGTATTCCCCGCCCGGCCGGGAAATGCAGATTCACCGGCAAGAGTTGAGCTATGATTTACCACACCTTTCTTTTCGATGAAAACATCTGGGTGGTCAAAGGGGTCTATATCGACGATCAGGGGCGCTATCACGCCGTGGCAGGGGAAAACCGGATAACCCATGCCGGGAATCTGTGGATTATCGATTCCCGGATGCATCTGGAAGGCAACCCCGAGGTGGAATTCAGAAACCGCTATGAGGTCGAACCCCTGGAAAGGAAGCAGGAACTGACGGACTGGATCTCGGAAAACCCCGCCCTGGGCAGGATGAAGGGCCGGTTCATTATCGTCGATGACTCGATTCTCGCGCTGTTTTCATCCCCGGATGGTGTTTTCCAGGGAACGGAATACCTGCGGCTCATCGATGACGACCTTTACTGGAGTCGGGGCAGCCTCCTCAAGGAAAGCCGGAAGATCTCCTCCTGGGCCGTGGAGCTGCGGAAAAAATAGGGCGCCATCGCTATCGGGCATTGCGGCGGGAGTGCCGGGGGGAACCGCGGCGGCTCCGGCGGGGGAAGCCTTCGCTTCACTCGCTGCAAAGGGGGACAAAGTCGAACTTGCCGACATCCACAAGCCCCCGGTCCGTAAGCTTCAACTCGGGAATAACGGGCAGGGCCAGGAACGAGAGATGCATAAACGGTTCGTTTAGGCGGCATCCCAGTTGTTGGGCCTGGGAGCGGACATTTTCCCAACACCGGGCGGTCTCCATCAGGGACATATCCGACATCAGGCCGGCAATGGGCAAGGGGAGCCGGGCGGTAATCCGGCCGTCGCAGGCGACTGCCAGCCCTCCCCCCATGTCTTCCACCGCCCGGGCCGCGGCGATCATATCGACGTCCGTGCAGCCCACACAGATGATGTTATGGGAATCGTGGGCCACGGAGCTTGCCAGCGCCCCCTTTTGCAGAGAAAATCCCCGAACAAGTCCCACGGCAATGTTCCCTGTCCCCCGGTGGCGCTCGATGACCGCGAGCTTCAGGATGTCCCGCTGTCGGTCCTGGATAATACGTCCGTTCCGGATCACCGGCTCCAGGAGCTCCTTGCGCGTCATTATTTGATCCGGAATCAGATCGATTATCAGCGCCTTTCTCCCCACAGCCGGGATTTCGAAGGCACTCCCGTCATAAGGCTTCACATGCATGGACGCCCCCCCCGCCGGCAGAACACCGGCCGGGATGGGCACCGTCAATTCGCCTGCGGTTACGACCTGGCGGCCGTCCTTGAAGACATGGGCCACCCGTACCGGGTCCAGGGAGGAAAGCAGCACCAAATCGGCGCGATAGCCCGGCGCCACGGCACCGCGGTCCGGAAGGGAAAAGTACCGGGCGGTATTGACGGTGACCATGGCGAGGGCCCGGAGGGGCGGCAGTCCCATGGCGACGGCCTTGCTCATCACCGCATCCAGATGACCGTGGCGGAGGATGTCGTGGGGATGGAGATCGTCGGTTACCAGCGAACACTGCCGTAAGGTGGCGGCATTGACCAGGGGCAGCAGAGTGGCAAGATTCTTGGCCTGTGTCCCCTCCCGGATCATGATCTGCATCCCCAGGCGCAATTTCTCCCGGGCCTCTTCCAGTTGCGTGCATTCGTGCTCGGAACGGATACCCGCACCCACGTAAGCGTTGAGGTCTTTACCCGACAAGAGGGGAGCGTGGCCGTCGATCAGGCCGCCACGAAACGCGGCGATCTTCGCCAATACCCCGGGGTCGCCGTAGACGACACCCGGGAAGTTCATCATCTCCCCCAGCCCTACAACCCTTTCCTCCCGGCGGAAAACGGCCAGATCTTCCGCCTCCAGGGCCGCCCCGGAGGTTTCCAGATGGGTGGCCGGCACGCAGGAGGGCGCCAGGAAGTAGAAATCCAGCGGCAACCCTGCCGTGTCCTGCAGGAGATACCGGAGTCCTGCCGCACCGAGGACGTTCGCTATTTCGTGGGGGTCGGCAAAAATGGTTGTCGTACCATGGGGAAGAACGGCCCGGGCCAGCTCCCGGGGGGAAAGCATGGAGCTCTCGAGATGGAAATGGCCGTCCATGAAGCCCGGCGTCACGTAATATTCCGTGGCGTCCAGGATCCGGGTCCCGTCGTAATTTCCTAAGCCAACCACGACCCCGTCAAAGATCGCCACATCCATCCGGACAAATTCGCCGGAAAACAGATCGGCCACCAGACCGTTCTTCAGGATGAGATCCGGGGATATTTCCCCCCGCGCCGCCTTGATCCTGTCCGAAAGTTTTTTTACCGTCGCCGGGGAAATCATCACTCCTTCCTCACCGCACACGACCTGGCAAAGTTCATGACGTTGCCGTCTTCCCCGAGGGCGATGAGTTTATCACCCTGTTCGATGAGGTAAGACGCCTCCGGATTGAATACCATTTTTCCGGACTCCTTCTTGACCGCCACTATGATCAGACCGTAATTCCGCCTGATTTCCGATTCGCCCAGGTTTTTCCCCACAATCGCCGCGCCGGAGCCGACGGAGACCTCCGCCATTCTCAACTCCAGGCTCTGCCGCATGGTGGAGATTTCGATGAAATCAAGCATTGCCGGCCTGATCAAAGCCATGGCCATTCTCATGCCGCCCATTTTGTACGGGGAAATAACCCGGTCCGCCCCCGCTCTGAGCAAACGGTGCTCCGACTGTTCCTCTTCCGAGCGGGAAAGGACAAACAGCCGGGGATTCAATTCCTTCGCCGTGAGGATCACATAGAGATTCTGGGCATCCGTGGGCAGGACGCAGACGATGCCTCTGGCCCGTTCGATCCCGGCGGCGAGCAGCGTTCCGTCCTCCGTGCCGTCCCCGTGACAGTAAAGAAAACCTTCCGCCTCGATTTTCCGGATCACTTCCGGATCCTTTTCAATGACCACAAAGGGGATCTTTTCCGCCGCCAGCTCCCGGCAGATAATCAAACCGATCCTTCCGCAGCCGCAAATAAGGTAATGATCCTTCATCATCCTGAGCGTCCTTTTCAATTTTCCCTTGCCGACGATGTCCTGCAAGCGATTTTCCACGAGCGTCTCCGCAAAAAGGCTCGCGGTATAAAACATGGTTCCCACCCCGGTGATGATCAGCACCAGGGTGAAGATCATCCCCCCCGTGGTCCGGGCATAGACATCGCCGTAACCCACAGTGGAGACGGTCACTATCGTCAAATACAGCGCCCTGAAAAGATCAAAGTCCTCGAAAAAGTGATAACCGACGGTACCGATCAGGAGCGTCATGAAGAGGATAGCGAAGGCGACGGCCAGACGTTTGTTCATGAGCCTCTCAAGATATCGGCCAGGATCGGCAGCATAAGCTGTACCGCTTTGCGTCCTTCTTCGATAGCCTCTGCCGCCCTGTTGAATTCCAGCAGACCGATATGGGCCAGGCGGGGTCGGATCAGGACATCGGGCGGATCCGCCGCCAGGCGATGCCTGGTGATCTGATCCTGCATGATATACACGGAGGTGGCGATGACCTCGAACAATGTCGGTCCCCGGCTGGGTTGGTTCTGGGCGAAGCGCTTGAAGATGGACATTTGTCCCGTCTTGATTTTGCCGTTGAAAAACGAGGCCAATCGGCTGGGCAGATACGGCCCGTTGACGGCCGGCGGCGGTGCGTCCTCCCGGCGATTGTCCGGACGGTTGAAACTCCGGCCCATGATGTCGCTGTTGAGATCGACGGCAATGACGATATCGGCCCCCATACTGCGGCACAGGGAAACGGGGACGGGATTCACGAGACCGCCGTCCACACACCAGCCTCCTTCTCCCGGGAAAGGGGTCAGAATCCCCGGCATGGACATGCTGGCCCGGATGGCGTCCATGAGGGAGCCGGACCGGATCCAGACCTCACGGCCGGTCTTCAGTTCCGTAGACACGGCGGCGTAAGGCATGGGCAGATCCTCGATGTGGGAATCGGAGATGTTCTCCCGGAAATAACGGGTCAGCTTGTCCCCTTCGATAAGGCCGGACCGGGGGAGACGGACATCCATAAACCCCAGGATGTCGGGCCAGGTCAGTCCCCGGACCCACTCGTCCAGCACATCGATAAATCCGGCGGCAAAGGCCCCGGCGACCATGGCCCCCATGGAGGTTCCGCAGACCAGCTCGACATTTACCCCCGCTTCCTGAAGCCCCTTGATCACCCCGATATGGGACCATCCCCGGGCGGAACCGCTCCCCAGGGCCAGCCCCACCCTTTTCGGCGGCGGCGGCAAACCTGTCGCCGCCTTTTTCAGTCCGGCTTTTTTCATCTCCACACCCCTGGAAAGGTTTCTAACATACAAGAAAAGACAGGGAAAGGGGAAGTTGCAATTTCGTCACGCATTTTCTTGATTGAAAATAACCGCCGTATGCAATATATTCGTCCTATCTTTCCGTCGTTCTCGAAGTCGGAGACAATACAATCAAGGAGGCTGCAAATGAATTTATTGCCAAGATCCATCCTTTCCGTAACGCTCGTTTTCGCATTAACGGCCTTCGCAGAAGCCGCTGCGGATATCCCCTTTTCCGGTTTTTTCGGCAACCAAACCATCTACGATCAATTACAGCCCGGTCCCAAAGGCGGGGCCAAGCTGATTTGGAAAAAAACAGGCATCAATCCCGACAAGTACAAGCGGTTCATGGTGGATAGCGTTATCTTCTTTCTGGCCAATGATGCCGATTACAAAGGTATCGACCCCCAGGAAATGAAGGAACTCTGCGACGCCTTCAATAGAGAAATCGCCGCCGCGTTCCGGAACAAATACGAGATCGTTACCGAACCGGCCCCGGATGTGGCAAGACTCAGTATCGCCATCACCAACATCAAGCCGAGCAAACCCGCGGTGAGTGCCGTCACATCCGTCGTGCCGGTCTCGCTGGGCGTGAGTCTTCTCAAGAAAGGGGTCTCCGGCGGCTGGTCGGGAAGCGGGCAGACCTGTATGGAGGTCATGGTCCTCGACAGCCTGTCGAACGAGATAGTCTTCCTGGCTGTCGATCAGCGGCAGGCCGAATTTGAGAGCCGGTTTACCAAATGGGGGTCGGCCAATGACGCCTTCAAGCTGTGGTCGGCAAAGATGGTGGAGTTTATCGACCGGACCAGGAAATAAGACCGGAGAAGAGATTATACACAGCGACATCAATAAATGCGCATGTTGAAGGTTCTTTAGAATCGGCGACGTCATATTCATGAGCAAACAATTCCGGCGCTGTGTTTAGCGAAAGGCCGCAGGCCCAGAGAGGCGCGTCGATTTGAACATAGGGATCCGAGGCAGTCACGGCCCGGAAAGACAACATGCGGAAAGGCATTCAAGGAGGTTGAATATGAAAAACAATATCCCGGCAAGACGAACGGTTTTATATCCGGCAGCGTTGTTCCTTTTCTTGCTCTTGGTTGTCGTCGTTTCGGGAAGCCCGGCCTGGGCGGCAAAACCCGCCGCCGGCAATCCCGGCAAACCGTTCTCCTTCGCCGATCTCGCCGAAAAATGGGGACCCACCGTCGTCAATATCAGCACCACCCAAACCGTCAAATCCAACCGGGGCCTTTACGGGAATATACCACGGCAATTCTTCGATCATGACGACTTCTTCCGTCGCTTTTTCGGGGATATACCGGATCGGGAATACAAGCGAAGCAGTCTCGGCTCCGGGTTCATCATCTCCGGGGACGGTTTTATCTTAACCAACAACCATGTTGTCGCCAAGGCCGACAAAATCAAGGTCAAGGTGGCAAGCGGCAAGGAGTACGATGCGGAGGTCAAAGGCCGGGATCCCAACACGGACCTGGCCCTCATCAAGATCAAGGCGGAGGATACACTTCCCAGCGTACGGCTTGGCGACTCCGATAAATTGCGGGTCGGCGACTGGGTGTTCGCCATCGGCAACCCCTTCGGTCTTGACCACACGGTTACCGCCGGGATTGTCAGCGCCAAGGGGCGGGTCATCGGCGCCGGACCCTACGACAACTTCATCCAGACGGACGCCTCGATCAATCCCGGTAACAGCGGCGGCCCCCTCTTCAACCTTGACGGTGAGGTCGTGGGTATCAATACCGCCATTGTCGCCCAGGGTCAGGGCATCGGTTTCGCCGTCCCGGTCAATCTCGCCAAGGACGTCGTCAAAGATTTGAAAACGAAGGGTCATGTCACCCGGGGCTGGCTGGGGCTCTCCATCCAGGACATCACCCCCGATATGGCGGAAAATCTCAAGCTAAAAGACCGCCGGGGGGCCATTGTCGGTCAGGTTTTTCCCGGCGATCCCGCCGACAAGGCGGGAATCAAAACCGGCGACATCATCCTTGAAATCGACGGCCGGAAGATTGAAAATACCAATGAACTCCTGAGAATCGTCGCCGCCCTGCCGGTGGGCAAGAAGGTGGAGATCCTCGTCCTCCGCAACGGCCGGGAACTGCGGCAGCAACTTGTCGTCGGGGAAAGGAAGGATGCGCGGGAGGTCACCGGAGACAGCCAGACCAATGAGCAACTGGGGCTGACGGTCCAGGAGATCTCCCCGGAAATGACCCGGATCCTGAAGCTGAAGGAAAAGGGCGGGGTCGTCGTCACCGCCGTCAAACCCGATTCCCCCGCCGAAGACGCGGGACTGAAGGTCAACGACGTCATTCTCCAGGTCAACCGGGTACGGGTGGAATCGCTGAAAGACTTCACCGACGAACTGGCCCGAACGGCCCGGGAGGAGACCGTGATGTTCCTCATCAAGCGGGACGATGCCGCGTTGTTTGTCACCCTGCGCCGGGACAACAAGAAATGACCTGCCACGCGGGGGGTTTTTTTCAGCAGGAAGGAAAGGGGTAAGCTTTATCGGCGGTATGTTGAACTGAAGGTTCCGGGATATTCAAAGGAGGGACGGACCATGATGAATTATCCATTGCTGCTGCGGACGCTGCTGCTGCGCGGGGCCAGATACTTTCCCCGCAAGGAGATCGTTTCCGTATTTCCCGGCGAGGTCTTCCGCTACACCTACGCGGATTATTACCGCCGGACCTGTCAACTGGCCCATGCCCTAGCCGCACTGGGGATAAAAAAAGGGGACCGGGTCGCCAGCCTCGCCCTGAACCACCACCGGCATCTGGAGCTCTATTTCGGCGTCCCCTGCATGGGTGCCACCCTCCATACCGTCAACTTCCGCCTCCCCGCCCATCATCTCGTTCATGTCCTCAACCATGCGGAAGATCGGATTCTATTCGTCGACGAAGACCTCCTGTTCTTCGTCGAGCTGGTGAAGGACCAGCTCAAGACCATCCGACATTTCGTGATCATGAATCAAAGCGGCCGGATGCCCCAAACCTCGCTGGCCCCGGTACATCTCTACGACGAGCTCATCGCCCCCTTCCCCGATGAGTACGATTTTCCGGCGGACCTCAGCGAATGGGACCCCGCCCTCCTGTGCTACACCTCGGCAACCACGGGGGAACCCAAGGGCGTGGTCTATTCCCACCGGGGCATCGTCCTTCATTCCTACGCCGCCGGGCTGACCCTCCGGGGCACGGAGGAGGACTGCATGCTCCACGTCGTCCCCATGTTTCACGCCAATGCCTGGGGCATCCCCTTTCTGGCCGTGGGGTTGGGATGCAAGCAGATCCTCCCCGGCCGGGAGGTGATCAACATGGAGGTCCTCTGCCGGATCATCGCCGCGGAGCAGGTCACCTTCACCTGCGGGGTCCCGACGATCTGGATGATGCTTTACGATTACCTGGAAAAGGGCGGCTGGCACGACTTCTCCTCCCTCAAGGGGATCGCCTCCGGCGGTTCCGCCCTGCCCCGCCACCTCCTGGAGCAGTTCAACGAAAAATACGGTTTCCCCATCATCCAGGCCTACGGCATGACGGAGACCTCCCCCCTGGCCCTGGCGGCCATTCCCAAAAGCTACATGGCGGACTGGCCGGAAGCCGAGAAGTACCACGTCAAGGACAGCGCCGGTCTGCTCGTCATGGGGCTGGAGATGAAGATCGTCGATCACCTGGACCGGGAGGTCCCCGCCGACGGCCGGCATTGGGGGGAAATCCTCCTGCGGGGGCCCTGGATCGCCGGGGAATACGACCGTGATCCGGAGCGCACCGCCGCCGCCTTTGCGGGCGGCTGGCTTCACACCGGCGACGTGGGCACCATCGATGCGGAGGGATACGTCCGCCTCGTAGACCGGACAAAGGACCTGATCAAGAGCGGCGGGGAGTGGATCTCCTCCGTGGATTTGGAAAACGCCATCATGGCCCACCCCGGGGTGGCGGAGGCGGCGGTCGTCGGCATCCCCCATCCAAAATGGCAGGAAAGACCCCTGGGGTGTGTAGTCCTCAAACCCGGCGCCGCGGTGGACGGCGCGGAACTCAAGGCCTTCCTGAAGGACCGGGTCCGGGCGGCCTGGTGGATTCCCGACGACTTCGTCATCCTGGACCAGATCCCCAAGACCAGCGTGGGTAAATTCAACAAAAAGGAGCTCCGGGAGATGGTCGCCGACGGAAGGATTAAAATACCTTGCCAAGCATGAGCTTCGTTGCTATTTTAAACAATAATTATTGATCCCAACAGGAAAGGAGAAATCTCATGGCTATCACTTTACCCGAACTTCCCTACGGCAGGGACGCTTTGACCCCTTATATAAGCGCCGACACCCTGGAATTCCATCACGGCAAGCATCACCGGACCTATGTGGACAATGCCAACAAGCTCCTGGCGGGCACGGCGTTGGAGAACGCCTCCCCGGAGGACATTATCCGGAAGACCGCCGGCGACCCGGCCCAGGCCGGCATCTTCAACAACGTCGCCCAGGCCTGGAATCATTCCTTTTACTGGCAGGGCATCAAGCCCGGCGGCGGCGGGGCACCCGCGGGGAAGATCGCCGCGCTGATCAGCTCCGCCTGGGGAGGCTACGACAAGTTTGCCGAAGAGCTGAAAAACGCCGGTTTGACCCAGTTCGGCAGCGGCTGGGCCTGGCTGGTCCTCGACGGGGGCGCCCTGAAGATCGTCAAGACCGCCAACGCCGACAACCCGCTGGCCAGGGGGATGAAACCGCTGCTGACCATCGATGTCTGGGAACACGCCTATTACCTGGACTACCAGAACCGCCGGGCCGATTATCTGGCCGCCGTTATCGACAAACTGATCAACTGGGATTTCGTGAATGCGAATCTGGGGTGAAGACCCTGCAGCGTGTGATTGCCGAAAGGCAAAAGGATCAACCGGCGGCGGCGAAATGAACGACCCCGGGACCGGCTGCGGGGAAGATAATCCGGTGCGGCTCACCTTTTGAACAGACGCCCCGGAAAGCCGGCCGGGGCAACCGCCCCCGGCGCAAACGATTATGGTCGAAAAATCCGCGCCCCACTACCTGGAACACCGCCGGCGCCTCAAGGCCAGGTTTGAACAGGACGGCCTGGAGGGTTTCCATGAGTATGAAATCCTGGAGCTGTTGTTGTGCTACGCGATCCCCCAGGGAGACGTGAAGCCCCTGGCCAAGGAACTTTTGAATCGCTTCGGGGACTTGAAGGGGGTGATGGACGCCGGCAGCGGGGAACTCCGCCGGGTCAAGGGCGTGGGGCCCCACACCGCCCTCTTTTTCCCCATCATCAAGGACATCGGTTCCCGCTATCTGCTCCAGAAGGCCCGCGAGAAGCCCCAGGTTTCCTGCACCGCCGAACTCCTCGACTTCTGCCGGACCGCCATGGGCGCCCTGAAGGACGAAGAGTTCCGGGTCTGCTACCTTGACGCCCAAAACCGGATTCTGGCCGTGGAAACCATCCAGGAAGGCATCGTGAACCAGGCGGTGGTCTACCCCCGGAAGGTGCTGGAAAAGGCCCTCCACTGGAAGGCCTCGGCTATCATCCTGGTGCACAACCATCCCTCGGGCCACGTCCGCCCTTCGGACGCCGACATCCGCCTGACACGCACCATCCAGGAAACGGCCCGGGCCCTGGACATCCTGGTGCATGATCATCTCATCATCGGGGAAAACCGGTTCTTCAGTTTCCGGGAAGAGGGGCTGATGAGCTGAACACACCCGGCCGGAAAAGGCAAAAGGCCTTCAGAAGGGGGCGGGGGTGAAGGTCAGGACAAATATCCCCATGGACGCCCAGCCGATGATCCGCCGCCTCCGGTCCAGGGGCACCCATTCATAGACCACCGGCGGGTGACTAAGCCCCATCACATAGAGAATCACCGCCCAGATCAGCCACCCCGACCAGCTGGTCATGCCCAGAACAATCAAAATCAGGAAGATCACCCGGGCCAGGAAGCGCTGTCTCCGGCCCAGAACGGCATAGGCCACGTGGCCCCCGTCGAGCTGGCCCACAGGCAGGAGATTGAGACAGGTGACCAGCAGGCCGATCCAACCGGAAAAGGCTATCGGGTGCAGGACGATATCCATTCCCCGGGGGAGACTACCATGGACAATCCAGCCGAGGATGGAAAAGAGCAGGGAACTGCCGAGCGACAATCCATCTTCCGACGTAACCGGCCGGACCTCGGAAAGGGCAAATCCGACCACGATCACCGGCAGGGCAGCGATCAGTCCCGCTACCGGTCCGGCGGCACCGATATCGAGAAGCATGCGCCGGTCGAGGAGAGGCGACTTCATCTTTATAAAAGCCCCAAAGGTCCCGATGAAGGACGGGGCCGGGATAAAATAGGGCAGAGTCACATCCACTTCATGACGCCGGGCCATAAAATAATGGCCGAATTCATGGGCGGCGAGAATAGCGATCAAGGTAAAGGAAAAAGGGATGCCGCGCCAGATGCCACCGGGGTCGTTGAGGAGATTGACGCCCTGCTGGATCGCTCCGGCCACCAGGGTAGTGATCAGGGTCAGGAGAAAAAGGATGAGGTGTGTTTTGGACATTTTTTCTTCTCATGCAGATAATCTTCCCGGCACCGCACCCGTGACCAGTGAAAAAGTCGCGCAGGAAACCGCAGTCCATATCCTGCGATTAAAAAGGGATCTATCCGGAAATAAACGCCTTTTCATGGCCGCTTCCGGATGATCCCCGTTCTGTGAACCCATAGATCAGGACCGGGTGTCTATCCCGCCCGTCGCTATTGGTCTACCTTCTCCTTCAGTTCCTTGCCCACCTTGAAAAAAGGAAGTTTCTTGGGAGATACCTTGATGTTTTTCCCCGTTTTGGGATTCCTGCCCGTATAGGCCTCGTAATTGCGCACCACAAAGCTCCCGAGGCCCCTGATCTCTATGCGGCCCCCTTTTTTCAGCTCTTCCGTGAAGCCCTTGAAGATAAGATTCACCACCTCAACGGCCTTTTTCTCGGTAATACTCTCTTTCCTGCTCAATGCCTCAATCAATCCCGACTTGTTCATATCTTCCTCCCTGAAAATTGCGCATGAAGATTCTACTTTTAAATAACATGATAATATAGCTCATTTTTTGGGCGACTATTATTTATTTTGCGGGGAATGTCAAGAATTTTTTGAATATTTTTTAATACTTCTCCCGACTTCGGCATTCAGGCACGATTCCGCTTCCTGCGGGGTCAGAAAACGGCTCTGCCCTTCCGCCAGCCCCGCCAGGGTCAGCCGGCCCACCGCCGTCCGAATGAGGCGCACTACCGGCATTTGTATTTGTGCAAAGGCCCTCCGGAGGATACGGTTTCTCCCCTCGTTGATGGTGATCTCCAGCCACCAGCTCTTATTGTTGACTTTTCCGATCTGGTAACGCACCGGACGAAAAGGGCCGTCGTCCAGATCCCATCCCTTTTCGAGGCGTTGCCGCAGGGACGCGGAGGGATTCCCTTTCAGCTTGATAAGGTAGGTTTTCTCCTGGCGAAAGCGGGGATGTTGGAGGCGATACGCCCAATCACCGTCATTGGTCAGCAACAGGAGCCCTTCGGATTCATAATCCAGTCTACCCACAGGAAAAACTCTCCCCGCGTGCTCCGGAATCAGGTCGGTGACAATCGGCCGTCCCTGGGGATCATTCAAGGTCGTCACATAACCCCGGGGCTTGTTCAACATGAGGTAAACACGCTCCGGGCGGGGGCCGACAAGCAGACCGTCCACACGGATTTCATCGCCCGGGCGGACCCGGAATCCCATTTCCCTCACAGTCTGCTCGTTAACCGATACCCGGCCCTGACGGATCATCTCCTCCGCCGCCCGGCGGGAAGAGATCCCGGCCCCGGCCAGGAACTTATGGAGCCGCTCACCCGACAGGGGCGGCTCTTCCCTGCCTGCGGTCTTCTTAACCATGATGCAGCCCTCCTGTAAAGCAGCCGGGATGGAAGAATTTTCCCATTTCCATAGCACGTCTCAACAGCTACATCCTCCCGGGCCAAAAACCCTCACGCCATCAAGTCCTTCAACTCCCCCAGCGTGGGCAGTTCCGAGAGATCCTTCAATCCGAAAACCTCCAAGAATTTCTTCGTGGTGCCGTAAATCATGGGTTTTCCAGGCACATCCTTCCGGCCCAGGATCCTCACCAGCTTCCTTTCCAGAAGGGTTCGCAGCGGCCGACCCGTGTCCACACCCCGCAACCGGTCCACTTCCGCCTTGACCACGGGCTGCCGGTAGGCGACAATGGCCAGGGTCTCCATGGCGGCCGCCGTGAGGGCCGCCGGGCGGGTGGTCTTCAGTTTTCCTATCCAGAGCGCCAGTTCGGGTCTGGTCCGAAACTGGTACCCTCCGGCTACTTCCTGGAGGATGAATCCTCCCTGCCGTTCCCGGTATGTCGCTGCCAGTTCCTCGATACAGGCGCGGACGTCCTGCCTTTCGATCCCCTGCTCCTTAAGGATCGCCGCGATCTTCTCCTCGGCCAGCGGGGTCTCGGACGCAAAGATCAACGCTTCGATGATGGCCTTCGTTTCATTCATGCTCGTCGTCAACCGCCAAAAAGATACGAATCACCCCAAACGGCCCCGCCTGAAAGATCCGGATCAGCCGCTGCCTTACCAGCTCCAGGAGGGCCAGAAAATTAACTACCACCAGCCGTCGCTCCCGTCTTTCCCCCAGAAGCTCCGCAAACGTCAGCGACCGCTCCCCATGCAGACGCTCGAGGATTTCATGCATCCTGTCCGCCAGGGAGGTACGGTCTATATCGATCTCCATCCGCTCCGGGGGGGACAATTTGGCCAGCACCTGGCGGAAGGCATCCACCAGTTCGTATAGGCTGACTTCTATCCAGGCCGGCTCGGCCGGGGGCGCTCCTTCCACTACCGTCATGCCCCCCCGGGGAAAGACATCCCTCTCGAGCAGATGCCGGGACTGGAGGGACTGGGAGGCATTCTTGAAGGCCTGGTACTCCAGGAGCTGCTGGACCAGTTCCCGGCGGGGATCTTCCTCTTCCTCGCCTGTTTCTGCAGGCTCCGGCAGCAGCATTTTTGACTTGATATGGATAAGCGTCGCCGCCAGGACCAGGTATTCACCGGCCAGATCGAGGTTCAGGGACTTCAGCAGCTCGATGTATTCGAGATACTGCCGGGTGACCAGGGCGATGGGGATGTCGTAGATGTCGAGCTCGTTTTTCTTGATCAGATAGAGGAGCAGGTCCAGGGGGCCCTCGAAGATGTCGAGCTTGACTTCATAATCCATAGCTGATCTTCATGGCCGCCCGGACCTCGGCCATGGTCCGTTCCGCCTCCCGCCGGGCCCGGGCGTCGCCGGCGGCGATGATGTCCCGAACCTCCTGTGAATGCCGGCGGTAGTATTCCTGCCGCTCGTGCAGGGGTTGCATGGCTGTTTGGATGTTCTCCCCGAGGAGGCGCTTGCAGTCCGTGCAGCCGATGCCGGCCCGGCGGCATTCCGTCTCTATCTCCCCGGTCTTTTCCGGCGCCGTGTACAACTGGTGAAACGTGAAGACGTTGCACAGCTCGGGACGTCCCGGGTCCCGGCGGCGCTGCCGCTGGGGATCGGTGAACATGGCCCCCACTTTCCCTTTGAGTACGTCCCCGGCATCGCTCATGAAGATGGAGTTGTCGTAAGACTTGCTCATCTTCCGGCCGTCGATCCCCAGTAGTTTGGGGACCTGGGTCAAAAGCGGCTCGGGAACGGGAAAGATGTCCCGGTAGAGGAAGTTGAACCGCCGGGCGATTTCCCGGGTGAGTTCGATGTGGGGGAGTTGATCCACACCCACGGGGACGCCGTAGGCCTTGTACATGATGATGTCCGCCGCCTGGAGGACCGGGTAGCCGAGAAAGCCGAAGGTGGAGAGATCCTTGCTGCTGAGTTCCTCCTTCATCTCCTTGTAGGTGGGATTGCGCTCGAGCCAGGGCAGGGGCGTGATCATGGACAGGAGGAGCCACAACTCGGCATGCTCCTTGATGTGGGACTGGACGAACAGGGTGCTCCGGACCGGGTCCAGGCCGGCGCTCAACCAGTCGATGACCATATCCATAATATTGTCGCCTATTTCGCCCGTATCGGCGTAGTCGCTCGTCAGGGCGTGCCAATCCGCGACAAAATAAAAGCATTCATAGGCGCCGTCGTTCTGGAGCTCCACCCAGTTGTGCAGGGCGCCGTGGAGATTGCCCAGATGCAGTTTGCCCGTAGGCCGCATGCCGCTCAGTATTCTCTTTGCCGTCACTTCCCCTCCGTAATAATGCCGCCGGCGCCGATGCCGGCCCCTTTAAACATGGCCGCGCCGCGGCAGAAATTTTCCCGTCGCCGTGCTGCCGGAAGCCCATGCCCGGCGACTGGGGTCGTATAACAGAAAGGCCCCGGCCTGTCAAACCCGTCGCATTCCCGCCCTCCGCCCGGATAACGCACCGGTTCGCCAGCAGACATATATTCCCCCTCCCCGGTCATCCGTTCGTCTTGGGCAACAGGTCAGAAACGGAGAAGTTTTCCTCGGTTAACCCGCGATCACCAGGGTCGTCTTTTCTCTCCCGGCAACTCCTTTCCCGGCGGCCGGCCACGATCCGGTTTATGAGCCCGCTGGTTTTTGATTGAAACCGGCCATAGACACCCCCGCCTGTGAAGAAATTCCTTTCTAAACGACGCCGGCAAGGAAAAACCGGACTGCATTTTCATACCGACCGCGCTAGCCTTTTCCCTGCCCTGGGTAATTTTCGTGCCGTGGCGGCCTCAGAACCCTTGGAAATACCATCCCCGAAGCAAATACTTTCGTTGTGCCGGCCGCCAGTTACAACTACTTGCAATTAAAGACGGTAGGATCCTGTTTCCGAGTAATTTTTCAATTTTTGCGCCGAGATAAAGAACCCACGCCGGTAGTACCGATCATTATGGAGATGATAGTATCGGAAACCCGAGAACCATGTAACGAATTTTTCGTTTCATATCGTAGTCTTTACCGGTTGGGCAAGACGTTTGGGCGTTACAAAACAAGAATTCTGTTTGCAAGATGTCTGCTATTGGTTATAAGAGCGTCTGGCATGCTTCGGGACATCCCCGTGAGACCGCTTTTTACCGGCAGGGAACTTCAAGTGTGCAGAGCGGCAGGGCGGGCTGCCGAAGCGAGCCCGTATCCTCCGCCGGCGGCAGGAACGAAATACCGTAACCGTTTGGAACAATAAAATATCTATTCTCTTTATTCCACATGAGGACAGGGAAGGATGAGTTTAACAGCCGAAACAGCGGGAAAAGCAGGTCTCAAATCTGAATTAGGGCTGATCCCGGCCATGTCCATAGTCGTAGGCGTGGTCCTGGGCGCCGGGGCCTTCATGAAGCCCCCGGCGGTCTTGGGTGCCGCCGGCGATTCGACTACGGCCCTGCTGGCCTGGATACTGGGGGGATTGTTCTCGGCAGCGGGGGGGCTGACCCTCTGCGAACTCGGGGCCATGTTTCCCCGGACCGGCGGCGTCTACGTCTACCTTGAGGAGGTGTTCGGCGAGCGCACGGCCTTTCTTTACGGCTGGATGATCGTCTTTCTCTTCGGACCGGCAACCGTGGGGGCCCTGACCGGCTACTTCAGCTCCATTTTCTGCCTCATCTTCGAAATCTCCACCCCCTACATACCCGTAGTGGCGGCGGGGGTCCTTTCTTTTGTGGCCGTCGTCAACTGTATCAGCGTCAAGACGGCCGGAAGAGTTCAGACGCTCGCCACGGCCTGCAAGTTGATTCCTATTGTCCTCCTGACGATCTTCGGCATCTGGAAAGGCAACGGGCAGATCCTGGCGGTCACGAGTACGGTAGGCGCGGCTGCGACCTCGTTCTCCGTGGCGGTTCTGGCGACACTGTTCGCATATGACGGGTGGGCCCAGGTAGCCTCCCTGGGCGGCGAAATCAAAAATCCGGCCAAGATCCTGCCCCGGGCCATTATCGGCGGGCTGGCGTTTCTGGTGATCGTTTATGTAAGCATCAATATCGCCTTACTCAAGGTCATCCCCGCCGATCAAATGGTTTCCCTGGGACATGACGCGTCGGCGATCGCCGCCCAAAAACTCTTCGGTATCATGGGCGGCAACCTGATTTCGGTAGGGATCATGATCGCCATGATCGGCGGCTTGAACGGTTACACGATGACCCTGTCCAGAATTCTCTACACCATGGGCGTCCGCGGGCAGATGCCGGGCGCGAGAATCTGGGGAAAGATAGACGAGAGCAGCAGCACTCCCGTGGCTTCCATACTGTTTTTACTTGTTATTTCCTTTTTTTACAGTCGAATGTTCGACGCCGACAAGCTCTCCAACATCGCCTCGTTTTCCAACTGGATCTTCTATATGCTCACCTTCGTGGCGGTGTTCGTGGCCCGGCGCACCCATGCCCATATACCTCGTCCCTACAGGGTCCCGTTGTATCCTTTTATCCCGCTTTTCGCCATCGGCGGGGCATTTTATGTTTTCTACGGGATGCTTTCCACCCAACCGTGGAATGGCGCCCTTTCCATCGCCCTGACCCTGGCGGGGCTGCCCGTGTACTGGTATATGAAGTCGGATCACGCCCCGCGTCCGGGGGTACCCCACTTCAAGGCCAAATACGTGGTAACGGTTGCGTCCCTGGTGATCCTCGCCTCGCTCACCGTCTCGGTCCGGATGCTTGACTTGCGGCCGGAACTCCGGGTGGCGACGGAACCTTCCCTGGTGCCTTTCGCATACTACGAAAAAGGGCATTTGTCGGGTTTCGATATCGAGCTGATGAATGAGCTGGCAAGAAAGGCCGGCTTCAAGGCCGTATATGTCCCGATCCCCTTTGACAATATCATGGATGCCTTGCGGAATCGTAACGTCGATGCGGCTATCGCCTCCATATCCGTGACCGAAGAGCGCCGGAAAATCGTTGTCTTCGGTCAGCCGTATCTCAGCGATGCCGGCCTGGCCCTTCTGGTCGGGAAGAGCACCGCCATTGGGGACGTCAGCGACCTGGCAGGGAAAAAGGTGGGGGTTTTCAAGGGATCGACGGCGGAAAGCTATGCCGCGAAGCTCGCTCATGCCCATGTCTACGGATTCATTGGGAAGAGCGATCTGATCATGGCCTTCAATCTGGGAGCGCTGGATGTATTGATCGACGATCTGCCGGTCCTTGAATACCAGTTGGCGCAAGGCGTGTTCCCCAACGGCAGGATCGCCGCCGTGCTGAACCGGGAAGAGTATGCCATCGCTTTCAATCCCGCCCGCGGGGAGCTGAAGGAGCCATTCAACAAGGCCTTGAATAATATGAAAAAAAGCGGCGAATTGGACGCTTTGTACCAAAAATGGTCCCTGGGAAGGGCGATCGCGGCACCGCCCCCTCATAGTCCCTGAAGAAAGCGGACTGATCTGGTTATAACGGTATTCTCGTGTTGCCGTGCCGCATACGGGCTTCGCCCGTTATCTCCCGGTCTTCAACAGGAGAAAGGTCAGCCGGCCCTTTTCCTTCATGGCTCCGGCGGCCCTTTCCGCCGCCGGACCTTGGCCGCAGAACAGATCCACTCTCCCCGGGCCTTTGATCGCCGCACCGGTGTCTTGATTGAGAACGAAGCGGGTAAAGGACTGCCAAGACACGATCCGGCCGTCGGTATCGAAGACGGGCTTGCGTGTCCGGATCACCGCCAGGGCCCCCTTGGGATAGAGGGTAAGGTCGGTGGCGATGGACCTTCCCGGCACCAGGGGGAATCCCAAGGCCCCGATGGGGCCTTCCGAAACGAAGCGGAAGAAGATGTACCTTTCATTGTAGTTCATGAGTTCCTGACGCTCCGCCACCCGTTCGTTGAGCACCCGCTTCATCTCCTCGTAGGATCTGCCCCCCTCTCCCAAAAGACCCCGGGCGGCCATCATTTCGGTCAAACCGCGAAACGGCCGCCCGTTGGACTGGGCGAAGTTGACCGCCATCAACCGACCGTCCGCCAGGCGGAGCTTTCCCGAACCCTGGATATGGAGGGAAAAAAGGGCTACGGGATCGTCAACCCAGGCGATTTCCAATCCCCGGCCGGCCAGGGCCCCCTCGCTGTCGATCTCCCGGCGGGTATAATGGGGAAGCACTTCGCCCTCAACCAGTCTGCCGATCAGTCTTCCCGGGCCGCATTTTTCCCCAAACTCGTCCAGGCGCACCACCACGGTTTCTTCCGGAGGTTTGTAGAGGGGATAACGGAACCGCTCCGTCCGCTCGAGACTGCCGTTGAGGACCGGTTCATAATAACCTGTGACCAAGACCGAGTCTTCGTCACTGTCTCCGGCCTCGACAAGCTCGAAATCTTCCCGGATGGCTGCTTCCTTCGCCGCCGCCGGCAAATCGCTCTTCATGATCTGCAGAAAACGCTCCAGCCCGGCGATCATTTCCCGGGAATTGTAACAGCGGCTCCGGTAACAGTGGGATCCGAAAGCCCCCTGGTTCCGGTAGTAACGGACGCTGGCGGTGAGCGCCTTTTCCAGGGAGACAAGATCGAGGTCATCCGGGAACGTCTCCGCCGTTCTCATCGGGAAGGGAACCGGAACGGGCGCCTGCTCCGGCTGGAGACGAATTCCCGGTGCGGGCCGGCAGGTGGTGAGAAACAGCACCATGAGGAGAAGAATCGCCAGGGGGAGGCGGCAGGGCATCATCTTCATAGCTCGATGATCATCGCCACTTCATCGCAGTATTCGGGGTATTTCGGGCATCGGAAGCAGTCCGTCCAGATCTTCTCCGACAGAGAAGAGCGGTCCACGGTGTGAAATCCGACCTGCTGAAAGAATTCCTTCTTGTAGGTGAGGGTAAAGATCCGGAACAGCTCCAGGGTTATCGCCTCCGATATACAGGCCTCCACCAGGATCCTGCCGATGCCCCGCCGCCGAAAGGCCTCATCGACATAAAGGGAACGGACCTCGGCAAGATTTTCCCAGATGATGCTCATGGCGCATATGCCGGCGACAACCTGTTCGCGGTCGTCATAGTAGACAAAGAAATCCCGGAGGCTGCTGTAGATATCCATGAGGGACCTGGGCAGGATCTCCTCCTTGCTCGCCGAGACATTGATCATTTTGTGAATGGTCTTGACATCGCCGATTCTGGCTTTCCGCAGCATCATTCGCTCCTTTGGGCACGGGCGAGCATCTCCCGGGCATGTTTTTTTGTCGTCGCGGTGATTTCCAGACCGCTGAGCATCCGGGCGATTTCCTCGACACGGGCCTCTTCGCCCAGTTCCCGGACCTGCGTCTCCGTCCGCTCCCCGTCGATATGTTTTGTGACCAGGTAGTGCCGGTCACCGTAACAGGCGATCTGGGGTAAATGGGTTATGCAAAGGACCTGGTGACGCTCCGCCGCCGCCCGGATCTTTTTCCCGACGATCTCCGCCGTCGCGCCGCCGATACCGCTGTCCACTTCGTCAAAGACCATCGTCCCCACGGAACCGGTGCGGGCCAGGACATTTTTCATGGCGAGGATCAACCGCGACAGCTCGCCCCCCGAGGCCACCCGGGAAAGGGGTTTGGGGGCTTCCCCGGGATTCGCCGACAGATGGAACTCCAGGCAGTCGATCCCCCGGGGGGTGTAGATGTCCTCCCGGTTGTCCCGCTCCTGGAAGACCACCGTAAAAACCGCCGCATTCATTCTCAGGGCGTGGATCTCCCGTTCTATTTCCTCCCGCAACTGTCCGGCGGCGACGCGCCGGGCCGCCGACAACACGTCGGCCTTTGCCTCCAAATCCTTACGGACGGTTCTTATAGTCGCCTCTAATTCCTCGCTTTCCATGCCCAGGGAAGCGATGCCTTCCAGTTCCCGCTCCAGGGCTTCTTTCTTTGCCAGCACCGCCGCCAGGGTACCTCCATGCTTGCGCTTCAGCTTGTTGAGCAGTTCGATCCGCTCTTCGATCTCTTCCAGCCGCCGGTCATCAACAACCAGGCCCTGGGCATAATCCCGCAGCGTATAGGCCGCGTCCTCCAGACGGTAGTAAACGTCGTCCAGTTCCTCGATCGTCACGTCAAGACGGGGATCGATCTTTTTTATCTCCCCGACGGCATTTCTGACGATTTTCAATTCCTCCAGGAGGGAACTTTCCCGTCCGTAGAGGATCTCGTGCGCCGCGACCGCATGATCCGTAAGCTTCCTGATATTTGTGAGGATCTCTCTTTCCTCCGCCAGACGGACATCCTCCCCGGGCTCAAGGGCCGCAGCCTCGATCTCGGCATTTTGAAAACGGAGAAAATCCTCCCGCTCTTCCTTCTGCCGCTGCCTGATCTCCAGGGTTCGCCGCCGCTCATTGAGTTCCTGAAAGCGGCTATAAAGGTCTTCATAATCGCCGCGCAATCCCTGAAGACCTCCGAAGGCATCGAGGATATCGAGATGATTGTCCTCCTTGAGAAGGATCTGGTGCTCATGCTGGCTGCAGATATTGAGGAGCGATTCTCCCACCTGGGCGAGCATGGTCAGGCTGGCGAGATTGCCGTTGATGTAAGCCCGATTCTTACCCCCCCGGGAAATGACCCGTCGCACCACCATTTCTTCACCGGCGTCCAGCCCCCAATCCGCCAGCCGGGCACGGATTCCGTCCTGATCGGAGATAAGAAAGCGGGCTTCCACGGTGGCCGTGTCGGCGGTGGAACGGATCATGTCCACGGAAGCCCGGTCCCCCAACAGGAGAGCGACCGCTCCCATGATGATGGATTTTCCGGCCCCCGTCTCGCCGGTGAGGATATTCACGCCGCTGCTGAAGGTTATGTCCAGCGCCTCGATGATGGCGAAATTTCTGATGCTCAATTCGGCTAACATCTGCTCATCAAGATGTCTTTATTTTAGAGGGTCTGCATCATCTCCGTCCGGGCGGCTCATACCCGCCGTCAAACCACGCCACCCGAGCTTGGAGCGCAGGATTTCCAGGTAATCGCGATGAGGGGAGGCGACAAGCAGGGTCACATGTGCGGATTTACGTACCGTCATGACATCTCCCGGCTTCAGGGTATGAAAGATCTGACCGTCAAGGGTCACCGTGGCCCCTTGCTCCTTGGACCAGAGCGTCACCCGGATGATGACGTCTCCGGGGATGATGACCGGGCGGTTTGTCAGGGTGTGGGGACAGATGGGATTGATAATTATCGAATCATGCTGGGGAAAGACGATGGGCCCCCCCGCGGAAAGGGAATAGGCCGTGGAGCCCGTGGGGGTGGAAACGATCAGTCCATCCGCCTTGAAGGTATTCAGGTAACGGCCGTCCACGGATGTTTCCATCTCCACGATGCGGGAGAGGTTACCCCGGTTTATCACGACGTCGTTCAGGACGGTCCTCTTCTTGACCACCTCACCGCCGCTCTCCATGGCGATATCGAGCATCATCCTTTTTTCCGTTTGAAACCCCCGACGGCGGAAGATCTCGAAGGCATCGATCATCTCGTTGAGATTCACCTCGGTAAGATAACCGAACCCCCCCAGATTTATCCCCACAATGGGGACGGCGAATTCCCGCACCGCCCGGGCCGTCCTCAGCATGGTCCCGTCGCCGCCGAAGACGGCGATAATATCCGCCCGGGCCGCCAGTTGCCGGCGGTCATAACCGGGACCGGCGTCGATAGCCGCGGCGATGCCCTTGTCCAGATACACCTCGATTCCGTGCCCGAGGCACCAATCCATCAGTTTTTTGCTTACCTGTCCGGCCTGTTCCTTCGCCGTATTGGCAACGATCCCCACTTTTTGCAACTGCTTTCCACCTCAATTATCGGGAGGCCGTATCTTGCCGGCGTCCCTTGTCGCCGCCCGCCGCACCGCTCCCGTCCCGGTCCCGGCAACGCACACAGCGGCCGCTCACTTATCCCGCATGAGCCTTCCCGGCATTTCCGCAATGATCCGTTCACAATCCCGTGCTATGGCCATCACAACGTCCCCGGCGGCGGGGAGGTCTCTGATAGCCCCGGCGGCCTGACCGATCTGCAGCTCCCCTTCTTGCAAATCTCCGTCGAACATTCCTGTTTTTGTTCTTTTTTCTCCGATTATCCGAAGCAGATCCTCCGGGGAGGCCCCCCGGTTTTCCGCTTCCCAAACCCTTTCATACCAGGTATTTTTGATTACCCGGGCCGGGATCAACTTGCGGAGGATGAGAAAGGTGTCCGTAGGGGAAGCCGCCAGTATCATCCGCTTGAAATTTTCATGGGCACTGGACTCCAGGGTGGCCGCAAAACGGGTGCCGATCTGGACTCCCGCCGCCCCCATGGCGAGTGCGGCGGCCATTCCCCGGCCGTCAAATATCCCCCCCGCAGCAAGGACAGGAATCTTCACGGCATCGACGGTCTGGGGGACAAGGACCATGGTCGTCAATTCGTCACGACCGTTATGCCCGCCCGCCTCGAATCCCTCCACCACCACGGCGTCTACGCCGGCCTCCTCACATTTAACGGCCAGGTCCGGCGTTGCCGTGACATGGGCCACCTTGATCCCGCGCTCCTTGAAGCGGGAGGTGAATTTACGGGGAGAACCGCCGGAGGTGAAGACCACCCGGACATCCTCCGCCAGGATTATGTCCGCCATCTCTTCGGCATATTGAAAGAAAATCGGGAGATTCACCCCCCAGACGCCATTGACTTCTCTATTTTTGATCTTGCGGATATGCTCCCGAAGCAATTCCGGCGTCATTGAGCCGGCACCGATCAGGCCCAGGGCGCCCGCGTCTGCAACCGCAGCCGCCAGGCGCCAGCCGCTGACCCAGATCATGCCGCCCTGTACTATGGGGTAGCGTATCCCGAAAAGTTCCGTTATGCCGGTGCTGATCATCATCGCTCCATTTCTGGTTCATTCCTCCGGGGGCGGTGCCTCTATCCCGGATACATGCCCCGGCGGGGGCATCCCGCCCCGCTAGCACCCCGGGAATCGGGGTTCCATTCAGACACCGCACCGCAGCCCCCCCGGTCCTCACCCCGGCAGGGCATTCTCCTCGCCGTCTTTGCGCCTCACCCTCCGGCGGCCGCCTTCGACGACCTGTCTCCCCACGTGATGTCGATCCTCTTTCCCGTAAGCGCGGGGAGGTTCATTTCAGGGCCGCCAGGTACTCCTCCCGCACATAGTCGGGCAGCGGCTGCCTCAGGGCCTCCTCCAGGATATCCCCGGCCCCCCCCATGACGCCGAGGGTCCGGACCATCAGGACCTCCCTGAAGGTCCGCGGCGGATAGACCCTCCGGACCGTATTCCTTTCCCGGTCGAAGAAACGCAGGTAGCCGCGCCGCACCGAACGGCCATAGACGTTGATCGTGACCGCCATAGTCTCGGCTACGTTCTCCATGTGATGGATACCTTCGTCCAGGGGGAAGACGGTGGTTATTTCCCCCGGACGCAACACCTGATCCAGGGTCTCCTCGAGTTCCGCGTGACCGGCGGTGGAGCCGTCATCGAGACGGCGATATTTGACCTCCCGGATGTCATTGACAAAGCTGCCCACAATCCCCCAGGAACCGTGGTCATGAATCGTATCCACGGAATGGGGCTCCCAGATGTAAGCCAAAACGAGAAAAGACTGGTCGGGGCTCCGGTAGAGGGTCATCTCGTTGGGCCACAGGGTTGGTGGATGCTGTTGGAACCAGGATCTGCCCACCAGGGCTTCCCTGACAAAATCACGCCACCAGAGATCCGAGGAAACCAGTTCCCTTACCAGGGGAATGCCCTCGCTCACCACGGCAGCGGCATCGGCATTCCCCGCCGCCACTGCCCCGAACCGCCGGCAGAACATTTCAAAATCCTTGTGCATTTACACCACTCCTATCCTGTGGCTAAAAAAAATCTCTCCGGAATCGTTCGCTTGTTATCCATCACTTTTTCACTCTTCAGTTTTATCTCCCGCACGGGCGGATAAATTCAGGGATTTTTGGCACCGTAACGTCGGATATGCTGCCAGGAACGGTAATCCGGATGGTCCGGATCGCCGGCAAGGGCTTCTTTTTCCCGAAGATATTTCTTCCCGATACCCTGCTGGCGGTAAAGTTTGCGGTCGGCACCGATGGGACACACCTTGGTGCAGATTCCGCAGGGATAACGACGCTGTCGGGTAACTTCTTCCGCCATGTCCAGGCAGGCCTCTTTATCATAGTCGCCCGGGATGCGGTCGTCCCGGGATCGCAGGGCTTCTTTCGGGCAGCACTTCACACAGGCCTCGCACTTGATGCAGAGCTCTTTCTCCCACAGGGGATCGGGGGACAAAACGGCGGCGGTAAAAACAGAGACGAAACGGACCCGGGGTCCGAATTCCGGTGTCAAGAGACAGTGACTCCGGCCGATGGTTCCCAGGCCTGCGTACCTGGCCGCCAGGACATGTCCGAAAGCGGCCCCCGGCCAGCGGCGGAGGGCCTGGAGGCTGCCGTAGCCGTCGCGGCTGAAGAAGGTGGCCGCATGACCCATTCGGTTCAGATGACGGGTAACGTCGTAAGCCAGGGCGTCGAGCTTGATATTGACGGTCTTGTACAACTCCATGTGCAGGACCGACGGCGTCGTTTCCACGATAGGCAGGGGCATGCCCAACCCCATGACGATGACGGTGCGGGCCGGCGCCCAGATGCCCTGAGGACGAAAATCCGGGGGCACGATCCCTTCTTCTGCCCACCGGTCGACGGGCGCTATTCCAACGATGTCCGCCCCGGACTCTCGACAGTATTGCTTAATGTTATCGGATAGTTCTTTGTTTTCCATTACGTGGTTCCAGTCAACGGCCGTGATCTTAACCCATTTCCTCGCTTATGTAAACACGAGAAATGCTCCGACCGGGGAGCCCGCAGCGGCATGGATGCCCAGACAAAAGTACAGATCTTCGACCCGTTCTTCACGACTAAGGGCAAGGAGGGAGGAACAGGCCTGGGTCTGACGACGGTCTACACCATCATCAAAGGACACGAAGGGGCGATAGATGTCGTCAGCGAACCCGGGGAGGGCGCAACCTTCAACATCTATCTGCCCGCATCGACAAAAATAGTCGACACTGTCAAGGCGGAGGAGCGGGAGATACTGACGGGAACGGAAACCATCCTCATCGTGGACGACGAAGACCTGAACCGGGAAGTTACGGGAGAGCTGGTGGAAGCCATGGGGTACAGAGTCTAGAAGGTCGAAAGCGGGCAGGAGGCCGTTGCCGTCTATATGGAGAATAAAGGCCGGATTGACCTGATCATGCCGGATATGATCATGCCGGGGATTTCGGGCGGCGAAACCTTCGACCTGCTGAGAGAAATAAATCCGGATGTCCCTGTGCTTCTGACCAGCGGCTATAATATCAACACCCAGGTACGGCAGATCCTGGATAGGGGGTGAAACGGTTTTCTTCAGAAACCGTTTCACCCGGAAAAACTCTCCCGGAAAATCAGGGAGATCCTGGGCTGACCGGGGACATCGCGACGCTCTCATGCCTTACCGGCACCCCGGCCGCGGACACAATTGCCCGGTGAGCCCCTTACGGCCACAGTGCTGCTCTCAGGCCCGAGCTACGTTCCGTTTTTTTCGCAATCGCCTTGACCAGCGCCTCCTCAGTTCCCCAGATGTCAACCTTTTCCTTTGCCCTGGTAATACCGGTATAGATCAGTTCCCTCGTCACGAATTCGGAATCGTTGTCGGGAAAGATCATGTGAATCCGATCGTATTCCGACCCCTGACTCTTGTGAATGGTCATGGCATAGACCGTTTCGTGCGCCGGGAGACGCAACGGGGATACCTTACGGATACCGCCCGCCGGGGAGGGAAAAAATACGCGGATTTTCCCGTCACCGGTCAGGTCGGGGAAAGTGATGCCGACATCGCCGTTGAACAGTTCCATGTTATAGTCGTTAACCGTTATCATCACCGGCCGGCCTTGGTACCAGCGCTTTTGCAGATCGATAAGGTCGGCGGCGGCCAGGATCCTCTCGATGGCGCCGTTGAGGCCCGCCACCCCGTACGGCCCCTCGTTCATGGCGCAGAGGAACCGGAACGTGTCGAAAAGCCGGAGGGCCTCTTCAGGGGTCCCGGCCCGCAAATATGGGCCGTAGCCGGCGATGACCTCCGCCGCAATGGACTTTCTGAGACGCTCCGGCGGCGGGGTTTCATGCCAGGCAATTTCCGGATAGGCTTTGTCCTTGAATATGGCCACGGCCTCCCTTCCGTTCCCGTCGTTGACTGCACTTGCCGCAGCTCCGATACCGCCGTCCGCGGGAAAACGATAGTTTTCCTTCAAGAAGACCAGCGAATCGCAGAGAGGGTATTTATCCCTGCCGGACGCCGCGACGGCGATCTTTCCGCCGGTGAGGCGTTCACACAGGGCGCTGAATGTCGGGGAAAAGATCTCGGCCCGCCCTTCGCCACAGATATCTCCCAAGACCGCTCCGGCTTCCACCGAGGCAAGCTGGTTCTTGTCCCCCATGAGAATCAGCCGGGAATCCGGCTTCACGGCGACGGCGAGTTTGGCCATTAACGGCAGGGCAACCATGGATGCCTCATCGATTATCACCACCTCGTGCGGCAGGGGATGACCTTGATTATAACGAACGCGCGTCGCATCGCGGGTGGCTCCGAGAAGGCGGTGGATCGTCGTGGTGTCATGAGGAATCTGTGCCTTGATGACATCCTCGCAGGCCAGCGTTGACTTCATGGCGAGAACGGCTTCCCGGAGACGCATCGCCGCCTTGCCCGTCGGCGCCGCCAGGGCCATCCGTAACGGCCCTTCCCGGGAGAGGAGGAGGGCCATGATTCTGATTACCGTCGCGGTCTTCCCGGTTCCGGGACCGCCGGATACTACGAGGAAGCGCTTTCGCAACGCCGCCAGGGCCGCAATTTTCTGTCCCGCCGAAGATTTTCCCGCCGGGGAGGGGAAAAGCCTCCTCAGATCATCGGCCAAAAGCGCTTCCTCGTGCTTTGGTTCGGGCAGCGCCGTCTTTTTCAGGATGACTTCCACAAGGTCCCGCTCGTACTTCCAGTAACGGTAAAGATAGAGTCGCTCCCCGGCGGCCAAGATCAGGGGCCGGAATTCTCCCGGAACGCCCACGGCCGGGATCGCCGTCAGGACGTCTTGAAGTTCTTTCCCTTCCGGGAGGCGGATCCTGTTGTTGTCGATCATAACCTCGCTGCCGGCGACGGCCGTCAAGTTCAGACAGATGTGCCCTTTCCCCACCAGATGGCTCAGCAGCGCCACCACCGTTTTTGCTGTCTTGCCCTTCCCGCCGCCTTCCCTGACGATGAAGTCGGCAAAATGCCGATCCAGAGGAGTCAGTTCATAAGCCATTGCCGCCGCCTTTTTCTTCGACATGCACCAGGATCTCCGTCATCGCTTCGATAAGATCCCGGGGGGGGTTGTCCCGAAAAAAACCGAACTCCTCGGAGCGTCGCGTACCGACGCCGCGGAGAAACACATAAATCACGCCGCCGAAATGGGTTGCGTAATCGTATCCCCGGACGCGCAGGGACAGGAACCGGTGAAGCGCCACCGTGTAGAGGAGATATTGAAGCGGGTAAAGATGGCGTATCATTTCTTCCCGTATGGCCTCCCGTCCATAGTCCTCCGGTCGGTAGCCCAGGTGATTGGATTTCCAGTCCAGGATATAAAACCTGCCCTCCTGCTCAAAGACGAGATCCATGAACCCCCTGAGCATCCCCCGCACCGGCTGGAATTTCAGCGTGGAACAGATCCGTTTCATGTCCGCGGCTTCCCAGCTTACCCCCCAGTTGCGCATGCAGTCGCCCAGTCGCGGCGCGGTGATGTATTTGAGAGGCAGGAAAAATTCAAGTTCAGGCACCCAGCTACCCGGTGCGAGACCGCCCAGAGTGCAAATCCCCGTCGGCGTGGACAACTCCGTGGCCAGGACGTCGTTCACCATGGCGCAGACCGCGGGAAACCATGTTCTATCGTAACCGTGTTTGGCCATTGTCTTCTCCACCAGGGAGCCGACCGCCTCCCGAGAAGGTGCGGCATAATTCAGCTTTTCGAAGATCTCATGGAAAAATATGCCGGCCTGCGTCCCCCGGGGGAAGGTAAAGATGGTGCCATCCTCCGTCCTCTCAATATTTCTTTCTTCCCCGCCGGCATCTCCGGTGCCGATCTCGTCCCGGTCCGGAAGTTCTCCCGCCGGTTCCTCACCGGCGGCAAACGAAGAGAAACTCGCGACCCGCCAGTCCCTGACGACGGCACCCGTAAATCTTTTGCCGCTCCTGATCTCACCGTCATCCCGCACCGGGGCATAACGACCGGCAACATCAGCTTCCGGCAGCGGGGCGATGGAAATCACTTCCGATGCCTTTTCCCTGAGCGCCTGCAGTTGATCCCGCATGGTTTTTTCACTCATCGTTTTAATTTCCCGGGCCAATTCGCCGACGGGGTCATGGGACATCCGCGTTCCCTCGGAAGAATGAAACATATAGGCCAGGGATGAAGCCTCCGGTTCGCCTTTTCTGGTAATGTTTCCGGTACAGAGATAGCAGCGGTATTTGGCCCGGGTAACGGCCACATAGAGAAGACGGAGATTCTCGGCCAGTTCTTCCGTGCGTGCCCGGATCCGATTCCTGTCCATACCGGGAGAGCCGAAATCCTTGACCATCCTGAAGTTGTCATGAAAAGTCGCCACCCGACCGGTTTCCTTGACCCCGCCCCAGAGGAAAGGGCAAAAGACAACGGGATACTCGAGGCCTTTGCCGGCGTGAACCGTAAGTATCTGGACCGCCTTCTCGTCCGTTTCCAGGCGGATCTCATATTCTTCGCCTTCTTCCTCGACGCTGACCCGCTCCCGGAACCACGTCACCAGACCTTCCATGCCGAGTTTTTGTCCTTGTTCCGTGCGGTGAAGGATCTCCAGGCAGTGCAGGAGGTTGGTAAGACACCGCTCCCCGTCAATTCTCCGGAGCAGCCGGCCCCTGATCCCCTCCCCGGCCAGCAGGGAGAGGGCCATGACCATGAACCCCCGGCGGCGCCAGGTCTGATGGTAGGCCCGGAACGACTCCAGGCAGTCTTCCCATCCCGCTTCATCGTCGAGAAGACGGGCGATATCGTCTCCCGAGCGGCCGATGATGCCGGTGACGAGGGCGGCCCGAACCTTTGTCTCGTTGCCGGGATCGGCAAGGGCGCTGAGGAGCGTACAGAGTTCCTTCGCCTCTGCACCGGCAAATACACTCTTGTCGCTCTTAACCACGGCGGGGATACCCCGCTGACGGAGCGCTTCCAAGATATAATCGGCCTGGCGGTGAAAGCGGACGATAACGGCGATGTCGCCGGGGACGAGGGGGCGCCCCCCGATGGTTGCCTTCCCTGCCTTGCCCCTCTCAAGGAGCCGGAAGATTTCAGCAGCGACGGCGGGAGGTATGATTTCATGGGCCCTGGTCACCTTGATCGGTTTGCCCTGTTCCTCCCCGGGCAGGTACCAGATACGGAAGGGCGCCTGGTCACTGTCTGCGGTATCCAATAATTCATCGGCCTGGCTCTTTCCTGGTTTTACAGGGTGGTAGACAATCCGGTCGAAAACAAACGGCCTTGTTATGCTGCCGAAGATGATGTTGAAGGCCTCGAGAAGCCCGGGAGTGGAACGCCAGTTGGCGGTCAGGGTGAAACGCCTTGCCGCCGTCACGTCCTCGGAAGCCTGCAGGTAAGCGAAGATGTCGGCACCCCGGAAGCTGTAGATCGACTGTTTCGGGTCGCCGATCAGAAAAAGGGGGTGGTCCGTCACGCCAAAGATCTTCCGGAAGATGTCATACTGGACCGGATCGGTGTCCTGGAATTCATCGATGAGGGCGGCTTGGTATCGCTCCCGCAGTCTGCCGGCCAGGGCGGCACCGTTTTCTCCGGAAAGCGCCAGATAAAGATCGTTCAGGAGATCTTCATAGAAGCGGATGTTGGTCTCTTTCTTTTTTTCGGCGAGACGTTCCCGGCAGAAGGTGATCAGTTCCCAATGCAGGGCCAGAATACGCTGTCCGACATGACACAGCAAGGTCTCGCAGCAGGAAAAAAATTGGTGCGTCGGTGTTTTTCCGGAAGCTTTCGTCCCTTTGGCGAGGCCGGTGACAGTAAATTTTTCAAAGGTGGGGAACAGATGAAACGGATCATCCCCTGCCGCGAAGGAATCCATTTCGGCAAACAGACCGGGGAGAAGGTCGGAACGATAAAATTTCATGTCCCTGCTAAGTCCCTTGTCATTCCTGATGATTTCCTCGATTTCGTCCCGGCTGTCCTGCCATATGAGACGCAGTTCCGCAAAGGCAAGACGGCAATTCTCTTCCATGGCCGCGATCTCTTCCCGTCTGTAGGCGGGGATGATCTCCAGTTTGGGGTTGGACAACATCCCGGCGAGAAATTCGACGAACCCTGCCGGCGAAAACCCTTTATCCAGCGCGTATTTCAAAAGCGGCGCCGATTCGTTGAAGAACCTGCTTCTCCAGAAATCATCCACGACTTCCTGGAGATATTCCTTCTGGTCGGTAATCAACTCCGTATCGTAAAGCGAGCCGCTTTCGAAGGCGTTTTCCTTGAGGGCACCCAGACAGAAACCGTGAATGGTGAAGATCGACGCCGTATCGAAGGCATTGAGCGCCCGATCGAGCTTTTGCCGTACCACCTTCCCGCCGGGACCACGACCGTTGACATTGTTCAGAAGGTCTTTGATAAAGGTGTCTTCCGAGGATTCCCCGTCGGCGACCGCTATGGCTTTCCTGATCCGGCCGCGGATCCGGCTCCGCAATTCCTTCGTGGCCGCCTCGGTGAAGGTTACCACGAGAATCTGCTCCGGCAGGAGGTCTTTCTCGATCAGCAGGCGCAGATACAGCCCGGCGATAGCGTAAGTTTTCCCCGTGCCGGCACTGGCCTCGATCAGGTTGACCCCTGCAAGGTCGATGTTCAGATGGTCCAGTTCGATCATGTCTTATGCCTTGTCCGATGCCTGACCAGTGACACGAGCAATGTTCGGGCGACAGACTCGAATTCCTCGTTGAATGGATCCCGGCCGAAGCAGAGCCGGAAATACGGGTCCCGGCCTTCTCCGGGGATATTGTAGCCATCCTCCCACTCCCGATAGGCCTTCTTGAGGTCCCATTTCTGATCTTCGGCATAGGCCAGGGCGGCGGCGGGGAAAAAACGGAGCGGCAAGGTCAAACCCTTGCCATACATGGCCAGGAAGGTCTCGAGGACGGCCCGGGAATCATCCACCGGTGCGAAGGCCACGGTTTGATCCATCATGATCAGCAATGTCTGCCGGGGATAACCTGGGGCGGAGACGGCATTGAGGGCGAGGTGCTCGATCCAGCCGCGCAGGACATCTTTCGCCTTCAGCTTCGCACACCGGTAACGGATCATCCGGGACGGCCGGATCCCGTCGAGTCGGCCGTCCAATCGGAAATCACCTATGGCAAGGTCAACATCCAGGGGAGGCAAGAGATTTTCCCCCTCCGCTCCTTTCTGTACTCTTTTGGCAAAGCGATCCACCTCGACGCATACCCCGGTAAAAAGTATCTCTCCATGCCGGGCGGGCGGGATCATACCCCGGCTCCGGGCGACGGGGAGAAAATCACGGGGATCACCGCCCTCAAGGGCGATGTCGAGCAGATCCTCCTTGAGTTCATAGGCTGTCAGCCCATCCAGGGAAAACGGCTCCCGCTCCCCCAGCGGCGCCAAGAAATCTTCGCACCGTATTTTCAGCCTGTTTTCCAAAAAATATCGCGCCGGGTTTTCAAAGAACCTGACGAGTTGCCATAAAGAGACATCCTTCACCCCGGGGTCGGGAAGGGGGACCGTCAAAAACTCCACAGCCCCCCGGGGGCCTTCTTCCTTGGCAAGCAGGGCCTGATAATTATCGCTCGCATAGCTGAACAACGGGGAAGCGTCACTGAAATAGCGGCGACTGAAGGCCTGAAGGGGGTGTCTGGTGACGATTCTTTCCGGGAGCCCCCCCTCCCCCGCCGCTGTAAAGCCCCGGTCAATGGTATCAATCAGTTCGCTTACCAGGACCGACGGCGGCAGCTCGCTGTTGTCCTTGATGCTCCGGCCGACATAGCTTATATAAAGGCAGTCGCGGGCGGAAAGGATCGCTTCCAGGAACAGATAGCGGTCTTCGTCTCGCAGGGAACGGTCTCCGCGTTCGGGTTTGCGGGCGATCAGGTCGAAACCGAGGGAGGGATTCCGTCGCGGGAAGGCGCCGTCGTTCATCCCGATAAGGGCGACGACCCGGAACGGGATGCTCCGCATCGGAAGCATGGCGCAGAAGGTCACACCGCCGGTCATGAATCCCAGCCCCTTTTCTTCCTGATCGAGACGTTCCGTGAGCCATGCCCGCACTACCTTCAGTTCCACCTGCTCGTCGAAACCGGCCTGTTCTCCCAGCTCGGCCATGAATGCGAGGGTGGCATTGATGGTCGCAATTTCGCGGGCCGTCTCGTCATCGGCAGCCATGAAATCATCGAGGATCTTAAGCAACTCCCTCCGCCACGCATCAAGACGGCGCGGCTTTAACAGATTATCCGCCAAAGCATCAATCTTATTCACGAACTCTATAAGCCTCCCCAGCACTTGGGCAGGGGCGCCTTCAATCTCATCATAGGGCAGCAGGCCGAGAAAAAGGCGCTCCCCCTCGGCCGTCATGGCATAGCCGAGGAGGAGCCGGTCCAAACCGGCCCGCCACGAGTTCTCACGATAGGCGGGGAGGCCGAGGCGGATACGGGTCTGTTCATCGATCCCCCAGCGGATCGATGTATTTTCCAGCCAACCCCGGATCATGTCGAGATCTTCGTCCCCAAGTCCGAACCTCTTTTTCACCGGGACCGTGCCGAGGATGTCGAATAAGAGAACTGCGGTGAATCTGCTGCCGGGCAGGTCCAGGAGCTTCAACAATACCGGTGCTATGCGTCCCTCGTTCCGGAGACACCGGTCGGCAATGGAGTATGGTATCTTGACCGAGGGATCCTGATCGCCGTCGAATACGGCGGTGATATAAGGCGCGTAAGTCTCGATATCCGGCGTCATTACGACGATGTCCCGCGGGGTGATATCACTTTCTTTATCCAGGAACGACAGGATATGATCATGGAGCACCTCGATCTCACGCATCGGGCTGTGGCAGGAATGGATTTGGACAGAATGGTCATCCCGGTCTAGAGGAACTCTGGCCACGCCCTCTTCGGCGCCGGACAGATTGAGGATATCGGACTGTATCTGATGGAGCAGCGAATCTTCCCCCGGTTCTTCATAAAGATCTGTCTCGGCGGCGGTTCCCTCGGCCAGTTCGACGACCATATCGGAAAAGTCGCGTCCGAGTTTGCCCAGAGAGGCCAGGAGGGGATTGCCTTCCACCCTCAACGCGCTCTCTTCCGGACGCAGGCGGGCCTTTTCCCGTCGCGACATGATGTCGGACCAGTACTCGCGGGTGGGGCTCAACAGATAGAGATTGACCACCGTCTTCCGGGCGACGGCCGCCAGGATCTCCAGGTGATATTTCGGGAGATAGGAGACGCCGAAGACGGAAATACGTTCCGGCAGCGGACTCGACAGGGGAGCATCAGTCATTAGATAACGACGGAATTCTTCCTTGAGACGCCCCCGATGCCGCTCCTCGGTGCCCGCCACGACCTCCCGCCAAAGGATGGCCTGCCAGCCGCATTCACCGCCGGCGGAACCTGCTGTTTCCCATTCCGCCACCATGTCCGGGCGGAATACGGTATACTGGTCGAAGACATCGGCAATCCGTTTCGCAAGCTGATAGCGCTTCAGGCCGCCGCTGTCTCCCGCCAGGTAGTGTCGCAGGGCCGCAAACCCCTCATCTTCCAGCCCTCGCCCCAAAACTTTCATGACCTTCCAGGCAAGAACATCCGGGAACGGGGGCGCCGTCTCGGGAATATTCGGAAGCGCCAGGCTGAACAATCTCCAAACAATGGCATTCGGGAAGGGATAAGTGCAGTTGGCCCATACACCGAGACGTTTTGCGAGCTCCATTGCCAGCCAGCGCTGCATACCCCTGCTCTGGACAACAATCGTTTCCGGAGTCAGCGGGGCGGCGGCTCCTTTCAAGTGGTCGGCAAGCGCGGCAACCAGATTTTCCATACGGTTGCCGGTGTAGATGTTAAGGGGCATGGACGGTTCCTTCTCCTCCGGCAAATAGACAAAGCAGCCGCCTCCCTTCCTTCATGGGAATATCCTTTTCCCGAGTGACCCATGCCGGCCAGGGTGGCACCCTGTCCCGGAGCGGCTTCGGTCAACTTCCTCAGCAGGAGGCTTCCAGTTTATACCAGGGGGCCTATCAAGGTGATAAAGGCCCAAGTGTCGGAAGTGGAAACGTTTTTTAGCACGCCTCTGAAAAGTTGGCCACAAAAATTTACGCGTTATCTCTGACCGACTGCCGCACCTTAATCAACTTTGAAACGAATGCCAAGATGGGTTCACCAGACGGTACCTTGCCAATGTGAATCATCAGCGCAACCCCAAAGCCCGTGGTACAGAATTTACCGTCCTTCCCGTCGGCCGGGTCGGCGAATCTATTGATCGGGTATTCATAGGCCTGGCTTAGAATGTCTTCCCTGCCGTACTCATTGCCCAGGTTGAGATCAAGAGCGACCCGGCGGGCCGGACGCGACGTTTCACTGGTGGCCGTTGTCGGTGGCCACACTGATGGTCTGTTTGTAAAGGCGCAGCACCATGACGCCTTCCAGCACCCGCCCTCCGGGGCCTGGAAACCGACCCGGTCGCCATTGGTGAAGCTGTTCATCAGCGTGACGGTATGGGCCTGGGGTATGCACTTGGGCCGCTGGCCGAGCAGCCGGTTCAGAAATCGCAGCTCCTCCTCTACCATGGTGCGTGCAACTAAAGTCGACTGTCTTTTGCTTCTCGACTTGCGCACGTCCCTGTTCATCATCACTTATATAATTTTCAAGGCATTACCCGATAGCCACCGTAACTGGACCCCGGCAATCGGGAAAAACGACCCTGGTCCGGGCGGCGTTTCCGGAAAAGCCCTATGTGTCCTTTGAGGATCCTGATCATCTGGAAGAGGCAACGGCGGACCCCCGGGGCTTCCTGTGGGGCAACTATGGGCGTAAGGAGCTAATTCTCCAGGAAATCAAAATGTTCTCTTGAAAAAGAAATATGTGCAGCACCCCGGCGCCATTTTTTGCAGATTGTAAATTTCATTTACAATCTGCAAAAAAAATTGTAATTTCAATCCATGATTCCTCGTAACGCATCCAAGTCACTTATAGAATTATCAAGGCATTACCCGATAGCCACCGTAACTGGACCCCGGCAATCGGGAAAAACGACCCTGGTCCGGGCGGCGTTTCCGGAAAAGCCCTATGTGTCCTTTGAGGATCCTGATCATCTGGAAGAGGCAACGGCGGACCCCCGGGGCTTCCTGGCCCGTTACGGTGACGGCGCCATCCTGGATGAGGCGCAGAAATGCCCACACCTCTTCTCGTACCTTCAGTCTAATGTCGATCTCGATGGACGAATGGGGCGCTTCATCCTCACCGGTTCCCAGCAGTTCGGACTGCTGTCGAAAATCGGCCAGTCCCTGGCAGGACGAACGGGTATCATCCAGTTGTTGCCCTTTTCCCTGGAAGAACTGGAGACCGCCGGCATACTGACGGATGATCTGAACGTTTTACTGTTCAAGGGGCTGTATCCGCCGATCTATGACCGGAACATTCCGCCGCCGAACTGGTATGCCGGATATATGATGACCTATATCGAACGCGACCTCCGGCAATTGATCAATGTTCGTGATTTAAGCTCATTTCAGCGTTTTGTCCGCATGTGCGCGGCCCGGACCGGACAGTTGCTTAATTTGTCTTCTTTAGCCAACGACTGCGGCATAACCCACAATACGGCCCGATCCTGGTTATCCGTCCTGGAAGCCTCTTATCTTGTCTTTACGCTGATGCCTTATTACCGTAATTTCAACAAACGCCTCGTCAAGACCCCCAAACTTTATTTCTTCGACACCGGTCTGGCGGCCTGGCTCCTCGGCATTCAAAACCCGGAACAACTCTCCATTCATCCCATGCGGGGTCCACTCTTTGAATCCCTGGTAATATCAGAACTGATAAAAGACAAGTACAATCAAGGCCTTGCCACTAATCTTTATTTTTGGCGGGACAGTACGGGCAACGAAATCGACGTGATCATCGATGAAGGCGGCAAGGTAATGCCCCTGGAAATCAAATCCGGGCAGACGGTTACCCAGGACTTTTTTACCGGTCTGCATAGATGGTTCAAGTTATCCGGCGTGGAAAAGGGGATGCTGATTTACGGTGGCAATCAACCACAGGCCCGCCGGAACATCGAGGTGTCGCCGTGGCGGAACCTGAAACAGGCACTGAAAAAGGCGACGGCAACAGCCTGACTGAGAGATAAAAAAAACGGCGCGCACTGTCGTCATTACACAAATGATAACATCTGTTTAACATCTGTTGGGGGTCCAGCGGAGATTTTCAGCACGGAGGGATAAAGTTACATAAGTACTTGATATCATGGGGCGGGGTCTATCACATTCTTTTCATATCCACCTATCTTCATTCACTATTTGACTTTCCATTTTTCCTGCATACCCCCAAATATACCCCCAAATTTCAACGGTGGGGTGTTTTTATTTTTTCCTCCCCTTCGATCTTTTTTAGCGTAACTTATCGCATCTTTCAGTCTGTTGCCCTCATTGTTTCTATTCATGGCCCCTTGCCTCTCACATTTGCCCCAGGTTAAATAAATCGTATGTCATAGTGATACTTTAGCAGCCCCCCAATTATGTCAAGACCTTTTTCATTGATTGACCTCTCTTTGCCTTGCTTCATCTTCATAATGCCTTCCAGCGCCAATCTCTTCCCCGGCTCGCCGGCGGCCACCATATCGTAGAGGCTGCCGATGTAGCCGGTCAGGTGGTCCTTGAAGTCCAGGGAGATGTGCTTCTCGGGATCCGCTTCGATTTCCCTCTCGATGTTGGCGCCGAAGTCGAAGGAATCGTCCTCCTCCTCGCCGTAGGGTGCTTCGTTCTCTTTCAGAATGTTGGCGCTCGAATCGAAGGTGCCGATGTTGGATATGGATTTGATGTCCTCAGAATCAAACACCGAATACTCGGCGATGTTTCCATTCTCATCAACATATTCCGTTCCGTCGTATCCCTTGTCTTTCATTTCGGCCACCTTCTGGTGTGTGAGGTAGGCCGTTTCGTATCCTTGGAGTCTCGCCGGATTCTTTATAGAAAGAAAAACAGCATAT
>DAOTJR010000009.1:0-79905 GCA_035448805.1 Syntrophales bacterium
AACCTCCATCACTCTTTGTGGCTGATCGCCCATCATCTATCGTGGCAACTCTCATGAAGGGTTTTTTTCCGCATCTCCTTTTGCATGAATATCCCTTGACATCAAATCTAATACAATATATTATGCGATAAAAATTAAATCTCTTTTGGAGGGCCTCATGGGAAGAAACATAAGCGTATATCTGGACGACAATCTTCTCCATATGGTCTTGTCTTCGGGAAAAAGGCCTTCTGAAATTGTTCAGGATGCTTTGAAGAAATATTTTATGCCGGATAATCGAAGACAGGCTTTTGAACAATTTGCGAAGGCTGCACGAGATTTAGGCTGTACGCAGGATTTTAATGAAGTAATCAAAGATTGGGAAGCTGATCGTGAGACGGACCGATGGTAGGCCTCGATACGGGTTTTTTTATTGCGTACATGAATAGGGAGCCGGAGGCTCTTTCGTATTGGGAGGCTCTTTCTGCATCCGATGTGCCGCCCATTGTCTCGATATTAACGATCGGTGAATTGCTCTATATATCATATCGCCTAAGCAAACCGGACGCGGGCAAGAAGATCGTCGACTCTATTTACGCAGCAACAAGAGTATTGCCAATTGATCGGGAAATTGTCGAAAAGGCGGCGGCTCTAAAAGCCAGTCGTGGTATGCCCTATGTTGATTCTCTAATATTTGCCACGTTTTTGATTGCTGGATGCAAAGAGATTCACACTACGGATAAAAAGCATTTCTCAGAAATCAATATTAAAGACCTGAAGATTGTTTTTCATTTTACATGACCTCAGAAGATAGGCGTTCGATTCTTGTGAATCTAAGCTCAATATTAGTGATGTCGGTTGTCAATAGTGGACACCATATATTTCATGCTGCCAGTCGTATTTCATAGAACCATCTTTCAAAAGAGGATGGCGACAGAAACCAGAGTCTGGCCTGCGGGCTTCTTCAGTTTCAGATGTCCTTTATAACGACGGGGTGAGGTGACTGACCCTCGTCATCTCGAACTTTTAACATTCTCAGGGGTGGTCAAAATTGGGTTATCGCAGGTGGTCAATTTTCGGTTGACATTTACAAACGTCCCTCTCCAAACGGCTCATGATAGTGAGGGCGTGTCCCGGCGTCCAGGTCGGCATGAATTTGATATGCCATTCCCTGGCAATGACCTCAAAGGTTTCGGTCTCCGATGTCTCCGCTTCTTTCTGTGCCTTTCTGACGGCTCCGGGGTCTATGCCATGTGCAAGCTGTTTCCGTGCTTCATCCCGCCGCCTTCAAGCATCATAAAGAGATATTTCAGGGTAACTACCCAGAGAAAGAAGTTTCTCTTTTCCATCGTAGCGGTATTTCAAACGCCATAACCTACCCCCTGTCGGGGCGATGTAAAGAAATAAGCCGCCTTCATCGAACAGCTTGAACGGCTTCCCCTTTGGCTTACTGTTCCTGATCTTAATATCGCTTAGTGCCATGCGGCTTTCCCTCCTTTTGGGGGTATGAGGTTTGACGTGGGGGTATTTTGGCTTAAAATATACCCCCAAAAGTGGGGCATGACAATGGATTTCTTTGGACGGCTTAGGACTAACGGAAAAGAAAAAAACCCGCTATTTCTAACGGGTTTTGCACTTCTCTGGACTACCTTGGATCGTCATCTGGTGGAGGCGGGGGGAATCGAACCCCCGTCCGGAAATATTCCACTGCAGGTTCTACGTACGTATCCTCTGGTTTGCTTTCGCCGTCAACCCCTCCCAAAGGCAGGATGGGTTGTGACTATCCTGTAAGATTTCGCCTCCCTCCCCCCAGGCTTGAGAGTTCGGCTATCCTACCTGTATTACGCCCTGTCCGACCCGGCAGGCATGGCCGGCAGAACGTTAGCCGTCTTACGCGGCTAAGGCGTATTCGTAGTCGTTTGCGACTATTTTTTTCCTACCTGTTTAACGAGGCCTGTAGGAACCTCGGTACGCTGCTACAGCTTCAACTATCCCCGTCGAAACCGTGACGCCCCCATAAAAAAACGGCATGCCCGAAAAGTTTTTTGCAGGGTGCTGATGATAAAGAACAAGGGCATGTTCGGTGTTATATTATGTCTTGTCCGGGGAAAAGTCAAGGCAAACTGCTCATTCCGTCTCGAGCAAAGTGCTCATTCCCCTGACCTTGCCCGCCTTCCAAATACGGGCCCCCGTTTGTCTCGACAACCTTCTTGCCGTTATCACCATTTCGCGACGGCGGTTATCTTCCCTCATTCATCCCGGCGCCGCATCTCCCGGCGGGCGTCCTTTTCTTTCATAGCCTCACGCTTGTCATAGAGTTTCTTGCCGCGGCCGACGCCGATTTCCACCTTTACCTTCCCCCGTTTGAAGTAGAGTTTTAGAGGAACGATGGTAAGACCCTTCTCCCGGGACTTTCCATAGAGGCGCTTGATCTCCCGGCTGTGCATAAGGAGTTTGCGGGTCCGCAGGGGATCGTGATTATAGCGGTTCCCGAAGGAATAGGGACTGATGTGGAGATCATGAATAAATATCTCCCCCTCCCGGACCATGGCATAGCTGTCCTTGAGGTTGGCCCGCCCCTCCCGGAGGGACTTCACCTCCGTTCCCACCAGGACGATGCCCGCCTCAAAGGTTTCATCGATAAAGTAATTAAGCCGCGCCGTCTTGTTCTGGGCGATGATCTTTTCCGCACTGTGTTCTTTAGCCGTCATGATCCTGTTACCTTGACACAAAAGCGATCCGGGGTACAAAAGCATCCCCGCCGGACATACCGGCCCCCCTGCTGTGATGAAGCGAGGTTTGGCGAAGTTCCGGAGGGACAAGTCACCATATATACCCGTTCCTCGGGTCCTGACAATTTGAAGTTCCTTCCTCCGGCCGACGACCCCACGGGTTTGCCGCCGGTCATCCTCCCGCTTTCGCGCCGTCGGCCGCCGTCCGAATTCAAAGAAGATAATCCGTCTTTACATGATGCATGGCCGTCCAGATGTTATGGCGTAACTGACGGTTGTCCTTCTCCAGGGTACGCAGAAGTTCTTTGACATACCGCCGTCGCGACGTCCCGCTCGTCGGGCAGCGGTTGGGCGCCAAGACGAAGCCGCGGGCTCCGGCGTACTGTTTGATCAGCCCCTCCCGAATATATGCCAAAGGACGGATGATGTGCAAAGCGCCCTGGAAGATGGACTGGTTGGGCTTCATCGTACTTATCTCCCGCCCGTAAAACATGTTGATCAACAGTGTCTCGATGATGTCGTCGCGATGATGAGCGAAGGCGATACGGTTGCAACCCCTGGCGGCGGCAATCTCGAATATCCTACGGCGGCGAAGCCGGGAACAGAGGAAACAGGGGTTTTTCCGGTTTACTTCGCTGTGGGCCACCGGGCCGATATCAGTTTTTTCGATTACATAATCGGCAACGAGCCCGCTGATCTCCTTCTCGATCAGGGTAGCATCCCCCTCTCCGCCGGAGAAACCAAGATCGATATGAACCGCAACAACGGAAAAATCCGGAATGAAGATCATGGGCGAGGCAAGCAGGTCGAGGAGGGCCAGACTATCGGCCCCACCCGAAACCCCGACGAGGACCCGGTCCCCCGCGGCGATCATTCCGTAATCAATAACGGCCTTCTCCAGCCATTTTTTCAAATGGAGGTTAAGTTTCGTAATTCTCCGTCGATCATCGATCTTACGTGACAAATCCCCGGCAATCAAGTTTATGTTTCGATCCCCCCTCGTCATAAACCTTGCAAACGATGGTCCATTTATGTCATAAACAGCCCCTCAAAGCAACTTCTTCCCCGTGAAGAAGATCATTATCAGGAGGAATTTATGACGGAAATAATCAATGTCTTTGCCAGAGAGATCCTCGATTCCCGCGGTAATCCCACCGTGGAGGCGGAAGTGTCCCTTTATTCGGGAATTATCGGCCGGGCTTCCGTGCCTTCCGGCGCCTCGACGGGGGAGCATGAGATGCTGGAGCTCCGCGACGGCAACAAAAAGCGCTTCTCGGGAAAGGGCGTCGAGAAGGCGGTAAGCAATGTCATCGATAAAATCGGACCGGAAATCATCGGCATGGACTGCCTCGACCAGCGGGCGATCGACTATGCCATGATCGCCCTGGACGGCACGGAAAACAAATCCTCCCTGGGAGCCAACGCTGTCCTCGGCGTCTCCCTGGCCTGCGCCAAGGCCGCGGCGGCGGCACTCGATCTTTCCCTTTACCGCTATATCGGCGGCGTTGCGGCCAAGGACATCCCCGTGCCCATGATGAACATCATCAACGGCGGTCAGCATGCCGACAACAACGTCGATCTCCAGGAATTCATGATCATGCCATGCGGGGCGCCCAATTTCCGTGAGGCGCTCCGCATGGCAGCGGAAGTGTTTCATGCCCTGAAGGCCGTCCTTAAAGGCAAGGGACTCAACACCGCCGTGGGCGATGAAGGCGGGTTCGCCCCCAACTTGAAATCCAACGAAGAGGCCCTCAAGGTGATCATGGAGGCCATTCGGAAGGCGAAATACAAACCGGGGAAGGATATCTACATCGCCCTCGACCCCGCAGCGAGTTCTTTTTACAAAAACGGCAGGTATATCCTGGCGGCAGAGAAACAGCCCGAGAAGACAGCGGCGGAGATGGTGGCATTCTATGCGGATCTGGTGGAACGCTACCCCATCATCTCCATCGAGGACGGTCTGGCGGAGGACGACTGGGAAGGTTGGAAGCTGCTGACGGAGACTCTGGGCGGCCGCATTCAGATCGTCGGCGACGATATTTTCGTCACGAACCGGAAGCGCCTGGAGATGGGCATCAAGAAAGGCATCGCCAACTCCATCCTTATCAAGCTCAATCAGATCGGCACCCTTACGGAGACCCTGGAAACAATCCAAATGGCCAAAGAGGCGGGTTACACGACCGTTGTCTCCCACCGTTCCGGGGAGACGGAAGACACGGCCATGGCCGATGTGGCGGTAGCGGCCAACTGCGGGCAGATCAAGAGCGGCTCTCTCTCCCGGAGTGAACGTCTGGCCAAATACAACCAGTTGCTCCGTATCGAGGAAGAGTTGGGGGATGCGGCGGTCTTTCGCGGCCGGGGAGCCTTGTACAGCATCAGGTGATCACCGGCCAATAAACGCAGACAGATTCGGGGCGGGGATATTGACGGGCGATAACCGCCTGTTCATATCCCGCCCCGCACTTTGCGGCCTTTTCCCTTCCGTCACAGGAATCTGAAGAGACGCCGGCGTAAAGACTCATGAGCCCGCCGGTCGTCGGTAAGGGAGAAGATCTTCCTTTCCTTGCGGTCTTTCTTTTCCAAGTTTTCCGTGACCGTGACAATGCCCTCTGTCTGCAGGGCGATCATGGCATTTTGATAGTTCGCTTCAGAGAGGGCTTCCGCCCGGCGGATCTCCCCCTTCCGGAACATAAGCGCCCCCAGTTTGTGAATGCTTTTCAGCCACTCCCGTTCGGAACGTGGCCCCTTTCTCAGATACGCACAGGCCCGCACCACGATCCAATAGGATTGAATGTAATTTTCGATAAGACCGGCAAAGGGTTTCAGATTGGTGCGCCCCCGCCCCTTGACCTCGAATGATGCCCCTCCCTCTCCCTGCCGTCGGATCTCGATCATGCCCCGGCTGTGTAAATAGGCCAGAGCGTCGTTCACCTCTTCCCCTTCCTCCCGTTCGGTATCAAAGATGAACTCGTTCCAGAACAGACGCTTAAGAAAATGATAGTCGTCGATCACCAGGCTCAGGGGGATATGATCCTCTGTATGGGCCAGCATGGAGGAGGCCACAAAGGAGAGGGGCAGGAAGAAATGCAGGATGTTGTTCTTGTAATATTCAAGATTCAGGCGTTTGTCGTCGTCCAGGCAGTAGACGATTTCCTCCAGTTCCGGCGTCTCACCCTCCTCATCTCCCAGACAGGAAATCAGGCCGGACTGATCGAAAAGGAGGAGGGCGTCTTTGATGGCCTTGTCCCGGCGGACGAAGGTCGCCGCCAGGCTGACCTTGCTGTGAATCAGGTATTCGTAGAACTCTTTCAGGATCGCCATCAGTTCGTCATGGCTGATGCCGCGCCGGTCGTGGGCCAGGAGACCGGCGGAGATCAGGGCGAAGGGGGTGACGACGGACACCTTGTTGATGGCCAGGGCGATTTCATAGCCAATCTTCCGGTAGAGACTCTGACGTTCCTCAACGCTCATCTCCGCAAAGGTCTTGTCCTGCGCCGCGAGAAAGGCCCGCAGGTATATGGGTTCGCCGATATTCACATAAACGCTTCCGTAGCGCTTGCGCAGGATCTTCGAGCTCTTGATCACATCCGTCGTCTTTTCCCGTTCTTTCGGCGCCCCTCCCAACTCCTTAAGATACGATTTCTCTTCGATTACGCGGTCATAACCGATATAAACGGGGATGGCGGCCAGATCTTCCGCAGCGTGGTGCTGGAAGGCCTGGATGATCATGGCCAGCAGCCCGTATTTCGGCATCACCATCTTGCCGGTGCGGCTTCTCCCGCCTTCGATGAAAAATTCGATGGGCAGTCCCTCCCTGATCAACACCTCGAGATATTTGGCGAAGACCTCCCCGTACAGGGCGTTGCCGCGAAAACTGCGGCGCAGAAAGAAGGCTCCGGACTTTCTGAAGAGATAACCGAAGGGCCCGAAGGCCATATTGGTGCCGGCGGCGATGAAAGGCAACTGAATCCGGTGCTGATAAAAAACGTAAGATAAAAGCAGATAATCGATATGACTACGATGGCAGGGGATGATGACAAAGGGCATCTTCTTGGAAACATTTCTGATCTTGGCCATTCCTTCGAGATCCACCACCACACCGTCGTAGATGTTGTTCCATAGCCAGGAGAGGAGCCGATCCCACACCTCGATATAGGTCTCGTTGTAATCGGCGGCAATCTCATGGAGGTAGTTTCTTGCCTCATTGACCAGCGCGGCATAATCCTTCTTGCCGGCGGCAGCGGCATTTTGCATGAACGCAACGAGTTCCGGTTCTTTCAGGACCATACTGATATGCTCCTGCCGGGACTTCAGGAAGGGGCCGATGAGGGCCGCCTTCTCTTCGTCGATGCGGCCGAGGAGGTCACTGCGCAGGTTGTAAATCGTCTCCGGCAGCGGACGTCCGATATGTTCGTTGCGAAAGCGTGATACTTCCACGGCCTCCGCGGGCATGACGTAGATCTTGCTGGCAAAGCGCAGGAAGGAAACCAATCGTTGGAGAAACATGGTGTTATCCGTCTGGCCGAAAAGGATGTTGAGAAGACTCTCCTTTTCCTTTTCCCGCCGCCTTCCATAGGTCACCAGCATCGGCACGATGTACAACGGTCGGTCGAGGGCTTCCTGCGCCTCCAGGAGTTCGTTCAGAACGGCATCGACCTTCTTGTTTTCGAAAAATTCCGATCCCCCCAGATGAATGATCAGGGAACGGCCGGCGGCGAGATGATTTCTCACGCTCATCATACCGTCTCCGTCAGCGTCGCGGCGGCGGCAGAAAAAGCGCCGGACCGACGTCGTCATGACATGCAGGGCCGCCGATAAGGGCTGCCAAAGTGTCATGTCGACATCATAACTGTGAACCGGCATGGGGATCCCCTTACGCCGGGCAAGATCCCAAAGGATGAGACTGTTGAGTCGGCTGCGGTCCTTCAGGGCATAGACCACAAGACCTTCATTGTTGAGCTTTTTCAGCTCCCCGGCAGCCTCGGTATCGAAGTTGATCTTCGACAGGACCTTGCCGACCAGCCGGCGCAGAAGAAAATTGGTCTCCGGATAAAGACTTTCCCGACGGTAAAGGCGGTTGTCCCGGAACCAGTCGATTATCTTGTTCATCATCGTCGTCATAAGGGAGCGCTCCTAAGAGCCGTTGCCGGCCAGGAGGTTGGAAAACTTCTCCCTCATGGTCTGCTCCACGACTTCTCTTATTTCGGAAGCGGAAGACATCGTCATGACCTTTTTCATGAGTTGTCGTGATTCTTTGAGGGTCGTGGCCCGAATGATCTCCTTTACCTTCGGAATGGCGAGGGGGTTCATGCTCAGTTCATCGATTTCCATAGCCAGCAGGATCATCGTATAGGCGGGATCTCCGGCCATTTCCCCGCACATGGCCACCGGGATGCCGGCGCGGTGACCGATTTCAACCACCTTTCTGATCATCCTCAGGACGGCGGGATGGAGGGGTTCGTAAAGATAGTTGACCCGGTCATTGATTCGGTCGATGGCCAGTACGTACTGAATCAAGTCGTTGGTGCCGATACTGAAGAAATCGACCTCCCGGGCCAGTTCTTCGGCAATGATCACCGCCGACGGGACTTCGATCATGGCCCCTGTTTCGACATCCTTACCTACGGCGATGCCTTGCCGCTCCAAATCCTCCCTTACCTCTCCGAGAATTTTCTTCGCAGCCCTAATCTCCTCGACACCCGAGATCATGGGAAAGAGGATCCTTGTCTTTCCGAAGGCGCTTGCCCGGAGAATCGCCCGGAGCTGAACTTTGAACAGCTCGGTCTCCTTCAGGCAGAAACGTATCGCCCGCAGCCCCATCTGGGGATTCATCTCCTTGGCCAGTTTCGGGTCCGAGAAGAACTTGTCCCCTCCCAGATCGAAGGTGCGAATAGTGGCCCACTCCAGTCCTTCCACACCCACGACGCGACGGTAATTGCTGAAGTGGTCTTCTTCGGTGGGCAAATCTTCCCGGTTGATGTAGATGAACTCGGTGCGATACAGACCTATCCCTTCGGCCCCATGGGTGACAGCGGAAGGGATTTCTTCTATGAACTCGATGTTGCCGCCGATTTGAACCCGGTATGCATCCCTGGTGATGGCGGGATGCCTGGCATATTTCAGCGCTTCTTCCCTAATGGTGTGGTAATGGTGTTTCTTCTCTTCGTAGCGGTGTAACAGCTCCGGTTCCGGGTTGACAATGACCAACCCGGCGGCGCCGTCGATAATGATGAGATCGTTCGTCCGCACCTGACGGGTCACCTTTTCCAGCCCCACCACCGCCGGGATGGCGATGGAGCGGGCCACTATGGCCGTGTGGGATGTCCTGCTGCCCACATCGGTGGCAAAACCCAGCACTTTTTCGATCATCATCTGGGCGGTATCGGCAGGGGATAAATCCGAGGCGATTACAATCACCCCCTCTCCCAGCGGAGCGATCTTCTCCTGACGTCGCCCGGCGAGATTTCTGAGAATCATCTGCCCCACATAGCGGATGTCATTGAAACGATCCCGCAGGTATTCGTCCTCCATTTTCTCGAATATGTCCCGATACTTGTCGATGGTCAACCGTACGGCCCACTCCGCATTCACCGACATTTCCCGAATCCGCTGCACTACATTGGCAACGAAGGACCGGTCTTTGAGAATCATGATATGAACATCCATGATGTATATCGGTTCCAGTCCCGCCGCCTCCGTCAGTCTGCTTTTGATTTCCTTGAGCTGCCGCTCGGAAGCCCGCAAGGCTTCCCGGAACCGCCTTATTTCCTTCGTTATCAGGCTCGCTTTCTCCAGTTTGTAAAAGGAGATCTGGGCATCGAGGCGATCGAAGAGATAGGCCCTTCCTGTGACCACCCCGGGGGAAACGCCTATCCCTTTGAGCACAATGGTTTTCTTGTTCATTTCTGCCGGCATAAGCTTAAGTTATCTTTTTCTACTCCTCTCCAAACTTTTCGGCAAACAAACGTTCCAAAGCCGCCAACGCCTTGACGGCATCACCACCCTCCGCCTTGACCTTCAACCGCCCGCCCGATCCGCAGGCCAGGGTAAGGATTCCGAGCAGGCTCTTGCCGTTCACTTCCTGCCCTTCATATTCAAAATAGATGCGCGATTTGTACCTCCGGGCCTCCTCCACCAGCTTTGCCGCTACCCGGGCATGGATCCCCAGCTTATTTTTCACCTCGAAGATCCTTATCTCCTGCATATCAACTCGTCATTACCATGCAGACAGCCGTCATTCCGTAAAGGATCAACAGCGGCGACAGTCCCCGGCTTACGGCATAATAGGATATCAGCACCGCCGCCGGAACGACGATCGTAGCCCCTTCCCGGAGCCAGAGGGTATCCAATGACAATGTCTGGATCTCTTCGGCAAGCAGCACTGTGGCCAAACCGAGGATAACAAGGGAGCCCCGGCGAAGGTAGCGGGCCCTGCGCGGCAGATCCCAGGACTGGATATAGACGATCCCCTGCCAACCCTGACGGTAACCTTCCAGGAATCCCTTCCAGCGGATCCACAGATGCAGAGGATTGAAAAGCAGCAGAAAGGCAAACGGGGCCCAGATACAGCCTTCATAGGCCAAAATCGCCGCCGTCACACCGGCCAGGGGCCGGAGGCTGCCCCAGAAAAAGCTGTCGCCAAGGGCGGCGTACGGCCCCATGAGGGATTTTTTCAATTTCGCCACCGCTGCTTCACGTGCGGCTGCTGCCGTGTCTTCTTCCTCCAATCTGATCGTGGAGCCGAGGACGGCACCGGACAGATAGGGATGGGTGTTGAAATATTCCAGGTGTCTCAAAAGAAAGGCGACGCAGTTTTCCCTGCTTTCCTTACGAAGGCCGGAAAGGGGCGAAATGGCATAAGTGAATCCCAGGTTCTGCATCCTCCGGAAATTAAGGGAGGCCATTATGAAGAGGGACCGCAAAAAAAAACCGGACAGATCCGATGTCTTCATCCTCAATCTTCTCTCCGCGCCCGCGGCATTTTTTAACGCCGTTTTCTGTAACACGACGGATCGTTTAAGTCAATTCATTACCCTGATCTAATGTGCCTTTATACTTGACAGAAGCACATTTATTTGTTAGTTATGCCGACTTTTTGTTCGAGGTGGAGATAATGATTTGTCAGACGATCAGAACGGGCACCGATTGCGTGTTCATGAAAGATAAAGGTTGCGTTTTCAAAGACGGGGCCTGCAAAACAGTTGTGGAAAAATGCGAGGGCTGCGGCAAGATCATCGAGTTGGCTACGGGCCGTTACTGCGGAGTGTACATGGATCCGGCCAGCAGGTGGCTTATGGGAAATTGTCCGCGGGCCACACATATCAAGCTGGTAATCAAGGAAACCACCCAGAAGATCAATCCTCTGAAGGCCTCGAAGCGGGCCAGCCGCGCGAAGAAGAAGAAATAAGCAGCGTTTTCAAGCCTTCTTCCCCGATCGTCTGTGTCCAGCCGTTTTGAGCAAAGGTACCGACCGGGTTATAAAGAATGGTGAATCAAGGCCCGCAAAGAGGTAAAAACATCCGTAAACCACCAGGAAGGGCGTGTGAGTGGGCGTGGCCTCACCGGGGAAGGCGCTTATCCGCGTCTCGCTACCTGACCATCCATAGAGGTTTCCATCTCCCGGGCGGGAGGAGTTTTCAAGCGAGAATATCCCTGATTGCCTTCAGCCCGTTTTTAACCTCTTTGAGCAGGCGGCGATCCGCATCCGTCAAGGCTTCCGGTATTTTATCCTGATTATTTTTTCTGGAAAGCTGTTTTTTTGCCCCCCGAATCGTAAAATTATCCCGATACAGGAGGTTTTTGATCATCAGTAGTTGTTCGAGATCCTTGCGGCGGTACAGCCGTTGATCGGAACCGGTGCGAACCGGCCGTACCGATTTGAATTCCGATTCCCAGTAGCGAACGACGTAGGGTTCGACGCCGAGGATGGTACTCACCTCACCGATACGAAAATACGTCTTGTCAGGAATCGATTCCTCCATCATCGGACTCCCGTGCTCTGGGGTTGCGATGTCTTTGATCAGCTGTTGAGCGCCTTACGCAAGACTTGACTTGATTTGAAGGTCAGAACGCGGCGTGCGGAAATCTCGATTTCCTTGCCTGTCTGAGGATTTCTTCCCCGGCGTGATTTCTTTTCCTTCACGACAAAGTTGCCGAACCCCGAGATCTTGATTTTTTCGCCCCGTCCCAAACAGTCCTTCATAATCTCAAAAACCGACTCGACAATGCGCGCGGAATCCTTCTTCGAAAAGCCGAGCTTTTCGTAAACATCCTGAATAATATCAATCTTCGTCATGGTGTGTCCTCCTGTCATCTCGCCGTTGTTATTCCCCCCGGATCGTTGCCCCTGTTTCGCTGATCATGGCCTTGACGACCCGGCTATGGGCGCTGTTGATTTCTTCCTCCCGCAAGGTCCTCTCGCCGGAACGATAGGAAAAACGGAGTCCCACGCTCTTCATACCCTCCGGCAGATTTTTGCCTGCATATACATCAAAAATCGAAACACTTTCAAGTAATACTTCATGCTGCTCATAAGCGGTCCGGCACAGTTTCTCCCCTTCCATAGCCGCAGGGACAAGAAATGCCACATCCCGGGAACTGGCGGGAAACTTCGATATCTCCCGGAAGGTTCTCACCCCCGCCGGCGGCGGTGTCAGGGTATCGAGTTCCAGTTCAAAGACTACGGCGCGGTTGCGCAGGTCACGCCGTTCCCGCACCCGGGGGTGGATCTCCCCCAGGAATCCCGCCGTTTTCTCCCCGATCACAACCCGACAGGATCTTCCGGGATGCAGAAAGGGCCAGTGCGTTGTCGCGACAAATTTGGCGTCCGGTATCTTCAGGAGGTCAAAAAGGGATTCCAGTACCCCTTTGAGGTCATAAAAATCCGCTGTAACCCCTTGATGGTGCCAGGAAGAGTCATAGCGGCTCCCCGTAATCAGACCGCCCACACAGGCCTTCTCCTCGGGCAGTTCGCCTTCCCCCCGGGCAAAGAAAACCCTGCCGATCTCAAATATCTTCAAATCAGGGCATGCGGTCCGGGCGTTGCGGTTCATGACGTCCAGGAGGCCATAAACGAGGTTAGTCCTCATAACGGCCTGTTCTTCCGTCAGGGGATTGCTGATCTTCACAAATGACCGCAGGGGGTCGCCGGCCGGCAGGGCAAATTCTTCGGCCATTTCCGGATTGATGAAACTGTAATTGATTACTTCCGTATAGCCCATACCGGTCATGGCCGCACGAATACTTTCCTCGCGCCGGCGGCCGGAATTTTCGCTTCCCGGCATCGCCCCGGTGGCAGGCATGGTAACGGGGATACGGTCAAAACCGTAAATACGCGCAATCTCTTCGATCAGATCTATTTCCCGGGCAATATCCACCCGGCAGGTGGGAGGCGTCACCAGGCAGTTATCGCCCGCCGCCGCCACGGTCATCTCCAATCTCTCCAGGATACCGGCCATTTCCGCGGCGGGGATGGCCGTCCCCAGGGTCTCGTTCACCCGTTTCACCCGGAGGGGAATGTCTTTTACCGTGGCAATCTGTCGCGGATACTGATCAATGTACCCCCGGCAGATCTCGCCTCCCCCGAGTTCCGCCATGAGCTGCGCCGCGCGGTTCAAGGCCCGTACCACCCCTTCGGGATCTATACCCCTCTCGAAGCGGAAGGCGGCATCCGTGGCCATTCCCAACCAGCGGGAAGAGCGGCGGATGGAAGCCGGATGGAAATAAGCACTCTCCAGGAGGATCGTTCCGGTATCGTCCTTGACTTCCGAATTCAGGCCGCCCATGATTCCGGCAATGGCGACGGGTTTTCTCCCGTCGCATATCATGAGGGTATCGGCCCGTAGTAAACGGTCCTTTTCGTCGAGGGAAATAAAATGTTCTCCCTCCCGGGAGCGGCGCACGACGATGCGCCCCTCTTCGAGAAACCGGAAATCGAAGGCATGGAGGGGCTGACCCATCTCCATCATGACAAAATTGGTGATATCGACAATATTGTTGATCGCCCGCAGCCCGACGGCTTCCAGACGTTCCCGCATCCACGCCGGCGACGGTTTGATGGTTACGTTCTTGATGATCCGGGCGGTGTAGCGGGGACAAAGATCAGGATCATCGATGATTACCGAGGTAATGGATTTGATGTCCTCGTCGTTCTCCCGGATGACGATCTCCGGGCGGCGGAGGGGCTTTCCCGTAATCGCCGCCACCTCCCGGGCAATGCCGATGATGGACAGACAATCGGACCGGTTGGGGGTGATCCCGATGTCGAAAACCGTATCCAGCAGACCCAGAGCCGCCTTCAGGTCCATCCCCAGGGGCGCTTCCGGCGGCAGGATCATGATCCCGGTATTGTCTTCACCGATCCCCAGCTCCTCTTCAGAGCAGAGCATCCCCTCGGAAGGTTCGCCGCGAAGGCGTGAACTCTTGATAATATAGCCGCCGGGGATGGTGGCACCGACTTTGGCCAGGGCCACTTTGTCGCCCTCCCGGGTATTGGGAGCGCCGCAGACGACGGGCAGTGTTTCTGTACCGGTGGTGACTTCGCAGAGGTGGAGTTTTTCGGACTGGGGATGGGGCCGTACCTTGAGTATCTCGGCCACCACCACCCCGTCGAAACCGGGGCCCGCCTGCTCCACCGCCTCGACCTCCAACCCCGCCATGGTCAGGCAATGGGCCAGGGCCGACGGTTCCAGTTCTACATCCACATAGTCCCGGAGCCACTTGAGACTTACTTTCATAACTTAAAATTGCTCCAAAAAGCGCCAGTCATTCTCGAAGAAAAGGCGGATATCGGAAATCCCGTACTTCAGCATGGCGATCCGCTCCACCCCCAGGCCGAAGGCAAATCCGGTAAATTCCTCGGGATCGTAGCCCACATTTCCAAACACCGCCGGATCGACCATCCCGGAACCAAGGATTTCCAGCCAGCCGCTCTGTCCGCATACCCGGCAGCCCGCACCCCGGCACATTACGCAACGGATATCCACCTCGGCACTGGGCTCCGTGAAGGGGAAGAAACTGGGTCTAAACCTCAGCTGAATATCGGCACCGAAAACCTGCTGTAAAAAAAAGGTGAGGGTCCCCTTGAGATCGCCGAAGGTTACGTTCCGATCCACAAGGAGCCCTTCGATTTGGTGAAACATGGGGGTATGGGAAACATCGGAATCGGGACGATAGACCCGGCCGGGGGACAGGATCCGCACCGGCGGACGCATCTTTTCCATGGTCCGGATCTGGACGGGCGAAGTATGGGTTCTCAGAACGATATTTTCCTCAATATAGAAGGTGTCCTGCATATCCCGGGCGGGATGATCCTTGGGGATGTTCAGCGCCTCGAAGTTATAGTAATCCGTTTCCACCTCCGGCCCTTCCTCGACGGTGAAGCCCAACCGGGCAAAGATGCCGCAGATTTCATCCATGACCTGGGTTACGGGATGCCGGTGTCCCAGGCGGACGGCACGTCCGGGCAGCGTGACATCTATGGCTTCTTTACGCAGGTCATCATCCCGGCGGGAGGCCCTGATCCTTTCCAGGGCCGTATCCAGGGCGGCGCTGATCTTTTCCTTGATTTCGTTGCTTTTTTTTCCGAACAGGGGACGATCTTCCGGAGACACGCTCCCTACCTGACGGAGGATCTGGGTAAGCAATCCCTTGCGCCCGAGATATTTCGTCCGCAGTTCGTTGAGGGCCGCTTCGGTATGCGCCCCCGACAACTCCACTCCTACCCGTTCGGCAAGCTCCTCGAGATCCCTGATCATGAAGCGAGCTGTCCTTTGGCCATGTTCACGATCTCTTTGAAGGCCTGGGGATCATGGACGGCCAGATCGGCGAGGATCTTGCGATCGATGGCTACCTCCGCCTTTTTCATCCCGTCGATTAAACGGCTGTAGCTGATTTCGTTTAACCGGGCGGCGGCGCTGATTCTGGCTATCCAGAGTTGACGGAAGTCGCGCTTCCTCACCCGGCGGTCCCGGAAGGCGTATTTCATCGCCCTGTTGACCGCTTCCGTAGCGGTCCGCAGGAGGCGGCGACGGGCGCCGAAAAAACCTTTTGCCAGCTTCAATATCTTTCTACGCTTCTTTTTGGCCGTTACGGCTCTTTTAACCCTTGGCATCTATTCTCGTCTCCTTCATTGATTTGGGAAAGGTAAATCCGAATCGCAACTCGATTTCGGTTCAAAGGTAGGGCAGCAACCTTTTGAGGGCGGCTTCATTGGTCTTGTCCGCCACCGCCGATTTTCTGAGATTTCTCTTTCTCTTCGGTGATTTTGTCGACAAAATATGGTTGGCAAACGCCTTGGCCCTCTTTACCCTGCCCGTCCCGGTAAGGGAAAAGCGCTTGGCGGCGCCCCGATGAGTCTTAAGTTTTGGCATGGCTGCTTATCTCCTCGTTTTCAATGATTTTTATTTTTTTGGTACCACGACCATGATCATGTTTCTGCCTTCCAGCTTCGGCTGCATCTCCACCACCCCTACTTCCGCCAGGGCGTCGCGCACCGATTCCATCAATTTCCTGCCGAGGTCGGTGTAGGCAATCTCCCGGCCCCGAAACATCATCGACACCTTCACCTTGTCGTTTTGCTGCAGAAACTTCTTGATGTGCCTGATTTTCACCTCCAAATCATGCTCTTCCGTCTTCGGTCGCAGGCGTATCTCCTTGATCTGTATCGTGGTCTGGCTTTTTCTCGCATCCTGGAGTTTCTTGCTCTGCTGGTATCGATACTTGCCGTAATCCATGACCCGGCAGACCGGGGGATCGGCGCTCGGCGCAATCTCCACCAGATCAAGCCCGGCTTTGGCAGCGATCGCCAGGGCTTCTTTGAGAGGCATTATCCCCAATTGTTTGCCCTCTTCAATGACCCTGACCTGCACCGCTTTTATTTCTCCGTTGATATTCAACTCCTTAGCGATACGTCACCTCCGAATGTTTCCCTCGTCTTGCAATCACTGTTTATCATTTCTTTTTCTTTCCGAGCTTTACCGGCAAAGATCAACGCACGCCACAGATAGATAATCCGGCTTATCGATAATTACGGGTCTCCTCCCGCAAATGCCCTATAAATTCCAAAGCGGTCATCGTTCCCATGTTGCTGCCGTCGCGCTTCCGGGGCGATATGGTCTGTTCCGCCACTTCCCGATCGCCGATGACCAACATGTAAGGCGTCTTTTGCATCTGGGCTTCCCGGATCTTGTAGCCGAGTTTTTCGTTGGAAAAACTTTTTTCCACTCGGACCCCGGCATCCACGAGCGTTTGATAGACCTGCTCCCCATAGGGAATATGCTTTTCCGTCACCGTCAGGATCGAGGCCTGCACCGGTGACAGCCAGACCGGGAAGGCGCCGGCGTAATGTTCGATCAGCACCCCCATGAAGCGCTCGATGGCCCCGAGGATGACCCGATGGAGCATGACCGGCCGGTGTTTTTCCCCGTCGGACCCCACATAGGACAGATCGAAACGCTCCGGCAGGGTGAAATCACACTGAATGGTCGCGCATTGCCATTTCCTCTTCAGAGCGTCCTTCAGTTTGAAATCGATCTTCGGACCGTAAAAAGCCCCATCGCCGGCGTTGATTTCATAATTCATCCGGCTGTCTTTCAGCGCCCCTTCCAGGGCGGATGTCGCCAGCTCCCAGTCGGCGTCGGAACCGATGGATTTTTCCGGTCGGGTGCTCAATTCCACTTCGTATTCGAACCCGAAAATCTTCATCGCGTAGGCGACAAAATCGGCGATCGCCCGGATCTCTTCATTGAGCTGTTCCGGGGTGCACAGGATGTGGGCGTCATCCTGGGTAAACTGCCGGGCCCGCATGAGCCCGTGGAGGACACCCGTTTTTTCATGCCGGTGCACCGTCCCCAGTTCGAAGTAGCGCAACGGCAGATCACGATAGCTGCGGATCTTGGATTTGTAAATCAACATGTGGGAAAGGCAGTTCATGGGCTTGATGCCGTATCCCTGCCCCTCCACTTCGGTAAAGTACATATTTTCCCGGTAATGGTCGAAATGTCCGGAGCGTTTCCAGAGGTCGTCCTTGAGAATCTGGGGCCCCATGACCATGTCGTAACCGCGTTTCAGGTGCTCCTGACGTTCCCATTCTTCAATGAGGTAACGCAGCATCATACCTTTGGGATGGAAGATGATCAGACCCGGCCCTGCTTCGTCGTTCATCTGGAAGAGATCCAGCTCCCGTCCCAGACGCCGGTGATCACGCTTTTTGGCCTCCTCGAGCATCCGCAGGTAATCGTCCAGGGCTTCCTGGGTGGCGAAGCAGGTGCCATAGATCCGCTGCAGCATCTTGTTGCGCTCATCGCCCCGCCAATAGGCGCCGGCCACATTGAGGAGCCGGAAGGCCTTGACCATGATCGTTGAAGGCAGATGCGGTCCCCGGCAGAGATCTTCGTACCCGGCCTGGGTATAGACACTCACCGTCTCCACATCGGGGGGGAGATCGTTGATCAGTTCGACTTTGTAAGATTCCCCCTTCTCCCGAAACAGCGCCACCGCCTCCGCGCGGGATAGTTCACGGCGTGAGAAAGGGGCGTCGGCCGCCACTATTTCCTTCATCCGCTGCTCGATCTTCTGCAGATCCTCAGGCGTGAAGGTCGTCTCATATTCGAAATCGTAGTAGAACCCTTCCTCGATGGAAGGTCCGATACTGACTTTGGCGCCGGGGAAGGTATCCTGGACCGCCTGAGCCATGATATGGGAGGTGCTGTGGCGCAGTATTCCCAGGCCTTCCCTGGAAGATATGTCAATGGGTTCCACGCAGGCGTCTTCCGACACCGGGGATGCCAGATCGACCGCCTTTCCATTGACCTTCGCCGCCACCGTCGTCGCCAGCAATTCCGGTCGCCAGGCCGCAATGGCATCCTTGACGGCGATGCCACCGGGGAAAGCGAGCCGCTTCTGATCGGGCCAGGTAATGTTTATCTCCCTCATTTTCTCACCTTACACGAATTAAAGAGAGGGCATCACGTTCAGATTTCGCTGATGCCCTCTCTCGTTGTCATGGTAGGCACGCAGGGATTTGAACCCTGGACATCCACCGCGTCAGGATGGCGCTCTCCCCCTGAGCTACGTGCCTAAATATATTTATCTGTGAACGGCGCATACGCTTAACAGGAAAAACCTTCTATGTCAAGGCAAATCTATACATTTCAGGTTGTGGAATTGATAAAATGTATCCCCTTGAAGATATAGTTCAAACCCGAAGCAATGGTCAAGACAGATGTAAGGATGTATAATCCCATCAATAATCCTTTATATTCCTCAGCCATCGCCAGGGTATGCACAAGCAGCACGCTGAAAATCGTCAATAATTGAAATACCGTGGTCAATTTACTGATCATCGTGGGGCGGATCTGAAACGAAATGGACATGATGGCCAGCATCGCAATCCCGATAAGGATGATGCAGTCCCTGCTCACCACGATAACACTCAACCAGCCGGGAATGACATGCTTGATGGAAAGGGTTACGAAGCAGCTCACCATGAGGGCCTTGTCGGCGATCGGGTCCAGATAGGCCCCGAGTTCGGTCTGCTGATCGAGGACCCGGGCCAGAAAACCGTCCAGGCCGTCGGTTATCCCGGACAGAGCGAAAAGAACCAGGGCTTTGAGGAAATCACCCTGCATGAGGAGGATGACGATCACCGGCACCATGATTATCCGCAAAACCGTCAGGGTGTTGGGAATGTTGACCCTTCCTGCTTCCATCAAAACGCCCTGTCCCTGTCCTTGTTCCAGTCCACCCAATCATCGCGGTCTTCCGCTTCGGAAAACTCCCGGGGCCGGTCGGCGGAGCCGTCCGCGCGAATGGCGATCTGCTGCATGGAGCGGATAATAACGGTCCATTCTTCCCGGGTGACCTTGCGGGGGCCGGCGATCTTCTGCGGACCGGCGACTTTGGTGGGGGGTCCGAGCGCCGTCGCGGCCGCCCGTGATGCAGGCACTCCCGTAACGGCGACTTCACCTTCATATACCCGTACCAGCGCCGAGGCGTCGGGATTGACGTTCATCCGGTAAACGGTCCCCCGCACTCCCGTGACGGCGTTGTTGCTGGCGATTTCGAATTTTCTGCCCATGCCCGCCATCTTGCTCACCTTTGCCCAAGCCCTGCCCACGGCGAGATGTATCTTGACGTCCGCATCCCCACCGGCCCCCCCGGCGGCAACGAGGTGCAAACGGGTATCTTCGGCAAAACGGAGTCGGGAACGGTCCGCAAGGGTGATCTCCAGACGCGACTTGCGCCCCACGTAAATGTCGTCGCCGGCCTTGAGGGCCGCCTGCTCTTTGAGAACCCACCAGGTCTGTTTACCACCGGGAAGAACCTGCGCCTCGCCCTCGAGATAAGTGACTACCGCCTCCCCCTTGCCTACCTGAACGTTGTAGAGACGCTTCGCCAGGACACCCTCCGGAGTGATCCAGACGGCCAGAATGATGGAGAACAGTAAAAAGGTCGGTATTCGCTTCATCAATCACCTCCGCCCGTCATCCGTCCGGTCCCAGGGGAAGGGTCTCCATGGCCTTGGCCAGGATCTCCTCCATGGCCGGCTCGAAGACTTGGCAACTCTTCATGCGCAGACGTTCCCTGGTGATATCTAAATTCCTTTCTCGAATGGAATACTTGGTTTTCCATAAGCTCTCGTTGGTTTTGGCGCTCCGCAAATCGAAGGTCGCCGTCACCGAGGTGGTGGCATAGAGCATGACAAAGTTGGTTTCGCACTCCTGGAGGGTCACGTAAAGGACCGCATCCACACCCAAAAGTTCACCGACACGCCGGGGCGGTACATTGTCCGGTGCCGGTTGCCGATAACCGTCGAAGCTGGAGGAGATTCTTTCGTCAATGACGTTCAGTGGTATTTTGGGATAGCCGCGGAAATAGATCGCTTCCAGCACCTTGCCCCGAAACAGCGCCGACGCTTCCGCATTTTTTGATTGATTCGCCACGGGCAAAACGGCAATCAGCCTTACCGCGCGCTTTTCATACTCCGGTGCCAGGAAATGGGGGATTTTTTTCGCGCAGCCCGCCAGCATACAGACCAAAACGATCATGATGAACAGGCGGTAGCGAACATCTTCTCTGTGTCCCGTATTTACCATGTCCCGCCTTCCCCGGCCCGACATATGAAAAATATCGGCAAGTAGATGATTATTTTCATGTTTCGCTCTAAACGACCGCAGGCATAGGGGTTCGTAGTACCCGCATACAGGCCTCGGGGTTCTCTGGCGGCAAACCTTCAGAAGGGAATCCTTTTTTGATGGGGATAAGGAGGACCGTCATTGTTTGAGCTTCTCGATCTCCTCCCGGATGATACGTTCCGCAAGGGACGGAAACATCTCCCGGACCAGCCTTTCCGTCGTTTCCTCGACCTTCCTGATCATCTCTTCCTGAATATTGGGATTTACCAGCGCAATTTTAGGTTTCCGCTCCGGCAGGTCGCTGAAATCCGGCATCCCTTCTTCAACGACATCGACCAGATCGAAGATCTTTTCTCCCGGCCCCATGACCCGTTCACCCATCTTGCCGCCTCCCGTGCTTTTGGTCTCTGCTACCATACCCGCCGCAACAGTTCAAGAAAATTTCCCTGTCAAAGCAATTTGGTAGATCTTTTTTCGGGGGCAACCCGTCATTTCCGCAATCTGTCTTACCCGATCCCGCAAGCTGAGGGAAGGATCGGGGCTCCATTCCCGGATCATATCCATCAGTTCTTCATCACTGTATTCCCGTTTCTTCTCGGCGTCGCCGGCGATAATCAGCGTGATCTCCCCTTTGATCCTTTTGCCGGCGAGCGCCCTGATTATCTCCTCACTACTGCCCCGGAGGAACTCCTCATACAACTTCGTCACCTCCCGGGCGACGACGAGGCGCCGCGCCCCCAGGATCGCCCGGATATCTTCCAGACACGCCCGGAGACGCAACGGCGATTCATAAAAAACGACGGTTCGTGTCTCATGGCGGCAGGCAGCGATCATCTCCCGGCGTTGCGAGGTCTTCGCCGGCAGGAAGCCCTGGAAAACGAAAGTGTGCATGGGCAGGCCCGAGGCACTGAGGGCGGCAACGACCGCCGAGACACCGGGAACGGGAACAACCCTTATCCCCGCCCGGATTGCCTCGCTGATCAGGCGGTAACCAGGGTCCGATATCCCCGGTGTACCCGCATCGGAAACATAGGCGATGTCTTCGCCGGCGCAGAGCCTGTCGATGAGGGCCCGGGCCCTTCTCGCTTCCACGGCGTCATAGAGACTGGAAACAGGGGTGGTGATATCATAAGCCTGAAGCAGCTTTCTGGTCCGGCGGGTATCCTCCGCGGCGATCCCGTCCACCTCCCGCAGGATGCGGATCGCCCGCAGGGTTATATCCTCGAGATTGCCGATCGGGGTCGCGGCCACATAAAGGGTGCCAAACCCTTTCTGCTGCTTATCTTCACTCATTAGACCCACTTCAGGAAAGCGTTTGAGATCGCTGCGGCACCGGGAGTATCCGCCCCGGACCGCGGCGACAAGTTCTCCGGAAGGGCATCCTGCCGCAACCCTGCGGTCCGGGACGCCCGAATTGTCTTGACAGTAAAAATACGAGGCTTTATATAAACGAAAATTTTACGGATTGCTATCAGGAAAGAGCCTCTCGATGAGATCGGACACGGACACATTGTTTTATCGAACCGCCGCAACCTCCGCAACCCCCCGGAAATACAGCCGGCAAATATTCATTGAGGTCGTCTCCCCATGAAATTGAAACGTATCCTCATCACCGGCGGTGCGGGGTTCCTCGGCTCTCATCTCTGCGACCGGCTCCTGGCCGAGGGTCATGACGTCCTCTGCCTGGACAATCTCTTTACCGGCAACAAGAACAATATCCGGCACCTGCTCGGCCATCCGAATTTCGAATTCATCCGCCACGACATCACCCAGCCCATCTTTCTGGAAGTGGACGAGATCTACAATCTCGCCTGCCCCGCTTCGCCGGTCCATTACCAGTACAACCCCATCAAGACCATCAAGACCAGCGTCATGGGGGCGATCAATACCCTCGGACTGGCCAAAAGGGTGAAGGCCCGGATCCTCCAGGCGTCCACCTCGGAAGTCTACGGCGATCCGGAGATCCATCCCCAGCGGGAGGATTATTGGGGCCGGGTCAATCCCATCGGTATCCGCAGTTGCTATGACGAGGGGAAGCGGGCCGCCGAATGTCTCATGATGGACTACCACCGCCAGAACGGGGTACGGATAAAGATAGTCAGGATATTCAATACTTACGGACCACGTATGGCCATCGACGACGGACGGGTGGTAAGCAACTTCATCGTCCAGGCCCTGCGGGGCGAGGACATCACCGTCTATGGCGACGGCGCTCAGACCCGTTCCTTCTGCTATTGCGACGACCTCATCGAAGGCATCATCAGAATGATGGCCACACCGGACGAAACCATCGGACCGGTGAATTTGGGCAACCCCTCCGAATTTACCATCCTGGAATTGGCCGAAAACATCATCCGCCTTACCGGTTCGTCTTCCCGTATCGTCTTTAGGCCCTTGCCCCAGGACGACCCCACCCAGCGACGGCCCGATATATCCGTCGCCGGCTCCCTGCTGTCCTGGCAACCCCGGGTGCCCCTGGCGGAAGGGCTTGCCAAAACCATCGCCTATTTCCGGAAAGTGTTGAACCGCGAATGAATGTTGCTGCAGACCTGACGTTCGATGTAGTGATTATCGGCGGGGGTGTGGTGGGCCTCGCCCTGGCCCGGCAACTGGCCCGCCGGGACAGAAAGCTGGCGGTGCTGGAAAAGAACGACCGCTGCGGCCAGGAGACAAGCTCCCGGAACAGCGAGGTAATCCATGCCGGCATCTACTACCCCCGGGATTTTCTGAAGAGCCGCTTATGCGTGGAAGGAAACCGGCGCCTTTACGAATGGTGCCGCGACCGGAACATACCGCATGCCCGGATCGGCAAGCTCATCGTCGCGTCCGACACCGAGGAAGAGGCGGCGCTGCCGGCCATCAAGAACGGAGCGGAGCAAAACAACGTAACGGATCTGGAAATCATCGCCCCGGCGCGGCTCCGCAACCTGGAGCCGGCAGTAACGGCCCGGGCCGCTGTTTTTTCCCCCTCGACGGGCATCGTGGACAGCCACCGCCTCATGCTGTCGCTGCGCGCCGACGCGGAAGCCCGGGGGGCAATCGTTTCCTGTCGCGCCTGCGTCACGGCCATTCACCACGCCAGCCCCGGATACGACCTGGAGATAAACAACGGCGCTTACCGCCTCCACACGAAAGCCCTGATCAACAGCGCCGGACTTCATGCCGACACCGTTGCCGGGCTGGCCGGCATCGACATCGACGCGGCGGGATACCGTCTGCGGCCCTGCAAGGGCAACTATTTCTCCGCTTCTCCCTCCCCGGCGCTGCGCCATCTGGTTTATCCCGTGCCGATGAAAAACAACGTCGGGCTGGGTATTCACGCCACCCTGGATCTGGCAGGCCGGGTCCGTTTCGGGCCGGACAGCCGTTACCTGGAGGCGGAGGAGACGAGAATTCTCAAAAGATGGGGGTACAGGACGGACGATCCGGAAACGTCTCCGGGCAGGCTCTACGCCGTTGACGAAGGCCGGCGGGAGGCCTTTGCCGCCGCCGTCGCCAGATACCTGCCGGGAATGGCCGCGGCTTCTTTCGTCCCGGAGATGAGCGGTATCCGCCCCAAACTTCAGGGACCAGGCGAACCGGCAGCGGATTTCATCATCCGGGAGGAGGGCGACCGGGGCATGCCCGGCTTCATCAACCTCATCGGCATCGAGTCTCCGGGACTGACGGCCTGTCTGGCCATCGCCGTTTATGTGGCAAAAAAATATTTCCATGAGGGAGAGTAACTGATGAAAAAGGCGATTCTCTGTATCGGCGCCGGTTACGTCGGCGGGCCGACCATGTCCATGATCGCCGCCAAGTGCCCCGACTACCGGGTAACGGTGGTGGACATCAATCCCCGGCGGATCGAAGCCTGGAACTCCGATCATCTGCCCATCTACGAGCCGGGACTGGAGGAACTCGTCCGGGCCTCCCGGGGAAGAAATCTGTTCTTCAGTACCGACATCGAAGGGGGGATTCGTGATAACGACATCATCTTCGTCAGCGTCAACACACCGACGAAAACCTTCGGCGCCGGCGCCGGCATGGCCGCCGACCTCCAGTATTGGGAAAAGACGGCCCGTCAGATCCTGGAGAACTCGTCTTCGGACAAGATCGTCATCGAGAAGAGCACCTTACCCGTCAGAACCGCCCTGGCCATGGAGCGGATCCTGAACAGTCAGCGCAACGGCGTATCCTTCGATGTCCTGTCCAACCCGGAATTTCTCGCCGAAGGATCGGCGGTCCGGGATCTGGAAAACCCCGATCGCATCCTGATCGGTTCCCGGGAAACGGAACGGGGACGGTTGGCGCGCGACACCGTCGTGGACATCTACGCCCGCTGGATCCCCCGGGAGCGGATCATCACCACCAACATCTGGAGCAGTGAACTGTCCAAGCTCGTGGCCAACGCCTTTCTGGCCCAGCGGATCTCTTCCATCAATGCCGTCTCCGCCCTGTGCGAGAAGACCGAGGCCGACGTGGCGGAAGTGGCCCGGGCGGTGGGTATGGACAGCCGGATCGGCGCCAAGTTTCTCAACGCCAGCGTCGGGTTCGGCGGTTCCTGCTTCAAGAAGGATATCCTCAATCTCGTCTATCTCTGCCGGTTTTACGGCCTGGAAGAAGTGGCCGATTACTGGGAACGGGTGGTTGGCATCAACACCCATCAACAGGAGCGCTTCATCATGAACATGATGACGGCCATGTTCAACACCCTGGCGTCAAAAAGGATCTGCCTCCTCGGCTTTGCCTTCAAGGCCAACACGGGCGATACCAGGGAAAGCCCGGCCATCTTCATTGCCAAGCGCCTCCTGGAAGAACAGGCCGAAGTAGTGATCTCGGACCCAAAGGCCCTGATGAACGCCCGCAGCGACCTGGCCGGTACGGAAGGCGTCGTACATTACATCGAAGACCCCTATGAGGCGGCGGCAGGATGTCACGCCCTCGCCGTCATGACGGAGTGGGACCTCTACCGCACCCTCGATTACGAGCGGATTTACCGGGAAATGGCAAAGCCGGCATTCATCTTCGATGGAAGGAACATCCTCGATCACCAGAAATGCTACCGGATCGGCTTCAATGTCTATCCGATCGGCAAGCCGCCGTTGACCCATTTCGAGGCCTGAAAGCTGCGGGAGGACTGAAAGCTGCGGAAGCCCGAGTGTCGGGTACCGGGCAGGCCGCCGGTCGTAAGGCAGGTGTCTGACGTTCCGCCCTTTTCAACATGCTGTCTTGGGGGCGAGCCTGCCGGTGACGGCGTGTCTTCACCATCGGGAGACCGGGGATGACGGCAGCGGAACGGAGCGTCCCCCGGCAGCGCGACGTGATTGACGGCAAAGATCCGAACATACGGGCAGCATCAGGGCTGATAGCCTTCGTCGGCGGGAAGATTTGTCCCTTCCGCCGCCTGCCTGGACAGCATATCACAGCGTTCGTTCTCCGGATCGCCCGCGTGCCCGCGGACCCAGACGAACGTAACGTCATGCCGGCGGCATAAATCCAGGAGTTTTTCCCAGAGGTCCGCATTCAGGGCCTTTTCCTTTCTGTTCCGCATCCAGCCGTCTTGTCGCCACCGTCGCGCCCAGCCTTTGGTCATGGCGTTCACCAGATACTGGGAATCCGTGAACAACTGCACGCGGCAGGGAACATTCAGGGATTTAAGACCCACGATCGCCGCGGTGAGTTCCATGCGGTTGTTCGTGGTGAGACGGTAGCCTCCCGACAATTCTTTTCTTTTTTGCCCGTAAAGCAATACCACCCCGTACCCTCCCGGTCCCGGATTACCCAGACAGGCCCCATCGGTATAAATCTTCACCTCCTTGCGGCGTCCCTTAGCCTCTCCGGCCATATCTCCCCCTGATCTCTATAGCAAAAATCGATTGAACCACTGCCGAATTATGCCTTTCTATTTCCTTTTTCCGTCCGGCACGAGGAGGCAGATGGTCTCGATATGCGCCGTCTGGGGGAACATGTCGAGCGGCTGGAGTCGCTGGAGCACATAACCGCACCCGGCAAGGAAACGGCAGTCCCGGGCCAGCGTCGCCGGATCGCAGGAAACATATACGATCCGGGGCGGCCGGAGCGCCGCCGTCGCTTCCAGCACCCCTTTTTCACAGCCCGTCCGGGGCGGATCGAGGAGGACCACATCAACGGTGCGCCCGGTTCGAACAAACATCTCCTGGAGGACCGTCCCGACGTCCCCCGTAACGAAATCCGCGTTGGTGATCCCTTCCCTGTCCAGGTTGAGGCGGGCGCATCTTGCCGCCCCCGCTTGTCCCTCGATCCCGGTCACCTCCCCGGCCAGAGGCGCCAAAAAGAGGGAGAAGAGCCCCGAACCACCATAGGCATCGATCACAGTCTCCGTACCCGCCAGGTCGCACATCTCTTTCACGGCCGCTATTAGGTAAGGGATAAGATAGAGGTTGGCCTGGAAAAAACCGTTTCGGGGTACCAGGAGGATCTTTCCCAAGACCTGTCTGGTGACGAACTCTCCCGGAGATATGCCCGTCTGCGACCAGATCGTGACTTTACGCACCTCCCGGCGCCCTGTCCCCGGACTTTCGGAACCACGGAGGAGCGCCAGGGAATCGTTGATGGATTCATGAACTATTTCACATCGTTCTATTTCAACAAGCTCATGGCTCCCCCGCCGGAGAAAACCTGCCGCCGGCGGCCCCTCCCGTCGGCGCCGTATAAAGAACTCCCCTTTCCCCCGGTAATGAAAGGCCTGGGGAGAGGGAATGATCGCCGTCACGGGCGGATCGGAAAAGTTCCCGATCCTCCGGAAGACGGCGCGGAGCTGCTCCGTTTTTATCTCCAGTTGCAGCGGATAGGGAAGATGCTGATAGGCACAGCCTCCGCAGCGGGTGAAATAAGGACACCGGGGCACAAGGCGGAGCGGCGACGCGGCGACGATATCCCTGATGACACCCCGGGCATAGCGCTTCTTGACCTCCGTGACGGTGACGGTAATTTCGTCATCCGGCGCCGTGAAGGGGACAAAGATCGCCTGCTTTTCGTGCCGTCCCACCCCGGCGCCGCCGAAGGCAACGCTTTCGACCCGCAGGGGAATGTCCATCCCGGGCCGCAGAGGCCTGGATTCACCAACGCGCGCCGACCCCGTCATAACCAGCTATAATTATTCAAATTAAGACCTTCATGGTCCTTAACGCCGGAGCGACAACGGCAAAAAAAGACGATCTTCGTTGTAACCACGGTCATCCCCCGCGATCGTGCCCGGAGCGAGTTTCAATTTATGGGCGGCTTTCGTCACAGCACAATCCATCTGTGCCAACAGCACACGAGGGAAGATAGCCGTCGTGGTCAAAAACGAGATGTAACTTGACGGCCCCCTTGGTAGGGCTGCTAATTCAGTCAGGGCTAAAGTCCTGCGCTATGACAGGACATGGTTACCGCCCTGAGAAGCTGACCTCCATTTGCCGTATCCCTACCTCGCCCCGCTCAAGACCTGGAGGATGAAGACGACGTCGTCCAGTCCCAGATGCCCGTCGCCGTTGGCGTCACCCCGGACCCCGGCCGGCGCTCCGGACATGGTCATCGCCGGGAGGGAGACCTGGAGGCTCGCCCCGGTCAGCGAAACGCTCTTCGTCGCGGTCTCCATGCCCGGGGCCGCAATGACCAAGGTATAGTCGCCGTAGGGGATGTTCGCAAGGGTAAAGTTGCCGTCCGCATCCGTCGCGGCCCCGTAGCCCGTCCCCAGGAGCGTCACCGTCGCGTTGCGGACGGCGAGGTCGCTGTACCCGGCGACGCTCACGGACACACGGCCGGAGATGGACCCGCTGATCAAGCTGAACTCGGCGTTGCGTAGTAGTTATTGCCGGCGTTGGCAGTAGACGACCAGTAGTGGGACGACACCGTGTTGGGAAACCAGGACCCATCGACCGCCGGCTGGGCTCTGCTGCGGTCCACGATGGTCGATAGTTCCAGCCGCGTCGGCAGCCGCCAGTCGGGAAAACCGCCGAACCGGGCGCTGTTCAGGGCCTGGAGAAAGGCCTGTGTGTCCGTGGCCGCAGCGCCCGTTCCCGTCCCGCAGGTCCCGGCGTTGCCGCCGTTCGTCGCCGGATTCCGGTCGCACCAGGTGAAGGTCTTGGATCCATCATGGATACTCCCGTCGTTGGTCTTGTTCTCCCAGATCAGGCCCGTCACGTTGTCCCGTACCATCGCCCAGGATGCGGTGTCATCGGGGAGGGCGTTTCCCGCGGCGTCCAGCTTCGTGTAGGAAGGCGGGTTGATGGTGTAATTACCATCCTGGCCGAATAAGGCCTCCCCCGGCGACGGACAGGGGATCTCTCCGGAGGCATTGTAGCACTTTGTCTGGCCCGTGTCCGGCAGGGGCCCGGCAGCGGCGCCCCCGGCAAACGCCGCGATCAGCAACAAACCCGACATGAGAGCGATGATTTTGGTTTACATGGCATATCCTCTCCCCGACCAATTTTTAATGGAGTATGACATGGGATTAAGAGCAAAAATGAAGCCCCTTGTCAACCCCCCAAAATAAAAAAAGTGAGCTAAATGCAAATAAAAGATAGATTATATTGGCATTATACAGTTTAATTACCATAAATATTTGTGATGGAACAACATTTTGAAAAGAGACGAGCGCTAGAGGGTGAGCGGGTTCCCCAACATCCGGCATCATATTCAGCACTAACTTTTTACATGAAGGGAAGAGGCCTTGAATCCGCTGACGGAGAGGCAAAAGGACGGCGGGGATGGATTCGGGAAAAAGAACCGGAGATCGGCGCGCCATGGCCGTCCCCGGTTCAGTGATCGCTGTTTGCAGAAATGTTCATTCAGAGGATTTCGTTTCGCCGGTGGCTTCGCTTTTTCCTGTTTCGGCTGCCGCCGTCCCGGTGGTGTTTGTTTCCTCGTGCTTTGCCTCGCTCCGCGGTGCCTTCACTCCTCCGTAATCGGTCACATACCAACCGCTTCCCTTGAGGTGAAAAGAGGATAGAGACATGAGTTTGGTCACCGGCCCCTTGCAGAACCGGCAAGTCTTGACGGCGGGATCGGTGATTTTCTGAAACAATTCAAAGTCCTTTCCACATTTCCGGCATTTGTATTCATAAATTGGCATAACAACCCTCCCAATTTTGATTTTACGTACACAGGTCGTTTAGCTGATACCGGTTGCTGAAACAGTCCAGCACGAGTTGCAACTCCGGCCGCAGGCACGATTGGAGCAGGTCACGGGTAATCGCGTGAACCTTGTCCTCCTCCCGGCGTTGTTCCTGCCGGGACAGATCGAAGGCAACCTCCCCGTTTTCGAATCTGAGGACATGGACCAGTTCATGGACAGCGATATACAGCAGCAACGGGCTCAACTTGATAAAAGAATGGGCCCGGTCCACGGCATCGAGGATCCGGTCGTCCTGGAGACAGATCCGGTAAAAATGAAAACCCCGCTCCTGCCCCGCTTCCTCTTTCCGGTAATGATACTTGCAGAGGTGGGCGAAGGCCTCTTTTCTAACCTCATGATCATCGAGAAAGGCCAGGGTCTTGACGTCGTAGGGGTGCGCCCGGACCTTTTCCGGGGATAGACGGAAATGCCGGCTCATCAACCCCTCGGCCTGTTGAAAGGAGGAATGTGCCAGCGATATCTGTTCGGGATTGAAATACCGGCCCATCGATCCTTACCGCCTCGCATTCGTTACCGCCGGCAGAACGATCGACTCGCTGCGGTCCCGCCCGGGGGACCGTTTCGCCACATCTATCGTTAAATTCAATGCCTGCCGGCATGATCAACACCGCCATCCTGCCCGACGGACGCAATTTACTCATTTTTCTCGGGTTGTCAAGGGCTATCGACAAACCTTTGTCTCTATTTTGTCGGCACCGGCACGGAAGTGAGGAGATACTTCAGGTCCTCGTCCTCGAAGCGCAGGGATATGCCCACATAAGGGGAACTGTTTCCCTGGTTGCTGATAAAATCATCCCAGCCGGCATTGAGGTAGATGTTCTTCAGGAGGCGAAGTTCACCCCCCGCCTTGAGATGGGCCTTCCGGTCCGTAGAAAAATCGAAGGCCTCGAAGGTGAGACGCAGCCGGTCCTGAAAGGAGAGAAAATCCGCCCCCACCCCGCCGGTGGATTCGAAGATCCCGCCCCGGACGACGAAATCCTTAAAGCGCTTACCCAGTTGCGCATTGAAGAGGAGACCGCTCCGGTCCCATTCCGTAATGGTGGTCGTCGTTCCCCCCTGGGTGATGTCTTTGACCGTCCGGCGTCCCCGGGGATCCGCCGCCAGGCCGAGGAGATAGAAGTAATCCTGACGGGGCTGGATACGCAAGTCGAGATAACTTTTCGCGTCGCTCTTGTCGATCAGATACTCCCCCCGGTAGCCTATAAATGTTCTGAACTGCTCGCTTTTATTTACGAATTTATTTATTCCCCCCAGGGTTTGATTGAGGTTTTTCACCGTCTCGTCGTCGTTGACAAGTTTGCCGATCGTCCCCTGGCCTTTGTTTATCTTGTCGGATACCTCCTGGAGGCTGGCCATGGTCTTATTCAGGCGCGCCGCCATCTCCCGGTCTCGGACGAGTTGTCCCACCGTCCCCTCGCCCCGCTGGATGCCGGCGGTAATGTCGCTCAGGGAGGCAAAGGTCTTCTCCATCTGGCTTGTCGCCGCCCGCAGGCTTTCGATGACCTGGGCGATCTTTTCGTCGTTCCGGACGACCACCCGGTTCAGATTGCCCGTCAACTGCCGGGTGTTTTCCAACATGGCCCGGAGGGTGGCCTCGTTGTTCACGACAACGGCGTTCAGATTCCTGGTCAAAAGGCGGGTATTCTCCAGGATGGCCCCCATGGATTCTTCTCCGGCCTTTCCTCCCATGACCTTGCTCAACGCGCCCGTAACCCCCTTGACGTCTTCGGCGATGGCGGCCAGTTGATTGAGGAGTTTATCCACATCGGCCTGGCGTTCCACCCGGGTGATACTCTCCCCCGCCTGGAGGAGCGCCGTCCCCTGGGTACCCGGCAGCAATTCGATATATTTGTCGCCGAGAATCCCGTGGGTCTTGATCGCGGCCGTGACGTCCTTTTCGAGCTTCACCTCCCCGGGGAGGCGGATACTCACCACGGCCCGGCCGTTCTTGAGGCGGATCGTTTCCACCCGTCCCACCTCCACGCCGGCGATCTGCACGGAGGCGCCGTTGGTCAGTCCCGCGGCGTTGTCGAACTCAACCTCCACCAGATAGCCCCGTTTGAAGGTAAAACCCCGCTGGCCGACCTGAAAGGACATATACCCGAGGACGATCAGACCGATGAGGACGAAAAGGCCGACCTTGGCCTCGGAGCTGATTTTGTTCATGAAATGGAACCTCCTTATCACATAACCCGGATCGGGCCCTCGATACTCCCGGCGAGAAACTGGCGGATCACGGGGTCCCGGGATGCCTGGATCTCCTCCGGCGTGCCGTGGGCGATAATAACGCCTTCATAAAGCATGGCGATCTTGTGGCCGATCCGGAAGATGGACTGAAGATCGTGACTGATGACCACACAGGTCAACTGGAAATTCTTCTGGGTCGCCACGATCAACTGGTTGACGGCCTCCGTCATGACGGGATCGAGACCCGTCGTCGGCTCGTCGAAGAGGACGATCCGGGGATGGAGGGCGATGGCCCGGGCCAGACCGACCCTTTTTCTCATCCCTCCGCTCAACTCGGCCGGCATCTTTTCCTCCACCCCCGGCAGGCCGACCGCCCGCAAGCGGTCCGTCACGATCCCGCGGATCTCCGTCTCTTTAAGTCGGGCGTGTTCCCGGAGGGGGAAGGCCACGTTTTCCCCGACCGTCATGGAATCGAAAAGGGCGGCCTCTTGAAACAGCATTCCGAACTTCTTTCTGATTTCGTTGAGTTCCCGGTCGTTGAGGCGGGTTATATCCACACCGTCCACCAGGACCCGGCCCCGGTCGGGCTTCATGAGCCCGATGATGTGTTTGAGCAGGACGCTTTTCCCGCCGCCGCTGCGCCCGATGATCACCGTGGTCATGCCGTCCTCGATGGTGAGGTTCAAACCGGCCAGGACCTGATTTTTCCCGAAGGATTTGTGAAGGTCTATCAGTTCGATCATCGTCCCGGGATGCCTCAAAACATGAGCGCCGTCAAAAAATAATCGCTGATCAGGATGGTGATGGAGGCCAGCACCACCGCCTCCGTCGTGGCCCGTCCCACGCCTTCCGCGCCGCCGGTGGTGTTGAACCCTTTGTAGCAACCAACCAGGGAGAGGATCAGGCCGAAGCAGGCCGCCTTGATCAATCCGTTAAATATATCGCTTAGTTCGACTAATTTGGTGATATTCTTCATGAAGACCCCGGCGTTGATGTTCAGGAGTTCCACACCGACGAAATAGCCCCCCAGGATCCCGACAAAGTCGCTGACAATGGTCAGAAAGGGGACCATGACGACGCCGGCGATGATCCGGGGCACAATGAGGTACTGCACGGGATTGGCGGCCATGACATAGAGGGCGTCCACCTGCTCCGTAACCTTCATGGTGCCGATCTCCGCCGCCATGGCCGAGCCGGCCCGGGCCGTCACCATGAGGGAGGTGAGGACGGGGCCCAGCTCTCTGGTCATTCCCAGGGCCACCGTGGCCCCCACCATGCTCTCGGCGCTGAACATCCGGAAGCCGTGATACCCCTGGAGGGCCATGACCATGCCGGTGAACATCCCCGTGAGCACCACCACGAAGATGGAACGGACGCCGACGAACTCCATCTGCTTGAAGATGTTGCGGAGGCGGAGCGGCGGCCGGAACATCCATCCCATAACGGAGAAGAACAGGAGGATGATCCTCCCCATTTCCTCGACGGAACGGAGTACGGCGCGCCCCAACGCGTCGATTAACGAAGTCAGGCCACCCATTTACAGCGGGCCTCTTTTCGCTCCATGGGCCCGCAGCGCCGCGTCGATGATCCGGCTGATCAGCCCGGTCTGGGTGATCCCCGCCGCGGCCGCCTGATGAAACAACACCGTGGAGGGGGTCATGCCGGGCAGGGTGTTGGGCTCGAGGACCGCCACCCGTCCGTCAGGGCGGACAAACATGTCGATCCGGGCATAGCCCTTGAGATCCAGGGCAACAAAGGCCTCCCGGGCCGTCTCCTGGATTCTCGTCAAGATTTCCCCGGGGAGGCGGGCGGGGGTCTTGTTCTCCCCCTGACCGTACAAAAACTTGTCCTCCAGGGAGAGGATTTCGGCGGTGGGGATCGTCTCCGAGGGGGTTAAGGCGCAGGGGGGATCACCATCCAGGACACCGCAGGTAACCTCCGTCCCGGTGAGAAACTCCTCCACCAGGGCCACATTGTCCCATTCCAGAGCGGCAGTCACCGCGGCAGCCACCCCCTCCCGGGACACCACCTTCTTGACGGCGGTGCTGCACCCCTCCCGGGTGGGTTTGACGATACAGGGGAACCCGATCTCGGCCGTCACCCGGTCCAGCAGCTCCGCTCGTGCCGCGCTCTCCCAGGCCCGCCGGGATACCGGAACGGTAGCGGGAACATCGATCCCGTTCATGGCGAAGATCCGTCGGCAGACATATTTGTCCATCCCCAGGGCGGAGGCCAGGACACCCGAGCCCGTGTAAGGGATGCCCAAAAGTTCGAGAAGGCCCTGGATACAACCGTCTTCCCCATATTTACCATGGAGGCCAAGGCAGACGACATCGGTCTTTTCCTTGAGAGATTCATACGGCAGCCGTTGCGCCTCCCCTTCGAGATCCTCCTCGATATCCCTGGTGCTGTTCCGCATGAGGAGCTTCAGGGGAATCTCCCAGAGCCGGGCTTGAGAATCCATGAAAACAGCCAGGGGGATGAATCGTTGCCGATCCATCTTGCTGAAGATGTTACGGCCGCTTTCCAGAGACACCTCCTTTTCCGAAGACATCCCTCCCATGATCACCGCCACCCTCAGTTTTTCCGTTGCCGTTGTCTCTGCCATGTAACGTCCCTTCACTCCTTGTTATATTTCGTCAAAAAAGTACCGGCGGCGGCGCCTCTCCCGTGGCGCTTCCCTGCCCCCGGCTATCCCTCGTATTCATTACCTTCTGTCCCGCACCGCTTTGTTCCCTTCACAGCGGCCCCTTCTTTTCCCGGTGAATGGCCAGGGCATTCTCGATGAGGGTCGTGATGATCATCGACGGCAGCATCCCGGCACTGGCCGCCTGCTCGAAAAAAAACGAGGAGGGGGCCATCCCGGAGGAGGAATTAGGATCGGTGATCAAGATCCGACCGTCGGGAAGATAAAAACCATCGATACGCCCATAGGATCTGAAGCCGAGCACCTCGAAGGCCCGCCGGGCTTCATCCTTGATCCTGGCCGCCGTTTCCGGGGGGATGTTCTTCGGCGGCGTGAATTTCCGGCACCGGCCGGGCATGTACTTGTCATCGTAGGTGTAGAAGTCGCTCTGGGGATAGATCTCCGTGAGATCGAGGGGCGTGATTTCGCCGTCCCGCTCCAGAATGATCGCGGAAAACTCGATACCCGCCAGAAACTCCTCCACCAGTGCCAGCCGGTCCCATCGGAAGGCCTCGTCGAGGACCCCCTCGATATCCGTCGCCGCCCGGATCTTGCCCACCCCCACGCTCGATCCCTCCCGTACCGGCTTGACGAAAAAGGGAAGGGCGAAACGACCGAGCAGCTTCTCCACCACCAGCTCCGGCGTCCGGCGCCATTCCTCCTCCCGGACGATCATGCTTGCGGGGACGGCGATTCCCGCCGCCGCCAACACCTGCTGCTGGATATGCTTATCCATCCCCAAGGCGGAAGCGAGAACCCCGGGCCCCGTATAGGGGATACGGAGGAGTTCGAGGAGCCCCTGGATACATCCGTCGTCGCCGTATTTTCCGTGGAGGGAGATAAAGGCGAAGTCGATCCTCTCCGGCAGCTCCTCATACGCAATCCGCCGGGCCTCTCCGGAAAGCCTTTCCGAGATGTCTACGGTGGTGTTCTGGGAAACGAGCTGCCAGGGTATCTCCCAGAGACCGCCCTGCCCGTCCATAAACATGGGTACCCCCTGGAAGTACTCCGGATCGAGATTGTCATAGACGTTCCGGCCACTGTTTAGGGACACCTCCCGTTCCGACGACATACCCCCGAAAATGATTCCCACCCTCAATTTCTGCATCTGAACACGGATCCTCCTCAAGAATTTTCCCTATGAATCCCAGATAAAAGTCACGCCGCTGTTCGGAAAGATCCAGGTATGATCCGGAACCCGCAGCCGGATGAATCTGCCCTTTTCTCGTGTCACCTCGGGATAAGGCTGCTTGCCGGCGAAAAAACTCACCTCCCGGACATGCCGGAAGCCCGTCTGCTCATAATTGAAGGTAATATCGAGCCCCCGGGTCGGATAGACGATATACACGGAGAAGATATTGTTCGCCCTCGATTTCTTGGTAAATATTTCTATGGCGATCTCGACCTCCGTATCGAGTTTTCGCCCCAGGCCGCCGGAGCTGCACCATACTTCATAGCCCCGGGAGGTCATCGCCGTGCGGACGATGGGGACGTCCTCGCCGTCCACCGTCACCCGGGCCACCCGAAAGTCCCTCTCCATGACCAGATCCTCGCCTCTGGTCATCAACCAGCGGTATTCGCACCGCGGGTCCTCGAAAAACGCCGCCAACTGTTCTTCATCGAAGGCGCAGCCGATGAGAAAATTGTCATTTTTCAATGTCTTACGATAGGCAACCCGGGTGGTGACATCCAGGCTGCCATCTCGTCTTCCGGCAGGCGTACCGTCTGTCCCCGCCGCTTCGGCAACGCCGATATCATAACGGAAGTCTTCCCGCAACTCCAACCGGCGGTCTTCCTTCCCAAAGAGGGTTTCGAACATCTCGTAGTAGATGGCGTTCCCCAGTTCTTCGCTCCGGGCCCGGGCCTGGAAACACTGACGGATGATGCTGTCGATCCGATCTATAGAGCGCTCCTCACCGGGGATATAGATCCGCCGGAGGCGGGGCAGAACGCTGTCCGCCTTCCCCTTGTGCAGAAACAGCCGCGGCGCCCGTTTCCCCAGGGCGCAGAGGATCTCGTAGCTGATACTTCCCACCCGCCCGGCGATCTCGTTGGCGGAGATGGACTCCTGTCCCTGACGCCCCATGAGGACCACCTCGTCCCCCACACGGCAGTCGGGAATCGTGCTTACATCAACCGTACACATATCCATGGAAACCCGTCCGACAACCGGCACACGCTTTCCCCGGATCAGCACTTCCCCCTGATTGGAGAGGATGACACCATAGCCGTCGCCGTAACCGACAGGAATAGTGGCGATACGGGTCGGTTTCGTGGTCGTGTAGGTGCGGTTGTAACCGATGCTGTACCCCTTGGGAAAATCCTTCAGCAACACGATGCGCGTCTTGAAGGACATCACCGGCAAGAGGTCCGCCTTGTCCTTCGTCGCCGGAGAGGGATAGATGCCGTAAGACATGAGGCCCGGACGGACCATGTCCAGATTGAACCCGGGGTAGTTCAGGATGGCCCCGCTGTTCGACATGTGCCGGATGGGAATACGGATGCCTTCGTCGGCGAGTTTCGCCAGGAGGCGGTGAAAAAGCTCGGCCTGGGACTCGTTGTAATCCGAACGGGTTTCACTGGCGGCCAGATGGGTGAAAATTCCTTCCACGATCAGGTCGGGAAGGGCCAGGATGTCCCTGATGGTCTGAAAGGCTTCATAATAAAGTGTCCCCCCTCTCCCCATCCCCGTATCCACTTCGATATGCACGGGGAGACGGATACGGGCCTGGGCACACCTCTCCTGCAGGCTCCGGGCAAAGGGGAGGTCGGAGACGGAGGGGATGAGATTGTATTTGATGATCTCGCCGATTTCCCCTTCCGGCGACGGGCTCAGGATCACGATGGGGGACGTGAGACCGCTGACCCGGAGCTGCACCCCTTCATCGGCATTGGCGACGCCCAGATAGACGGCGCCGTTCTTCAGGGCCGCCTCGGCGATCTCGATCGCCCCGTGCCCGTAAGCGTCGGCCTTCACTACCTGGAGGATCTTGACTCCCGGCCGAACCAGACGTTTGAGCTCCTTCCAGTTGCGGGCAAAATGGTCGAGATCGACCTCAACCCAGCTGCGGTATTTATGAACTTCCTGATCGGACATTTACTCAAGACACCTTTTGCCTGTAGAAGATACACGACCCTACCCCCGCCTGCCGGGGCGCCGTCGCTGCCGTCGCCACCCTCCGTCTCTATTTTCTGGTCATCGTGAACACCCCGTCCCACTCTCCTTCCGGAGGATGCCCCTTCAGATCCTGACAGCGCTGAATATAAAGTTTCGACGGCGGGTCATCGGGACGGATTTCCAGAACCTGCTGGAACGCCGCAATGGCTTCATCCCAGCGGGCGGCCTTGTAGTGCGCCAGCCCTTCGTGAAAACGCCGGATGTATTCCTCGTGGGGCGCCGCATCTTTACGCTCGCAGATCAATTCGTAGATCTTCACCGGCAGTTTTTTGCCTTTCACGCGCACCGCGTCCAGCTCCCGGCAGAACATCTCCTCTTTGACCACTTCATAGGTATATTCGCTGATGACGATGTGGGTGCCGTACTCCTTGTTGATCCCCTCGAGACGGGAGCTGAGATTCACATTGTCGCCCATGACGGTGTAATCGAAGCGCATGTTCGAACCCATGTTGCCGACGACCATATCGCCGCTGTTGATGCCGACACCGATATCCACATAGGGCCGCCCCTCCTTTTCCCACTTCTCCTGCAGCACCTTGAGCGTGGTCATCATCTCCAGAGCCGTCCGGCAGCAGCGCAGGGCGTGATCCGGTTGCTCCACCGGCGCCCCGAACACCGCCATGATAGCGTCGCCGATGTATTTGTCGAGAAGCCCTTCGTACTTGAAGACGATGTCCGTCATGGCCGTCAGGTACTCGTTGAGGAGATGCACCAGCTCCTCGGGGGTCAACTTCTCCGAGATGGTGGTAAAGCCGCGGATATCGGAGAACATCACCGTCAGGTCCTTCTTGTCCCCCCCCAATTTGAGTTTGCCGGGGTCCTTGAGAAGTTCGTTGATGACCGAGGCGGTGAGATAATACTGGAACGCCCCGCGGATCTTTTTCTTTTCCCGCTCTTCCGTAAAGTATCGATAGACGGTTATGACCAGATAGATGGTCATCATCGTCAAGACGGGATAGATAAGGTTCAGCCAGGTGTTGTATTTGGCAAAGACGAAAGTGTTTGCCACAATGAAGCCGCCCACGAGTACCAGGGCGAGAAAGATGCCCTGAACGGCCTTCACCCGGGGGATCGCGATCCCGAGGACCATGCCGAAGATAACGATGCTGCAGATATCGAGGAAGGTGGTCCAGGCGGACTGCTCGAGAAAATTACCCTGGAGGATGTCTTCCACGACGGTTGCGTGCAGCTCCACCCCGGGATAGACGGGGCTGAAGGGCGTTACCCGCAGATCGTAGATGCCCGTGGCGGTGGCCCCGACCACCACGATCTTGCCTTTGATAAGCTCAGGCGCGATCCGGCCCTGCATAATATCGGAGATGGAATAATGGGGAAAGGTCTTGGCCGGCCCCAGATAGTTGATCAGCAGCCGGCCGCTCTCGTCGGTAGGGATCCGGATGTCCCCGAGCATGACACTTTCGACACCGAATTCGGCCAGGTTGAGGACGAGCATCGGATAATCCAAATATTGCATCAGCAGGGCTATCGGCAGGGAGTGGTAGAAATTTTCCTGGAACCTGATGACCAGGGGCGACCAGCGGATGACCCCGTCGGAATCGGGGAAGGCGTTGAAATACCCGCTGTTTTCTCCTGCTTCCGCAATCTCCTTGATGCTGGGTACCGGGGCATAGGCGGTGATGATATTATACAGCCCCACCGGACCTTTGGCCTTGACCATGGGATACATCGATCCGCCGATGAGGGACGCCGCCGTGGTGATGTATTCCTCGCTTATGAATCCTAAATCCTTTTCGGACGTATGGAAGAAATATCCGAGGCTGACGTTTTTTGCCTTGGCGATGGCCCCGGCAAGGATGGCATCGGCTTGCGCCGCTTGCGCCTTATCCTCGAGAATGCCCATGAGACGGGGATCATGAATGCCCATTTCGGCGGCATCCTGATATATCTCCTTGAGGGTGTTCATGCTTTCGTTCTGCTCCGGCTCGGCAAAAACGATATCGAACCCCACTGCTTTGGCACCGTATTCCTTGAGGGCTTCCACCAGACGGGCCGTCACCTTCCGCGACCAGGGCCAGCGGCCGACCTCACTCAGGCTTTTCTCATCCACCGTAGCGATGATCACCTGGCCGCTGGTCGGCAACTGCCCCCGTGACACCATGCGGAGATCGAGGGCCTTCAACTCCATAAAGCGCAGGAATTTCGGGTCCATGAAGAACATCGCCAGGAAGATGAGCACTACGGCAACGGTGATTTTGAACGGTGATAAGACCAGCAGATTTTTAATCGATATCCTCATGGCTGTCCCTCCCGGTGACGATTCGAAATTCTAATTAAAGCCCCATGTCTTGTCAAGGTAAATGGCCTTATGTCTTGACAAGAAAGGAATGTTCGGATATGAGCTTCCCCATCGGCCGATGTAGCTCAGCCGGCAGAGCAGCTGATTCGTAATCAGCAGGTCGGCGGTTCGATCCCGCCCATCGGCTCCAGAAAATCAAGGGGTTACGGAACATCGCCGTAGCCCCTTTTTGTCGGTGCCGAAATTCTCTCCCCGCGCTCTATTTGCAAATTTTCACCATCTCTTTTTCTCCCGGCATCACCGGCCTGCCCGGAGACCGGCGCTACATAACGGCGCTCGCCGCGTCCTCAGGGATGCCGGGGGAGCGGTGGACGGCGCCGGAGAAAGGTTCCGGGACCGGATGGAACATTGGGAAGGCGGAGCTGGAGCGGCGGCCCGCGGGTCAGCAGCGCGCCTGCAACAGTTGCTTAAGTCACTGGAAAGCACGATCCGGGTCCTCGCCTCCCCGGTAGAGAACCGGATCCCTTACCGGCAGGCCGTCAGCTCCGGACAGCGGCCCCGGGATTGGATGCGGCGGCGGCGGAGATTGAAAACAACAAAGGGACGGTCGGCGACACGGATATGGAGAATACCTTCCTGAGACTGTTCCGAAAGAAAAGGTCTCACTCCCGAGGGCATGATTCACAGCGGGTTTCATCCGGAGACAGCGGCGGGGCGGTATCGTGTCATTTGGAGTCCATGATCCATACCCCGTCCCAGCCTTCCTGAGGGGGGTTCTTCTTCAGCAGTTCGCAACGATCAATATACATGCGGCATATTTCATCGGCGGGGTTCTTTCCCAGGGCCTTCCGGAAAGAAGTGATCGCCCCCTCCCATTGCTGCCGCCGGTAACTCTGCAACCCCTCCTGGAAATGGTTTACCGACTCCATGAGATTGGGGAAACTTTCGGCGCTATGGTAATCGAGGACTTCGAAAACCCCCACCGGTTCCGTCTTGCCCTTGACCACCACGCTGTCCACCTGCCTGATCCGGTAGGTTCCCCGGAGGCGCTTGTAGGTATTTTCGCTGATGAGGATTTGGGCATGGTAGCGCTTGCAGAGGCTTTCCAGACGTGACGCCAGATTGACACCGTCACCGATCAGGGTGTAGTCCATCCGTTTTGGCGAACCGATGTTACCGGAAACGATCACATCGGTATTCAATCCCAAACCCATCTTCACCGGCCGCTTGCCCTGGGAAACCCTTTCCCGGTTCCAGTTCTCCAGGGCGTTGATCATGGCGATGGCCGCCCGGACCGCCCGGTCCTCGTCGTCGTCGTGGGCCATGGGGATCCCGAAGGCCGCCATGATGGCGTCACCGATGAATTTGTCGAGCATACCCCCTTCCTTCTGGATACACTCCACCATGATGGTGAAATACTCGTTCAGGAGGGATACCGTCCCCTGGGCGCCAAGTTCTTCGGTAAGGGTGGTGAACTGGCGGATGTCGGAGAAGAGGATCGTCGCCATGGTACTCTTCCCGCCCAGGATATCTTCTCCCCCCTCGAGAAGCTGATCGGCCAATCCCGGATCCATGTATCTGGACATTGTTGATTTCACTCGTTTTTCCGAGCTGATGTCGTCGATGATGATCATGACACCCAGTTTTTTCTTCTCGACGCTCGTCAAAGGCATTATAGTGATGTTGGCCGCCACTTTGTTCGCCTCGAACGCCAGTTCCGCATCCATGGCCAGCTCCGGTTTTCTCGTGTCCACCACCCGGTTGATCTTTTCTACCACCCAGGCGTTATGTCCCGTGAAAAATTCCGCCACCGGCCGTTCCAGGATGGCCTCCGCCTCGACTTGCATGATCCGGAGACCCGCGGCGTTGCAGGTGACGATCCTACCCTCCTCGTTGAGGGTGATGACGCCGTTGGACATGCTTTCCAGCATGCTCTCACTGTAATTCTTCATGTTCTGGATGTCGTCGAAGAGCTTGGCGTTTTCCAGGGCGATGGACACCTGGGCGGTAAAGGCCCGCAGTCGGGATTCGTCCTCCCTGGTGAACGTCCCTCCCCGTTTGTTGAGCACCTGGGTCACCCCGATAAGCTTGCCGGCCTTGTTAATCACGGGAACGCAGAGGATCGAGCGTGTAAAGAAACCCGTCTTGCGATCGAAAGCGGGATTGAAGCGGAGATCGGCATAGGCATAAGGAATGTTTATCGTTTCTCCGGACTGGAAGACGGCGCCGGCAATCCCCAGGTGATTGGGCAGGCGGATCTCCATCGCCCCGAGACCTTCCCACACCTTGGAAAACAATTCCTTGTGTTTTTCGTCGTTGAGGAAAAGGGTCGACCGCTCGGCGTTGAGCATCCGCGTCGCCTCCGACATGACCTTCTGGAGCAGGCTGCCCAGGTCGATCTCCGCCGTGACATTGGATACGAGATCGAAGAATTCCATCTCTTTGGCGCGGAATTTCTGCATCTTTTCCACAACCCCGATGCTCTGGAGGGTGATGGCCGCCTGGGTCGTCATCGATTCGAGCAGTTGCATATCCTCCCGACTGAAGCGACCCCGCTTCTTGTTGAGCATCTGGGCGGCACCGATGACCTCCCCCTTCATCGTCCGGATGGGGACACAGAGGATGCTCTTCGTGACATAACCGGTCTTCTCGTCCACGGAACGGTTGAAGCGGGAATCGGCATAGGCATCGTAAACGATCAGGCTTTCCCCGGTTGTAAAGACATGGCCGGCAATACCGGTGTTGTTGATGATTCGTATTTCCCGCTGAAAGTTTCCCTGAGCCACTCGGGAGTAAAGCTCTCCGGTTTCCGGATCGTTCAGGAAGATGGTTCCCCGGTCCGCCCGGATTTCCCTGGTGGTGATTTCCACCAGGACGCTGAGCATCTCGTCCAGGGTTTCATAACTCGCCATCGTCCGGGCGACGTTGAGAAGCAGCTCCGCCTGGTGAAGACGGATCTCCTTATTTATTGCCGAATCTTGTTTCATTTTCCTCCAGTTTTTGCCGCAAGTTAAAAATCATCTCCCGGAGCTGCTGCTTTTCGTCATGCTCCTCACGGCGGATCCTTGTTGTCTCGTCCTCGTAAGCCATCCTTTGCTTTTCCAATTCCTGACGCATGACGTCGATCATTTTCCGCAACTGGGATGCCTCTTCATGATGACCGGCAATGAGTTGCTGTTTTTCCCGGTCATGATCGATGGCCGTTTTCTCCAGGGTAAGGCGGAGGGAATTTACCGTTTCCCGGAGCTGCTTCATTTCATCATGCGCAGTCGCCACTGCCTTCTGAATATCTTCATCACGGCAGATATTCCCCCTTTCCAGTTCTTCCCGGAGGGCGGCAATCGTTTCCTTCAGGAAACGGATTTCCAGTTGGGCCTGATACTGTTCATCTCGGGACATATCCACTCCCTGTTGCTTGTCCCTCATGGATACCCCTGGGGATTACGGGACTGCCAGCGCCAGGCGTCGGCGCACATCCGGGCAAGACCCCGGGAAGCAAACCAGTTCAGCTCCCGTCTTGCCGCTCCCGGATCGGCATAACACACGGCGATATCACCGGGACGACGGCCGACGATCTCGTAGGGAACCGGCCGCATTGATGCCTCTTCGAAGGCCCGGATCATCTCCAGGACGCTGTAGCCCCGGCCGGTACCGAGATTATAGACGCCCAGCTTCGTCCTCGTGAGGTTTTCCAGCGCCCGCAGATGCCCCTGGGCCAGATCCACCACATGGATGTAGTCCCGGACCCCCGTGCCGTCGGGCGTCGGGTAATCGTTCCCGAAAACCCGCAGCCGCTCCAGCTTGCCCACCGCCACCTGACTGATATAGGGCATGAGATTGTTGGGAATGCCGGTAGGGTCTTCGCCGATCAAACCGCTCTCATGGGCCCCGACGGGGTTGAAATAGCGCAGGAGGATTACCTGCCAGGCGGGATCGGAGGCCTGCAGATCCCGGAGGAGTTGTTCGATCACCAGCTTCGTCCGGCCGTAGGGGTTGGCGGGGGCCAGGGGGAAGTCCTCCCGGATAGGAACCGTTGCCGGGTCACCGTATACGGTGGCGGAAGAGCTGAATACGATGCGTTTTACCCCCTCGGCCGCCATGACCTCGCAGAGGGCGATGGTCGAGCCGACATTGTTGTCATAGTAATGAAGGGGACGGTCCACAGACTCGCCAACCGCCTTGAGGCCCGCAAAGTGGATCACGGCATCGCAGTGGTGGGCGGCAAAGACCGCTTTCAGGGCCTCGCGGTCCCGGCAATCGCCGGGAAAGAAGACCGGTCTGCGCCCGGTGATGTTCTCGATCCGGTCCAGGACGCTGATCTTGCTGTTGGAAAGATTGTCCAGGACGACCACTTCATAACCGGCTTGAAGCAGCTCCACGCAGGTATGACTGCCGATGTATCCCGCCCCGCCGGTCACCAGTATCTTCACACCATCCTCCTCTTTTTTCCCCGTTTTGACGACATAATTTCCAGATGCAGCCGCCCGGTATCCGCCACCTGCCGCGGACATCCGGAGATATTTACAGGCGTTGCCTCCGCCCCGGCAGAGAAGTGTTCTCCGCTTCTCGTTATTTCCCTTACGGAGCTACCATAGCATATCGGGCGTCGAGTTGCGGCAAGTTTTTTTCTCCCCGGCGCCGCCGTCACATCCCGTCGTGTTTATCACCCCGCCAAGCCGTACCTTCCCCATCCCTTTTCCCGCCAAAAAGTCGCTGCCTTCCGGAGGAGCTGAAAACAACAAATCGCCGGCCGGAACCGGACGTTTCAATAAGTTCATTTCCCCTGGACGCCTGGCGACAGGAAGCTTGACATCTCCGGATGATGATATATTATCATGACACGGGAGAATCAACGAAACGGACGGAGCGGGAATATGGGATACATAAAGATAAAGTTCAGGAACGAACGCGGGAAGTTCGAGCAGGAAATCCACGATGTGCTCGATGACATGTTTCATATCGCCGGGCCGACATTCACCCTTTGTGAACACACCTGGCGTCCTCATGCCGACATCTATGAAACCGCCGATGCCATCATCGTCATCCTCGATCTGGCCGGCGTCGTCCGGGAGGACATTCATCTCGAGGTCAGCCGCAAAACCATCAAGATCTCCGGAAAGCGCGACCAGCATTACCTTTCGGGAACGACGCGCTATCATCTCGCCGAAATACCCTACGGCTACTTCGAACGTCATCTTGCCCTCCATGCCCCGGTGGATTCCGAAACGGTACAGGCAACCTACGCCAACGGGCTGCTGGAAGTCCGTCTGGAAAAGATACCGCCGGACCGGGAACGGCGGATTACGGTCCTGGGACCGGCAGGCGGGGAATCATGACCTCGACACCGAACGAACACAAGGATAAAGTCATGACCGAAGAAAAAGCCAGCCAAGACTTGAAGGTTATCCATATTCCCGAGATCCTGCCCGTCCTGCCGCTCTTCAACATGATCGTCTTCCCCAAAATGATGCTTCCCATGGAGGTATTCGGGGAACAGTCCCTGCAACTCGTGGACGAGGCCATGGCCAAGGACCGGATTATCGGTCTTGTCCTGGCGCGAAAATCGCCGCCGGAAACCACCTATGCGCCGGAAGACTTTCACGCCGTCGGCACCAGCGCGGTTATTCTCAAGATGGCCAAAACGGCGGACAATAAAGCCCAGCTCCTCGTCCAGGGGATCGAGCGTTTCCGCATCCGGGAATTCATCCCCGGCAAACCCTATCTCCAGGCCCGGATCGAGGCCCTCCCGGAGCAGGAAGTAAAGGATATCGAGATCGAGGCCCTTATGGTGAATCTTGTCGGTCTCTTCGAGCGGATCGTCAAACTTACGCCTTTTCTGCCCCAGGAATTCGGGGCCATGGCCAAGTCCATCGTCGATCCCGGCGTCCTGGCCGATTTGATCGCCTCCATCATCAACGTCTCGGCGGAAGAGAAACAGGGGATTTTAGAAACCCTGGCCATCAAAAAGCGCCTCCGGGAAGTCACCCGCCTGGTCAACCACCAGGTGGAAATCCTCGAGCTGGGCAACAAAATCCAGTCCCAGGTCAAAGACGACATGGACAAGAGCCAGCGCGAATATTACCTGCGCCAGCAGTTGAGCGCCATCAAGAAGGAATTGGGGGAAGAGGACGAAGGCAAGGTGGAGGTGACGGAATACCGGGAAAAGCTGGCCAAGAAAGACCTCCCCGAAGAAGCGAGAAAAGAGGCGGAACGGGAATTGCAGCGTCTGGAGCGGATGCATCCCTCTTCGGCGGAATATACCGTCGTTTCCACCTATCTGGACTGGATCCTCACCCTGCCGTGGCGGGAGGGGACGGCAGACAATCTGGACATCAAAAAGGCGCGCAGGGTCCTCGACGAGGATCACTACGGCCTCGAAAAACCGAAGAAACGCATCATCGAGTATCTGTCCGTAAGAAAACTGAAGCCCGACACCAAGGGCCCGATCCTCTGTTTCGTGGGACCGCCGGGCACAGGGAAGACCTCGCTGGGACAGTCCATCGCCCGCTCCCTGGGGCGGAAATTCGTCCGCATCGCCCTGGGCGGTGTCCGGGATGAAGCGGAAATACGGGGTCACCGGCGAACCTATATCGGCGCCCTCCCCGGGCGGATCATCCAGAGTATCCGCCGGGCGGAATCCAACAACCCCGTGTTCATGCTCGATGAAATCGACAAGGTGGGAAGCGACTTCCGCGGTGATCCCTCCTCAGCCCTCCTGGAAGTACTCGATCCGGCACAGAATTTCTCTTTCATGGACCACTACCTGGACATCCCCTTCGATCTGTCCCACGTCATGTTCATCACCACGGCCAACATCCTGGATACGATCCCGCCGGCTCTTCGGGACCGTCTGGAGATCATCGAGCTGGTAAGCTACACGGTGGATGAAAAACTGCACATCGCGGAGCGTTATCTCCTGCCCCGGCAGATCCGCGAAAACGGGCTGCAGCCCGACCAGATTTCTTTCACCAGAGGGGCCCTCCGGCTCATCATCGGCGGCTACACCCGCGAGGCGGGGGTGCGGAACCTGGAGCGGGAGATCGCCGCCGTCTGCCGGGGAGTGGCCAGTCAGGTGGCGGCAGGAGAGATAACCGGGGCCAAAATCAGAAAGCAGGAAATTCACCGTTATTTGGGTCCGGAAAGGATAACCTCGGAAATAACCGCCCGGACCTCGAAACCCGGTGTCGTTATGGGTCTGGCCTGGACACCGACGGGGGGAGATCTTCTTTTTATCGAGGCGACGGCCATGAAAGGCAAGAAAGGTCTCACCCTTACGGGACAACTAGGCGAAGTGATGAAGGAATCGGCATCGGCGGCCCTGAGTTTCATCCGCGCCAATGCCGAATCTCTGGGCATCCCCAGGGATTTCTTCGAAGACATCGACATCCACATCCATGTCCCCTCCGGGGCCATCCCCAAAGACGGCCCCTCCGCAGGGGTGACAATCCTCACCGCCTTGACGTCGCTCCTCACGGAAAAGCGAGTCCGAAAAGACCTGGCCATGACGGGGGAGATAACCCTCCGGGGGCTGGTGCTCCCGGTAGGGGGCATCAAGGAAAAGGTCCTCGCCGCCCATCGTGCCGGGGTGAAGACCGTGATCCTGCCCAAATGGAACAAGAAAGACCTGGGAGATATCCCCGTCAGGATCAGGAAAGACATCACCTTCCACCTCGTGGATGACATGCTGGAAGTTCTTAAGATCGCACTGGAAAAATAGTCATATCTCCAGCGAAGACAATTCCTTCTTGACAGTCGGGTGCAAAAAATGATACCAACTGTTTAGTTAAACCAAACGGATGGTTCAATATGCCGGAAAAACATCCCCCTACCGTAGGGCGCATTTTGGAAGCCGCCACGGAAATATTCGCCGCCGCAGGGTTCAACGGCGCCCGGATGGATGAAATCGCTCACCGGGCCGGCGTGAACAAGGCGATGATCTACTACCACATCGGCGCCAAGGAGGCCTTGTATGCCGCCGTGCTCCACGATGCCATCGGGCACGTCGCCGATGCGATCGCGGCGGGCATCACGGCAAAAGCGGCGCCGGAGGAAAAGCTCCGGGCATACATCCGTGCCTTTGCCGGTGCCGTGGAGGGAAACCCCCGGATGGGGCCCATCCTACTCCGGGAGGTGGCCTCGGGGGGGCAGAACCTGCCGGAGCTGGTGGTCCAGGATTTCGGAAGGATCATCGGTATCGTCGCCGCCATCCTGGAGGAGGGCCGTCGCGATGGTGTTTTCCTTTCGGTGAACCCCTTCGTCGTCCACATGATGGTCGCCGGCGCCCTGGTTCTCTACAAGGCCAGCGGCCCCATCCGCGCCCGGAAAGAAAACATCCCCGCAGCGGTCAAATCCCTGGATCTGAACATCTCCGCCGGGGTGATTGCGGAGGTGGAAAGACTGATCCTGGAAGGCGTAAAAAGGACCACTCCGGATCCCGCAGGAGGCACCCGCTCATGATGACACCCAAACACCAGTCACTTACAAAACCGCCGTCCCGCCGGGGGGGAAAAACCGTCCCGGCGTCGGTACCGGAAGCCGGCGCCCTTTTTCCCCGTTTTTTTGCGCCGGGAATCCCGGCCGTCGTCGCCGCGTTCCTTTTCTTCATGGCGGCCGTTTCCCCTTCCCTGGGTCAAACCAACCGGCCACCATCTTCCCCCGGAAAGATCGACACCGTCACCCCGGTCTCCGCAGGGGCGACCGCGCCGGCCGGAAAGGCAGCCCTGCCGGAAACCGGGACCGAAAGGATGGAAAAAGAAAGTCGTATCCCTTCCACCGCGGCGACACCGGCGGCGCCGCCCGCCGCCGACCGGTTCACCCTGGCGGAGAGCGTCGCTTTGGCTCTCCGGCAAAGCATGGTCGTCCAAGCGGCCCGGGAAGGGGTAAAGGGGGCGGAGGCCCAAAAACGGGAGGCCTTCACCAATTTCCTCCCCAAGCTAAGCACTTCCTACAGTTATACCCGCCTCAACGACGCCCCGTGGACCTACATGCCGCCCATGGTCATAAACGCCCCCCTGGTGGGACAATTGAAAACCCCCGGCGGGCCGATCACCATGGGCACCCAGGACAACTACAGCTGGGCCCTTGAGTTCCGTCAGCCCCTCTTCGCCGGCGGCGCCATCCTCGCCAACTACCAGGCCAACCGGAAGGGCGAGGAGATCGCCCGGGTGGACGAAGCAACCGCTGCTCAGAATATCGTCGAAGAGGTCAAGGGTGCTTATTTCCGGATTCTCAAGGCGGAGAAGATCCTCGGCGTGGCCCGTCAGGCGCTGGAACAGCTCCGCTCCCACCGTAACGAAGCCCGGCAATTTTTCGACGTGGGACTGATTCCCAAAAACGATCTCCTCCAGTCGGAGGTCCAGCTCGCCAACGGGGAACACAATCTGGTGAAGGCGGAAAACGGTCTGGAGATCGCCAGATCCCGCTTCAACACCCTCCTGCGGCGGCCCATCGACGCCCCCGTGGCCCTGGAGGACATCCTGGTTTACCGGCCCTTCGACAAGGGCATGGAGGAATGCCTCCAGACCGCCTATGACCGCCGCCCCGAGCTCCGCGCCGCCGCCCTCAAGGTGGAACAGGCCAAAGAGATCGTCAAGACCGCCCGGGGAGGCTTTTTCCCCACGTTGAGCGCCGTCGGCCACTACGAACGCTTCGGGGACACAGGGGGACTCCAGGGCAGCACCTACAAAAGCATGGAGACATGGTACCTCATGGCACGGGCGGATTGGGCCTTCTGGGAATGGGGGAAGACCGTCAATCTGGTGGATGCCCACCGCGCCCGGGAAAATCAGGCCGGAAGCATGCTGGTCCATGAACGCGACAAGGTGACCTTCGAGGTGAAGGCCGCCTATATCCTGGTCCGGGAATCGGAAAAACAGGTCTTTGTAGCGCAAAAATCCATCGACCAGGCGGAGGAGAATTTCCGCATCAACACGGAACGTTATCGCGAACAGGTGGCCACCTCCACCGACGTCCTCGACGCCCAGACGCTCCTTACGAAGGCCAAATCTGATTATTTCAATGCCCTCGGCGACTATTTCATCAATCTGGCCCGTCTGGAGAGGGCCATGGGGGTAAGCAAATGAAGAAGCGCCTCGTCCTCGCCGTTTTCATCATCCTCCTTTTGGCCGTAGGCGGCTACGTCTATTATGGACAGTGGCGGCATCAAAACCGGGAGATTTACTATTCCGGGGTCATCGAGGCCAAGGACGCCAAGCTTTCCTTTCAGGCCGGAGGACGGGTGATCGCCGTCCATGCCCGGGAGGGACAACGTGTCGCTCCGGACGAGGTTCTGGCGGAACTGGACCCGGCGGAATTCCGGAGCCGTTACGATCAGGCCCGGGCCTCCCTGGCGCGGGCCCTCGAAGGAGAGCGACAGGCCGAAACGACCCATCAAGTCTATCAAAGCGTCCTGCCCGCCGACGTCGTCCGGGCCGAGGCGGTCGTGACCAGCGCCCGGAAGGTAATGGAAGAGGCCCGGCGGAACAAGGAGCGCTATGATGCCCTCTACGAGCGCCGGGTAGTGGCCGCCAGGGAATGGGATGCCGTCCGCCTCCACTACGACACCGCCGTGTCCCGCCTCGCCGAAGGGGAGGCGGCGCTGACCCAGGCGAAGAGCAATCTGAAAAAGATCGAGATCGCCCGCCGGGATATAGAAGCGGCGGGGGCTCAGGTGCGGATGGCCAGAGCGGCCTTGGAACAGGCGGACATCCAGATGACCTACACGAAACTGCGGGCCCCCTTCGGCGGCGTCATCACCAGCCGCAACGTCGAGCCCGGCGAGGTGGTCTCCCCGAGCCGGGAGGTCTTCAACCTGGCGGATCTTTCCCGGGTGGATCTGAAGATCTTCGTGGAAGAAACGGCCATCGGCCGGGTCAAACCGGGGCAGGCGGTGGACGTGAAGATCGATACCTTCCCGAACCGCGTCTTCAAGGGAGAGGTATCCTTCGTGTCCCCCGAGGGGGAATTCACCCCCAAGATCATCCAGACCCAGAAGGAACGGGTGAAGCTGGTTTACCTGGTCAAGGTCTCCATCCCCAATCCGGATTTGGCCCTCAAGACCGGCATGCCGGCCGACGCCTGGCTGAAGTAGGGCGGGGCGGGCGATCGATGGTACGCGCAACTCCCCCTGCCGCCCGGCTTCCCGTCTTAGGTTTGCGGGGGACCGGGGATCGATGCCTTCGCCCCGCCGGAGGAGTAAAGAAATGAGCGGACGATCTTCCCACTTTGTGGCTGTCGAGCATGTTTTCATGCATTTCGGCGGGATCGAGGCGGTATGCGATGTCTCCCTGACCGTGGCCCCGGGACAGATCTTCGGCCTCGTCGGCTCCGACGGGGCCGGTAAGTCCACTCTCTTAAGGATGATCGCCACGATGATCAAACCGGCGGCGGGAAGGATCACCGTGGCCGGCCGGGACGTGGTGGCGGACAAGAAGTCGGTGAAGGATCTTATCGGCTACATGCCCCAGCGCTTCGGCCTCTATCCCGACTTGACGGTGGATGAGAACCTCCGGTTCTTCATGGACATCTTCGGTATCCCCCGGGAGGAACGACAACGGCGGCGGGAGAAATACCTCGGTTTTTCCAACCTCCTGCCCTTCGCCGACCGGCCCGCCGGCGCCCTCTCCGGAGGAATGAAGCAGAAACTGGGGCTGGCCTGCGTCCTCGCCCACGAACCCCGCCTCCTCATCCTCGACGAACCGACCAACGGCGTGGACCCGGTGTCCCGCCAGGAGTTCTGGGACATCCTCGGGGAGATGCGCCGGGAGGGCATGACGATCCTCGTCTCCACGGCCTATCTCGACGAGGGCGAAAAATGCGACACCCTGGCGCTCATGCACAAGGCGCAGATCATCGCTGTCGCCACACCCGTGGCGATCCGCACGGCCTTCCCCTCCCTGGAAGCGGCGATGATCGCCCGCCTCCAGGAGTTCGACCGGGAGATGGCGTCCGGCAGCAGCGGTTTCCGGAGCGCCGGACCGCCGTAACCCCGGTCAGGCGTAAAGACAGATGAATCTCCATGTTTGTCCGACACCAGCGAACGAAGAAAACGGTTTAAGGGAGACCGCGCCGATGTATTTTCATTCTGCCTTTTGCAAAGGATTTGGGAGCAGTCGCCCGTGGGCCGGCCGGTGTGTCCAACTGATGACGACATCGTCGTTTCTGTCATGACTTAGTATGAAAATACACCGGGGTGATTTCCATAAACCATTTTCATCCTTCGCGGGTGCCGCCCCGGCATGAAAATTTATATGAAAATGTCGGCAAGTGCCCGATTATTTTCATGCTTCGTGGTGCTCCATGGGGCATGATGGTTTTTTAGAATTCATCATTTATGGAACATAGAGGCAAACCCGCACCTCCCGGAGGAAACAACGCCAACCCCGCCGCCGCCGTCCGGGTCCACAACCTGGAGAAGCGCTTCGGCGACTTCGTGGCGGTCAACAGGGTGAGCTTTCAGGTGCGAAAGGGGGAGATCTTCGGATTTCTCGGCGCCAACGGATCGGGAAAATCCACGACGATCCGGATGCTCTGCGGCATCCTCACCCCCACCGCCGGGGAGGGAACGGTGGCGGGCTTCGACATCTTCCGGGAATCCGAGGCGATCAAGGGCGCCATCGGCTACATGTCCCAGAAATTCTCCCTCTATGAGGATCTCTCCCCCCTGGAAAACATCAAATTCTACCTGGGCATCTACAACGTCACCCCCACTCGCTGGCCGGAACGGATCGACCGGATCATGGAGATGACCCAACTGGGGGACGTCCGGCATCGCCTCACCCGGGAGCTGCCCCCCGGGTGGCGGCAACGCCTCGCCCTGGGGTGCGCCCTCCTCCACGAACCGGACATCCTCTTTTTGGATGAACCGACCTCCGGCGTCGATCCCCTGACCCGGCAGCGCTTCTGGGAATTCATCCGCACCCTGGCCGCCCGGGGCATCACCGTCTTCGTCACCACCCACTACATGGACGAGGCCCGGTACTGTGAGCGGATCGTCATGCTCAACCAGGGAACCATCGTCGCGACAGGCAGCCCGGCGGAGATCGTCGCCCGGGCCTGCCCGGACCGGCGGGAAGCGGATTTGAACGATGCGTTCATCACCCTGATGAGGAACTGAAGAGACCCCGGCGATGCAACTGCGGAAGATCGGCGCCATTACCAGGAAGGAGTTCTACCATCTCATCCGGGACTACCGGAGTCTCTATCTCGCCTTCGCCATCCCCCTGATCCTGATCCTCCTGTTCGGGTACGCCCTCAGCCTCGATGTGGACAACATCCGGACCGTCGTCGTGGATTACGATCGCACACCGCAAAGCCGGGAGCTCATCCGCCGCCTGGATGCCTCCCCCTATTTCCACGTCACCGCCCGTCCGGAAACCTCCCGGGAGGCGACAGGCTGGCTGGATCACGGCCGGGCGATCCTGGCGGTCATCATCCCGCCGGACTGGACAAAGAACATCCAGGCCGACCGGGAGGCGTCGCTCCAGATTCTCCTGGACGGCAGCGATCCCAATTTCGCCAACATCTCCGCCGGTTACATCACCGCCTTTCTGGAGCGGGAAAACACCGCCGCCCTCCAGCGGTTCCTCGACCGCCAGGGCCGGGAGCGAATGCAGCCCCCTTTGGAAGGCCGGATCCGCATCTGGTTCAACGAGGATCTGGAGAGCAGAAACTTCATCATCCCCGGAATCATCGCCGTCATCATCATGATCGTCGGGGCCATGCTGACCTCTCTGGTCATCGCCCGGGAGTATGAAAACGGGACCATGGAAACCATCAAGTCCCTCCCGGTCAGCGCCGGGGAATTCATCGTCGGCAAAGCCATCCCCTATTTCTTCATCACCCTGGCCGATGTCCTCCTGGCCGTGCTCATGGGACAGGTCCTCTTCGGCATCGTCATGAAGGCTAACTTCTGGCTCATGATCACCGCCTGCTCCCTCTACCTGGCCGTGGCCGTCTCCCTCGGGCTTTTCATCTCCGCCGCCGTGAAATCCCAGCTCGTGGCCAACCAGATCGCCCCGCTGGTCACTTTTCTCCCTTCCATGCTCCTGTCCGATTTCGTCTTTCCCGTTCTGAACATGCCCCCGGCCATCCAGATGCTCACCTATATCGTCCCGGCCCGCTACTTCATCGACATCCTGAAGGGCATCTACATGAAAGACCTCGGGCTCACCTACCTGTGGCCGAGTTTCCTCGTCCTGTTCTGTATGGCCGTGCTGCTGGCCGCCCTCAATATCGTCGTCCTGAAACGGGAGGGGATGTAGGATGAGTTGGTTGAGGATCAGGGAACTGGTGCGCAAGGAATTCATCCAACTGTTCCGGGACCGGCGGAACCGCCCCATTCTCGTCGTGGCGCCGCTGGTCCAGATCCTGATCTTCGGTTATGTCGTGAATTTCGACATCCAAACCATCCGCGTCGCCCTCCTCGATCAATCCCGAACCGTCGAAAGCCGTACGGTCGTGGATGCCTTTCGGGCCAACCGCCTGTTTCAAATTAATAATATCGTTAACAATTCCAGAGAGATGGAGGAGCTGCTCCTCCGGGGAAAGGCGGATATCGCCCTCAAGATCGGCCCCGATCTCGCCGAGAAGATCCGCCGGGGGCGGACGGCGGAGATCCAGATCCTTGCCGACGGCACGGTGAGCAACATGGCGGCGATCCGGGTTTCGTACGTCATGACGGTCATGGAGCGCTTGAACCGCCGGTTCCTGAAAGACCTGTACCCGGTGCAGTTAACTTACGGACGCAGCGACGGCCGCCTCCGGACCTGGTATAACCCCAATCTTTACAGCCGTCATTTCTTCGTCCCGGGCATCGTCGCCTTCATCGTCATGCTCATTTCGCTCCTCTTCACCTCCATGGCGGTTATCAAGGAAAAGGAGGGTGGGACGATGGAACAGCTCGTCGTGACGCCCATGAAACCCTGGGAGTTCATCATGGGGAAAACCATCCCCTATATCGTCATCTCCCTGATCCAGATGACCTTTGTGCTCGTTTTCGCCGTTTACTGGTTCGAGCTGCCCATCCGGGGCAGTCTGCCTCTGTTTTTCCTCGCCATCGGCCTGTTTCTCATGAGCACTATGGGGATCGGGTTGTTCATCTCCACCATTTCCGCCACCCAGCAGCAGGCCATGATGACCACCTTCTTCTTCATCCAGCCCTCGTTTCTTCTTTCCGGTTTCGTCTTCCCTATCGCCAATATGCCCACGGCGGTCCAGTGGTTGACCTATCTGAACCCTTTCCGTTACATCCTCGTCATCATCCGGGGGATCTTTCTCAAGGGGGTGGGCCTGGACGTCCTATGGCCCCAGTACGCCGCCCTGACTATTCTGGGGCTGGCCGTCTTCACCGCGGCGGTCCTGCGTTTCCACAAACGGCTGGATTGAGACCCGTGGAGGAAACGGCAGGAAAAACAGCTGACAAGTGCCCGATATTTTTTGTCTTTGTTTCTAAACCCCGGGGGCTTGAGGGGTTGGCGGCAAACCACCGGTCCAGTAAGTTGCGCGCATCCGCAGGGTCATAAAGCGCCGCTCCGGGGGCGCGTTTCGCTTATTGCCCCGCCTTTTCCTTTTCCAGCACCTCCCTGACCTTCCGGGACAGGTCCTCCATCCGGAAGGGTTTTTGCAGAAAACCGTCACAGCCCCGGTCCATAATCTGTCGCGCCTGTCCGTCGAGACTGTAGCCGCTGGACAGCAGCACCCGGATGTCCGGAGCGGCCTCTCGCAACCGGTCGAAGGTTTCCCCTCCCGACATTCCCGGCATGATCATATCCAGGATCACCAGCGCGATTGCCCGGCCCTTCTCCCGATAAACGGCGAGCGCCTCCGCCCCGCTGCCGGCCAAATAGACCCGATAGCCCAGGGACTCCAGCATCTCCCTGCCGATATCCAGGATTACTTGCTCGTCATCCACCAGCAGGATGCCCTCCGTGCCCCTCATCATTCCCGTGGTCTTTGTTGCTTCCTGCTCCGGAGTTTTCTCAGACGCGGGCAGAAAGATGGAGAAGGTCGCTCCCTGACCGGGCGCGCTGTCCACATGGATCATGCCTCCATGGCCCTTGACGATGCCGTAAACCATCGCCAGTCCCAAACCCGCGCCGCGGCCCATCTGGCGGGTCGTGAAAAAAGGATCGAAAATCCGCCGGCGGGTGTTCTCATCCATACCGACGCCCGTATCCGTCACGACAATCCTGACGTAAGGTCCGGGGGGAAGTTCATGGGGGGTCACAAAGGCGGTATCGAGATGGACGTTTTCCGTCTCCAGAAAGAGGTCCCCGCCGCCGGGCATGGCCTGCCAGGCGTTGACGAAAAGATTGAGGAGGACCTGATCCATTTGCCCCCGGTCCACCTCCACGGGACGGAGACCCGGGGCGTACTTTTCGTGGATATGGATCTCCTTCTTGGTCCGTCCGAACATGGCGGCGGCATTCGCGATAATCTCGTTCATATCCGCAGGTTTCACCTCATAACGACCGCCCCGGGCGACCCCCAGCAACTGCCTGGTCAGATCGGCGCCGCTGGCCACCTGTTTCTCGATGGCCCGGAGCTTTTCGTAATGGGGATGGCCGGGAGGGAGATCCCGGAGCATCAGGGAGGCGTAGCCCTGGATCCCCATCAGGAGGTTGTTGAAATCATGGGCGATACCGCCGGCCAAGGTACCGATGGACTCCAGTTTCTGCGCCTGGATGAGCCGCTCCTCCAGTTGCTTTCTCGTCGCCTCGGCCTCCTTCCGGGCCGTGATGTCCCGGGTGCTGCCCTGGAGCCCCACAATCTCGCCCTCCTCGTCGTAGAGCCAGGACACGGAAACCTCCACGTCCAGGAGCGAACCGTCTTTCTTGTTCTGTCTCAGTTCCAGGGTCCGACGTTCGGAGCGTTCTCCCCTGGGCTTCTGCAATTCCTCGGCGAGCAGCTCCAGCACCCAGGGCAGATCCTCCTTGTAAATATAACTCTCGATGGTCATGGTCATCGCCTCTTCCTGGGTATATCCGGCCTGCATCGTGACGGAGGGGCTGACATAGGTGAAGCGGCCGTCCAAGGACATGGTCCAGATGACATCCGTGGAATTTTCCGCCAGGAGGCGGAACTTCTCTTCGCTCATATGCAGGGACCGTTCCGCCCGTTTACGGTCGGTGATGTCCACCATGACCCCCACCAAGCCCGCCGGGGAACCGTCGGCGCCGTTATAGGTCGCCTTGTTCACGACCACGTCGTGGGTGTTTCCGTCGGCATAAACGATGGGATGTTCATAGATCTGCCGCCCCGGGTTGCGGAACAATATCTGATCCATCTCCTGGTATTTGTGGGCTATTTCCGGGGGGAACAGTTCCTGGGCGCGCCGGCCGATGATCTCCTCTTTTTTCAAACCCGTATAGGCCTCGAATTCCCGATTGCAATCCAGGTAACGCCCATGGATATCCTTACAAAAAATCGGACTGGGAATCGTGTCGATCAGGGTCTGGAGAAAGTTCAGCATCTCCTTCGTTTGTCCCTCCGCCTGCTTGCGCTCGGTGATGTCGATGACGATGCCCCGGGTGCCGATGATCTTTCCCTCTCCCAGAACAGGAACGCTCTGCAGAAGGATGGGAAAGGTGGAACCATCCTTTCTGCGGCCCCGGTATTCCTGCAAACCGATGTCTTCGCCTTGGAGGCGGCGGCGGAAATTTTCCATCACCCGTTGGTGGTCTTCCTCGGCGATAATCATCCAGCCGTCGATTCCCGCCTCCAGATCATCCCGAGAATAGCCGAAGAGATCCCTTGCCCGGTGGTTGGCATAGGTGAGGCGGAATCCTCCGTCCGTCTCAAAGATCACCACCGGCGAAAGGTCGGCGATATCCCGAAAGCGTGCCTCGCTCTCCCGCAGGGCTTCCTCCATCTCCTTGTGTTGGGAGATTTTGATCATGAGTTGGCTGTTGACCGCCTCCAGCTCCTCCGTACGTTCTGTGATCAGTTCTTCCAGGTGGCGGCGATATATGTTCAGTTCCCTCTCGGCATTGATCCGTTCCGTAACATCCCGGGCGATACCCCGGAAACCCGCCGGTTTTCCCCCCGGATCAGTGACGAGAGCTACGGAGACCTCGAGATGTCTCACGGCGCCGCCCTTTTGAACGATCCGGCATTCCAGGGTCTGCCGGGGAACGCCCGTCAAATATACCTCGCGGAAAGCCCGAAAGACATTTTGGGCGTTTTCCGGGTCCATGAAGCGCCGGTTGTTCATGCCGGCCAGCTCCTCCCGGGGGTAACCGATGATGGAACAAAGCGCCGGGTTGAAAAAGGTCAAATTGCCGGCGAGATCAACCTCGAAATAGCCTTCCTGGATGGACTCCAGGATGTTCCGATACTTCTCCTCGCTTTTTTGCAGGGTATTGATGATTTTATCCTGGTCGGTAATGTCGATCAGCGTGCCCACGGCATCAACCAAAGTGCCCTTTTCCATCCTCGGCCGGGTCCGGGTCCGTACCCATCGGAAGGTCCCCGCCTTGTTTTTCATGCGGTAGATCATGGGGTATTCCACCCCTGTGCCCAACTCCAGAAACCGCAACGCCAGGATATGCCGATCCCCGGGATGCACGAAGTCGAGGAAGTTTTTCCCGACAAGTTCCTCTTCACCGTAACCCCAAATATCTTTCACTCCGGGGCTTACATACGTCAGCACCCCCCGATGATCCACCATGAAGACCACATCGCTGATATTTTCCAGGATATGAACTAATTTCCCTTGCTTCTCCATTATGGCCGCTCTGTCTGCCAGGGCGGCTGCAAGTTCACGTTCCAACAACTCGATTCTTTCCTTCAGCACTGCCGGTTCTCCAGAAGCCGACGGGGAAGAATATGCCTCCTCTTTCATGATCATACCCCCAGCTCAATCTTGACGGGACAAAGGGAACCTTCCATATGTTGACTTATCAGCTGCTTGTTAATTTAGGTGAAGGAAAATATCAAGCATCTATCGGTCTTCAAGATTTCACTGGACGAAAAAAACGTTCTCGGGCAGGATAGGTGTCATAATTTCCGACGGGAACGAAGAGGAGGTCAGACCATGAAACCTATTGGACCCTTGATGTGGGAACACCGCCTGATCGAAAAGATGCTGGAGGTGGTGACCAGGGAAGCATCCCGAATGGAGGCCGCCGGGGAGGCGAATCCGGCCTTCATCGACACCGCCGTGGATTTCATCCGCACATATGCCGACCGAACCCATCACGGCAAGGAAGAGGACATCCTCTTCCGGGAGCTGAAGAAAAAGAAACTCACCCCCGAACACGCCCGGATCATGGACGAGCTCATCCAGGAGCACGTCTATTCCCGCCGGACGGTGGGAAAACTCGTGGCGGCAAAGGAACGCTATGTGGACGGTGACCGGGGGGCTGTCGGAGAGATCGTGGCCCTGCTCAAGGAACTGGCGTCGTTCTACCCCCGTCACATCGCCAAGGAGGACAAGCCCTTTTTCCATGAATGCCAGCGCTACTTCACCGACGCCGAGCTGGATGAAATGCTTGGGGAGTTCCGGGAGTTCGACCGGAAGATGATCCACGAGAAATACGAAAGGCTGCTGGAGTCCTTCACCGGGGAAAAGGCCTTCAAAGCGGGGCGGGCGTTGTGATGCCGTCCGGGGAGCGTTTTACCCCTCCCCCGCCCTTTCGTCTCTCCGGCGGAAGGGAAAAAAGGAGGCGCATCCAGAAAACATTACGCGGCACGGATACCGCGAGGGAGGGACAACGTGGCGAACAGGTCCATGGCGGGGCGGGAAAGCGATGAATGATTACCGAATGCCCGAGGAGGTAAAGAGCGGTCACTGGTTTTACGCGCTGTTGACCGGGCTGGCACCGAAACCGGAGGACGTGGTGGTCACCGGCACCCCCGAGGAAATGATCGCGGAAGCGGCAAAAAAGGCCTTCTGGGTCAGCACGTCCCTGGGTGCGGTCCCCGGCCCCCTGGGCCTGGCGACGATTCTTCCGGAAATCAGCGCCGTCACCAAGATCCAGATCGGCCTTGTCCATAAGATCGCCAAGTACCACCACAAGCTGGAGACCCTGAATCACTCCATCTTGTTGCTCGTTTTCGCCAACGCCCTGGGACTGGCCGTGGGCAACCAGCTCGTACGCCGGGTCGGGGTAAGATTGGTGGTCAGGGCCCTGAGCGCCCCGATCATCGAAAGGATCGCCCGGGCCATCGGTTTACAGATTGCCGCCAAGATCACCCAGCGGATCGCCGGCCGGTGGGTGGTGCTCATCGCCGCCCCGCTCTTCGGGTTGTTCTCCCGGAAGATGACCCAAAAGATCGGCCGGGAAGCCCAGGACCTCTTTGCCGGGGTGATCGAGATCGAGCTTACCCCTCCGGACATCCGGGGCCGGGAAATGCCTCCGGCTCCAGCTTTCAACCCCGAGAGCGGAAAGAAAGGGCCCGACGGCGACGGGCGGATTTACGACCTGTAGGCCCGCTTCACCGCCTCCCGGTCGACGGTTCCCGCCGGTGTCTTCGGGAGATCCGCCAAGAAAACGACCTGCCGGGGGCGCTTGTAACGGGCAATCCGGGAGGCCACGAACTCGCTCAACTCTCCGGCGCTTACCGTGCAGCCCTCCTTGAGGACACAGAAGGCCTGGACGGCCTCACCCCATTCCGGATCGGGGATACCGATGACGCAGGTTTCGGCAATCGCCGCGTGGTCCAGGATGGCCTGTTCCACCTCCGCGGGATAGACGTTCTCCCCGCCGGATTTGATAAGTTCTTTTTCCGGTTTCCGACCCACGTACCAGAGGTAGCCTTCGTCATCCAGGCGGCCCAGATCGCCGGTGTGATGCCAGCCGTTCCGGGATGCCGCCGCCGTTTCCGCCGTCAGGTTCCAGTAGCCCCGGAAGACCGCCGGGGAGCGGACGCAGATCTCCCCCGGGGTTCCCCGCGGCACTTCCCGATCCAAATCATCGCTCAGCATCACCCGGCTCAAGAGGGCCGGGCGGCCGATACTCCCCGGCCGCTCCCGGTAATCGCCCCCGGCAACGGGCATGGCCTCCGTCTGGCCGTAAAGGCTGAAAAAGGCGGCCCGGGGATACATCCCCAGGAACCGCTCGATCGTCGCCGGGGCGTCCACCCCACAGGCAAAGCGCAGAGATGACGGTTTGCATCCCCCCTGCTCCCCGGCATCCAACAGGGCGCCCAGCATGGGAGGAAAAGTAACCAAAAAGGTACCTCCCTCGTCGGCAATGAGGCGCAGGACGACCGAAGGATCGAAACGCGGCACAAGGACGTTCCTGCCTCCGGCCAGCAGCGCCGCCAGGGTCATGGTCAGGCCGCCGATATGAAAGAGGGGGAGGATGCCCATATGGACATCCCGGCTGTCGAGGTGAAGAAGGTGGCCGATCTGTAGCGCCGCCGCGATTATGTTGTCCTGGCTGAGCAGGCAGCCCCGTGGCCGGCCGCCCACGGCCGCCGTATGAATGATCAGAAAGGGATCGGTGCCGCACCCCCCCGGCGCGGCGCCGGCATCTCCTCTTTCCTTCCCTCCCTCTCCTACAGTAAAGGCATGTAATTCAGAATGTTGTTCCTTTCCTTCCCCCTGACCGTCCGGTATGTTCCCGGCCTTTTCCTCCCCGGCAAAGATAAAGACTTTCTCGAGGAACGAGGCCCCGACCGCCACCTGACAGGCCCGCTCCCGAAAATCCCGGCTGCAGAAGAGAAAGCGGGGTCTCGTATCGGTGAGGATGAAGGCGATCTCTTCGGCGCCCAGGCGCCAGTTTATCGGCACAACAACGACCCCTAAACCAGCCGCGGCCCCGCAGAGCAGGAGGAACTCCACCTCGTTCCCCGCCAGGACGGCAATCCGATCGCCGGCGGCAATCCCCTCCCGGCGCAATCCGTCCGCAAAGGCCCCGCAGTTTCGGTAGCAGTCCGCGAAGCTCAGGCGCCGGCCCCCCGCGACGACCGCCTCCCGGTCGTCGTACAGCGCCGCCTGACGGGCGATAAGGTCATAAATCGTGAAATCGGCAGTCTTCATGTCCCCTCCCTGTATTCAGACCGGCAGCCCTCCCCCCCGCACCGCCGGCAAAAACGCCTTACCCTCCGGCCAAGATTTCCGGTAAAGCCTTCCCCGCCCCTTCCCGGATCACCTCGTCGTAAAGGGGCGACATCTCGTTCGGTTCGGGGTTGATCTCGATGCACCGCGCACCGTTCTCTTTGGCAAAGCGCGGGAAACCCGCCGCCGGATAGACGACCCCGGAGGTCCCGATACTCACGAACAGATCACAGGTCCGAATCGCCGCCACGGCGGCCGCGATCACCCCCTGGTCGAGCATGTCCCCGAACCAGACAATGTCCGGCCGGAGCCAATTCCCACACCGTGGACATCGGTAATGACGATACTTCGGGCCGATGTCCTCCCGAATGCCGTCTTCCCGGCACCGGAGACGCCAGAGGCTCCCGTGCAGTTCGATAACCCGCACACTCCCCGCCCGCTGGTGCATCCCGTCGATGTTCTGAGTCACCACCGTCACGCGGGGATGATTCCTTTCCAGGTCCGCAATGGCGATGTGTCCGTCATGGGGTGTACAGGCCAGCACGGCGGCGCGTCTCAATTCATGGAATTTCAACACCTTTTCCGGGTCGCCGTCAAAGGCCTCCTGACAGGCGAATTCCTCCCAGCGGTACTGACTCCAGACACCGCCGCGTCCCCGATAGGTGGGAACGCCGCTCTCCGCCGACATCCCGGCACCGGTAAAAAAGACGATATTTTCATACTGCCGGGGATCAATTTTCTTCATCTCCCTACCTCCCATGGGCATCCTTGTTTATCACGGCCTCTCCCTTCCTGCAACCACAACACAGCCCTTTTCCGGGCTTTTCCCATCCCTTTCTCCTTTTCAGATCGCTAAAGGTTCGATGAATACAGACGGTGTCTTCCTCAGAGTGTTTACTGCAAATTCATCAGCCTTGACATGTCCGGAAAACCCGGGTATTTTCCCGCCACTGACCGACGGCGCCATGCCGGCGCCCGGCATCGTACCAATACGACGAGTTGTCCGGAAGGGTGGCAAACGACCCTTCTTAGCGAGGCACGCGCCGAACCGTCGCCTCTTCCGTAAGGATTTTTTATCGCCATGCTCAAGGTTATTGCCGACCCCCAGACCGTCAGGCGCTGCCAGCAACTCCTCGTCCGGCGGATCAGGGCGGCGGGCGGGGAAAAGATACCCGTGGTCATGGGTCATCAGGGGGCCAGCATCAGGGGGCGGGTCTGGTGGTCAGACCGGCTCGGTTTGTGGTTCTTCCCGGGCGGCGGGGAGGAGAACCGCTACTGGAACGCCTTCGGGACGGCACGTCCCAAGCCCGACGCCTCCTTATCCATCACCTGCGAGATCAACTTCCCCAAAGAGGGCATCGACCGGCGCATCGGCGGGGCCTTTGCGGTGGACGGCCGGGGACGGATCTTCGTCGTCCACCGGGGCAAGCTGGGAGGCGGCCGGAAGGGCATCGGCAAGGCCCTTTTTGAAAGGCAGTACCGGGGTGTCTGGGTGGAAATGGACGATGACGGGGAGGAGGTCTTCGTCGCCGTCGTCGGCCACCTCTCCTCACCACGGTTCGCACGCCAGGTGGCCCAGTTCGTGGGAAAAATCGAGCGGATCAAGGATAGGGCCGCATCTTCCGCCCAGACGGAGATGGGGTTCGACGATCTCCGTCTCCGGGAGGAACTGCTGGGGATGCGGCAGTGCGAGCTGCTCCGGGAGACGGCCGGTGAGTGCGATCACGGCCTGATCGTCAAGGACCTGGCGGCGGCGGTGAGAAATCTGCACTTTCGATCCGGCAATGACGGCCTGCGGGATCTCATGGTCATGGACAGGCAGGGCCAGACGGCTATTTTCCAGGTCAAGACGGACAATCGCTACCGCAGCGTCCAGGAGGGGGCCACCCAGCTCCTCGTCAACAGCCTCCTCTTGCCCCGGCCCCCGCGGCTGATCCTCGTCCTCCCCGAACCACCCGAAAACGCCACGGTAAAAAAGCTCCAACGGCTCAATATCCATGTCCTCATCTACCGCTGGGAGGGTGAAACGGCCGTTTTCCCGGAGCTGAGATCCCTCCTGAACGGTTTCTGACTTTCAATTCCTCAAGCGGGTACAGCGAGAGTGGTCCTGCCGGAGTTTCCATGGCCGTCAAGGGATCAAGAGCAGGCGGTTGTCCGGAGACCGTGACTCCCCCAGACTGGTAACGACAATGGCCGGTCGCCCCAGGACCGGACATTTGTTTTCACAGACCCCGCATCCCACACAGACAGAAAGATCCACATGGGGTTGTTTCAGCACCACCTCCCGGCCCCGGCGGTCTCGCAGCCGGACCTCCTCGAACCAGACGGCCTTGGGAGAGGTGGGACATACCTCCTCACAAACGATGCACGAGGTATGGTGGGCAAAGGGCAGACACCGCCCCTTGTCGATCATGGCCGAACCGATCTTCACCACCGCCTTGTCCGCGGCGGTGAGTTTCCCGATGGCCCCGGTGGGGCAAACCTGACCACAGAGGGTGCAGCGGTACTCGCAACCGCCGATGCGGGGGACAAGGACGGGGGACCAGATACCCTCCGGACCGGCTTCCCATAGGGTGGGCTGAAGGCCGCCGGTGATGCACACCTTCATGCATTCGCCGCAGCGGAGGCAGCGTTTCAAAAACAACGTTTCCGGCAGGGCGCCCGGAGGTCGAATCAGCTCCGGTTCGGCGGCCCCGGCTTTCGCCAGGGGGGTGATCCGGAGCAGCGGTGCCGCCAGCGACGCCGCCAAGGCGGCGCCGAGGACGCGCCGCTTGCCGAGATCGAGGGCATGGGGGACCGGCCGGGACGAAAAACCGAAAGATACGGCATTCTGCGGGCAGGGATCGTCGCAGTCGAAACAATACATACATTCGGCAGCAGCCCAATTACGACCTTTCCCGCCGATCGCTCCGCCCTGACAGTCCCGCCGGCAACGGCCGCAGTCATTGCAACCCTCACTTACCGAACGTTTGAGGAGGGCGAAACGGGACAAAAGCCCCAGGAGGGCCCCCAGGGGGCAAAGGTGCCGGCACCAGAAGCGCCTCTCCCTCAGGTTCAGGGCCAGGAGGAAAAAAAAGAGCACGCCGATTGCCGCTCCCTGGAAAAAGAACGGCTGGGAGAAGGGGAGGACCGTCTTTCTCAGACTATCGTAAACGATCTCGGCGCCATTGCTCAGAATGGGAACATGCCCATGATACAGGGTGTCGAAGACGGCGCGGAGGGCGTAGCTGAAAAGGGGATAGACACTCAGGGAAAGGGAGCGGACAAGGAGGGAGAGGGGGTCGAAGATCCCCGCCGCCTGGACCCCCAGGACAGAAAGGACCAGGATGAATACCAGGAGGAGATATTTGCTCCGGTATGGGCCCCAGTTTTTGCCGTCTTGCCGGCCTGAGTCCCGGTCGGTGCGGATCTCCGGATGTTTGTCGCCGCTTTCCTCCCCCCGGGCGGGACTCCGCCCCGGAGCGACGGCAGGTCCTGCACGCGGTCGCCCCCCCAGGAACCGGCGGAGACGCTCCCGGAGTTCAACGGCGATGTTTCGCCGGCGTCGGCCCGTAACGGTCTTGATCCGGCGCAACCCTCCCACCATCTGATGGAGCGTGCCGAAGGGGCAGATCCAGCCGCAGAACACCCGTCCCAGGAAGATGGTGACGACAATGACGGCCCCCGCCAGGGCAAAGGCGCCATAAAAAGACCTTGAGGCAAGAACGGTGGTGATCCAGAGGAGAGGATCGGCGTCCAGAAAGATCTTCACCGGATAACCCAGCTCATTGTCCCCCCGGGATTCCGTCTGGAGGAACAGCCAGAGAAAGAGAAGAAGAAAAAGGGTCTGGCTGAAACGGCGCAGGTTTTTAAGCGTCATTCCGGGCCTCTTATACGGTGAGGCGCCGGACCCGGAGCCGGGAGAGATTCATGTTGCCCAGCCCGCTGCCATGGCCGATCCGGACGCAACCCAACGCGTCGTGTTTAAGACCGAAGAGGGTAGACCCAAAGGCGTCCACCGCCACCTGATCCGTCCCGGCCACCACCGTATCGAGACGCCGGACATCGGCAAGGCTGCCCCCCTGGGGCCCATTGGCAACCAGAATCCGCACGGCATCCAGGACGATCAGCGACGGCCGGACGACCCGGGCAATATCCACGAGACTCTCATCGAGGCGCTGGTGGATCCGTCCCCGCCAGCCCCCCATGACCCCCATCCAGTTTTTCATCCCCAGCGTCAGGGTGGCGATCCCATGCACCTTGGCAATGGGGACATTGATCACCTTGTCCGCCTCGAGAATCTCCGTGTAGAGAGGCCAGGATTTGAGAAGCTCACCCCGGACGGCGGTATCCCTGAATTTACGTTCGTCGATGAAGGAAACACGGGCCCCCGCCGCAGTTGCCGCAGCGGCGATGCCGCTCTGCCGGTAGGTCCGCCGGGGATCGTTGACGGGATAATCGAAAACCTTGACTGTTTTGGCGCCGGCTTCATAAGCGAGGCGGACCAGTTCCGCCACGACGCCGGGGTTGGTATTGGCGGCGTACTCCGGGGTCCGGTCCCAGCCGATGTTCGGCTTGACGACCACGATATCGCCCCGGGAAACGAATCTGCCCATCCCCCCCAGTTCCCCCACGGCCGCCCGGGTGATCCTTTCCGGCAGCGGTCCCCGCACCACGGCCAGATCGGGCCGTTCCGCCCCTTCCACCAGGGCAAGCAGGGGGTCGATCCCCCCTGCCAGACTCAGGGTCGCCCCGGTCAGGATGGCTTTCCTTAGGAAATCACGCCGCTTCATACGCATTCCTTTACGGGAGGCAAGCCGACAGCCGGCGATGGTTCACGCCTGCCGGCAAGAACCGGGAGGGCAATAACGTTTCTTCCGGCACCGCAGTCCCTGTCTCTGAGCGACTGCCCCAGTTTATGCAATTTTGCAACAACCGCCGAGACGACTCCGTCAGTCGGCACCGCCTTTCTCGGTATCCCCCGTTGCCTTCTCTTTCACGGCAGACATTTCGGGACAACACTTTTTACAGGTATTTAAAGATTCTTTCAAGTCCTCTTGTCCATCCCTCGGACCAGCGGCGACGCTCCAATAAATATTTATTTAAATACGGCAAGTTACGGTGAGGGCAGACAAAAATGTAATCTGGCACGATTATTTCATATAGAAAAGTAAAAAGAAAACTTACCAAGGGAGGAAAAAGACCATGAAAAAGACCATATCCACTATCATCGTTGGGGCTGTCTTCGTATTGCTCACCGCCACATTCAGTTTTGCCGAGTTCGCCGCGACGGGAGGAGAAAACTTCCCCTATTTTCACCTGGGACTCGTCATCATCGGCGGCCTGATCATCTTCTCGCTCAAGCAGAGATTTGACAAGATGTACGCCGGAGAAGCGGTGGGAGCCTTTGCCCTTTACACCTTCTACGTGGCACTGTTCACCGCCCCGGTCATGGAAGCGATCAAGGCACTGGTCAGTTGACCCCTTTCTAAGTCCCCGTCCTCCCGATGAGACAGACCCGCCGTTCTCCCGGCGCCGCCCCGGCGGCATCGGGGAACGGCAGGTTTATCATTACCCCACCGGCACCTGGAGTTTCTCCCCCGCGCATTGTTAATCTTCCGGATATGTGCTATGCCTCGCCCCTATGAAACAGCTTGTCGTCGGTATCGTCATCAGCATCGTCCTGGTCTATTTCTCCCTGCGCGGCATAGATTACCAGGATTTATACAAGGCCCTGCAGGGCATCTCCTATGGATACGCGGCGGCGGCCCTGGCCATAATGATCCTGATGCAGGTCATCCGTTCCGTACGCTGGGGGGTGATCCTCAGTCCCATGGAGAAGGTGGGGCAACTCGATCTTTTCGCCGTGACCAGCGTGGGTTTTTTGGCCATCGTCTCCTTGCCGGCCCGGCTGGGAGAATTCGCCCGCCCCTATCTGATCACCAAGAAGAGTCCCGTCAGAATGAGCTCCGCCCTGGCCACCATCTTTATCGAACGGGTCTTTGACAGTCTCACGGTATTTATCCTCTTCATCGTCACCATGTTTCTCACCCCGGTGCCGGAGTGGCTTATCCGCTCCAGCGCCCTGTTCCTCTTTATCACTTTGGCGCTTCTGGGTTTCATGATCTTCACGCTCCGCCAGCGGGCGGTTTGCCTGCGACTCCTGGATCCCTTGATCAAAAGACTGCCGGAGCGTTATGCGGACAGATTCCAGAGGCTCCTTCATCAGTTTATCGACGGCTTCGGGATGATGGCCCGACCGGGGCTGTTGGCCCATGCGGGGCTTTTGTCCCTATCCTTCTGGATTGTCGACGCCCTGGGCATCTATTTGATGTTTCTCGCCTTTCATTTCCATCTGCCCTTTGTCGCCGCCCTCGTCGTCATGGTTATCCTCATGATCGGCATCGCCATTCCCGCCGGACCGGGGTTTGTAGGCAACTGGCATTTCTTCTGCATTCTGGGGCTCACCCTCTACGGAATCCCTAAAACCGAGGCCCTTTCTTTCGCCCTCGTCTACCACTTCCTGTCGATCGGCGTCATCGTGTTGTTGGGGCTCATCTTCCTGCCGGCGAACCGCTTTTCCCTTGCTGATTTGAAGAGAATAGGCCAAACGTCGGCGGCGGGACCGAAAGAGAAAGGGAAACGGGAAAGCGGCGGATAAGTTTTCAAATAAAGGGCCTGTTACGCAGCGACTGTATCACTTGCCGAGCATCTGCAGCCCATCCCTGCTTCGTCCTTAACCGCCAAATCCGCAACAAGGCGCCGCTGCGCCGGCGGCTTCGTCCAGGCCGCCAAGTCCAAGCCGCCGGCGCTTGGGTACTGTTTGAAGATCCGTGTATTGTGACAGTCCAGGAATTATATGGAAAATTGCGGGTATCCGTTATCTATTGTCTGTTCCCCGTCCCTTCCTGCCGCTCCACATCCAGGCCGTAGCTCTTGATCTTCTTATGGAGATTGCTCCGCTCCAGGCCGATAGCCTCCGCCGTCCGGGAGATATTGCCGTCGTTTTCCCGGAGTTTCCGAAGAATATACTGCTTTTCAAAATCCATCCGCGCCGCCCGGAGGCTTTCCGAATCCAGGGCGGGGGACCGTTTGGCAACCGCAGGTTTGCTCTCCAGTTCGTGAGTTCCTTCCCGGCTGAACACCGGGATGTCGGCGGCCGTAATGATCCGGGCCGGCGTCATGATGACGAGACGTTCGACGATGTTTTTCAATTCCCGGACATTTCCCGGCCAGTCATGTTCCATGAGGAGGGCCAGGGCCTCCCCGGTGATCTTTTTGGGATCCTCGCCCTCCTTGGCGGCAAAATCAGCGAGGAACCTCTCCACCAGCGGGGGGATATCCTCCCGGCGCTCCCGCAGGGGCGCGATCTGCAGGGGAATGACGTTGAGGCGATAGTACAGATCCTGACGGAAGCGTCCCTCCTCCATTTCCTTTTCCAGGTCCTTGTTGGTGGCCGCGATGACCCGGACGTCCACGTGGATCATCTTGGTCCCCCCCACCCGCTCGAACTTCTTCTCCTGAAGGATACGGAGGATCTTGGCCTGGGCTTTCAGGCTCATATCCGCCACTTCATCGAGAAAGATGGTCCCCTCATGGGCCAGGTCGAATTTGCCTCGCTTTTTCTGGGTCGCACCGGTAAAGGCGCCCTTTTCATGTCCGAAAAGCTCGCTCTCGATGAGGTCTTCCGGAATTGCGGCGCAGTTCACCTCGATGAAGGGTTTACCGTTGCGCCGGCTCAACCGGTGGAGGGAACGAGCCACCAGTTCCTTGCCGGTACCGTTCTCCCCCATGATGAGAACCCAGGCATTGGTCGGGGCGATGATGCCGATGGCCTCCTTAAGTTCCATGGTGGAAACGCTGCCCCCGGTTAGTTCGTATTCCTGGGTCACCTTCTGTTTGAGCAGGACGTTTTCCTCCTCCAGGGCAATGATGTCCAGGGCGTGATTGACCAAGAGAATGATCTTGTCCAGAGACAGTGGTTTTTCGATGAAATCGTAGGCCCCGAGCTTGGTGGCCTTGACGGCAGTCTCGATGGTGCCGTGGCCGGACATCATGATTACCCGGATCTGGGGATATTCGGAACGGATGATCTTGAGGACCTCGATACCGTCCATCCCGGGGAGCCAGATGTCCAGGAGGACCAGATTCGGCATCTCTTCCTCGATGATCTTCAGCGCCTCTTCACCGCTGCCCGCCGTGACGGTCTCATATCCCTCATCCCGCAGGATGCCGCTCAGGGATTGGCAGATAGTCTCCTCGTCGTCGACAATGAGGATGGTTTTACGCATATTTTCCTTTCTCGGCATACTCCGCCGGTGATTCCGCGCCAGGCGCGGGGAGCTCGAAGGTCACGACCGTACCGCAGGGCTCGTTATCCCGGACGTTAACCTGCCCCTGATGCTCGATGATGATGGAACTCACGATGGCGAGTCCCAAGCCGGTACCCGAACGTTTCGTCGAAAAATAGGGCTCGAATATCTTGTTCTTGAATTTCTGCGGCACCCCGCTGCCGTTGTCGGCCACCTCCACAACGGCACGGCGCTTCCGGGCGTCATATCCGGTTCGGATTTCTATCCGCCCGTCTTCCGAACCCAGCGCGGCCACGGCATTGTCGAGGAGATTGATCATCACCCGTTTGATTTGCTCCGGATCGATGTGGAGGATGGGTATCCCCTCGTCTCTGTGAAAAGTGAAGGAGATATTCTTGTGGGCATCCTGGAACAGGGCGACCGCCTCACTAAGCACTTCGTTGAGGTCGTTGGGGAAGGGATTCATGACCGGCATGCGGGCATAGCGGGAGAAGGCGTTGACCAGGTTTTTGAGGACCTCGACCTGCCCGACGATGGTCCGGGTGCATTCCTGGAAGACTTCGCCGTCTTCCTGGAGGCGATCTCCGTATTTGCGCTGGAGACGCTGGGCCGACAATTGAATGGGGGTGAGGGGATTCTTTATCTCATGGGCCATGCGGCGCGCCGCCTCCCGCCAGGCCGCCGCCCGCTCGGCCTTCTGCATCTGGGTAAGATCCTCGAAAACAAGCACCATGCCCATGTAATTGCCGTCGTCATCCCTGATGATCGTGGTGGTGACCAGGACGGTCAGGGACCGTCCCCGGACGTTGATGACCAACTGCCTTTCTACAAAACCGTTTTCACTTTCCTTCAGTTCCCCAAGCAGTTCCCGGACCAGGGCCATATGTTCCGGGCTCAGCACCTCCTGGTAAGGGCGGCGGAGTACCTTCTCCGTCTTGATTTCCAACATCCGTTCCGCGGCGCGGTTGATGATGGTGATCACGTCCCCTTTGTCGACGGAAATTACCCCGGCGGAAACGTTGCTCAAGACCGCCTCCATGTACTTTCGCCGCTGATCGAGATCGATATTGGCTTGCTCCAGGTTCTGTTGGCTCCTTTTGAGGTCCTTCGTCATGGAATTGAAGGCGTCTACCAGGGTCCCGATCTCATCGTCCGCGGAAATGTTGATGCGGTAGTCGAGCTCTCCCCGGGCAATCCTTCCCGTGGCGTCGGCAAGATCCTGGATGGGGACGGTGATCTGTTTGGCCAGGAAGAGACCGAACCAGGTAGCGGAGAAGACGATGAGGAGGGTGACGATGGACAGGGTGACGATATAGGTGAATTTGATCGGATTCTTGAGGAGGCTCAACTGTTTGTACTCTTCCGAAGTCTTGGAGATGACGGCCATCTTTTCCACAAAGGCACGGGGGATGTAGTAACCCACCACCACCATGCCGATGACCTCGCCGGTATCGAGACGGGTATAAATGGGAGCGACGCCGCTGATGATATTGCCGTTCCCCGCGGGATGTTCCGCCACCACCTCCTTGCCCGTGAAGACCTCCTCGAGGAGATTCTGGGGCAGGTTCAACGGGACGATATGGGGGTTCTGCGGATCCTTCACGACGATCTTTTCCCGCTTCTTGTCGAAATGCACCTCCAGCAGCCCAATATTGTAGACCCGCTGTCGCTGCTCCACCAGGGTGCGGAGATACTTTTCCCGCTCTTTTTCGTAGAGACCGCTTTTCGTGATGTCCCCACTGATCTGCCGGGCATAAAACTTTGCATAATCCGAGGTGTATTTATAGGAGCTCTGTGCCATTTCCAGGGTGCTGTTCAGGGCGTCCCCAATCCGGATGTTGAACCAGTTTTCGATGCTGTAGGAAAGGAAATTTATAGAAACCAGAAACAGAACGAAGGTCGGAATGAGGGAGAGACTGACAAAGGCCACGACGAGTTTGGTTCGGATCCGGGAACCGATAACCCCGTGGCGCCGTTCATAAACCAGCTTGACGACGTTTCTCATGATCAGGAAGATCAACAGGATGATGAGGATGATGTTGATGTTGATGAGGCCGAAGATGAGGACGTTGCTGGAGATGGGCAGGATGGCTTCCTGACGGGTAAGATGGGTCTCCAGAAAGGTGAGCAGGACGATGACGACAACCGTGATGACAATGAGGATGCGCTCCCGCTTCCGGCGGCGGAGTTCCCTGCTGTCTAAAACGGGAGCGGTCCGATCGGTGGTCAAAAAGACACCTCCTTGCGGTACCAGTCCGTCTCGAAATCCCAAAGAGAAACGAAGAAGAAGACGTATTCCATATAGAGGGGCAGCCGCACCTTGTCGAGCCGGGCCTTGATCAGGAGGTAATAGGTACCCAGGCGGCGGTTGATGTTCCGGGGGATGGTTACGGTGGCCGTCATCTCCGCCATGGCCCGTTTGGCCCCCTCGAGATCCGGGAAGACCATGGGGTTTCCGCCGGAGCTGAAAACGAGAAAGATTTTCTTGACGTTGTCATACTTGATGGTCTGCCGGAGCACTACCGAAGCGAGTTTCTTGTCCGGCCAAAAATTCTTTTCCTGATAAAAATCCACATGAAAGGTAAAGGTCGTTGGTACTCCCGCCAGAATAGCCGATTCCATAGCGGTAGTAAAACAGTTCGTTACCCGGGCGAATACCGTAATGGTATCCTGATTTTTTGCCAGCAGGACATCACTTATCTGTGCCTCCCGGGCAGAAGACGCAGCGGGGCAACAAAGGGATCCGAAGAAAAGAATGACCGTAAAAACTAATACCGGTAAGAACGGCAATCCCAATGCATCCGTCCGACGTCCCGAACGGTGAACCACGGCCGCGAATCCCGCACGCCTTTGCCCGGGTCCCACGCCATGTAACAGCGGTTCCGTACCGGCGGTCGCTAAACCGTCAGCCCTGTCATCCACGTTCGAAGCAGGATCCAACCCGGAGGGGAAAAAATTACCGTACATGAAGACGGCACCTCACTTTTTTCTGCACAGACTGTAATTGCGGCAGTTTAGGAAACCGACGAGGAAAAATCAAGTCTTATCTGCCCTGGGAAAGGGCGGCGGGACAGGGGGAAACGGCATCGAGAATACCGAAGGAAGGGATATTCAGAGGCCTGCTAATCCGAGAGGACTCCGGGGGATATTTGCTCACGACCTCCCAGCATTCCCGTTTTTGTAAAAGTTCTTTCAGCAACAGGTTGTTGAGCCGATGCCCGGAACGGAAGGCGACGAAATGCCCGATAATGGGCATCCCCAACATGGCGAGGTCTCCGATGGCATCAAGGACCTTGTGCCGGACAAACTCGTCGTGAACCCGCAAGCCGCCTTTATTGATGATCCGCTGATCGTCAAGGACGACGGCGTTCTTCAGGGAACCGCCCAAAGCCAGTCCTATGGCCTGGAGATATTCCACATCCTTGAGAAAACCGAAGGTCCGGGCGGCGCATATCTCCCGTTCGTAAGTCCGGTCGGTAAGATGGACATGGCAGGTCTGACGGCCGATCAGGGGGTGTTTGAAGTCGATCGTATAGGTCATCTTGAATTCCCGGTCCGGCAGAAAGGCCGCCGAGCCGTTCGCGTCGGCCACAGAGACGGGGCTGTTGATGACCAGGAGCTTTTTGCATTTCCCCTGCGTTCTGGTACCAACTTCCTTAAGCATATTGACAAAGGGCAGGGCACTGCCGTCCATGATGGGGACTTCATGGGCGTCCACCTCCACCGTGGCGTTATCCACCCCCATGCCGCTGAAGGCGGAGAGGAGATGCTCCACAGTGGAAACGGTGGCCCCGTTGAGGCCGACAGTCGTCGCCAGGGTGGTATCACAGACATTGGCCACTTCCGCCTTGATCCTGGGCATCCCGGGCAGATCGCGGCGAATGAAGGTAATCCCGGCGTCCACATCGGCGGGACGGATCGTCATCCCCACTTTCCGCCCGGTATGCAGGCCGATACTCCGGCAACTTATCTCACTCTTTAAGGTCCTTTGCCAGTACATAACAACTACTTCTCAAAAACATATCCCGATTTTTAATTTACCGGTTTTGATAAGCAATATCCATACCGCCCCGCCCTGGCGGGGAAATAAAAGTATCTATTTGTAATATCGGATACTTTCCTCAGGAGAGGAGGGGCTTACCCGGAACCCGGGCCTGGCGATGTGTCAGAATCGCCACAATCCCGATTCCTTTTTTTTATGTATCTCTCTTTTTCACTGTATATGCAACCGCAGTACGGCTGGCGGTAGATCTGTCTTTCCCGGGAGATGCGCACCCCTTCCTCCCAGCCGCGACGGAAATCGCGATAGAGGAAAGGTACGGCATACTCCGCCGCGATTTTCTCCCCGACCTCACGGATCACGTCATGCTGCTGATACCTGCTGTACAACAGGGTCGTGGAAAAGCCTGCAAATCCTCCCTCCCGGGCAACCGCGGCCGTCTGCCGCAGGCGCATCTCGCAGCACCATCGGCAACGCTGTTCTTCTTTAAACACCACACCTCTCAAAAAGGCTTCCATTTCATAATCGGGAGCCACCCTGAGCTTAAGGCTCTCCTCACGGGCAAAGCCTTCCAGGGCTTCCAGGCGACGCAGATACTCCCGATAGGGGTGGATATTGGGGTTGAAGTAGAATCCTGTCGGCTCGAAACCCTCGTCTCTGAGGATCCGCAACGGATAGATGGTGCAGGGTGCGCAACAGATATGCAGCAATATCTTCATAAGGGGGTACACCTATCGCCACGGTTGCTATTTCCGCCCATGGGTGAGACGGTCTCAACCCCACCGTGCGGAAAACGTTTCAAAACAACTCCTTCTGATTACCCGCCGACCAGGAACGGCCGAAATGATCATAAGCCGTCCGGGTGGCAACCCGGCCTCGGGAGGTCCGCTGGAGATAGCCTTCCTGGATCAGATAAGGTTCGTAAACATCTTCCAGGGTTGTTTTCTCTTCCCCGATGGCGGCGGCCAGGTTGTCGATGCCCACCGGTCCGCCCTGAAATTTGTCGATGAGCGTCAGCAGGATCGTCCGGTCCATCTGATCGAAGCCCCGATGATCCACTTCCAGCAGCTCGAGGGCCGCCAGGGCCACTTCCCGGTCGATGCTTCCCCGGGCTTTCACCTGGGCGTAATCCCGGACCCGGCGCAGGAGTCGGTTGGCGATCCGCGGGGTGCCCCGGGAGCGTCGGGCCATCTCTTTGGCCCCCTCCTCATCGATCTCCACGTTCAGAATCCGTGCCGACCTCCTGATAATAATCGCCAGTTCCTCGGGATTGTAGAAATCGAACCGGAAACTCATCCCGAACCGGTCACGGAGAGGCGAGGTAAGAAGCCCGGCCCGGGTGGTGGCCCCCACGAGGGTAAAACGGGGAATGCCAAGCTTCATGGACCGCGCCGAAGGACCCTGACCGATAAGGATGTCGATGTGGTAATCCTCCATGGCGGGATAGAGAATCTCCTCGACAACGTGGGAGAGACGGTGGATCTCGTCGATGAACAGGATATCGTGATCGTGGAGGTTGGTGAGAATCGCCGCCAGGTCGCCGGGGCGTTCGATAACCGGTCCGGAGGTCACCTTGACGTCCACCCCCAGTTCCCGGCCCATGATGTAGGCCAGAGTGGTTTTCCCCAATCCCGGCGGTCCGTAGAGAAGGACATGATCGAGGGACTCCTGCCGTGATCTGGCCGCCGTGATGAAAATGGCGAGGTTGTTCTTGATCTTTTCCTGGCCGATATACTCCGCCAGGGACTTGGGTCTCAATGAGATCTCGAAGGACTGGTCCTCCGGGACGGCCTCCGGATCTATAACGAGATTTTTTTCGGTTTTTTTCATGATCTTTCCTGATCCTCCCGGCTGCAAAAGCCGGCAAGGCCGTAAGTCCAGGGATTCACAGTTTGATTGCAAAACGGCTGCGCCGCGGCGCCAAAAATTTTTTTCGCTCGAAAATTATCCTCTAACCAACTTCCATGCCCGGTGCGGGCACAACGAAGCGTGAAAACAATCGGGCAACTGCCGACATTTTCATATCAATTGTATTCACTAATCTTCACATTATCCCCTTGAGGGAGAGCCCGGCGATGGTGATGGGTCTTGCACCATCGTTATCTTTTGTGACGACGGACCGTCATGGCGGTTTCCCTTGCCGCTTCATGCCTCCCCGGCGTCGCCGGAAAATCCTGCCCCCTTGGACGATCGGTTCCGTACGTACACAACGCCGCCTGTTTTAACCGGCCAGAATCTGGAGCGCTTTTTTCAACAAGAGGTCCAGGGACGGCGCCGTTTCTCCCCCAACCATGACCTTGTCGATCGCCTCCCGGGCCGGGGCATTCTTATAACCGAGGTTGATCAGTGCCGAAAGGGCATCCTCCCGGACAGCCTCCGCCGCCGACAGGGCACCGGGGCGGTCCCGGTCGGCCGCCGTAGTCCTTTCCCACTTCAGGACCTTGTCCTTAAGCTCCAGGACCAGTCTTTCCGCCATCTTCTTCCCGACGCCGGGGATATGAAGGAGACGCCGGATGTTACCGCCGGTAACGGCCTCCACCAGTTCCGCGGCGCTGATGCCCGAAAGGATGTTCATGGCCAGCCGGGGACCGATGCCGGAAACGGAAATCATGATCTGGAACATGTTGCGCTCATCGCTGGTGTAAAAGCCGAAGAGGCTTATGGCGTCTTCCTTTACGTGGGTGTGGACGTGCAGGGTGATCGGCTCACCGGTATCCGGCAGTTCATAAAAGGTAGTGAGGGGGACGAAAACACGGTAACCGACGCCATGAACATCGACGGTTATGGCAGGTACGGACTTACTGACGAGAACGCCGTTGAGTCTGGAGATCATGGTAACGCGGCGGGTCCGGAAAAATTGGCGTGGCATACCGCTACCGCCAGGGCGTCCGCCGCATCGGGGGGAGGTACCGCGCGCAGTTTCAGTATGACCCCGATCATGGTCTGCACCTGCCTCTTTTCGGCCCGGCCATAACCGACAACGGCCTTCTTTACCTCCAACGGCGTGTATTCATATACAGGCACGTCTTTCCTGGCTCCCGCCAGGATGGCCACCCCCCGTACATGTCCCTGTTTGATGAGGCTCTGTACGTTCTTCCCGAAAAAGATGTCCTCAATTGCCAGGGCATCGGGCTGAAACGCGGCTATTAACCGTGTCAGTCTTTCATAGACGGAAACCAGGACGGCACTGAAAGATTCTCCCCGTGATTGTCTGATCTCTCCGTACTCCAGCCCTTTCAAGCCTTCGCTGTCTTTGGCGATGATGCCGTAACCGGTGATCCGGCTGCCCGGATCGATGCCCAGGATTTTCATCAGCTGAGCTTTTCCATCATCTCGTCGGAGATATCGAAATTGGCGTAAACATTCTGGACATCATCGTTATCTTCGAGTTTCTCCATCATCTTGAGCATTTGCGGCGCCTTGTCCTCCCCCAGGGCAATCGTGTTCTGGGGGATCATGCCGATCCGGGCGGCCAGAGGTTTCAATCCTCGGGCTTCCACCGCCCGGTGCACGTCCTCGAAGGCCGTCGGGCTGGTGATTATTTCATATTCCTGATCATCCTCACGGACATCGTCGGCCCCCGCTTCCAGGGCCAGTTCCATCAGCTCTTCCTCGCTGATCGCCTTTTTGTCGATCAGGATACTGCCCTTCTTGTCGAACATCCAGGCCACGCAGCCGTTTTCTCCCAGATTTCCCCCATGCTTGGAGAAGATATGGCGGATCTCCGCCACGGTCCGGTTTTTATTGTCCGTCATTACTTCCACCAGGACGGCCACGCCCCCGGGACCGTAACCTTCGTAGGTGATCTCTTCGTAGTTGACGGCGTCGGCGCCGGTTCCGCCGCCCTTTTTGATGGCCCGCTCGATGTTGTCCTTGGGCATGTTTTCATCCTTGGCAGCGAGAATCGCCTGGCGCAACCGGGGGTTTCCATCGGGATCCGGCCCGCCCAGTCGTGCCGCCAAAGTAATTTCCTTGATTATTTTTGTGAAGATTTTGCCCCGCTTCGCATCGGCGGCGCCTTTTTTGTGCTTGATGGTGCTCCATTTATTGTGGCCGGACATGGTTTCAACTCCCGATTAAATCTTGATGGGCCTAAAGGCGGGCTTTTATAGCACATTGAACGTTGGAAGTAAAATAAAAAACCCCTTCGCAGGCGAAGGGGTTTTTTAAATATCCCGGCGGCTCCCTACTCTCCCACACAGTCACCCATGCAGTACCATCGGCACTAGAGAGCTTAACTTCCGTGTTCGGAATGGGAACGGGTGTGTCCTCTCCGCTATCGCCACCGAAATGTCCTTATGTATGGTCAACAATTACATATTGTGTAAAGATGTAAAAAATTATGGTCAAGCCGCACGGCCGATTAGTATCAGTAAGCTGAACACATTACTGTGCTTACACATCTGACCTATCAACCTCGTCGTCTACGAGGGGCCTTTAGTCCTGACGTCTCCGCCAGAAGGGATATCTTATCTCGAGGGGGGCTTCCCGCTTAGATGCTTTCAGCGGTTATCCCGTCCGAACTTAGCTACCCAGCTATGCCGCTGGCGCGACAACTGGAACACCATGGGTTCGTCCATCCCGGTCCTCTCGTACTAGGGACAGCTCCTCTCAAATATCCTGCGCCCACAACAGATAGAGACCGAACTGTCTCACGACGTTCTGAACCCAGCTCACGTACCGCTTTAATGGGCGAACAGACCAACCCTTGGGACCTTATTCAGCCCCAGGATGCGATGAGCCGACATCGAGGTGCCAAACCTCCCCGTCGATGTGAACTCTTGGGGGAGATCAGCCTGTTATCCCCGGCGTACCTTTTATCCGTTGAGCGATGGCCCTTCCATTCGGAACCACCGGATCACTAAGACCTGCTTTCGCACCTGCTCGACTTGTTAGTCTCGCAGTCAAGCTCCCTTATGCCTTTACACTCTACGGCTGGTTTCCAATCAGCCTGAGGGAACCTTCGCGCGCCTCCGTTACTCTTTTGGAGGCGACCGCCCCAGTCAAACTACCCACCAGACAATGTCCCCGACCCGGATCACGGGCCCAGGTTAGAACTTCAGAATAGCCAGGGTGGTATTTCAAGGTTGGCTCCATGGAAACTGGCGTCCCCACTTCACAGCCTCCCACCTATCCTACACAGATTAGACCAAAGTTCATTATCAAGCTGTAGTAAAGGTGCACGGGGTCTTTCCGTCTAGTTGCGGGTAGACGGCATCTTCACCGTCTTATCAAATTCGCTGAGCTTCTCGTTAAGACAGCGCCCAGATCGTTACGCCATTCGTGCAGGTCGGAACTTACCCGACAAGGAATTTCGCT
>DAOTJR010000010.1:0-78899 GCA_035448805.1 Syntrophales bacterium
TGCTCAAATCGGCGCGGTAATTGTCCTTGAGGTCCTCGTGGGTTCCCTCCACCCCATCATCCACGATGCCGATGACGACGCCCCGGCCGGTGTAACCGAGTCCGCCGCCGATATTCCAGGCTTTTTCCAGTCCGGCGCTTTGTCCCGCATTAACATCGCTGAGGGGGGCCTGATTCCAGAGGTGCCACTGGCCGGGGTAGTCCTTGCCGCCGCTGGTGAAGGGAAAGAAATAGGGGTCCTTTCCCGAGGCCTTGTCGGGGATGAAGGCCGCCCCCTGGGCAAAAAGGGACGGGGTGGCGGGCCAGAACAAAAACAGCAGAAAAAGGAGGATGCCGATGCAAACACCCGGGCAGAATTGCGGAACTTTAGCCCGTAAGCCCCGGACGACGGGTGTCACGCGAAGGGAAGGTCCGTTCCTAAGGATTTTTTCTGGGGCTTCACTATTCATGTAAAGTCTCCTTTTTCATGTGGTGGCGGGTTTCCGCCTGATAAGCTGATTGCACAACACCGTCTGCACCGTCTCTCCCCGTTGGTTCAGCGTTGCGCAACGGAGACGCACGGTGCCGCGATCCGCCCTGGTGGCGGAGGGACGGACGTCGAGGACCTCGGCCACGGCCCGGAGGGTGTCGCCGGGGCGGACGGGACGGAGCCAACGCAGCTCGTCGAAACCGGGGGAACCGAGATTGTTCACCAGGGCCCCCGTCATGAGCAGGAGCCGCCAGGTGACGGCGAGGGTGTGGATGCCGCTGGCGATGAGACTCCCGTACAGGGATTCCCGGCCCGCCTCCCGGTCTATGTGGAAGGGCTGGGAATCGAAGCGCCAGGCAAAATCGATGATGGCGCTTTCCGTCAGGGTACAGGCCGGGGACTCGATCCGGTCCCCCGGCTGAAAATCCTCCAGATAAAATGTGGCGCCCATAGGATATTCTCCTCCTTTTGAATATTACGGCCATTGCCCCGCCGTGGGCTCCAGGCGGAAATTCTTTTCCCTGAAGAGGCGCAGGCATGCCTCCACGACCCGGACGTCGTATTTACTGCCGCGGTTAAGCTCTATTTCCTTCAGGGCGGCTTCCAGCCCCAGGGAGGGACGGTAGGGCCGGTGGGTGCCCATGGCCTCCACGGTGTCGGCGACGGCCAGGATGCGGGCTTCCAGGCAGATCTCGTCCCCCTGGCACCCCCGGGGATAGCCGGAGCCGTCGATCCGCTCGTGGTGCTGATGTATGATCTCGGCGATGGGCCATTCGAACTCGATATCCTTGAGGATCTGGTACCCTTTTTCCGCATGGGTCTTGATGAAATCGTATTCCGTGTCCGTGAGCCTCCGGGGCATGCTCAGGATCTCCGCCGGGATGGAAATCTTTCCGAGGTCGTGAATGGCGCCCGCCATGAAGATACCATCGCAATCCGCTGCGGGCAAACCCATCTCCACGGCAATCTCCCGGGCGAGCCGGGCGACCCGCTTCTGATGACCGGCGGTATAGGGATCACGGGATTCCACCGCCATGACGATCACCTCGATAATGGATGCCGTGGCCCGATGGAGGCGGGCCAGGGTATTGTTGAGGATTTCCTCCGCTTCCTTCCGGTCCGTGATCTCCACAGTGTTGCCCAGCACCGCCTGCTTGCCCCGGTAGGATATGGAGGTCACCGTTTCCAGCAGCCACCTGATCCTTCCCGACTTGTCCACGATACGGTACTCATAGGGTACCGTACGTTGTCCCTTCAACATCTCCGTGGCGTTTCTCTTCACCGCTTCCCGGTCGTCGGGATGGACGAAAGTGATGATTTCCGCCCCGAGGAGTTCCTCTGCGGAGTATCCGGAATAGCGGGGGACGTGGGGGTTCGCGAAGAGTATCCTGCCCTCCTGGAGGATGTAGAAGCCGGTCTGGGATCTGTCGGCGATGGCGCGATACTGTTCCTCCGCCAGACGGTAAGCCGTTACATCCCGGACGACGCCCCGGAAACCGACCCGGTGCCCCTCTTCGTCCCGGAGGAGCGAGGCGTAGAATTCCACCGTCCGCCGGGCGCCTTCCTTGGTCCGGATGTCCCACTCCGCCCTCTTTATGGGGTTTCCGGACCGGAACATGGCGTGATAGATCTCATAGACCCGGTCGGCCGTCGCCTCATCGGCGGCGAAGACGCGGAAATTTTTTCCCAGGATCTCTTCCTCTTCGTAACCGAAGATCCGGCAGAAGGACTTGTTGACGAAGGTGAAATTACCCTGCAGGTCAACCTCCTGATATCCGTCCTCGATCTCCTCCAGGATGGTCCGGTACCTTTCCTCGTTTTGTCGCAGGATCATTTCGGCATGGCGGCGCTCGGTGATGTCGGTGAGGAAGTTCAACGAGGCGGCTTTTCCCTCCCAGTTGATGAGGACGGCGCTGATTTCCAGCCATCGGGTCTCCCCCTGGCGGTTGAGGATCCGGAAGGGATATTTGGAAGGGAGGGTTGCCCCCTGGAGGCGCTGCCGGTGTTTTTCCAGGACCGGGCCGCGGTCTTCGGGATGAATGTATTCCGTGATCGCTTTCCCGGTGAGCTCGGCAGGTTCAAGACCGATAATGAGCGCTCCCGCCCGGTTTACAAAACGGATGATGCCGTCCTGGACAACCAGGATCGCCTGCTCCACGTTTTCCACCACGAGGCGGTATTTCTCCTCGCTGCGTCTCAGCAATTCCAGGCTTTCCCGCCGCACTTCCGCCCCGGCCTCCAGATCGGCCGCCATGGTATCGATGGTTCGGGACAGACTCCCCAACTCGTCGTCGCGATAGACAAGCCCGGAACGGGCGGCAAGTTCGCCGTTGCCGATCTTTACCGCCGTTGCCGCCAGGCGTTCGAGGCGTTGGGCGATGGTCGTCTTGCCGAGAAACCAGGCGGAAATCAGAGAAACCAGGAAGACGATGCCCAACAGGACCACCTTCAACATCAGGTCCGCGTCGGCCTTCTTCGACAGGTAATCTTCCGGGACACCCACCCGCATGAAGAGATAAGGGGGTTCTCCGGGGCGGAGATGGAAACGGTGGAAGGCAAACAGCCGCTTTAAACCGTCGCTGTCCGTGGCGACAAAGAGGCCGTGGGCGTCGGGACCGGACATGAAGCGGACCATCTCCGGTGCTTCCGGCTTGCCGGCCGTATGCGACGGGTCGGGATGACGGTAAATGAGGGTGCCCCGGTGATCGCTCAAGGAAAGCACCGCTCCGGGCGACAGACGTCTGATGTGCAGCATCTCCCCGTAACGGGCCAGATCGATTCCCGCCACTACCAGGCCCACGATCCTTCCCCGGCCGTCGCGCACCGGCTGGGCGCAGGGCAGGACCTGGCGATGCGACCTTTGCCCCCGCCGGTATTCACCCACGGAAAATTCGCCGGTCCGCATGACTTCCCGGTAAAATTTGCGGTCGCGGATGTTGAAGGGCGCAAAGGGAAGGGCGCCGGCAAAGACGTTACCGTCGGCGTCGGCGGCGAAGATGTTGGCATAGAGGGTGTTTCCCTTTAGAAAACCGGCGAAGAGACGGCTGCAGGCCCCCGCGTTTCTCTTTTGCACATCCGGCAGCATGGCCAGGGTCTCGAGAAACTGGCGGGTGGCCGCCAGGGTGAACTCATGTTCCCGGGCCAGGTCCTGAACGGCCTCCGTGAGTTGTGCTCGCTCGTTTTCGATCTCGGTATGGCGCCGTTCCGCCCCGGAATAGACGATGATCACCATGCCCGGTGACATGGCGATCAGGACGAGCAGGAGCAATTGGAAGCGGATGGACTTCAAAAAGCGGTACGTAGGCATTTTTTCGTTCATGATCTGTCCGGTTTCGTTTTCCATCCCCCTGCCGGCCGCCGGCGCCGCCGGGCGATCGACGGGCATACTAACGGAAGAAAGAAGAAAAAACAACGCAAATGTATCTTGCGGATGGACAATTCCGGTTCCCAAGCCGACGTATTATAACGCAAAAGATGCTCCACAGCTTGGTACGGACTTTTTCCGGTCGTTGTTCATGATGAAAAGGGGAACAGGAATATGGAGACTAAAGATATTGCCGGTAAATCTCTTCGAAGAGAAAGGCGGTTTCCCGGAAGGCCCGCAGCACCTGGGGATCGAAGTGGCGGGGCATGGTTCTTCCGTCGCCCTGATTCAATATCCGGCAGGCGGTTTCATGGTCCAGGGCGGGTTTGTGTGTCCGCTGGATTCTCAGGGTATCGTACTGATCGGCAAGATTGGCGATCCGGGCCTCGATGGGAATCGCGTTCCCTTTCAGGCCCCGGGGATAACCGCTGCCGTCCCACAGCTCGTGATGGTTCAGGGCGATGGACTGGGCCAGGAGCAACCGGGGATGGGCACCGATGATCTTGGCGCCGAAGACGGGGTGCTTCTTGATCTCGAGCCAGTCCTCCCGGGACAGATTTTCCCTCTTTTTCAGAATGGCCGACGGTGTGAAAATCTTTCCCACGTCATGGAGGGTGGCCTGGAGTTTTATGGCGGCGGTGAATTCCTTGTCGAGGCCGAGACGTTCGGACAGGACGGCACAGTACTCCCCGATCCGCACGACATGATTACCCGAATCTTCATCCGTCGCCTCGGCGGCCCGGGCCAAGGCCCGGACCATGTAAGCGAAGGCGTCCTCGACCTCCATTATCTGCGCGGCCAGGGAACGGAGAAACCGGCTCTGCACCACCATGTTTTCCAGGACCGCGGCATCGTACTTGTTGACGTTCCGACCGTAGTTGAGGGCGAAGATGCACAGCTCGCCGCTTAGGTAACACACGGCGTTGTCGATGCGGATATTGATGGTCTGCAGCTTTTGCAACTCGGCAAATAATGCCGGTTTGGGTAGCTCCTGTTCGTTGAAAAAGATCATTTGCGGTGTCTTCCGGTCGGCGGGGGTGTCGGTGTGCAGGCTGATCCCGACGGGCACGGACATCCTGATCATTTCTCCGAAGACGTACTCGTAGTGATGCCATTGCCAGGGGGCCTCGCCAAGGCGGAGGCCGACGATCATCAACAGCGGTTTATCGACCATATCGGCGGTCTTTCTGATCATCTGCCGGACAAGGCCGTCGATATTTGCCATGAAATCAAACCGGAGCGGGTCGAACTGCCGGATGATATCCCCCACATAAGCAGTCAGATTGCTGATCTGTTGGAAGGAATTGGCAAGCCTTTCGTTGAGGAACTTCACGTTGAGCAGCATCCGGACGCGAGCGGAAACCTCTTCCTGGTTCTGCAACTTCTGCAGGAAATCCTCCGCTCCCGCCTCGATGCTTTTGATGCGGGCCTCCTTGGTCTGCAGGCCCGTGAGCATGACCACGGGAATATTCACGAGGCGCTCATCCATCTTGATCCGCCGGCAGACCTCATAACCATCCATGTCCGGCATGGCGATGTCCAGGAGGACCAGGTCGACTCGACCGTATTGGAGGATCTCCAGGGCCTCCCGGCCGCTGTGGGCGTCGATCAGTTCATAGCCCTGGGGAGCCAGAATCGCCTCCATGTAAACATGACCCGCCGGCTCGTCATCGACGCATAAAATCCGCGGCTTCCGATACATTAAGGGTTTTGTCTCGATCATCGTTTCATCGTCAAGAATAATTCACCGGGCGTAGCCTCCCGCAAAACCTCCTCAGGGGAGATGGAGAGAGAAGACCCCCCCGCCGAGTGAACCGCCGTTGGCGACCCTGATGTGCCCCTGGAGGTTGTTCCTCCGGTGGGCCGCGGCCACCAAGACGGAAAAATAAAGGCCGAGTCCCGTATTTCCCGTGAGAAAGGAGACGGGCTTCGTCATGCCCCCGGGTATGCCGCTGTCCATGATAAAGCCGGGGGGATAACCCGGGCCGTTGTCCTCGACCGTCAACACGAGCCACCCGCCTTCTTGCTGCGCCGAGATTTTCAGAAGGTTTTTCGTGTATCGGTAGGTGTTGTTCAAAACATTATCGAGGACGCCGACGATCAATCCCTTGTCGAAGGACCAGAAAAGATCGTCCGGGCAATCCATCTCCCACTGAATTTGACGGGAAATCAATACCGGCTCGTTCTGATCGATAAGCTCTTCCAGACAATCCCGCAGGGAATGAAGGTTGATGTTTATGCGCAGCGGGGCTTTTTGGGCCTTGTAGAGGGCCAGGAGCCGGATCAGGCTGTTGTTCAGGCGTTTGATTTCATACTGGAACAAAAAAAGGTCTTGATGATGTTCACATCCCTGTTGCCGGCACCGGGCGGTCATTTCTTCGAGGGTGTTGAAGATCATGCCGATGGTGTTTTTCGTATCGTGAATGGTGGAGGCGATGATATCCGCGAAGTCTAATCGATGATTTTCATCCATGGCAGTTGCACCTGTGTCAATTGTCGGTATATGGACACCAGTTTGGGGAGATCCGCATAATCTGGATCGAGACGATGCACCCGGGACAGATAATTCCGTGCCTTGGTGAGTTTCTCCGGTTCCGGCCCGTGGGCTTTAAGATACAGCATGAGGGCGTAGGCGGCGTTGGCGTTGATAAGCTTGTTTTCCGGGAGGGTTTCCGTGGCCTTATCGAAGTACCGGATGGCGGTTCCCAGATCCCCTGCCTGGACCAGGCGCACCCCCTCGTTGTTCATTTGGACCACTTCCTCCACCGCCTCTGCGAGCCATCTTTCCCCTTCATCTTCAAGTTTAAGGTCTTTGCACATCTCCTTGACACCGGAGAGAATTTTTTCATCTTCATGGTTGCTTCGGACGATCCGCCGGATCAATTCCCGTCCGAGTTCTCCATCCCCCCGGCTTAAAAGATTACGGGCCAAATCGATGCCGACGGCGGGATTGAAGGCTGCCGGCTCTTCATGGATGATCTTCATGGCGCCGTCTATTTCTTTCCGGGCCAGTTCGGGTTTGCCCATCTTCATGAAGGCGACCCCTTTGGCTATGGAGATCTGGACCTGGGCCGGCAGATCCTGGGCAAATTCCGTCGCCGCTTCCTGGAGGACTTTCAGGCCTTTTTCCGGGGCGGCGTTTTCGGTCAGCACCCGGGCCAGTCCTGTATAATCGGTGGGACTCTTGTAGCAGGAAAACTTGCCCTCCTTGACGGCTTTGAGGTACGCCTTTTGCGCCGTGTCCAGATCCTGGTTTCTGAAGGCGATGTCGCCCAGTTCCCGCTGCCGCCGCACGGCCTTCGGCGACACGGCCACGGCCTCCATGAGCACCTCCTGGGCCTGGGGGAGCCGGCCCATCTTCGTCAGGGTTTTTGCCAGCTCGTCGTAAGCGGCCATGACCTTGTCGTTTGTTTGGATCAGTTCCCTATAAATCCTTGCGGCCTCTTCATATCTCTCCTGAAGGTAATTGATCCTGCCCAAACCGAGCAATGCCCAGGGAAATTTCCCCAACAAGCTTACTTCGTTGAAGAAATTACGGGCGTCTTCGTAGGCGCCGATCCTGATCAGCAGATCGCCCTTGATCTTGAGCAATTCGGCGAGATGCTGGGGGCGCTGACCAATCAGCCCTTCACAGATCCTGAGCGCCTCCTCGTATTCCAGGGCCTCGATTTTCTGCTCGATCTTCCGGAGACCTTCCTTCTTTTCCAGCAGCCGGCGGAGCTTTCTTTCCAGGACCTGTTTCGTGAAGGGCTTGACGAGATATTCATCGGGCTGGTACTCCGCGGCGCCCATGATCATCTCCAGGGAATTCTCCGCCGTCACCATCATGAAGATCGCCAGGGGAGGGAGGAGCTGCCGGTGTTTCACTTCTTCCAGGACCTGCTGACCATCCTTTCCCGGGCCCAGATTGTAGTCGCACAAGACGATATCGTAGCGCCGGGACAGGATGCGATTCACCGCCTCCTCGCCGGTGTGGGCGGCGTCGATGATGACGATGCCCAGGGAGGTGAGCATGTTTCTCATGGTGATGATGAAGTTGCGGAAATCATCCACGAGGAGCACTTTTTTCCTGCTCCAGCTCGTCGTTATTTCATCTTGGTGCCGATTCATCACGTGCATAACGAAGCCGGCCGTATCTGTCGCAGCCGGCGGATAAAAAATATTGACCGGGTCACTAAAGATCCGGCCCCCGGCAGCCGATGAAAGAAAAGTATACTCGTGTCGCGCTACCCGGCAGGGCAGGTGATAACCGGGACTGCCGGTAATGAATTAAGCAACAAATATGCCTTTTTTAATAGTTCAGTAAGGTCGATTTCGTGGCGGCACCGGCGGCTTCCCGTCTGGGGTCGGGAGGCGGTGGTGAGAGAGGAAGCACCAGACTGGTATGAGAACATTTCTGCGCCGTTCGGCTTACCCCCAAGACACACCCGGGAAAAGATGACCCCGTCCGACGTTTACGAATATGCAGTGGGCCGGGAAACAATTCTCGTTGTTGACGATGAGAGAATCATCATCGAGGTGACCAGCGAGATGCTCACCGAGATCGGCTATAATGTTCTCACCGCCCGGAGCGGGGAAGAAGCTCTGGCGGTGTATGGCGAAAATCAGGGCCGGATCGATCTCGTCATCCTCGATATGATCATGCCCGGGATGGGAGGCGGCGCCACCTTCGACCGCCTCAAGGCCGTGAATCCCGACATCAAGGTGATCCTGTCCAGCGGTTACAGCATCAACGGCCAGGCGGGCGCGATTATGGCCCGGGGCGGGAAAGCGTTCCTGCAGAAACCGTACCGCCTGGTCGATCTGTCGCGGAAGATCAGAGAGGTATTGAAAAACTCCTGAACGGGATTCGCGAACAAGCGCTCCCTGCCGGAGCGGCGTCGCCTGCTCGGAAAGAAAATATCCGGGGTCTTTTCCGGAAGTCAGGGACGGAGCTCGATGGTCGTTCCCTCCCGGGCGAAAGAGACCTCGAGGTCATTCCTGCCTTTATAGCCCTCGATTTCCCCGGCCAGCGCGTCGAGCTGCCCATCCGTTCGCGACGGGTCGTGATGGAAGAGCGCCAATTGCTTGACACCGGCCCGGATCGCCGTATCGACGGCATCTTCACATGCCGTATGCCCCCATCCTTTTTTGCCCGCGTGATATTCGGCGCGGGTGTACTGGGCGTCGTAAATCAGGAGATCGGCATTCCGGTAGAATTCTTCGAGACGTTCGTTCGCCGCTCGTGCCGCCTCATCCCCCTCCCGGTGGAGATGCTCGTCGTAGCCGGGTTGGGTCGGGTCGGTGCAGAACAGGTTGCGGAACGGTTCCGTATCATAGGCGGTGCAAAAAACCCGTCCCCGATATTCGAAACGGTATCCCAGACACAGCACCGGATGATTCAGGTACCGGGTCTGCAGTTGCAGCCCGCCGCCCAGGTCGAAGGAGCCTTCCCTGATGTCGATGTAGCGGATATGGGAAGACAGTTCATCCTGGCGGACGGGAAAATATCGATAACTTAAGGTCAGACCGAGGGCCTCCTTGATGGATTGTTCTTCCCCGGTGACAGGGCCGTAAATATTCATACGGGCGGCAGGGAGATAGATGGGGGTAAAAAACGGCAGTCCCTGGATGTGGTCCCAATGGGTGTGGGTAAGAAAGATATCGAGTCCGGTGGTATTCCAGGACAGGTTTCTTCCCAGCAGGCTGTTTCCCAATTCCCTGATTCCCGAGCCGGCATCGATGATGAGGACACGCCGTTCCTCCGGGAGTTGCACCTCGAGGCAGGGGGTATTGCCGCCGTATTTGACTGTCTGCGGTCCGGGACAGGGGATGGATCCCCGGACGCCCCAAAAGGTTATTTTCATAGGCACAGGGGAAACTAATTCAACTCCAGAAATATCTTTGCCTTTTCCAGCTCCCGGGTGACGAGATCCGCCAGCGCCGGTATCGCTGCAGGATCGATGCCTGCCCGGCGGACATGGTCATCGATGACCGTCGGCGGTGCCGAAGGCGCCTGTTGCCGGTGCAGGGCATGGGCGATGCCGTCGGCTTGCCCGACCAGGAAGGCATAGGTGTCGCCGTTGTCCGGCCCGGTGGGGTTAAGGTGGTGATCCCGGAGCGCACGGGTAATCTGCGGACCTAAATGCCACTTCCCGGCGATGAGGGTCCCGATTTGGCAATGCCCCACCCCGAATATCTCTTCCTCCTGTCGATGGCGGGCGCCTTGGTCCGGCTCCCGGAAATCCCGAAGCAGCTCCCGGTAGCGATCCGGATACAGCGACAGCAGCGGGATCTTGCCCAGATCATGAAGAAAACCGGCGACAAAGTACTCTTCCCGCTCCTGGGACGGCACCCCTCTGTAGGCGGCCAGCAGTCTGGTGATCACACCGGTGGACAGGCTGTGCAGCCAGAAATCATTCATCAGCCCGGAGGATGATGCCCCCTGGCCCCGCATGGTGCCGACGATTGCGGAGCTGAGGGCGAGATTCTTTATGGTGTTGAGGCCCAGGATGATAATCGCCCTGGTCAGGGAGGTGATCGGTTCGCCGGGAGCGTAATAGGCCGAATTTATCAGTTTCAGGACCTTTCCGGTAAGGACGGGGTCGAGGGAGATGACGCGGTTCAGATCGTTGGCCGAGGCCAGAGGATTCTTGCATATTTCCAGGACCTTGCTCATCGTTGTGGAGAGGCTGGGCATGCGGCGGATATAGGATCCGATCTCCTCTTTCATCTCCTGGGGCAAGGCTTTGTTCATATCGTTCCTGCCGTGCTATCTTCTCCCGTCGATAATGATGTTTTGCAGCATCTTCCACGCCTTGTCCGCATTTTCCCGTTCCGTATCTCCCGGAGTATTTGCCGCCGGGCCGGTGGAATATACCGTAATCACCTGGCCGTCCTTATCCCTGATTTCCTTGACCCCCATGCCGTCTTGCTCCTGGGCGGCCATTTCCTGCCGGATCATCATCTGGATGGTCTGATCGGAAACCCCGGCCTTTTTGAGGGCCGTTACCTGCGCGGGGTCGAGGGCGACCCCGGACGACGGCCACAGGAGCCCCACCCCCGTCCAAAGGAGAAGAATCAAGGCCCTGGCGTTCACGGTCCGGTGCTTATCGCTTTTTTCCATAATGTTGATAATGGGTTATGACTTTTGGATTCGCTAGTTCTTCCGGGGTCATTTTGATGAGCATCTCCACGGCGGCGATGTCCAGCTTGAGACGTTTGATCCGGGCGTCGAAAAGAGGGATGTTCTTCTTGTAGAGCTGCCGCTTGGCCGCCTCCAGGAAAGGTTTGTCCGTAAGCTGCTGGCGCATGGCATTGCGGGCGGCGATCAATTCCGCCAAGCGGGCCTTCATGACCTCCAGCTTTTCTTCCGGTGTCCGGGGAGCGGGAGGCGCGGCCGGCGGCGGATCAGGTTTTCTGCCTTCTTCCCCGGCCGGCGGCGGATCAGGTTTTCTGCCGTTTTCCCTGACCGGCGGTTCGGTGTGCCGGGAAGGGGGGCGCAAATCGTCTTGCCCGGACAGCAGCCGGTTCACATTCCGCCCGACGGCGAGGGTATCGATATTCTTCACACCGTAAGCCGCGGCGGTTATTTCTTTCGCCTGGGTTTTACGAATACAGACATCGATGACAAAAGCTCCCCGGGCGGTGGAAAAGGGGATGACGATGCTGGGGTTCTTGAGGATATGGTCGATGGTGTGGTCGCTGCCGTAGACCACCGAAGGGATCGCCGCATAGACGGACATCCCCTCCTTTTCCATTTTCGTTCTGGCCACCCCGGAGATCATGTTGGTGATCTCGCCGACCGCATCCAGAACATCCCGGGTCAGCTCGGTGAACGTTTCCCCCAGCATGTTGCCCGCGATGTGGCAGATACAGCTATTGGTGAAGCTGATGGCGAGAGAACCTATGGCGTCCCCGGTGATGCCGATAATGCCCGACACCTCGCCGTGGGCGTTGCTGGTGGTTTTGACGTACGGCTTACCCGCGATGGGATTCACGAAGGCCATGGTTTTCAAAACCTCCACCGCACCGGAGATGAAGGGATTTATGTATTTAACGTCCATAAACAGTTTAAATCAAGGCGAACTTTCTGGTCCAGCGCTGTTGTTTCTTGAAAGCCTCCTCAACGGCCTGAATGAGAATTTCCACCTTAATCGGTTTCGAAAAGAAATCATCGAATCCCGCCTCCCGGCATTCTTCGATTTCAAACAGATCCGCCCATCCGGTCATGGCGTAGAGGATCGTCAGGGGCTTGAGCTTGCGGATGGCCCGGCATAAATCGATGCCGTTCATCCCGAACAGCTTCAAATCGAGAAAGATGACGGCAAAATCCTGCTGTTTTACCTGCGCCAGGGCGTCGGCCGCTCCCTCGGCCAGGAAGACCTCGCAATCCATGTCCGCGAGGATATTGCTCATCATTTCCCGCATGGGTTGTTCGTCGTCAACCACCAGAACATTCCTGTTCCCTGTCACCATCACTCCGGATCCCAATCGTTTTCCTCGCTATTTATGACGGAAGAGCGAGATAAGCAAGACATATTTCGTTCTTCCGTCTAGGTCAAGGCCGCGGACGGACGGCCGGTACCTCGTTTTCCATCTGTGCCGCAGTCAATACCGTCTTTATGATCAAATAGTCGGACAGCCCCGCCGAAGCGACGAGCTCCTTGATGACCAGGCCCGTGCTGTGGGTGAGAATGTCCTGGTCGTCTGGCATGGGCGCCTGAATTATAAACTTGTCGCCCCCGGCGGAGAAAACGGACTCGACCAGATAATGGGCCAGCATGACCATGCCGCTGATCGAGACGAGCTCCGCTTCCAGGGTGAAATACTCGGCGGCGACCATATCCTTCACGCCTGCAGGAAAATTGAAGTAATCACAGAATTGCATCCCGAGGTGCCGGTGATGGGTGTCGATAAAGGCGGCGTCGATTCCATAATCTAGGAACGAATGCGGGAAAGCGTGGCGGAAGCTGTGGAAGAGGAGCCTGCCGATCTCATAGAACAGGGCCCCGAGCTCCAGCTCTTTTTTCTCATGTACGGGGAGACGAAACTCTTTGGCGAAAACAATCCCGGCGATAAGATAGCGAAAAAAACTCTTGGCGAAAAGCAGCCTTCCTTCCCGGTTCTGGAGGACATGGGGAAGCGCATAAAAAAGGATGAAAAGTTTGCTGTGCTCAAAGCCCAAGCGTAAAACGACGTCGTAAAAATTTTTGCTGGGTCCGGAGCGTAATTTACCTGCGTAGGCGGCATTGGCCAGAGAAAAAAGGCGCCCGGTTATCTCCGGATCGATCTTGGTTTTCAGGCCCTCGATCTCCTGCTGATCGGCATCGGGATTCTCCAGGACTCTGAACACCTCAGGATCGACGGCACCGTGAAGATGGGAGAATAGTTTTTCGGTTATGTCCTGGAGGATCAAATCCGTTTGTCGTGCATCCATAGAAGAATATGCCTTTTCCGGAAGAGAGGGTCTTCATGCCGCCCGGTGCACCACGGGATGAAAATTTACATGAAATATATGTGCCACAAACAGAAGCGGCGGCAATAATTTCGACCGGCGCCCGTGATTGTGGCAAGATTGCGTCCCTTTCCGGGAATTGCCGTCAAGATAATGACATGCACTTCTTGTTCCTTGACAGGGGCATTATTTTATCGTACGGTGCAGAACATTCCGACTTATAGGTAAGGAGATGAACACAGAGAGGAAAACCGCCGGGCCGGAGCAGGCGCCGCCTGCATGTCCGGGGCTGGTGAGCGGTGTCCATGTCCAGGTGGCGCTGGAGGGGATGTCTTCCTGCCGGGGACTGTTTATCGGCATGGAGGCGGGTCAATATTTACTCGTCAAATTGCCGCCCCTGATCGATATCTGGAAAAAACTCTACAAGAAAAACCACGTCATTATCCGATATGTGCACGGTGGTAACATTTACGGCTTCCGTACCACCCTGATCGGTTTGATCCGGGAGACCGTCCGCCTGTTCGTCTTTGCCTATCCCGAAATGGTGGAGAGCATGAACCTCCGCAAGGAGGAGCGCTTTCCCTGTATGCTTCCCGTGATCTTGACGGATGCGGTGCGGCAGAGCGATGAGGAACAGCAGGGAATAATTTCCGATTTGAGTGCCGGGGGCTGCAGCTGCGAGGTGGCGGCCCCGGTGGCCGGCCATCTTCAGGGCGCTAAGATCGGTGACCGTTTGCGCCTCGTCTTCAGGCTCCAGGAGGATATGCCGCCGCTGGCTGTCGAGGCGGAATTACGCATGCTCCAAAAGGATCAGAACCGCCTGCGGCTGGGCCTGCGGTTCCTGATCGATCCGACCGACAGCTCCCAGGACGATACCGCCGGGGCGATCCGGCTGTTTCTTGCCGGGTTCAAGAAGAGGTATGATTTCAGCAGCCGTGGATCGGCTTTCTGAACATGAGGACAAATTTTTCAAACAGCTCGGCCTGAAAGTGGGACATCATTTCCGCCCGCATCAGTGTGAGGGCATCGAAGGCCGCCATTTTTTTCCTGTAGGGTCGCTCGGAGGTGAGGGCGTCGAAGACATCCGCCAGGGTGCATAGCCGGGCATAGATGTGAATTTCGTTTTTTCTCAGTCCCCGGGGGTATCCCGTACCGTCCGCCCGCTCGTGATGCTGCAGGACGATCACCCGCGCTTCCTCCGTCAACTGCCGCGTTTCGACGAGGATCTTGTACCCTTCGGCCGGGTGGCGGCGCATCTGCCTCATTTCCTCCTCGGTCAGTGCCGCCGGTTTGTTGATGATATCCGCGGCTATCTTGACCTTGCCCAGATCATGGAGAAAGAACCCGGCGCCCAGGGCCTGGAGGTCATGGTCGGATGAGTTCCGAAAGATGGCCTTGGCCAGGGCCACCCCCAGGACCCCCACATTGACCGAGTGGGTGTAGGTATAGAAGTCGTGGGTGGTGATATTGATCAGATAGTAGGTCGTGCTGTCGTCGGTCAGGATGAGATTGACGATCTCGGCGATGCCCCTTTTGGCCGCGGCGATACGCTGTGCCGTGGGTCTTTCCAGCATGTTCTGCATCATCGTCAGGGAGTGGGTGATGACGAGCTGCGCCTTCTTCTCCGGGGGCAGGGTATGGTCGTGAATGGATTTTGTCAGCTCTTCCGGGACGACGGTGACGCTGTCTTCCGCGGCGTCCCGGGCCGGTTCTCCCGCCGGGGTCGATCCGGCGGCCTTGCCGATCCGGCTGCGCGCCGGATCGACCTCGACCTGCCCGACGCCCAGGCTCTTGAATTTCTCGATCTCTTCCTCGGACGTGATGAGAAAGCTGTTCTTCAGAAAGGGGTGTTCATGCCAGGAAAGGGGCACTGACACGAACATGCCGACCTGCAGCTCTGAGACGGGAACGATCATGTCTTGTCCATACCCATATCACTGGATAATTTAGAAGCGGCCCGCCGCTGTAAGGCGGTAGCGGGCCGCGGGATTTCTATGAAAACGCGCCTACGCCGACTTTGTTGCCGCCGCCTACCGGCCCCGGCGGTTAAAAAGATTTCAACTCATCGTCTTCCAGGGGGATGATCTGATCCGGTCGCACGACCGTGGTAGGCCCACGTCCTGTTGTCCTTCCCGGTCCGGATTCCTTACCGTCCCGATAGGCCAGGGCCTTGTGGATACCCCCCCCGCCCGGTGCCCGGTGGCCTTCTTTTGTATGGCCGGCTACCAGGTCGGTGGTCAGGAAGGCCTGCCCGCCGCCGTTGTTTCTCCCCTGGCCGCCGGTTATGGCGGACAGTTCCGCTACGAACGATTCCATCTGGGCCGCCTGGGCGGAAAGCTCTTCGGCGGCGCTGGCCGTCTCTTCGGCGTTGGCCGCGGACTGCTGGGTGATCTTGTCCATCTCGGCGATGGCCCGGTTGATCTGTTCGATTCCCTCGGCCTGCTCTTTCATGGCCGAGTCGATCTCTTTGATCAGGGTGTTGGTCTTTTTCCCTTCATCGCCCATCCGGTAGAACTCTTCCAGGGTCTTGGTGACGAGCGTCATCCCCTCTTTGATTTCCCGGGACATCTCCCCGATGATCGTCTCGGTGTTCCGCGCCGCTTCCGCGGAGCGCATGGCCAGATTGCGCACCTCCTCGGCGACGACGGCGAATCCCGCCCCGGCCTCACCGGCCCGGGCGGCCTCCACGGCGGCATTGAGGGCCAGAAGATTGATCTGAAAGGCGATCTCGTCACTGGTCTTGATGATCTTCGCGGCCGCGGTGCCGGATTCACCGATACGTTTCATGCAGGCGTCGGTCTCGCGCAGGGATTTGTGGGAATTCTTCATCGCCGTGAAGGTGATGTCTCCCGACTTTGTCATCTGACCGGAATTTTCCAGGGCCTTTTTTATCATCGACGACATCTCTTCGAGAGAGGAAGACGTCTCCTCGATGGCCGAGGCGGCGACGGAGGCCCCTTCCGCCAGACTCTGGCTGGCCGAGGCGACCTGGGAGGAGGCGGCGGCTACCTGGGCGGTGTTGTCGGACAGACCGGCGATGGAACCCCCGATGGCCGTGCCGACCCGGCGGGAAATCAGGTAGCCGATGCCCAGGGAAAGACATGTGCCTAGTAATGTTCCGACCGCCAGAATCGTCATCAAGGCCCCTTTGCCGATGATCCCGTTGAGATATTCGCCGGTGCCGAGGTAGCCCAGGGTACCGCCGAAAAGGATAAGCACCGCACTGGCGGCGCTGCCGAGCAGTAACTGTTGATTGAGTGTCATAAATGTCATCCCCCTTTATAATTTATTAATAATCTGACGAGTTACGCTTGGCCGTCAGGCGGCCCTTTCCAGGGCCGTCAGTTCCTCGTTGTTCAAAACCTTGTCGATGTCGAGAAGGATCTTTACCCCGCCGCCGGTCTTGGCCATGCCGAGGATATAGCCCGTCTCCAGCCTGTTGCCGAAGTTGGGGGTTTCTTCGATATCCGAGGCCTTGATGTTCAATACCTCCGATACGGAGTCCACGACGATGCCCATGGGGATCTTCCGCATGGGACCCGTTATCTCCACGACGATGATGCAGGTCCGTTCCGTGTACTCCATGGGTTCCATACCGAATTTGAGCCGGAGGTCCATAACGGGGATGACCTTGCCCCGGAGGTTGATCACCCCTTTGACATACCGGGGCGTCTGGGGAACTGTGGTGATGGTCATCATCCCGATGATCTCCCGGACTTTCAGAATGCCGATGCCGTACTCCTCCCCGGCCAAAACGAAGGTCAGATATTTCCCCTCCCGGTCGCTGCTTTGCCTGATCTTTTCATCGATGGCCTTGATATTCTCGTCTGTCATTTTCTGCCTCCTTTGCTTGCTTGCTGATTTTATGTCGATGAGCGGCCTGATTCCTCCGCCGTCGGCCCGGGGCGGCGCCGCGTCAGGATACCGATTCGCTCAGGGTAAACAAACCCTCCGTGTCGATGATCAGCCCGATCTGCCCGTCGCCCAGGATCGCCCCGCCCGCGATCCCCCGGATGTTTTTCATGCCGTCGCCCAGGCTTTTGATCACCACTTCCGCCTTGCCGAGAATTTCATCCACCATCAGTGCCTTGGCTTTACCATCCCCCTCCATGACCACGACGATGGACTCCCAGGGTTCCTTGAAATCCGTGGGGATGTCGAACAGTTCGCTCAGACGTATCAGGGGGAGGAGATGGCCCATGACATTGATCATCTGCCCTTTGCCCACCACGTTCGTACAGGACTCCCGGGGCGGCCGGAGGGCTTGCCTGATAGCCGTCGTGGGCAGGATATAGCGTTGCTGCCCCACCTTGACGATCATGCCGTCGATGATGGCCATCGTGAGCGGAAAGCTGGTGATGAACGTCGTCCCCCGGCCGGGAAGGGAGTCGATCTCGATTTTGCCGCGGAGCTTGTCCACGGCCTGCTTGACCACGTCCATTCCCACCCCCCGGCCGGAGACGTCGGTGATCTTCTCGGCCGTGGAGAGTCCCGGCAGGAGGATCAGCCGGTAAACCTCCTGATCGGAAAGAACTTCACCGTCATTGAGCAGATGGTTGTTTACGGCCTTCTTCAGGATCTTCTCCCGGTTCAGCCCCCGCCCGTCGTCGGCGATCTCGATGACGATATTCCCGCCCCGGTGATAGGCCTTGAGCTTGATCAGACCCTTTTCGGGCTTCCCTGCCGCCCGCCTTTCCTCGGGGACCTCCAGGCCGTGATCTACGGCGTTGCGAACGAGATGGACAAGAGGGTTGTAGATTTCGTCCACCATGTTGCGGTCGATTTCCGTGTCCTCCCCCACGAGCTCTACGGCGATCTGCTTCCCGCTGTCTTTGGCGAGATCCCGGATGAGGCGGGACATGCGTTGAAAAGCCTGTTTGATGGGGATCATCCGCAGGCTCGTGGACACCCGCTGGAGCCCGGAGGTGATGCGGAAGAGCTGGGCGATGTTGCGCATGAGATTGCGGTCGGTGGTCAACTGGTTGCTGATGTCCTGCTGGATCATCGACTGGGTGATGACCAGCTCCCCGACCATATCGATCATATCGTCGAGTTTACGGGTATCGACCCGGATGGTGGTGGTGTCGCTGATCTGTTCGGCCTGTTTCCGCAAGGCCCGGGTCACCTGTTTGGGGGTGGCCAGACCTTCCGTGATAAGGGCCTCCCCGAGTTTCCGGCCCGGCTTTTCCGCCGTCGCCTTCAGACCTTCGGTCAGGGCATCCCGGGTGATGGCGCCGTCGTCCAGGAGTATTTCCCCCACGAGCTTGGCGGCCGGCTCAACTTCCTGTCCCTGTTCGAGGCGGTGGATACGTTCCCGCAGTTCCGTCAGGTCATCCCCGGCCGGGGCGGCGGCCTTGCCGTCCAGTTCGTCCCGGACCCGGCCGATGAGGGATTTCAGGGCGTCGGCCCCGTCGAGGATGACGTCGATGACCGGCGGGGTGACTTTCAGCTCTCCGTTCCGGGCCTTGTCGAGGAGGTTTTCCAGGGAGTGGGACAGATCGCGGATCGTGTCGAGATTCAGGAAGCTGGCCACGCCTTTGATGGAATGGAAGGGCCGGAAGATGGCGTTGATGAATTCCTTGTCCTCCGGACTCTGCTCCAGATTGAGGATGTTGATCTCGATCTGTTCTATGTATTCGAAGGATTCGGTTATAAAGTCGCGCAGGAGGCTTTCATCCTGATCCGACAGCGGCGCCGGGGCGGGCTTGGCGTCTGCTTCTTCCAAAGGCGCGGCGGGGGCTTCCGCACCCGCGTCCCCGCCGGCCTCCGTGTCCGACCCGGCGGGGGAGACGCCGACGGCGGGACGGTAGCCGGTGAGGTCACCCAACGCCCGGAGATAACCCTCCATCGCTTCCGTCCGCTCAAAACCATCCCGCTGCTGGGAATCACGGAGTATTTCCTGCATCAGCGAGATCCCCCGCTCGAAAAGGTCGAAACCGGCGGCCTTGTCGGGGAGGTTGTCCATGATCGTCTGCTCGAGGAGATGATTGATGCCGCTGCCGACTTCCCGGAGCGGCGTCAGACCCAGTTGTCCGGCGGCGTCGATGATCCCTTCCAGGATGTTAAGGAAACCTCCCGCTGCCGGGATATCCAACTCCCGGCCGCTCAAGAAGAGGAAATCGGCGGCGATCCGGTCCACAAGAACGGTGAGCTTTTCGTAATCCATCTTCATACCATCCTTATAATTTCTGCGGCGATGTGCTCCAGGGGGAGGACCCGGTCCACCGCCCCCAGTTTGATGGCTTCTTTAGGCATACCGAAGACGACACAGGATTTTTCGTCCTGGGCGATCGTACCCGCGCCGGCGTCCTTCATCTCTTTCAGCCCTTCCGCGCCGTCGGCGCCCATCCCCGTGAGAATGACCCCGATGGCGTTCGCCCCGGCATAGCGCGCCGTGGATTTGAAGAGGATGTCCACGGCGGGACGCTGGTGATGGACCATGGGACCGGTTTTTACCTCCACGTAGTACCGGGCGCCGCTGCGCCTCAGGATCATGTGGTAATTGCCCGGCGCCAGGAGGGCCGTGCCGGGGATCACCGCGTCATTGTCTTTGGCCTCCCGGACGTTGATCTGACAGAGGCCGTTCAGACGCTCGGCAAAGGCGGTGGTGAAATTGGCCGGCATGTGCTGAACGATCACCACCCCCGGGGAATTGTGGGGGAGTTTGGTCAGTACCGTCTTCAAGGCTTCCGTGCCGCCGGTGGAAGCGCCGATGGCGATGATCTTGTTGGTGGTCTGGGCCAGGGCCCGAAGTGGTTCCGAAGCCGCCCGGTCCGGATCCGTGCGGGCCGGGGCCGGGATAAGCCGGGCGCGGGCCGCCGCCCGGATTTTGTCCGCCAGCTGGGCGCTCATGTCCCCCACACTGTAGGAACCGCCCGGTTTGGCGATGACATCCACGGCGCCGATGTCCAGGGCCTCCAGGGTGAGCTTCCCCCCTTTGGGGGTGAGGGAACTCACGATGATGGTGGGCAGGGGGTAATATTTCATCAGCTTGCGGAGAAAGGTCAAACCGTCCATGCGCGGCATTTCCACATCCAGGGTGATGACGTCGGGTTTGAGATTGATGATCTTGTCCCGGGCGACGAACGGATCAGGCGCCGCACCGACGATCTCGATGTCCGGATATTTGGCTAACTCTTCCGAGAAGATCTTCCGGACGATGGCCGAATCATCGACGATAAGAACTTTGATCTTTTTCAATGCTAGCGGTCCTCCTGAACATAAGGATACCAGTCGCCGCGGCGCAGGTTTTGAACCTTGTAGATGATGGCCTCATTGGTCAGGCTGTTGTAAACGATCTTGCGTCCCATATTCCCGCCGGTATCCTCGGAGATGATCCGGATGCCGTGCTTCGTGAGCGATCTTCTGGCCACGGCGACGTTTTCCCCGGCGATCTGCGCGCATAAAGGGTCTTCGGTGGCGGCGCCGCCGAAGAGCTGGGCCTGCAGATCTTTTTTTTTACGCCCTGTTCGAGGAAAAGGTGCATCAGGCAGCGCAGGGATACATTCCCGTACCTGGCCGTCGCCTCCTCCTTGATCTTGGTCACGGGGTAGAGGTAATGACTCATGCCGCCGATCTTCTTTTTGGGGTCCCACAGGCAGACGGCGACACAAGAACCGAGGACCGTGGAGATGAGAGACGGCTCACGGCTGAAGTAGATTTGACCCGGGAGCAGCATATACTCGATGAAGTCGGTCTTGGTCGTCATACGGGTCATCATTCTCCGCCTTTAAAAATCGAGATCACCATTTCCGGTCGGCTCCCCTTCCTCGCGGTAGGCGCCGTCCGCGGCGAAGCCCAGGGCCGATTGGAGGACCCGCTTGAGTTCTTCGGGGAGAAACGGTTTCTTGAGAAAACCCTTGGCCCCCAGTCGGGCTGCTTCCTCGATACGCTCCCGGTTCGCTTCCGTCGTTACCACGATGACCGGAATTTCGCGGTAAAGCTCGTCTTTCCGCATCTCCCTGATCAATTCGATGCCGTTCATCACCGGCATATTGATGTCGGTGATGACGACATCCACCCATGATGAGGAGAGGACTTTCAATGCCTCCTGTCCATTGGGGGCCTCGAAGAAGGAATCCACGGCGAACCTGGAAAGCGTGAGGATCTTGCGGATCACCGCTCTCATGGACAGCGAATCGTCAACGATCAGGACATTGCAGGACATGGATAACGCCCCCCTTCGCGTCGATATGCAGACACTTGCTCTTCCTTCCCCCGGCCGCCGGATGCGATTTCGTTACCCATGTGCGTCAGATTCCCTTCCGGTAGATGCTCGGTTCGATATAGTCGAAGGAGTGCTGGAGCCCCGTCAGGCTTTCAGAATGGCCCACAAAGAGATACCCGCCCTTGTTCAGACAGGCGTAGAAGCGCTGGACCAGACTGTTCTGGGTCACCTTGTCGAAGTAGATCATGACGTTCCGGCAAAAGATGACATCGAACCGGAAATCCCCCGGGGGCGTCTCCATGAGATTGAAGCGCCGGAAATCGATGAGCCGGCGCAACTCCTCCTTGACCCGGAAAAGGCCGGCGGAGGTCCCGGTACCGTACTGAAAATAGCGGCGGAGCAGATCTTTCGGCAACCGGTTGATTTTCTCTTCCGGGTAGATACCGTTTGTGGCGGTCTTCAGCACCCGGGTGGAGATATCCGTCGCCGTTATTTTTACGTCGCCGCTGTCGTTTCCCAGGGTTTCTTTGATCACGATCGCCAGGGAATAAGGTTCCTCCCCGGTGGAACAGCCGGCGCACCAGACCCTGAATCCGGGCGCCGGGGTTTTCCTGTCCCGCCGGGTCTGAAGAAGGATCGCCTTCAGGCGCTGAAAGTGTTTTTCTTCGCGAAAAAAATAGGTCAGATTCGTGGACAGGGAATCGATCATGGTGATCAGCTCGTCGCTCCCCTCGGGGGTGGTGACGTACCGGTAATAATCGGCGAAGGACTTGAAATTTCCTTCCCGGAGACGCTTGCCCAAGCGGGCCTTGACCAGCTCTTTTTTGCCGTCGTGGAGATTGATCCCGCAGAGGTCGTAAACCAGACCGCTGATTTTTTCAAACTCCCGGTCGCGAAGTTCCAGATAGACCATTTTTCACCAGCGAATCAAAAATCCTTGAACTCACCCGCGGGTTCGGGAAGTTTTTTGGGCATGGCACTTTGCGCGCCCGCATTACCGGTGGCCTTTTTTGTGATCTTACCGGTCAGGCCCGCCGACCAGGGGAGCTTCTTTTGCCGGCCGGGCTTTGCCCCGGGACCGGAAGTCAGGCTTTGCTCCGCCCCGCCCTGTCCGCCGATGATACCGAGCAGCTCCAGGGAGATCTGTTTCATCTGGGCGGCCTGGGCGTTCATTTCCTCGGCGGCGGAAGCGGACTCTTCGGCGGAGGCGGCGGTCTGCTGGGTAACCTTGTCCATTTCCGCCACCGCCCGGTTGATCTGGTCGATCCCCTGGGCCTGTTCGTTGGAGGCGGCGGAGATTTCCCCCACCAGCTCGCCGACCTTGGAGGCGTTGGTGGCCACGGCGGCGAAGGCGTCATTCGTCTTGCCCACCAGCTCCGAGCCGTCGCGGATCTTGCGGACGGTGTCTTCGATGAGTTGCGAAGTGTTCTTGGCGGCTTCCGCGGCCCGCATGGCCAGGTTGCGCACCTCTTCGGCGACGACGGCGAATCCCGCCCCCGCTTCCCCGGCCCGGGCCGCCTCCACGGCGGCGTTCAAGGCCAACAGATTGGTCTGGAAGGCGATCTCGTCGATGGTCTTGATGATCTTGGAGGTCTCTTCGCTGGCGGAGGTAATATCTTGCATGGACTTGGTCAGGTCCTTCATGGCGTCATTGGCCTTTTTTACCACCACGTTGGTCTGCTTCATGAGCCCGTCGGCCTCGGAGGCATTGCCGGCGTTCTGTTTGGTCATGGAGGACATCTCTTCCAGAGACGATGATGTTTCCTCCAGGGCCGAGGCCTGTTCGGAGGCCCCTTCCGCCAGGGCCTGACTGGAAGCGGATACCTCGTCGGAGCCCGTGGCGACCTGCGCCGCCGCCTCGGTAAGCTGATAGGTGGCCCGGGTGATGGGACGGGAGATGCTCCGGGAGAAGAAATAGACCCCGGTGACGGTCAGGGCCAGAAAGACCAGGGAGATGATCACGATGGTGTTGCGGATCAGGTGGGCCGGGGCGAGGAATTCATCTTCGTTCTGGGTCATGGCCACCGTCCAGGCGGTCAGGGGCACCGGGGCGTAACCGGCGATCTTGGACACCCCTTTGAATACATAGTGTTCCGTTCCCGCTTTTTGCGCCAGCATCTGGGCGGCGATGTTTTCCATGCCCTGGATATTCTTCAAATTCAATTCCAGGATGAAATCCTTGTTGGGATGGGCGATGACCGAGCCCGTTTTATCAGCCATGAAGGCGTATCCGGTCTTGCCGACCTTGAGGGCCGTAATCCGCTCGATGAGAAAATCGATCTTGAGGGCGGCGGCCAGGATCCCGGAGAAGTTGCCGGACCGGTCGAAGATGGGGGCGGCGACCACGGCGACGGGTTTACCGGTCTTTTTGGATTTTATCGGCGTGCCCACGTTGGCCTTGCCGGCCTTGGCGGCAATAAAATAGTCCCGCTCGCCGATGTTGATCCCGCTGTACGAGCCGCCGACGCCGTCCGCCCGGATGAGTCCGGTGGCATCGGCGACAAAGAAGACCTCGTACTCCTGGCCGACCTTTTTCATAAGGGAGGTCAGTTTGGCGACCGCGGCGTCCCTGTTCCCCGTCGTTGCTTCCATCAGGGCGGGATCGACGGACAGACCGCTGATCATCTTCGTCTCTTCGATCAGCGAGAGCTCGACCATCTCCGCCAGGCTCTTGGCGACGTTGGCCGCCTGTTGCAGTGACAATTCCTGGAGGGAAGCAGCCGATTTGATGGCCGCAAAACCGCCGATGACCAGCAGCGGAATCAGCACCGCCAGGATGCTGCCGGTCATCATTTTCATGTTCAGGGAAAGACCGTTTTTCATACGAAATGCTCCTTTCACGTCTTGATGTCGAATACGTACCTGATCGCTACCCGGGGCCGGGCGGGAATTACAAAGTTATGCCGGCGCCGTCAGGAAGGCGAAAATGCAATAATCGGACCATGAAGCGCGTAATGAAAACACCCGTGAGAGTCGGAGCCGGAGGGGTCGGGGGCGGGAAATTAACCGCCGCCGCCGAAAAAATATCTTGACAAGCAAGGATTATTGACGAAATATGTCACCCAATTGACACATGGAATCTTCCAATCCACATTTCGGGAACGCCGGTGAAAGAGTTCAAGATCCTGATCGCCGAAGATGACGACCTGAACCGCCAAAACCTGACCGAACTTCTGGAGTCATGCGGTTATGAAGTGCATGCGGTCGCCGACGGCCGCCAGGCCCTGGAGACTTATGTCCAGGACGTTTACGATCTTGTCGTCACCGATCTCCGCATGCCGAACATGGATGGTCTGGAGCTGCTCAAACAGGTGAAGGAGTTGAACGCCGAGCAGCTCGTAATCCTCGTCACCGGCTACGGCAGCGTGCAGACCGCAGTGGACGCCATGAAGATGGGCGCTTTCGATTACATCACCAAGCCCCTGAAGGACGACCTGGTCAGAATCACCGTCTCCCGGGCCCTCTCTTTCGCCCGCCTCAAGGAAGAGAATGTGGACCTGAAAGACCGTCTGCAGGACAAGTTCGATTTCGGGAAGATGATCGGTTACAGCGATTCCATGAAAAAGGTGTTCGAGAAGATCGAGAAGGTGGCGAAGACGGACAGCACCGTCCTGATTCATGGCGAGAGCGGCACGGGAAAGGAACTGGTGGCGCGGGCCATCCATTTCAACAGTGATCGTAAATATCGGCCTTTGGTGCCGGTAAATTGCGGCGCCATTCCGGAAGAACTGCTGGAAAGCGAGCTCTTCGGACACGAAAAGGGGGCCTTTACCGGTGCGATCCGCACCCGGATCGGAAGGTTTGAACTTGCCCAGGGGGGGACGATTTTTCTGGATGAAATCGGCGACATGAGCCCGTCCCTCCAGGTCAAGGTCCTGCGGGTGATTCAGGAGAAACAGTTCGAACGGATCGGCGGCGTCAAAACCATGACTGTGGATGTGCGGATCATTACCGCCACCAATCAGGATCTCGAGGCACTGGTCGCGGCCAAGAAATTTCGCGAGGATCTCTATTACCGCATCAATGTCATTCCGATCTACCTGCCCCCGCTCCGGGAACGGGGGATCGACATGGCCATCCTGGCCAACCATTTCCTGAAGAAATTCAACGAACAGAAGAAACGCAACGTCAAGGCCATCGACGCGAAGGCCATGGCGGCCCTGACTTCCTATCCCTGGCCGGGGAATGTGCGGGAGATGGAGAACCTCATCGAAATGCTGGTGGTGATGAAAGAGGACGGCGTCGTCACCCTCGAGGATCTCCCGAACAAGATCCGCAAGCTGAACCAGGGGCCGGCGGCCGTATGTCCGCTCGATCTGCCCGACGAGGGGGTGGATTTCAACAAGATGTTGGTGGAATACGAACGGGATTTGATTCTCCGGGCCCTCGACAAGTGCGGCGGCGTCAAGAACAAGGCGGCGAAGCTGCTGAATCTGAAGCGCACGACCCTCGTGGAGAAACTCAAACGTCTGTGACGGTTGCCGTACCTGTCCCGCGGACGGCAAATCCTGTTCGCCCACCCGAGATTATCCCCGTAATAAGAAAGATGGTCCCCGATTTGCATGTGCCCATACGATAAAAGGCCTGATGCAATTATCTATGAGCGATGTAATCGTCGGCATATCGGACTTCAACTGCAGCAGGAAGCCCGGGGATACACTGGTGACCTACGCCCTGGGGTCCTGCATCGCCGTCATCGTTTATGACCCGGTTGCCGTGGTGGGGGGATTGCTCCATTACATGTTGCCCGATTCGAATCTGGACAAAAAAAAGGCCGCCGAGTGTCCGGCCATGTTTGCCGATACGGGGATCCCCATGCTGTTCAAGGCCTGTTACGCCCTGGGGGCCGAGAAGCGGCGGATGATCGTAAAGATCGCCGGCGGGGCCAGCATTTTGAATGACGGCGATTATTTTCGGATCGGCCAGAAAAACATCACCGCGGTCCGGAAGATCTTCTGGAAGAACAACGTCATGATCGACGCCGAAGATACCGGGCAGAATTACAACCGGACCGTGCGTCTTCAAATCGCCGACGGAAAATGTTTTGTACGTTCTTCGGGCGGAATGGCGAAGGAGCTTTGAATGATCGAAAAGATACTCCTGTCCATCAAGCAGTTGCCCGCCTTTCCGACCATTGTCCATAAGGTATCGGAACTGCTGAGAAACGACGACTACGACGTCAACGACGTGGTCAACGTGATCAAGTATGATCAGGCCATTACGGCGAATATCTTGAAGATCAGCAATTCCGCCTATTTCGGTGTCCGGCAGAAGATCAAATCGATCCATGACGCCGTGATCTACCTGGGGCAAAAAAATCTCCTGCGGGCCTTGCAGACCGTTAGCGCCAGCCGCATCTTCTCGAAAAGAAACGCCGGTTACGGCATGAAAACCGCGGAACTTTGGGAACACTCCGTATCGGTGGCCTTGATGTCTCAGATCCTCAGCCGCAAGTTGACGAAAAAAGAGGATGCGGTTCTCTATACGGCGGCCTTGCTCCACGATGTGGGTAAGCTGGTCATGGGCGAATACGTTCAGGAATCTTCCCAAAAGATCTTCGCGCTGATGTCTTCCGGCGCCTATTCGTTTCTGGAGGCGGAGGAAATCGTGATCGGGATCAATCACGCGGAACTCGGGGGACGCATCGCCGTCTATTGGAACTTCCCCCCGGAGATTCATGACGCCATTGCCTATCATCACCGCCCCGATCGGATTCTGGCGGGAGACACCTTGATCCCCAGTCTCGTTTATATCGCCGATCAGTTTTGCCTGATGATGGGCATCGACGGCGGGATGGACGGGTTGGCCCATCGGGGGATCAGCGAGGTGATGAAGAAATACGGCCTGAAGGAGAATGATTTGGAGGAAAGCATGTTGCAGCTCTTCGAGGAACTGGAGCAGGCGAACGAACTGCTTCATATCGTAAACTGACGGGAAGGATCGTCTCGACGGCCAAGACGCCGTTGAGAAAGTGGTGAGATGTGATGAAACAACAGGAGCTCAGAAAGATTTTTGCCAAGGCCGTCTATGAGGTCTTTGAGAAGATGTATTATGTCTTCCTCGAAGCGCGGGAGGATCAGGCACCGCACCTTCGGGATCGGGCGCTGTCGATAACCTTTTCCGGGCCGGCCTCGGGAACGATCGGCGTCTTCTTCTCCGAAGCGCTGACCGGGCAGATGATCCGCAATTCCCTGAACCTCGATCCGGAAGAGGCCGCCGAGGAACTGCGTCAGGATTGCCTCAAGGAATGCCTGAACATGATCTGCGGTGATTTTCTCCAGGGGTACAATCCCGAGCGCCTCTTTCAGATGTCGTTGCCGCATTATCACGAAGCGCCGGCCGAAGCCGGTTTCGACCGGGCCGGGGAAAACACGGTGGTGATGTGTTGCGATGCCGACGGCGGCTATTTCGAGGGGATATTGAAGATGGACGGCTGATAGCCGTCCGGCAGAAAAATACTGTTTCGTTCGGGAGGATTCATGGACAAAAACATCAAGATACTGGTCGTCGACGATTTTGCGACCATGCGCAAGGTGATCAGAAACATTCTCAAGCAGATCGGATTCGAGAACATCGTCGAGGCGGAAGACGGGGCGATCGGCTTGCGGGTTCTCAAGTCGCAGCAGATCGATTTTGTGATTGCGGACTGGAATATGCCGAACATGACCGGCCTGGAACTGCTCAAGGCCGTGCGTGCCGATGCGGACCTGGCCAAGACCCCCTTCCTCATGGTTACGGCGGAGGCATTGCAGGAAAACGTCATCGCCGCGGTGAAGGCGGGGGTCAACAATTATATCGTCAAGCCCTTCACTGCCGAGACGCTCAATGAAAAGATCGCCAAGATTCTTGGCACGAATTGAAGAATAAGGGACACGAGGTAGGATCGATGAACGTAGCTTTTATCAACCCCTTTCTGGAAGCGACTGTGGAAGTGCTCAAAACCATGGCTTTTGTGGAACCCGTCCCCGGTAAGCCCTATCTGAAGAACGACAATGTGGCCAAGGGCGACATCTCGGGCATCATAGGATTGACGGGAGACGCCCGGGGCTCCCTGGCGCTGAGTTTCAGCGCGGGGTCGATTATGAAGATCGTCGGGAACATGCTGGGAGAGGACATCACGGACATGAACGGCGACATCAAGGATGCGGTGGGCGAGTTGACGAACATGGTCTCCGGCGTGGCCCGGAAAAAACTGGAAGCCGCCGGATACAGCATTACCGCTGCCATTCCGACGGTCGTCTCCGGCAGGAACCACTCTATCCTTCATGTCATGGGCGGCCCGAGCATCATCATTCCCTTCGAAACGGAGTCCGGTTCCTTCGTGGTGGACGTATGTCTGAGCAGAAAGGAATGACGCCCCGGAGAAGGTATTGAACCATCATCCATCCAAACCTCGCAATCATCAAGGGCGCGGCAAAAGGCCGACCGGAAAGCGAGCGGCCGTGCTTATAAAAAACAAAGGATGTAAGTTATGGGAAAGCTACCGGTTGTTCTCAAATTATCACTCGAAAATGCCTGCATATGTTATTGATCTACAACGGTTCATCATTAACGGAGCCGCTGCGGACACTGCGGAGCGCGTCCCGCCATTTTCATCCTGCCTTGTGACGGCACGCCGTCATGTGGGTTTCTTTTGTAAAACCTCTGCCGCCTCTTGCCGGCAGCCGCCGGCGCTGACGACCGCTGCCTCTTCATCACGACCATGCCGACCTGCGGAGCCCGCGGGCAAAAACAGCGCCGGATGAAAAGTTCCGGCTCCTTGCCGACTCTTTCTTCCCAACATTCATCCCTCAGCGGCACCTGGAAACGATGAACATGCCGCCCGGGAAACCGCGGGGCTGTTTTCAGACCAGTAATCACGAGACGGGTAATCCTTCGCCGGGAGTCGCACGGGTGCGGCGACGCCTGGGCGCAGAGCGTCGGCCGGAAGGGCCGATGCTCGTTTATTTGACCGTTGGTACCGGAGGCGATGTCAGGGATAAAGGCGGTATGGTCTGTCCCGGAGCGGTGATGACGGTGATGCTGATGCGGCGGTTTTTGGGATCCCGGGGATTTTCTCGGTTGTAGAGCTCCTGATCCGCATAACCCACGACCCGGGCGATGCGCATCGGGTCGGTGCCGTTCTTTTCCATCTCCCGTCGGGCCGCCGAGGCCCGGGCCGTGGAAAGTTCCCAGTTCGTGATCTGGGAACCCCGGAACGGCGCCGCGTCGGTATGGCCCTCGATGGCCACCTTGTTGGGTAAATCTTTCGTGTTTTCGGCGATGATGCCGATGATCTGCCGGGCCTTCTCCGTCGGTTCGGCGCTTCCCGAGGGGAACATGGTGCTGCCCTCCGTGTCCACAACCTGGATCCGGACACCGCCATCGACGATGTCGATATAGATCTGATCCTTGTAATTACTGAGCTTTTCATCCACGGCCTGCTTGAGCTTGCCGGCGATATCCTGTTTGGATTTGCCGATATTCTCCTGCATACCCATCCGGATGCCTCCTTTTGCATCCCCGACGACGGCCCGCTGTTTGTCCAACATCCCCAGCGATCCGGAGGTCTGTTCCTTCATGATGTTGAAATTTTTAAAATACTCGGAGACGGAAAGACGTTTTTCCGGGGAGACCATGGTAATGAGCCACAGCAGGAGAAAGAAGGCCATCATGGCCGTGACGAAATCCGCATAGGCCACCTTCCAGGAGCCGCCGTGATGATCGTGGCCGCGCCTCCTTTTGACCTTCCTGATGATAATACTGCGATCTTCCATTATTTCTTGGCCTGTCTCAGCATCTCCTCGACTTCCGCGAAATCGGGTTTGATGTCGTGGGGAATGACCCGCCGCCCGAATTCCAGGGCCACCTTCGGGGCGGCGCCGCCCACGAAGGCCACGAGCGCCACCTTGAAGACGTTCAGATACTCCAGCTCTTCATGAACGGCATGTTCCATATGCCGGCCCACGGGGCCGACGAATCCGTAGGCGAGCAGGACACCGAGAAAGGTGCCCACCAGGGCGGCCCCGATACTGTGGCCCAGGATTTCCGGAGGGGCGCCGATCTTGCCCATGGTGAGGACCACCCCGAGGACCGCCGCGACGATACCGAGGCCGGGCAGACCGTCGGCGATGAAACTGACCGTCTTGGAGGGGGCGATCAGCTCCTCGTAATGGGTGTCGATCTCGTTTTCCAGCAGGGCTTCCAGTTCATGGGTCGCGATGGTGGTGGTCATCACCATCCGCAGGGTGTCGGCAATGACGGCCATGGCCCGCCTGTTTTTCAGGATTCCGGGAAAGCGATTGAAAAGACTGCTCTTTTCCGGATCGTCCACGTCGGATTCGATGGCCACCAGGCCCTGCTGCCGGATCTTGTAGAAGATGCCGTTGAGGAGCAGGAGGGCCTCGAGATAGTCCTTCTTGCCGTAGGTCTTGCTGCGCAGCAACCCCAGTAAGGCCTGAATGACCGCCTTGATGGTTTTTGTCGGCGAGGCGATGATGAACGAGCCGATGGCGGCGCCGCCGATGATGATCAGTTCGGCGGGCTGGATCAGGACGGAGATGTTCCCTCCCTCCAGGAGATAACCGCCGATAACCGCGGCAAAGACAATAAAGAAACCGATGATGATCAGCATTTCAGATCCCGCCGTCTTTCTTTTTCCCCCGGATGATCTCGCGCTCCCGCTCGAACACGAAGCGGACGATTTCATCGCGGATCGCGTCGTCCATCTTGATGAATTTGGCGGAGACGACATAACCGCTCGTCTGCCTTTCCGCCTTTTTCACTTCGCCGTAGGCATACAGGTAGAGCGGCGCCGACTGTACCCCCGCGAGGATCATCTTCAGCTCGACCGTATCGCCCACCTGGAACGGCTCGGCAGTAGAGAAACTGATGCCGCTGCCGCTGATGTTGACGGCCTTGTACGGCAAGAGCTGAAACCCCTCCCCTTGGACGGTGAGCAGTCGGATGATCATATCGAGCTTTTTGTTGATGATCTGGAACCATTCCGCCTCCGGTGTGTCGGTGATCTCCGGAAGCAGCTTGAAATCCGCTATGGCGGCATCACCGGAGAAGCGGGCATGGAGGGAGTGGTGTTCGTCCGGACCGACCAGCCGGTACCCCAGGGGGATATAGGCATAAACCCGCGAATACTCTCTGCGATTCGTGAATGTTTCTCCTGGAATTTCCATAGGTGTCGTCTCGCTGGAAAAATGATTTTTTGACAATCTGAAATGCAAACTGTGCGCCAGATGTATGCCGGTGGGGATATCTCCGGCATACTGAAGCAGGAAACCGCTGTCGGCGGGTGGTATGCTAATTGCAACCACACAGTTTGGATCTTTCCCCGGCAACGGTCCCGGGAGTGCAAATAACATGGCAAATAAACTGAACAATTTGACATTGCTCCTCTTCATGTCGGTCTGTGCGCTTTGGATCCTGCCCGCGACGCCGGTCCCGGCGGCATCGGCGCGGATCTGGACGGTGCAGATCGCCGCCTTTACGGAGCGGGAGAACATGAACAAAGCGATTGCCGAGCTGGAAAAGAAAGGCGTCCGCAATGTCTGGGTACAAAAGGAAGGCGCCGCCTATGCCACCCGGGCGGGGAAGTATGCGCGCAAGAAGGACGGGGCGGCGGCGCTGGCAAAGATAAGAAAGACATATCCCCAGGCGGTCTTGAAGCCGGTTACGGAAGACCCGGCCCGGATCGTATATGGAAGAAAGACGGTCGGCGCGGACAAACAAGGGGATGCCCGGCGTCAAGATGTTGGCGGGCAGATCCCGGAAAAGGCCGTAAAGGTCGCGCCGCCGGGAACAAGAATTCAGGAAGGCAAAGCGGCGACCCCTCCCGCCAAAGTTGCCGATCCCCAAATAGCGGCGGCGGACAAACATTACGAACGGGGCGAGTATCAGGCCGCCGCCGCCCTGCTGCAGGAACTCATGCGTCAAAAAGCCGGCGAACCGGAGGTATATGAACAGGCGATCCGCAAACTTGCCGATTGTCTTTTTTCCATCGGCAGGAACGGCGCCAATCCCTATCTTTTTTCCGCCGTCGATCATTATAAATACATTCTCCGGTATTATGCCGATCCCCGCCCGGGGAACGACATCGTTTACGACCATTTGGCAAGGAGTTACGAGGCCTTGAAATTCTATTACGAAGCGGCCGGCGCCTGGCAGGCCCTCCTGGCTAAGTACCCGGATTCTTCCCTTGGCGAAGACGCCCTGTTCCACCTTGCCGAGGTGGCGGTCAAGGTCGGACGTCACGAGCAGGCCATCGAGAACTACCGGCAATATTTGAACAAATATCCGCAAGGGGCCCATGTCAGAACGGCCGTCCTGCATCTGGCGGATTCCTATTACCAGAAGAAGGATTACGACAACGCGGCGCTGCTGTACGAAAATGCCGGCAAAGATTACAAAGAGATTACGGAGATACCCAAAGAGTATCTCTACCGGATCGGAGATGCGGCATACCGCAAGGGGAAATATGGGGAAACGATCCGGATCCTCTCGGTGGCGCTTAGCGTCTATCCCCAAGACGAGCAGGCAAGAAAATCTCTGTATCTCATGGGATGCGCCTTGCAACAGTCGGATCGGCTTCCTACCGCCATCAGGATCTTCGATGATATTATCGCCAACTATCCCGACAGCGACGAGAGCCGGGAGAGTATCCTGAAAATTGCCATGCTCGGCGGGCAGGGGAAAGGCCTCCGCGTCCCGGTCTATCTCACGGCGGCGACCTATTTTCAAGATCCCCTGAAGGCGTATGACATGCTTCTCGCCGCCCGTCCGGAACAGGATCTCGAGGAGCGGGTCCGGTTCGCGAAGGCCGAAACCTTAGCGCATCAGGGGAGATACGCCGAGGCCGTTGACGAATATCTCCGTCTTGCGGAAAAATATCCCCAGGGCAGATACGTGACGATCCTGCCGGGTCAGCTCAAGGCCGTCGTCTGGAAGTTGACGGAGATTTTACATGCCCGGGGAGATCACGTGGGGCTTGCCGCCTTATATTGCAAGACCTTCGGACGGATCGGCATGGACCGGAACGACCTCGCGGGGCTCACGAAAATGGCGGACAGCCTCCACAAAATATCACTCGACGAAGAGGCGATCAGGGTATGGAAATATGCGCAGCAGCTAACGCCGGAGCAGAATTTGCAAAACCCGATCGGCAAGGCGTTGGAAAATATCAACACCACCCGCAATCCGGGTTCCCTGCCGCCCGGTGCGGAAAGGCCGGCTTCGGCCGACGGCGTCTCCGGGGAGTCGCTGGAGTCACTCGAAAAGTACCTTGCCGCTGCCGGCGGCTCTGAGCAACGGCGGTGGCTGCTGTTCGAGATCGGGCGCCGGCTGTCGAAAGAAAAGGAATGGACGGCGGCGGAAAAGCGGTTCCTGCAGATCAAGGAAGGGAACCCCGATCCCTTCTGGACGAAACTCAGTGATTATGCGGTCCGGGAAGCCAGGTGGACGGAAAGATACCGTGATTTATATTGAAGGGAAAGAATCGGCGCCGCTTTCGGACGACCGGAGAGATGCCATCGGCAACGTCCCGGATCTGGGGGCGGAGATCGCCCACCAGATCCGCAACCCCCTGGGCAGTATCGAATTGTTCGCTTCCCTCCTGCTGAAGGACTGCCGGCGGGAGAACGACCGCCGGCGTATCGAACAGATCCTCGGGGCGGTCAAGACGATCAATCAGTGTCTGTCCGGTTATATGATGCCCAACCGGAGCCGCCGGGCGGCCCTCCGGGAGCTCAATCTTCACGAGCTGTTGCGGGAGATCGTCGGTTACTCGGAGATCATCGCCGACAACAGCGACGTCTTCTTCCGGATCCGCTATGCGGACCGGGAACCGGTGGTGGCCGGCGACCGGGAAATCCTGAAACACCTGTTCGTGAATCTCATCATCCATGCCCTGCAGTCGCTGGCGAAAGGATGTTATCTGCTCATCGAGACGCAGGTGCGGGAAGGCGGGAACGGGGAAGGGCTGCCGGCCGGTCCGGGCGGTTCGCTGTGCATAAGGTTTGCGGGGGTCGATTGGATGAAGCGGGGAGAAAGCGAACGGAACTCACCGTTCGCCGTTTTCATGACGAGTAACCACAAGCATGCCGGCCTGGGTTTCGCCATCCTGCATAGCATCATGGATCTCCACGGGGGGTTTTTTACCCTCCAGGCGGAAGAAACCGGCGGCGTAAACCTCAATATTTTCTTTCCTGTGCAGGCACTTCAGGAACGAGTTATGGTGTCTGGCCCGGTAAATGGACAGGGGGTCGAATGAAGAAGGTGCTGATTGTCGATGACGATGACGCCATGAGAATGGCCTTGGCGGATTCGCTGGAGAGTTGCGGCTATGAGGTGACGGCGGCGGAAAATGGTCAGGAGGCACTGGATATCTTTCAGAAAGAGCAATTTGCGGTCGTCATCTCCGATATGCGCATGCCCCGGGTGGGAGGGATGGATGTCCTGAGGCAGATCAAAAGGATCTCGGCCCAGACGCCGGTGATCCTGATCACCGCTTACGGAACGGTAAAGACCGCCGTCGAGGCGATGAAGGAGGGGGCGGCGGAGTTTCTCATGAAGCCCTTTTCTCTCGACGATCTGGAATTTACCGTCAAGAACGTCCTCGCCGCCCATCTGCAACAGGATATGGAACAGCTCCGGCATGAAAAGCCCGGTCAACCCGCCGTCAAGGAGATCATCGCCGAAAATCCCCGGATGCTTTCCCTGCTGGCCATGTTGAGGAATGTCGCCAAAAGCAGATCCAGTATCCTGATTCAGGGGGAAAGCGGCACCGGTAAGGAGCTGGTGGCCCGTTATGTCTATCTCCACAGCGGCCGGAAACATAAACCGTTCGTGGCGGTCAACTGTGCGGCGATACCGAACAACCTCCTGGAAAGCGAGATGTTCGGCTATGAGAAGGGGGCCTTTACCGGGGCGGTGCAGAGAAAGATCGGCAAGTTCGAAATGGCGGACGGCGGCACCCTTCTGCTCGACGAGATCAGTGAAATGGACATCCAGCTCCAGGCAAAGCTCCTGCGGGTCCTCCAGGAAGGAGAAGTGGATCGCATCGGCGGCAAGAATCCGGTGCCGGTGGATGTCCGCATCATCGCCACGACGAACGTCGACCTCAAGCAGGCCATCGAGGAGAAAAAATTCCGCCCGGACCTTTACTTCCGCCTGAATGTCATCCCCGTGGTGATCCCTCCCCTGCGGGAAAGAAAAGAGGATATCCCCGTTCTGGCTCATTATTTTCTCAAAAAATACGGCGCCGCGTCCGAGAAGACGGGCCTGGCCATCTCACCGGCCGCGATGCGGCTCATGAGCGCCTATCCCTGGACGGGTAATGTCCGGGAACTGGAAAACGTTATGGAAAGGGCGGTGCTGGTGTGTGAAGGAAATACCGTCGAACCGGTCCACCTGGGGCTCGAGACCGGGGCCATCGCCCTCAACGATCCGGTCCGGGAGGAAGCCCCGCCGGTCTCTCTCCCGACCGCAGGGGAAAACATGACCCTCCGGGAGGTGGAAAAGGCGTTGATCATCGAGACGTTGCAAAAGGTCCAGGGAAACAGGACGAAGGCCTCGCAGATTTTGGGTATCAGTGTCCGCACCATGCGCAACAAGCTGCATGAGTACAACCTGGAGGATATATGAACGGCGACGCCGCCGGTTTGGGTGGTATGTGAATTGCAATGACGAACAGATAACCGACCAGGAAAGGTGAATACAGATGCTGTCGCTATTCAACAAGACCGTGGATATCCTCTCCGGCATGCTCAATTACCGGGAGAAAAGGCATCAGGTAATTCTCTCCAATATCGCCAACCTCGACGTTTCCGATTATCAGGCCGCCGATCTGGTCCTGAAGAACGCCGGCCCCCGGGGGAACAACGCGCCGGCGGCGGTGCGGCTCCAGACGACACAAAGCCGGCACATCGCGCCGAAGCGGATCGACGTGGATGGGGCGGGGACAGGCGAGTTGACCGTCCGGGAGGAGAAGGGGTCGCTGGATCGGGAAATGGCCGCTCTTTCGGAAAATCACCTTATGTACAACGCCACCATCGAAATGCTGGCGAGAAAATTTCGCGGCTTGAACACCGTACTGAAGGAGACCAGGTGACTATGGATATCACGACGACATTCAAGATTTGCGGTGACGGTTTGGCGGCGCAGCGGGCGAAACTCGATACGGTCGTCTCCAACCTGGCCAATGTCAACACCACCCGTACCGCCGCCGGCGGTCCCTATCGACGGAAGACGGTGGTCTTGACCTCCCAGGACGTGGAGAACCCCTTTGACGATGCCATGAAAAATGCCCTGAAGACCGTGAAGGTCGAAACCGTCGTGGAGGATGGGAAAGCGGGCAAGACGATTTATGATCCGTCCCATCCCGATGCCGATGCCAACGGCATGGTGACGCTCCCCAATGTCGAGGTGGTGATGGAAATGGCCGAAATGATTGCGGCCACCCGGTCTTTCGATGCCTGTGTCACCGCCTTCGACGCGACAAAGAACATGGCCTTGAAGTCTCTGGAACTTGGTAAATAGCACTTTTGCCGCAGGATGAGAAGATTAACGGAGGTTTGAAAATGAAGGCTACGGGCATACAGAACGGCATGATGATACCGCCCCTTACGGGAAACAGGCTTACGGAGCAGCGCCCGGGCGGCGGCTCGTTTTCCGAGGCCCTGAAAGGGGCCATCAAAGAAGTCAATGCCCTGCAGAATCAGGCGGAAGATGCGGTCGCCAAGATCCAGCTCGACAACCGGGGCAGTATCCATGAGGTGATCATCGCCATGGAAAAGGCGGATATTTCCTTTCGGACGATGATGCAGGTCCGGAACAAGGTTCTCGACGCCTATCAGGAAATAATGAGAATGACCGTGTAGGGGCAGGGAAGGAAATATGAACCAGCTTATGCAACTTATTTCCGGTTTGGCAAAAAGTTTCAATACCTTGACCCCCGTCAGAAAAATGACGATTGCCGCTGCAGGCGTACTGACGATGGCCCTCCTCGGGGCATTCACATATTTGGCCGGTCAGGCGGACTATCAGGTCCTTTTTTCCGGATTGTCCCATGAGGACGCCGCGGCCATCGTGGGCAAACTGCAGGAAAAGAAGATTTCCTACAAGCTTTCCCCGGCGGGAGACGTCATTTACGCCCCGGCGGACAAGGTGCCGGAGCTGCGGATGGAAATGGCCGCTTCGGGCGCCCTGCGGGGGGGAATCGTGGGTTATGAAATATTCGACAACAAGACCCTGGGGGCGACGGAGTTCGAACAGCAGCTCAATTTCCGCCGTGCCCTCCAGGGGGAGTTGTCCCGGACGATCAACAGCCTCGACGAGGTCGAGCAGAGCCGGGTCCATATCGCCTTTCCCAAGGAATCGCTCTTTGTCGATCAGCAGAAAAAGGCAACCGCCTCGGTCACCATCAAGCTGAAGGCCGGAAAGATCCTGCGTCCCAATCAGATCGACGGCATTGCCCATCTGGTGGCGAGAAGCGTCGAAGGGCTCGGGCCGGAGGACGTGATTGTGGTGGACAGCAAAGGCAACATCCTTTCGAAGAATCCGGGGGATGGCAAAGCGTCGCGACTCTCGAGCACCCAGTTGGATTATCAGCGCAATATCGAGAAGGATCTGGCGGCCCAGGTTCAGACCATGCTGGAGAATGTGGTGGGGAAGGGGAAAGCGGTGGTCCGGGTAACCGCCGATCTCGATTTCCGTCTCACGGAGAAGACCGAAGAGACTTACGATCCCGAATCGCCGGTCATCAGAAGCACCACCAGACAGACCGACAAGACGACCCCGCCGGCGGCGAAAGCCGGCGGCACCGCAACGGCGACCGCCGGTCCGGAGCGGGAAAAAACAGATGAAACCATAAATTATGAAATCAACAGGGTGGTGAACAAGACCGTCATGCCGGTGGGAGAGATCCGCAAGCTGTCGCTGGCGGTCCTGGTGGACGGCATCTATACCAAAGACGACAAGGGAAAGGAAGTCTATCAGGAGCGTTCCAAGAAAGACATCGAGGCGATAGAGGAACTGGTAAGAAAATCCGCGGGTTTCAATGCCGCCCGGGGTGATCAGGTCGTCGTGAGCAGTATGCCCTTCAGCAAGATGGATGCCGAAGCGGCCCTTTCCGGATGGGACTGGCAGGCCACCTTCAGGACCCTTCTGCCGCTGATCAAATATGTCGTGCTCCTGGCGGCCTTTGTCATGGTATTTCTCTGGGTCGTGCGGCCGCTCATCCGCGGGACCCTGTCGGCGTTGCCTTCCCGATCGGTGATGGCGATGGGAGAGGTCATGCAAAGAACATCGGCCCCGGCGGCTTTGGGCGCCGGAGAGGGTGTGCCCATGGTAGCCGCGCCCCTTGACAAGACACCCCAGACGGAAACGGACATCGTCCGTCAACTTGCCAGTGCCGATGCGAAGAGATTTGCGGAAATATTGCGGAACTGGGTTAAATAGCACCTGCGGGGACAGCGATCATGACCAATGAAGAAAGAGCGGCGATCATGCTTTTGACCCTCGATGAAGACGTGGCGGCGGAAGTGATGCGTAATATGAGGCCCCAGGAGATCCGCCGGGTGGGAAAGTACATGAACCGCATCACCATGATCCCCGCGGAGGTGATCAACTCCGTGGCCAAGGAATTCGTCGCCCTGGCCAAGGAGAGCGGCGGGACCATCGCCATCCAGGACGGCACGGCCAAAAATATCGTCATGAAGGCCCTTGGTGAAAAGGATGCCCAGAATATTCTCGCCGAGGTGGACAAGGCCAAGAGCATGGACAATCCCATCATCGACAAGCTGCGGGATATCGATCCCAAGGTCCTGATGGAATTTACCAAGACGGAACATCCCCAGACCATCGCCCTGATCCTTGTCCACTTGAAACCGGAGGCGGCCGCCGAGGTGCTCGAAAACTTCGGGGTCGAGATGCAGTGTGAAATCGTCCGTCGCATGGCCAATCTCAAGAGCGTACCCCATGAATTCATCGAGGAGATCGCGAAAACCCTCGAAAAGGAGATCGTGATCGGGGGGATGACGGACCAGCAGGTGGGCGGGATAAAGGTGACCTCGGAGATCCTCAACAGGCTGGGCCGGAGTACGGAGAGCGCCATCCTCGAATCTTTGGATGAACGGGATCCGGAATTGGGGAATGCCATCCGCAGCCTCATGTTCACCTTCGACGATGTCCTGAAGCTGGATGACAAGAGCCTCCAGGAACTCCTCAAAGAGGTGAGCGGCGACGATCTCGCCAGGGCCCTGAAACTGGTGGACGAAGGGATGCGCCAGAAGATATTCAAGAACATGTCCAAACGGGGCGCGGAGATGCTCAAGGAAGACATAGAGATGATGCCCCCGATCCGCGTGTCCGAGGTCGAGGCGAGCCAGCGGGTCATTCTCGATGTCACCAAACGGTTGGAGACGGAGGGACGGATCGTCATCTCCCGGGGCGGGGAAGAAGATGAGTACGTATAGCACCAAGGTCATCAAGTCCGGAACCGTCAAGATCGTCGAACGCGCCGGCCGGGAGGCGCCGGGCTTCCAGAAGGTAAATTTCCACGATACGGGGACAAATGCCCCCTCAGACAGGGAGTATACCTCGGAAATAGAACGGCTGCGGAGGGAATTCGCGGAAGAGATGCGCCAAAAAGAGGCGCGGGCCTACGAACAGGGGGTACTGGCGGGAAGGACCCAAAACGAGGACCGATACAGTCTGGAGATGAAAAAAAGGGTCGACAACCTGGACAAAGTCATCCGGGAACTGGCCCTGCTGAAACAGCGGCTTCTCCAGGAGGCGGAGGAGGAAATGGTCCGCCTGTCCCTCCACGTCGCGGAGAAGATCATCCATCATGAAATCGCCACCAATAGAGAGGTGATCCTGCATGTCCTCAAAGAGGCCATGAAAAGCGTTCTGGATCGCGATAACATCACCATTCGTCTGCACCCGGACGATTATCAGCAAATAATGGAGATAAGAAGCGAGTTTCTCGCAAATTTCGACGGGTTGAAGAATGTAATTTTCCAGCAGGATGAAGGCATCAAAAAAGGGGGGGCCGTCATCGAGACCCCGCATGGCGAGGTGGATGCCCGGATCGAGCAGCAGTTTCGGGAAGTGAAGCAGGCCCTGTTAACGGGACGCAATTAGCCGTTCTGTTGCATGATGCCCGTCTGCGGGTCCGGTACAGCGTCCGAAACAGTCGAAAGATATGATCAGTGCCAGTAGATTTTACCGGTTATCATGAAAAACTGAAGGCGTGCCATCCCATCCAGGTCCACGGTAAGGTAAGCGAGATCGTCGGCCTGATCGTGGAAGGACACGGTCCGGCGGTGTCGCTGGGTGACCTGTGCGCCATCCACCCGGCCGGCGGCGGCACCCCTATCACCGCCGAGGTGGTGGGCTTCAAGAAGGGGAAGGTCCTCCTGATGCCCCTGGACACGATTCAGGGTTTGAGCCCCGGCTCCCGGATCGTTTCTCTGGGTAAAAAGGCGAGTGTGGAAATCGGGCCGCAGTTTCTGGGCCGGGTCATCGACGGCCTCGGTCAGCCGATCGACGACAAAGGGCCGATCCTTGCCGGTGCCACCTATCCCATCTATGCGGATCCCATCAATCCCCTGAAGCGGGGCCGGATCAGCGAGCCCATCGATCTGGGGATCAAGGTGATCAACGGGGTCCTGACCTGCGGCAAGGGGCAACGGATGGGGATCTTCGCCGGCTCGGGGGTAGGCAAGAGCGTTTTGCTGGGCATGATTGCCCGCAATACCAAAGCGGACGTCAATGTCATCGGACTGATCGGGGAGAGAGGTCGCGAAGTCCGGGAGTTCCTCGAAAAGAATTTAGGCAAGGAAGGGTTGAGCCGCTCGATCGTGGTGGTGGCGGCCTCGGACCGTCATCCCTTGATCAGGATGCGCGCCGCCTATGTTGCCACGTCGATATCCGAATATTTTCGCGACCAGGGCAAGGATGTCCTCCTGATGGTCGATTCCCTCACCCGTTTTGCCATGGCGCAAAGGGAGATCGGGTTGTCCGTGGGCGAACCGCCGACCACGAAAGGCTATACCCCGTCGGTTTTCAGCCTCCTCCCGAAGCTTTTGGAAAGATCGGGAAAACTGGAAGGCCGGGGGAGCATAACCGGTCTGTACACCATCCTGGTCGAGGGCGACGATTTCAATGAGCCGGTGGCCGATGCCGCCCGTTCCATCCTGGACGGACACATCTCCCTGACCAGAGAGCTGGCCAATCGCGGTCACTACCCGGCGGTGGATGTTCTGCAGAGCATCAGCCGGGTGATGATCGATGTCGTCGATGAGGAGCAGCGGCATATGGCCAACAATATCCAGAATATCCTGGCCACGTACCGGAAGGCGGAAGACCTCATCAATATCGGCGCCTATGTGAAAGGCTCGAATCCGGACATCGATTATGCCGTGTCCATGATCGACAGGGTGAACGATTTCCTCCGCCAGAACATCCATGACAAGGTCGATATGGCCAAGACGAAGAAACAGATGTACAACCTCTTCAAAGGCAGCTGACGGTGTTTACCTTTAAACTCCAGAGCGTTCTCGACGCGAGAAAGACCAAGGAGGAGCAGGTCCTCGCGGAGTTTGTCGAACAGACCAAAGCTCTGGAAAAGGAGAGGCAAACACTGGTCGCCATGGATCTGGAAAAAGAGCGTCTCCTGCAACGCCTGCGGGAGGAAAAAGAAAAGTTGTTACGCCCCGGTGACGTCGAATTACAGCTTTCCTATATCAAGGCCTGGAATAGAAAGATTGCCCTCCAGAGGAACCTCATCCTGAAACTGGTCCAGGAGCTGGAAAAAAAGCGCCGCAACTTGCTGGATGTGATGAAAGACCGCAAAATACTGGAGAATTTGAAAGAAAGGCATCTGAAGGAATACAATTTGCAGCAATCTTCGCGGGAGCAGATCGCCGCCGACGAGACGGCGGTGTTGAGACATGAAAGGAAAGAACAATGAAGAAGACACTGATAGTCGTTCAAATCGTGATCTTCCTGATGGTGGGCGTCAAGATCGCCACCATCGGACAACTCTTCGATCAGCATCCGGGGACGAAAAGGATCGATCTGGTCAGATCGGCCGTGGCCGGTCCGAACCCGCAAGGCATCATGCCCACGACGCCGGGTGGCGCGCTCGATAACGATCTGCAGAAAGAGCGGGATCTGTATGCGCTTTTGGAAAAGAAAAGGGCGGAGCTGGACGCCAGGGAAACCGTGATGAAGCAGGAGGAACAGAAACTGGCGTTGCTGAAGAAAGAAATCCAGGACAAGATCGACGAGCTCACCTTGGTAGAAAAACGCCTGGAAGCAAAACTCGATGCGGAGAAGAACGCCGATATCAAGCGATTCAAGGATCTCGCCAAGATCTATGAGGCGGCGGCGCCGGCAAAAGCGGGCGCCATGCTGGAAAAGCTGGACAACAAGACCGCCGCCGGCATTACCATGAACATGAAGCGTGACAAGGCGGGGGTCATCCTTTCCAATGTAAATGTGCAAAAGGTAGTGGAAATCACAAAGGAAATCACAAAGAATTTCAAGGCTTCCCCGGAGAAGCAATGACTCCGGACCATGCAAACGCTGCCTGTCCGGAAGGTTGGAAGCGAGAAAAATTTTCCCCCCTTACCCATCGACCATCGGTTATACGTTTCATAAGTAATTGAAAATGTTCTCTATATCGTTCGCGCAAAGAATGGCATACCCGTTGCAAAAAAGAGATACAAATCTTGTCGTGACGGATATGTTATGGAGCACCCAGCGAATCTAAATCTCAACGCCAGAGCGGGCCGGGACGGTGGCCAGGCCGCGGGCCTTCTGCTGCTCCTTCATCCGGACGGGGCTCCGTCCGGAAAAGGCGTGGAAGGTAAATCCGGAGCGGAAAACCGTGCCGATTTTGCCCTGCTGATGCGCCGAATGATATCACAACACGCTGCCGCGGACCCGGCAAAAGACAATACCGGCAAACCCAATAATCTCAATCCGAAAATCCCTGGTGATTGCGTGGTCGGCAATGGCGATTTGACGCCGGATCCGAACAGCGGCCGTGAGCAGCGTATCTCCCGTCTGGTCGAGAAGTTCTTCCAGAAAGGAAACGACAGGGAAGACAATCTCTGGGGCGATGACATCGTCGCCTCCTTCGCAGCCTGGGAAGCGGATGCCGGGGGGAAAAACTTGCCCCTTCCCAAGGAAACCGCCCGGATCGAAACGTCCCCCGGGAAAATCAAACGAGAAAATATCGGTAATGATGCAGCAATTATCGAGGGGTCCGTTTCTGCCGGCGGGAGCGAAAAGGTGCCGGCCGGAATCGAAAAATTCCCCGGGACCAACAATCTTTATAATACGGGTAATGAAACAGTCATTATCGGTGAACTCATCCCTGCGGGCGCGAACCTCGATGGTGTGGCCGCCGCAGGCCTGCCGCACTTTATCGCCAGGGCTGGGCAGCCGGAAGCAAGCCCGGCGTCCGCACGGCCACCGGTTTCCCGGCCCAACCCCGCCGGGAGATTGGCTCCGGAGCCTACCTCCCGGGAAGCGGCGGGGGCGGGCCAGGAATATCGATCCCTGAGCGCGGCGGCGGTTTCAAAAACCGCACCGGCCGCGACGGAAGCGCCGGCCGAACAAAGCCGGATGCATCCCGCTACGCGGACCGGGGCCAAGAAAGAGAATATCCGGAGTGAAAGTGTTGTTGCCTCTTCCACGGCCCCAGAAGCGGCTGCCGGCGGGAGCGAAAAGGTACCGGCCGGAATCGAAAAATTCCCCGGGATCAACAATCTTTATAATACGGGTAATGATGCAGTAACTATCGGTGAAGTCACTCCTGCAAGCACGAACCTCGATGGTGTGGCCGCCGCAGGCCTGCCGCACTTTATCGCCAGGGCTGCGCAGCCGGAAGCAAACCCGGCGTCCGCACGGCCACCGGTTTCCCGGCCCAACCCCGCCGGGAGATTGGCTCCGGAGCCTACCTCCCGGGAAGCGGCGGGGGCGGGCCAGGAATATCGATCCCTGAGCGCGGCGGCGGTTTCAAAAACCGCAACGATCGCACCGGAAGCGCCGGCCGAACGAAGCCGGATCCATCCGGAGTCACCGGTCGGGCGGCAGGAAAATATTCCCGTCGGGAATCGACATCGCGAGGGCGGGGCTGATTCCACAGCGACTCCCGCTGCGAACCATAACCGTCCTAACATTCCGCAACAAATTGCCGGGACGACTCCGGACCGAAAAGAACAAAACTTCCTAAATCTCCAGGAGACCGCCGTACCCGGAACAAAGAACGCCGAGACGGCCCACAGCCCGCTGAATCCGCGACCGGAAAGTACAGATCATCTCGCCGCCGGCAAAACGGCCCCCCGGGAGCAGGGCGGGGCGGACGCCGGCAGCGCCATGCTTACCGGCGCCAAAGACGACGCCGCGACAAAGACCCTCCGGGCTGTCAATGAGCAGAACATGTCGCCGGCAGCGCCGGCCACATTTGAGGAACCGGCGCCGGTGGTTCCGACCCTCGTCGATCCTTCGGAAGGAACGTCCGGGAAAAAGACGGCCCGCAAAGATCCCCGTCCGGAGGCCCTGCCCGGCGGGTTTCCCCCCGTGAGGTCGGGAGACGATGACGTTACGGAAGCCGCCGGACCTGCGGCACGGCGGCAAACCGGAGACGGCTGGACGGACAAGGAGATCTTCAGGGAAGGATTGGCCCGGAAAACGGAAGAACATCGCCGGGGACCGGGAAAAACGACGGAGAATGGCGCCGCGGAAGAATTTTGGAAATTGTCCTATGGGGATGTCCAAAACCTGAGGAGTGACCGGCCGGCGGCCCCGGGTGCGACCGCCGGGAACATCCCGGCCTCATCCGTCATGAACCAGGTCCGGGACGGCATGGTGCAAGGTTTCAAGGACGGCGGCCGGGTGCGGATCACCCTCTATCCGGAATCACTGGGACGTGTCGATATGGATATCGTGGTCCGTCACGACCGGGTGGAACTGGTGATGAAGGTGGATAACGAACAGGTCCGTCAGCTTTTGCACAGTCACGTCGATGATTTGAAGACGACTCTGCAGAACCAGGGCTGGCAGGTCCAGGGTGTGGATGTGTCGCTGCAGAAAGACAACAATCCGGCCGACGGGCGGAATTTCGCGAATATGTTTTCCTGGCAGGAAAGAAGGAACCAGGATCAGCAGCGGGGCGGTTCGACAAGCGGCGCCGGCGGCGGCGCCCCCGCGGCGGGCATGGTCGATAATGCCCTGGAAACGGCGGTGAAAGCGGAGACAAAGGTTAAAGGTTTGAGCATTTTTGCCTAATTGTAAAAGGAGCAGGTCATGGCGGAATTGAACGGAATCGACAACATCATCGCCCAATACGGCAAGGCGAAGGCCACCACCCAGGGGACGACCCAAAGCCTCGGGAAGAACGAATTCCTGAAGCTGCTCGTGGCGCAACTTAAGAACCAGGATCCCCTGAAACCCATGGACGGAACGGATTTCGCCGCTCAGCTCGCCCAGTTTTCCAGCCTGGAGCAGCTCAACAACCTCAATGAAGGAATCAAGAACCTGGGGGTCTATCAGATGAGTCAAGCCAACGCCCAGGCCGTGAATCTCATCGGCAAGGAAGTTGTCATCAGCAAAGGCAACACTGTTCACGCCAACGGCAGCCCCGTCGATCTGACCTATGAACTGGCGGGGGCGGCAAAAACGGTGGATATCAAGATTTATGACGCGGAAGGAAAACTCGTGGACACCGTCACGACGGGCGATCAGGCGGCGGGAGCCAACAAGGCGACCTGGAACGGCGGGATCAATCACAACGGGACCTATACCTTCCAGGTAACCGCCAAGGGCGCGGATGACCGGGATGTCGCCGCCACCACCCTGTCGTCCGGAAAGGTAACGGCGGTGAGCTTTAAAAACCAGTCCATATACATCAATGTCGACGGTCGGGAAATAGCCTTCTCCGACGTCAGAGAAGTAAAACAGGCTTAGAAAAAACATTCGATAGGAGGATATGAGATATGTCGAACGCGCTTTGGATCGGGACCACGGGATTGTCAGCGAGCAACAAGCAAATGGACGTCATCGGCAACAACCTGGCCAACGCCAATACCATCGGCTTCAAGGCCGGCGAGACCTCTTTCGCCAGTATGCTCAGCCAGAGTCTGAGCGGCGGTTCCGGGGCCATGCAGGTCGGCCAGGGCGTCGGGGTCGCGGCGGTGACTACGCAGTTTGCCCAGGGATCTTTCGAAACGACCGCCAATTCAACCGATGTGGCCATCGACGGCTCGGGCTTTTTCGTCGTCAAGGACAAGAAAGAGGATCTATTGTACTATACCCGGGCGGGTTCTTTCTACATCGACAAGAACGGCGACCTGAGTGACCTGAGCGGGTACCTGGTTCAGGGACACACAATCGACGCGGAAGGCGCGGAAGCCACCGAGATGACGAAGATCAACCTGACCGGCTGCAAATCGAAACCACAGCAGACAAAAACATTCGAGATCGGCCTGAACCTCAATGTCGACACCAAGCCGAGTTCGACCAACAACAGCTTCAGTTCCAGTCAGACGATCTATGATTCCGCCGGCTCCAAACACACCATGGCCGTGACCTTCACCCGCACCTCCGAAGTGGACAACCTCTGGACCATAGCCGCAAAAGTCGACGACAAGGAATCCGTCATCCCCAATAACGCCTGGCTGGAGTTCGACGCCAAGGGGGTGCTGATAGCGGATACGGCGCGACAAATCCTCGCCGGGGCGAAGGCTTACACCGACAGCGGAAAAACCGAAGCCATGACGAAGGAGACCTTGATGGAGAAGACTTTCTACCGCGGCGCAGACACTGAAACCTTCACGGCCGGGGATACGATCGGCATCATGGGCGATGTTCCGCAAACCTATACCATTGCGACAGGCGATACCGTGCAGAAGCTTCTCGACAAAATCGAGTCGGCCTATACCACCCACTCGGTGGAAGCGACTGTGGTGGACGGACGGATCGTCGTTATCGACAAGGTTACCGGGGAAAGCACGATGGGTCTCATCTTGACGACCGCGAAAGGCATCTTCGGCACCTTCGCGAGCGATAACGAGTACGGGCAGGCCGGCGGTTCGAAATTGTCGAAGCATGATGTCCTGTTCGATTTTTCCGCGCAGACCACCGCCATCGGTGACAAGGGGGTGATCAAATGGAACCGCACCACTGACGACGCCCCGGAGATCACCAGCTACGCCATCGATTCCCGGGTCAATTACGTGAGCAACGACGGTTATCCCGCCGGGTTGCTCAGCTCCATCGATGTGACCAAAAACGGGCTCATCCAGGGATTCTTCACCAACGGCCAGCAGCAGAATCTGGGCCGGATCCTGACGGCGAGCTTCACGAACAACAGCGGCTTGAACAAGGTGGGGAGCTACTTCATGGAAACCGCCGAATCCGGGACGGCGACGATCGGCACCCCTTCGGAAGGCGGTCTCGGCGGGTTGCAGTCCCATTCCCTGGAGATCTCCAACACCGACGTCGCCAAGGAGTTCATCAAGATGATCGCGGCCCAGCGGGCCTATCAGTCCAGTTCCCGGATCATCACCTCGGCGGACCAAATGCTCCAGGAGCTGATGAACATCAAACGCTGATAATCGGTCAAGTTGGCATAGATTTTTCAGTACGTAGCGATGACACGCCGCCCCAACGAGGGCGTGTCGTCGCTGCCGGTATTGACGGCTTCGTCAAATATAACTGAACGCGCCATGAAATGGACGTAAAATCGACCGTACTCGTCGCCTATACGCAAAATGTTCCGCCGGCCCATTCCCGGGGTTACCGGCCTTTTTCGCCTGCCGACCGGGAGCGCCCGGAGGCGCACCAGGTGTCGGCCGCCGACGATATCGTCGATATCTACGAAGCGGAAGCGGCGCCGGAAACAACCGGTGCGACCGTCAGGATCAACCTCAAGACCCCGGAATACGACACCGGCGGCTATCGCCGGCTGCCGGTCCGGGGCTCTTTGATCGACACCTGGGCATGAGGTCTTCTCTCCTAAGCCCGTCAAAATAGTGACACATCATCCCGCAGTTGCCCGACGCCTTGCCGTGAACCTCTCCCGGCCGGTTCCTCCTGATCGTTGAATCCCCTCGAAAATAAAGAATATATGTAGTTTTCGAACTCCTGGTATGCAAATTGCTGTTCCGTTAAAGACACGGGGGCTGCGTGTCCACCCCGTCAAAACCATGAGGCGATCGATACTTTGGATCTGGCTACCGTCATCGGCATCTTAGGGGCCTTCGGACTGGTCATCGCGGCGATGATCAACGGGGGAGGTCTGACCTGGTTTCTCGATGGGCCCTCGGCGATGATCGTCTGCGGCGGGACCTTCGGCGCGGTGCTCATCAACTATCGCATGTCGGATATGCTCAGCGTCCTGAAGGTGGCAAAAAACGCCTTTTTCAAGAAGGAATACAAAACCGACGAGATAATAAAGATCCTGGTGGACATGTCCAGGATGGCCCGGAAAGAGGGCATCCTGTCGCTGCAGAACATGACGGGGCGGGTGCAGGATCCCTTCCTGGGCAAGGCGGTGGAGATGATGATGGACGGCTACGAACCGGCGTTGATGGCCAATATCCTGGAGACGGAAATCGACTTCATCGCCGCGAGACATCGTCTCGGGGCGGAGATTTTCGCCAGTATGGGCAATTTCGCTCCCGCCATGGGCATGATGGGGACGCTCATCGGCTTGATTCAGATGCTGATGAAGATGAACGAGCCCAGCTCGATCGGACCCTCCATGTCGGTGGCCCTGATTACCACCTTCTATGGCGTTATCCTGGCCAATCTCGTTTTCCACCCCATCTCCGGAAAGCTGCGCACCCGCAGTAGCGAGGAACTGCTGATCAAACGTCTGATCATCAAGGCGGTGCTGTCCATCCAGGCGGGAGACAACCCCCGGATTCTGGAGCAGAAGCTCCATTCTTTCATCGCTCCGGCGCAACGGCGCTCGAGGTTCTACCGTGACTGAGCGCGGCAAAAGATCATTCTACGACTCCGAAATCAAGGCCCGTGACTGGCAGGCGGTGTACTGCTCTTTGGTCATGATCCTGCTTGTCTTTTTCATCCTGCTCGTTTCCCAGTCCCACCTGGGTGACGGCGGCATGCGCCGGCTCCAGAAGGCCCTGGGAGTGGGAGCCGGGAAGGGAAGGGTGGAGACCGGGACCGCCCCGGGCAGCCATGACCCGGCGGCTTCCTGGCGGGCGGTGATGACGAAGGCGGGGATGATACCGGAGGTGGTGATCGAGAGGTATGGGGCCGGCATGAAGGCGACCTTCTCCGGCAGCGCGTTTTTCCCTCCGGGGGAAACACAGCTTCTTCCCCCGGCCCAGGTTGTGCTCCGGGAATTTATCCTCCAGGCGGGAAGATTGCACAGCGGTATCGAGGTGCGAGTGGTGGCGGGATGTCCGGCGGGGCCGGAGGGGAACGCGGCGCCGGCCTGGGAGCCGGCGATCCGCCGGGCCTCGGCCTTGCACCGCTTTCTCTCCGGGGAAGGGGGATTGCCGGCGGAGCGTCTTTACGCCGCCGCCCAGGGTGCGTCATGTTCACCCGGCAGTGCCGGCCGGGGCAGCGAAAACGGTAACGTGATCGTTATTCTTCAATAAAGAAGCAACAGGAAGGCCGGGAATGAAGCAGGAAGAATATCGGGGGCCGGAAAAGGCGGGCGGTGACAGGTGGCTCGTTACCTTCAACGATCTCATGACCCTGGTGCTGACCTTCTTTGTCCTGCTGCTGGCCTTTTCGGCAATGAAGCCGGATTATCTTGTCCAGGCGGCGAATTCGTTCCGCAACACCCTGGGCGGCGGGGTGACGGCGGGCGGCGGGGTGATGAGGGTATTTCAGCCCTTTGTGCAGCCCCTGCAGGACCCGGATATCGAGATGGAAAAGAGCAAACGGGCCCTGGGCAAAGACCGGGAAACGCTGGCGCGGATAAAGGCGAAACTGATGTCCGACAGGGGGGTTGTGACCGGTGCCGTCGTCCCCGGATCCATAACGGCGTTGAGACTGGCGCTGCCGACGGAGACGCTGTTCGACCCGCAAAGTCATGAGCTCAGCGCCCGGGGCCGGGAGATCGTCACTCTGGTATCGGCGGCGCTGAAAGGAGAGGCGGTCTTTGTCCATGTGGCAATCGATGACGCTTCATCTTTTGTTTCGGGGGCGCTGTTGTCGGCGGCAACGGAGTCCACGGTGCGTACAGCGTCGCTGGCGCGATATCTAAGCTCCCTCGGAGATGTGGACGCGGCGCGGATCACGGCGGGGCCGGCGAGAAAGGGAGCGGACGGGAATTACGGAGGGGAAGAAATGACCGCCGCCGCAAGGCCGGTCAATATTTATATTTCGACGCGGGCGATATAGCAGGAGGAGGAGATGGCCAGAACGACACGGGAAGAAAATACATCGGAACAGGCGGATCAGCAGCCCCAGGCGAAAAAGAAAGGTCTGGCGTTGAAATGGATCCTCATTACCCTGGCGGCGGTAGTTGTCCTGGGCGGCATCGGCGGCGGGGCCTATTATTATTTTTCGTCCCACGCCGGCAAAGCCAAGAAACAGGACCCGGCGCCGGCGGTCATCGGGACGATCTGGCCCATGGAGCCTTTCATCATCAACATCCAGGACAGCGGCAGCGACCGCTATCTGAAGCTGGTCGTGCAGCTGGAGATCGCCGATGCCCAGGGCGTCAAGGATCTGGATCTCTTGAAGCCGAAACTCCGGGACAACATCCTGGAGCTGCTGGGGGCGAAAACGTACCGCGAGCTGATGGACACGGCGGGCAAACAGCGTCTTCGTGAAGAAATCGCCATGCGGCTGAACAGTTTTCTCACGACTACCAAGGTCACCCGTGTCTATTTCACCGAATTCGTCATTCAATAATCAGGTAAGTAAGATCACCGGGGTTGACCCATGAACAAGATCTTGACGCAGGAAGAAGTCGACGCCCTTTTGCGGGGGATATCGGGGGGCGAGATCGAAACGGAAATGGATGAGATCCATGATCCGTCCGACGTCGTCCCCTATGATCTGACCAGTCAGGACCGGATAATCCGCGGGCGGATGCCGACCCTGGAGATGATCAACGAGAAGTTCGCCCGCCTGCTCCGGACCACCCTTTCGTCGCTCTTGAGGAAAGTGACCAGTGTGAGCGCCATCTCCGTTAATATGGTCAAGTTCGGCGAATTTTTGAAAACCCTGCCGGTGCCCACCAGCATGCATCTGTTTCGTATGGATCCGCTCCGGGGGACGTCCCTGTTCGTCGTCGAAGCCAAGGTGATCTTCATGCTGGTGGACATCCTCTTCGGCGGCAGCGGCCGGGATATGTTCAAAGTGGAAGGCCGGGAATTTACGGCCATCGAGAACAACATCATCCGCCGGGTCGTATTGAACGCCCTTGCCGACCTGGAAAAGGCATGGCGGGGGTTGATCGAACTGAAGATGGAATATCAGCGTTCCGAAGTGAATCCCCAGTTCGTCTATATCGTTTCCCCCACGGATGTGGTGGTGGTGGTGAATTTCGAGGTCGAGGTGGAGTATTCGTCGGGACTGATGACCCTGTGTATCCCCTATGCCACCCTGGAGCCCCTGCGGGAGAAACTGCAGGCGGGCTTTCAGAGTGAACAGATGGAAGTGGACAGGGGGCTTATGGAACGCTTCCGGAAGAACATTCTCCAGGCGGAGGTGGATCTGGTCGTCGAACTGGGGAGCACCCAGATCGCCGCGGGGGATGTGGTAAATTTTCAGGTCGGGGACATCATCCCCCTGGATCAGTATGCCGCCGATCCGGTGCGGATCTTTGTGGAAGGGATCATGAAATTCGACGGTTATGCCGGTGTCTATCGGGGAAGTCAGGCGGTGCAGATAGCACAGATAATCAGACAGGAAGGGGAGTAACCTATGGAACAGGATGAAATCGATGCCCTTTTGCAGGGTGTCACGTCGGAAACCGATACCGGAAAAGGGGCCAAAAAGGACGAAGAACTGACCTGGGACGATGTGGAGCAGGAAATGACCATGTCCAAAGGCCCGGTACCCAAAGCGGAGGTCAGCGAAGTCTCCTTTCAGGAGATCAAGAAGACGGATGCCCCCAAGGGGAATATGGAGCTGGATTTCATCCTCGATATTCCCCTTAATCTCACCGTGGAACTGGGTCGCTGCCGGATGTTGATCAGCGAACTCCTCCAACTGGGACAGGGTTCAGTGGTGGAATTGGCCAAGCTGGCCGGGGAGCCCATGGATGTCTTTGTCAACAACCGGTTGATCGCCCGGGGCGAGGTGGTCGTCGTCAATGAGAAGTTCGGCGTGCGCCTCACGGACATCATCTCCCCGGCGGAGCGGGTAAATAAACTAAGATAGAGGGATCTGCCGTCATGGACTACTCCTATGTGGCCTCGTTTGTGAAAATGCTCTTCGCCCTGGCGTTTGTTCTGGGGATCATGCTCGGCGCCCTTTATCTCCTGAAGCGGCTCGCCGGCCATAACCTGGGCGGCGGCGGCCCGGAAAGCCTCATCAATGTCCTCTCGACCCGTTATGTCGGCCCGAAAAGCGCGATCATGATGGTGGATGTGGCGGGCAGGGTAATCATCGTGGGGGTGACCGTCAATGCGATCAATCTTTTGGGGGAAATCGAAGATGAAAAGATCGCCGCCCTGATCAGGGAACAGAGCCGCAAACCCGCCGGACCGGGGGCGGCGGTGTTGCCCCCCGGACGCTACCGGGAGGTGCTGGCAACCATGCGCGATCTCGTCAGGAAAAGAAGGGACAAAATACGGTGATGAAGAAGATTCCGCGTAAATATCCCCTGGCGGTAGCGCTTCTGGTCGGCGGCCTGCTTTGTGCCGCCGCCGGGATCGCCGTCGCCGAACCTCTGGCGCTCCCCAACATCAGTCTCAATATCGGAGGCGGCGCCCCGGATTCCCCGACGAAAGCGGCCACAGTCATTCAGCTCCTCTTCATCCTCACCGTCCTGTCCCTGGCCCCGGCGATCCTGCTTATGGTGACGTCGTTCACCCGGGTGGTGGTCGTTCTCTCCCTCCTCCGCCACGCCCTCGGCACCCAGCAGATTCCGCCCAACCAGATCGTCATCGGGATGGCCCTGTTTCTGACCTTCTTCATCATGACGCCGGTCTGGCAGAAAGTGAACCAGGAAGCGCTCCAGCCCTATTACAACGAGGAGATATCCGGCGAAGAGGCCATGACCAAAGCCGTCTCGCCCGTCAAGGACTTCATGCTCAAACAGACCCGGGAAAAGGACCTCGCCCTGTTCGTGAAGATCGGCCGGGAAAAACAGCCCGCGAAACCGGAAGACATTTCCCTGAGCGTCCTCATCCCGGCCTTCATGATCAGTGAACTCAAGACGGCCTTTCAGATCGGCTTCATGATATATCTACCCTTTTTCATCATTGACATGGTCATCTCGAGCATTCTGCTTTCCATGGGGATGATGATGCTGCCGCCGATCATGCTCAGCCTGCCGTTCAAACTGTTGCTGTTTGTCCTGGTCGACGGCTGGTATCTCATCGTCGGTTCCCTGGTGAAAAGCTTTCACTGACCGCGCCCGCCGTCGGGAGACAACGTAAAGATGAGGATATCCGTAAGGTTACGGAAATCCTTAAATAAAAACCAATCATGCCCCGTGGGGTGTCACGAAGCGTGAAAAAGACGTTTTCATAGTCAAGGAAAGGAATGGCGACATGTCCGTGGATTTCGTCGTGGGAATGATGAGCGAGACCGTCAAGGTTACCCTGTTGGTTTCGGCGCCGGTGCTGATCGTCGGCCTGGTAGTGGGCGTATTTGTCAGCCTGATCCAGGCGATGACCCAGGTGCAGGAGATCACCCTGGTCTTCGTACCGAAGATAGTGGCCTGTATGGTGGCCCTGGTGGCGGCCCTGCCGTGGATGATCGGCATCCTGATGAGCTTCACGAACAATATTTTTCAGAATATTCCCATGTACATCCGTTGAAAACGAGGTGGCGTTTCCCGGAGCGTGCAGCAACCCCAGGTCCGCAGGCGGACAAAAAGAAAGATGAAAATATCCGGACTGTTGCGGACATTTTCAGAACAGTGTCATGACCGCGTTTCCCATATTGACCTTAGAGAGCGTAGCCGTTTTTATCCTGATCTTTCTGCGGACGGGAGCGATCGTGGTCATGATCCCCGTATTCGGCGACCGGGCGGTTCCGGCCCGGATCAAAGCGGGCCTGAGCCTGGTGATCGCCCTGATTTTGTATCCGCTCATCCGCTTTCCCCTTCCGGACGGTTATCTGAACGACGTCATCACGATGTCCGTCGGGATGCTGGGAGAAATTCTCATCGGCGTCCTGATCGGGTTTACGGCACGCTGTATCTTTGCCGCCATTCAGGCCGCCGGCGAAATGGCGGGCATCCAGATCGGTTTCAGCATGGCCAATGTCATCGATCCGGTGGGCAGCGTTCAGATCTCCGTCATCTCGGAGTTTCTCTATCTCATGGGGATGCTTATCTTTCTGATCGTCGACGCCCACCATATCTTTCTGGCCGCCCTTGCCGAAACTTATCAATACGTGCCGCCCGGCGGGTTCGCCTTTTCCGGGGGGTTGATGCAGATCCTCACGGGCATGACGGCGAAAGTATTCCTCACCGCCGTGAAGCTCAGCGCCCCCGTCATGGCTGTCGTCCTGCTCATCAATATCGGACTGGCGGTCATTGCCCGGACCGTCCCGCAGATAAATGTCTTCATTATCGGGTTTCCGATCCAGATCGCCGCGGGGCTGATCTTCCTGGGGCTGACGGCACCGATCTTCGGTAAAATGGCGGCGCAGCTTTTCCTCCGCCTGCAGACGGAACTGCCGGCGTTACTGAAATTAATGTAAAATGCATGGATATTTGACGCTCCCGTCATAAAACTGTTGAGGCATTATGGCCGAGAACGAACAGGGACAGGAAAAGACCGAACAGGCAACCCCCAAGCGACGTGAGGAGTCCCACAAGAAAGGTCAGGTGGCGAAAAGCCGGGAACTGGCATCGGTGGCCATCCTCGGGGGAGCGCTGATCTATTTTTATTTTCAGGCCGGCAATCTCCTGAAGGATCTCATGGCGATGACCGGACGTCTCCTGGCCCGGTCCTCCCGGGCGGAGTTGAGCGCCGACAGCGTCGCCCCGTACTTCGCCGAGCTTTCCTTTCAGGTGTTGATCATGTTGCTGCCGCTGCTGCTGACCGTCGTGGTCGTTTCCCTTCTGGCCAACATCCTCCAGGTCGGTTTTATCTTTTCCACGGAGGCGATGGCGCCGAAATTTTCCAAGATCAACCCCGTCAAGGGTTTGAAAAATGTCCTGGGCCTGCGGGCCGTCGTGGAAATGATGAAGAATATTTTGAAAATCGCCATGATCGCCCTGGTGGCGTTCTTGACGATCCGGGCGGAAATATGGGGCTTTCTGCCGCTCATGGATCAGGGGGCATGGCAGATTGTGGTCTTTATCGGCGGCAACGCCTTTAAAATACTCAGTAACGTCTGCTGGCTGCTCCTGGTCCTCGCCGTGCTGGACTACATTTATCAGCGTTGGGAACATGAAAAGAATATCAAGATGACCAAGCAGGAGCTCAAGGAAGAGAACAAACAGATGGAAGGCGATCCGCTGATCAAGGGCAGAATCAGACGACTGCAGCGGGAGGCCGCCCGGAAACGCATGATGGCCGGTGTTCCGAAGGCCGATGTCGTCATTACCAACCCGACCCATCTGGCCATTGCGGTGAAATATGACGCCGCGACCATGGCCGCACCGGTGGTGCTGGCGAAGGGGGCCGGCCACGTTGCAGAAAGGATTAGAGAAATCGCCCGGGAAAATCATGTTCCCATCGTGGAAAACAAGTTGGTGGCACAGGTATTGTATAGGATGGTTGATATCGACGGGTTTATTCCCGAAAATCTTTACCGGGCGGTGGCGGAGATCCTGGCCTATGTTTATGGACTCCGGACCGCGGGAGGATAACGGCCGATGTCGAGTGCCTATGTAGAAAGAACGTCTTTCCTTGCCGATTTGACCCGCAGCAGCGGTTTCTTCCTGGCCCTGGGGGTGGTGGGTATCCTGACGGTGATGATCGTCCCTTTGCCCACGATCGTCCTCGATCTCCTCCTGTCCATGAGTATCGCCGCGGCGATCGTGATTCTCCTCATGGCCATGTCGGTCATGAAACCTCTCGATTTCTCGGTCTTTCCCTCGGTATTGCTCATTGTCACCCTGATGCGCCTGGCCTTGAACGTGGCCTCGACAAGACTGGTCCTCCTGTACGGGAACAAAGGTACGGACGCGGCGGGCCAGGTTATCAAGGCCTTCGGCACCTTCGTCGTGGGCGGCAATTATGTGATCGGATTCATCGTTTTTGCCGTCCTGGTGCTCATCAACTTCGTCGTCATCACCAAAGGCGCCACCAGAATCGCCGAGGTGGCGGCGCGCTTTACCCTCGACTCCATGCCGGGTAAACAGATGAGCATCGACGCCGATCTCAACACCGGTCTGATCACGGAAAGCGACGCCCGCAGGCGGCGCCGGGAGATAGAAAACGAGGCGAATTTCTACGGCGCCATGGACGGTGCCAGCAAGTTCGTCCGCGGCGACGCCATAGCCGGGATCATCATCGTGCTGGTCAACCTCATCGGCGGCCTGATCATCGGCGTCCTGCAGAAGGGGATGAATGTCGCCGATGCGGCACGAACGTATTCGCTCCTCACGATCGGGGACGGTCTGGTCACCCAGATCCCCGCCCTGATCGTTTCCACGGCGGCGGGAATTCTGGTTACCCGGACTTCCGCGGCCACGGAACTGGGGGAAGAATTGAAATCCCAGGTGTTTTCCCAGCCGAAGGCCTTTGCGCTCACATCCTTCTTTGTCTTTGTGTTCGCCCTTATCCCCGGGATGCCGAAGCTGGCCTTTCTGCTCGTGGCCGGGGGGATGGCCTTTCTGGCCTACAACATGACGGGAAAGACACCGCCGGCGGAACCGGAACCGGAGGCGGAAACACCCATGCCGGAAATAGCGGATACGGTGGAATCCCTGACACCCCTCGATCCCCTGGGACTGGAGGTGGGGTATGGTTTGATTTCCCTGGTGGACGCGAACCAGGGGGGTGAGCTGCTGGGAAGAATCAAGGTACTCCGCCGTCAACTGGCCCAGGAACTGGGATTCATTATCCCGGCCATCCACATCCGGGACAATCTGCAATTGAATCCCAATGAATACAGCTTCCTCATCAAGGGCACGGAAGTGGCGAAAGGGGAATTGATGCCCGGTTATCTGCTGGCCATCACTCCGGAAGAGGAGGGAATGAAGATACCCGGCCTCCAGACCCGCGAACCGGCCTTCGGGCTGCCGGCGGTGTGGGTGCCGGAGCGGGAGAAGGAAATGGTCCAGGCCCGGGGGATCGTGATGGTCGATCCCGCCACCGTCCTGACGACCCATTTGACGGAGATCATCAAGACCAACGTGGAAGAGTTGATCGGGCGCCACGAAGTCCAGGCGCTTCTGGATAACCTCGCCAAGACCCACGGCCGGATCCTCGAGGATCTGGTCCCCAAGGTGGTTCCCACAGGGCTGCTGCAAAAGGTGTTGCAACGCCTCCTTAGGGAGCGGGTATCGATCCGCGATCTGCTCTGCATCATCGAGACCCTGGCCGATTATGTCCCCTTGACCAAAAACGTCGATATATTGACGGGATATGTCCGGCAGGCCCTGGCCCGGGCCATTACCAGGCAGTATCAGGATCAGAACGGCAACGTCAATGTGGTGATGCTTTCTCCGGAAATAGAGGAGATCATTCAGCAATCCATCCAGCATACGGAATACGAGTCTTTCGTTTCGCCCGATCCGAATGTCGTCAAAAGGATCATGCAGAAGATCCAGGATATCGCCGGGGAATTCATGAAACGGGGTCTCCAGCCGATCATCCTGTGCTCACCAAATGTCCGCGTCCACTTCAAGAAGATCGTGGACCGGTTTTTCCCCAACATCACCGTTCTGGCTCACAACGAGATCAGCCGGGACGCGACGATAACATCCTTCGGCATGGTGGAGATTTGATATGCAGGTCAAGCGCTATGAAGTGGCCAATGTCCAGGAGGCGCTGGGCCGGATCAAAAGCGATCTCGGTCCGGATGCCATCATCCTGTCCACGAAAACCATCGCCAACTCCCAGCCCCGGCTGATCGAGGTGATCGCCGCCGCCGACCGGGACGAGGGCGGAAAAAAACCGGAACGGACCGCCGCGCCCGAGCGGCGCCCCGATCCGCAAAGGGAAGGTGCGGCGGCGGGGGGGGTCGATTTCGGCCGGCAGATGCAGGAGATAAAAGAGATGCTCGCCGCGATGAATCAGACCCGGAAGATTCACGAAGAACTGGCGGAGCTGAAAGAGGGGATGAACACCCTTTTCCATGTTCTGGGGCTGGGAGGAAAGTATCGGGAGAACGACGTCGTTTCGAAATTCTATCGCCGCTTGCTCGGCAATGGTGTTGGGAAGACGAAGGCGGCCAAGATTATCGGGATGATCCAGAAAGATCCCCGCTTTTTCAAGGTCCGCAACTATGAAGAACTGGTCGTGGTTGCCGAACAGTGTCTGGCGGATTCCCTTTTCCCTCCCCGCCCGGACCGGGGCGGCAAGAGGCTGAAGGTCCTGGTCGGTCCCACCGGTGTGGGCAAGACCACGACGCTGGCGAAACTGGCGGCGAGATACAAGATCGATGAAAAGAAAAAGACCGGCCTGATCACGACGGACACCTATCGGATCGCCGCCGTGGAACAATTGAAGATCTATGCGAAGATCCTGGGCGTCCCGCTGTACGTCGCCGGCGATAACGAAGGTTTCCGGAAATCGCTCCGGGCCCTGGCGGATCATGATGTCATCCTCGTCGACACTCCGGGAAAATCCCCGGGGGACACGGAGTATCTGCAACGGCTCCAGGAGATGTTTTCCCCCCGGGAAGCCCTCGATATTCATCTGCTCCTCAGCTCCACGGCAAGTCGGGAAACGCTCCTGGCGGCGGCCGAGCGTTACCGTGTTTTGAAATACGACCGGATTGCCCTGACGAAAATCGATGAATGCATCAGCTTCGGCAATCTGTACGACGTTCTCGATCAGACGGGTACGGCGGTCAGTTATGTCACCAACGGCCAGAATGTCCCCCAGGATATCGAGGAGGTATCCCCGCGGGAGATGGCCAAATTGATTATCAGCAACACGCTGCATTGATTCAGGAGGGAAAGTGGACCAGGCGACAACCCTCAGGGAGCTTGTGAACAACAAAACAAACGATCGTTCCCAAATGGAAATGAAGCGACGGGACAAGAGGCATCGCTCCATCCGGGTCATTGCGATCACCAGCGGCAAAGGCGGGGTGGGGAAGACGAATATCGCGGTGAACCTGGCTTACGCCCTGGCGGTCATGAATCGCAAGGTAATGGTCATGGATGCCGATATGGGCCTGGCCAATATCGATCTGGTTCTCGGTCTTACCCCGAAATACAACCTCTACCATGTCTTGAAAGGTGAGAAGTCGCTCAAGGATATCATCGTCAAAGGTCCACAGGGGATTACCGTTTTACCCGCCGCGTCGGGTATCGAGGAAATGGCGGATCTTTCGAAAGGATACAAACTCACTCTCCTCGATGAGTTGAACGCCCTGGAGGAGCGACCTGATTTTATGCTCGTCGATACCGCCGCGGGGATTGCCGGCAACGTCACCTATTTCAACCTGGCCGCCAAGGAGATCGTCGTTGTAACCTCCCCGGAGCCGACTTCCATGACCGACGCCTACGCCCTGATGAAAATTCTCTTTCAGGGTTACGCGCGGAAGCGGTTTCGCCTCATCATCAATATGGTGAAAAACCAGGCCGAGGCCATGGAGGTGTTTCATCGCCTGCGCCATGCCATGGATCACTTTCTCAGCCTGCAGATCGAGCTTTTAGGCTATGTGGTTTACGACGAAAAGTTCAAGGAAGTCATCAAACGCCAGAAGGCGTTGATGGAGCTTTATCCGCATTCACCAGCCGCTAAATGCCTCTACAACATCGCCGCCAAGGTCTGCAACGAAACACCCGAGGCGGTGGAGGAAGGAAGTCTGGTTTTTTTCGGCAATACGGGCATCTATCATGGCCATGGATAAAAAGAAGCGGGACGAGCTGATCCTCCGTTTCGCCCCCCTCGTGAAAAGTATTGTCACCCGGATGACGGCCAAGCTGCCGATCGACGGAGCGGATAAAGAGGCCCTGATCAACGTGGGCATCATCGGCTTGATGGGCGCCCTGGAAAAATTCGACGAATCGCGCAATGTTCAGTTCGAAACCTATGCAAAATTCCGGATCCGCGGCGCCGTCCTCGACGAACTGCGCCTCAACGACTGGGTTCCCCGGTCGGTGCGCGACAAGGATGACAAGCTCGTCAAGGCCTATCACGAGCTGGAAAAGAAACTGGGCCGGGCGCCTACGGAAGAGGAGGCCGCCGCCCACCTCGGCGTGGAGATGGATGAATATTACCGTCTCCTCACCGGGGCGAAGGCGGTCACGGTAATCAGTACGGAGGACGTGACCGCCGATTATATCGACTATCACACCGACGGGGAATGGTTGCAGTCCGTCGATCAGGGCAATCCCCTGGACCTGCTTACGGGAGAAGAAACCAGAATGCGGTTGAAGAAGGCCATCGATGCCCTGCCGGAAAAGGAACGGGTGGTGATGTCCCTCTATTATTTTGAAGAATTGACGATGAAAGAGATCGGTTGTACGCTCCGACTGACCGAGTCCCGGGTATGTCAACTACATTCCCAGGCTGTTTTGAGGATGCGGGCGGCGCTACGGTATTTACGCGACGAGGAACGGCCGGAGAAGAAGGACCCGCTCCGGTAAGCACTTCCGCCGATGAAACAGAAAGCCCAAATCGACATCATCGATGTCCATGTCCCGGATTCCGATCTGACGCCCGAAGTCGAAGCGACGCCGGCGGTTCCGCCTCCGGAACCGGCCTCCGGGACGCCCGTCGGGAAACGGGGCCGGTGGATCATGGCGGCGACTGGTCTGGCGATCTTTGTGATTGCGGCCTTGGTTACCTTATGGTACTTTACGGCGACGTCGGTTCACAAGGGCCCGCAGGAAGAGCAAAAGGCTGTTCCGGTCGCGGCCGCAGCCGCCCCGGAAAAGCTGCCGCTGAGCAATTTTTATGTCGAGGTGCAAGATGAACAGGGCCGGGCCCGCATCCTGCGATGCAGTTTGATTCTCGATATCGATGTCCGGGAGCGGCCGGCGTTGCTGGCCAAAGAAGTCACGATCCGGAACAGGATCTATAAAATCATCGCCCGCCGTTCCGCGGCCTTACTCCTTGTCCCGGACGAAAAGAAACGGCTCAAGAAGGATATCACCGACGAATTGAACAGCCTCCTGGGCCAAAATGTAATCAAAGACGTTTATTTCGATCAGTTTATATTGTTGTAGAAGTCGGCGACCCCACCCTGCGGCGGCGTCTATCGATGCGTGGATGCGGGCGGGTTGCCGGGAAGAGAGGCACCATGGATGATCAGGAACTTTATCGGGCCCTGGAAACGGCCTTCGTTTCCACGTTTCTTGGGGAGTTGATTCCCGGGATCATTCATAATTTCGCCAATCCCCTCAATGGCATCATGGGCCGGGGGCAGATTATGAGAAGGCGGTTCGATCAGTTGTCGGCAAAACTCGAGCAGTCATCTCCCCAAACGATCGTCAGCCAGGAAGAGCTCTTCCGGAAATTATCGACGGACATAGACGAGATAAACCGAGAATGCGACCGCTTCTACAACATGTTCCAGGATATAAGCGGAAAATTCCACAGCATGGACACCCATGATTGCGGTAAATTTTCCCTTTATCAGCTCCTGGTTCTGGAATTGCGTTTTGCCGATTATTATCTGGCATTCAAACATCAGGTAAAAAAAGAGCTGCAACTGGACGAGAACATCCCGCCCGTAGCGGGGAATTATGCCGCCTGCGCCCTCTGTATCTGGGCGATTCTTAGACAGGCCATGCAGGATATGCAGGATGTGGGCGACAAGAGGTTGCTGGTCAAGACCCGGCAGCATCAGGACGCTGCGGAGGTGAGATTTGAATATCCGGTGGCTTCGGGCTCGCCGGCAGGGCGGGAGGAAGCGGGAAGGGAAGCGATCTTCCGGAGTTCCCCCGCAGTCGAGGGACAGGAACAAATATGGAAGTTGGCCGCAGCACTCTTGAGAACCATGGGGGCGGAGATAGCTGTGGAAGAAAGGGAAGGATGGCGGCATCTCTCCGTAAAGCTTAAATATTAAAGATCATTTCCTGATCTGTCGATAAGGGGTTATAGACCGGGGAACAGATTTCCCTTCCGGAGCGGCATAACCGATGAAGACCATAGAGATGCAGCAATCGCTCGCCCAGCTCCATGTCATGGAGAAGGTGCAGCAGGTCCAGCAGCAGCAGGCGGACCTGCAGCAGCGTCATTTCGCCCTGAAATTGAGTGAAGAGCGCAAACGCCTCAAAGAGCAGGTAAAGGATGCCGACGAGTCGGAATTCCGCCGGCTGCAGGAGCGTCAGGAGGACGGCGGCGCCCATACCGGCAGGGAGGCCGCAAAAAGGGGTCTGCAAAAAAGACCCCCGCCCGCGGATCAAGGGGGGCAACCCCGGGAAGAAGAAGGAAGTCTCATAGATATAAAGGTATAGAGTGTCCATCCAGAATTTAATCCTCATCCAGCTGCTCATCGATGTCCTCCTTTGTCTGTTGCTCGTTTTCTTCTTTTGGCAGATGAATCGCCGGGGGGGGGAGAAAAAGGGCCCGGACCTGACCGGGGCGGACCGGGAGCAATTCCAGAAGTTCATCGAAGAATCCAGGAAATTATCCGCCGAGTTCGTCGCCTCCCTCGAGGAGGGGAGAAAGAATCTGAAATCCCTGGCCTTTGCCCTCGATGAGCGGGAGAGGCGGCTGCGGGAACTCCTCGAAAGGTCCGAACGGCTGCTGAACCGGGAAAGCGGGACACAAAAGACCGCGGTCGGGGAAGGGACCGACCCCTATCGGGAGGTCCTGAAGATGGTGGATGCGGGACTCTCCGCTCAGGAGGTGGCGGACCGGTTGGGAATGACCGCGGGAGAAATAGAGCTGATCAAAAACCTCAAGCGCCGTAAGCCTCAGGAAACGTCATGATCTCACCCCTTGTCTCCGTGACCGCCCCCGGCAATGTGCGCATCGTCACCGCGGAAACTCCGGCGGCGGGCCGCCTTCCGGTCCTGAATCAAGGCGATGTCCTGAGAGGTCTTGTCCTGAAGGCCGGAGAGGATAACCGGGTCCTGCTCCAGATCGGGGACCATAGAATCCCGGCCGATGCCCGGACGGCACTCAAGCCGGGACAGGAACTCGTTTTGCGGGTCGAGGAGACAGGCCCCAGAACGGTCCTGCAGATCATTGCCGATGGTTATCCGGAAGCGAAGACCATCAACCGGTACCTGGTCCTGAATCGCGCCAACCCCCAGGCCCTTAGTGATCTCTTCACGTTGTTCAGACAGGATATTGCCGCCGCCGGGGTAACGGAAACATACCCCGAGGCGATCCGGAGCGACCTCCGGAAGCTCGGCCGGTTGATGGATTCCCTCGTTTTTTCTCAACACACCCTCAATAATCCCGGTTTTGTCAAGGATTACATTCAAGGTCTGGGATTGCTCCTGGAACATGGGCTCTTCCGCGCCCTGGACAACAGTAACCGCCCCGCGGCCCTGCGTGACCGGGAAGGTCTCAAGGGGGGGCTGCAGAAGCTGGCCGGGCTGCTCAAAGAACTGGCCGGGGATGCGGTGGAGAATGCCCCCCGGAGCCGCGAGCCGGCCGTCAATCTTATGAGACAGTCGGAAAGGTCGATAACGGCCCTCGAGATCCAACAGGTGATAAACGTCTTGGCTCGGGAGGAGGGGAGTCCTTATCTCCTTCCCATACCCATGGCCTTCCCCGACGGGATCCGCTTCCAGGATCTCTACATCGAAAGGGACCCCGGGCGTCCCTCGGGCCCCGGGGAGCCCGGCACCCGGCGCTTCGTCCTCTTTCTCGACCTGGATATGCTGGGGGAGATGATGGCGGACGTAAAATTGACGGGTACCAGGATCAGCTGCCGTCTCAAGTGTCGCGAAGCGGCATCCCAGCTCTTCCTTGCCCCCCTGATGCCGGAACTGACGGAGCGTATGACGGCGGCGGGGCTGGAGGTGGTGGAAGCGGTCTGCCAACTGGAACCGGGATTGCCGGAAATCCGCCGTGAATATCGCGATATGCATCTGATCAATAACCGTGAGGCCCTGAATCTGTTTGCCTGAAGAGTCCGTTATGAGAACGCCGTCATCGCCGCCGCTGGCCGCCGCAATCAAATACGATGCCAAAAAAGACCGGGCCCCCCGCCTGACCGCGAAGGGGCGGGGTCTCATTGCGGAAAAGATAATCGCCCTGGCCAAAGAACACGATATCCCCATAAAGGAAGACCCCCATCTGGTCCAGATCCTCTACCGCCTCGATCTGGATGAAGAAATTCCCGCCGAACTGTATCGCGCCGTTGCCGAAATCCTCGCCTTCGTCTACACCCTGAACGAACAGCAGCGCCAGGGATCGTCAAGGAGTTGACATAATTTTCCGGGAAAATTTTTCCTCATACCCGTGCCCCGCCTCCCGGACATCGGCACGCCCAGGTTTGCAACTTTATAACTCATTGTAATCGAACATTAAAATCAGGCCCTCCCCCCCAAAGCGCCGGCGTCAGACTCATGGCATATCTATTGCAAATCATCGGATAAAGACGTTATGTCCGGGAGAATTATGGGCTTCGATGTTCATGAAATTGCCGCTGCCTGTGAGCTGGCCATGCGCCGCATGGATGCGGTGGCCGGCAATGTGGCCAATGTGGGAACACCGGGATTCAAACAGGAATACCTGGTCCTTATCGATGAGCTAAAGGGGAAGGGCAACCCGGCCCGGCGGGAAGAGACGGCCCGGCTGGAATTGCAGATCGACTTTCGGCCGGGAATCGTCAAGCAGACCGGCAATCCCTTCGATATCGCCCTGAGCGGCGAAGGTTTCTTTACCGTCCAGACGGCAGACGGGACCGCGTATACGCGCAAGGGGGATTTCACCCTCGACAAGGACGGCTTTCTGATTACCCAGACCGGGGACAAGGTACTGGGAGAAGGCGGACCGTTACAGATCAACGGCCAGGTCGTCAATGTCGAGGGCGACGGTTCGGTGGTGGTGGACGGCGTTTCCCTGGGGAAACTCAACATCGTCACCTTCAATAACCTGCAGGGCATGAAAAGAGGCGCCGGCGGCTATTACCGGACCGAGGAAAAGGCGGTGCGGATGGACGATCCCGTCGTCCGGCAGGCGCATATCGAGTTGTCGAATGTGAATGTCATCAAAGAGATGGTCAACATGATCGACATCCAAAGAACCGTGGAGTCTTACCAAAAGCTCATGCAGACCATCAGCGACGAGGACAGGCAGGCGACGAGTCGTGTCGGCAAACTGGTGTGACCCGATAGGGAGGTAACAAGATGATCAGATCGCTTTATACGGCGGCCACCGGTATGGCCGCGGAACAGCTCGACCAGGATGTCGTGGCCAACAACCTGGCGAATATCAATACCTATGGCTTCAAGAAATCCCGGGCCAACTTTCAGGATCTCATGTATCAGGTCATGACCAAGGCCGGTTCGATATCATCCACCGGCATTCAACTTCCCGCCGGGATCGAGATCGGCATGGGGGTCCGGCCTGTTTCCACCCAGAAGATCTTTACCCAGGGTGATTTTGTCCAGACCGGCAACAGTCTGGATCTGGCCATCGAGGGGGATGGTTTCTTCCAGGTGGACAGCGGTACGGGAAGGACTTATTATACACGGGCGGGCAACTTCAAGATCAACAAGGACGGCAACGTAGTAAATTCCGATGGTTTGCAGATCGTACCCAGCATCAGCATCCCGAGTACCGCCGTGACGATCACCATCGACAAGACCGGTTCCGTATCGGTGACGGATCAGCAGGGCGCCGTGTCTCAGGTGGGTCAGATTCAACTCGCCCGGTTCGTGAACACCGCCGGCTTGACGAGCATCGGCCGCAATCTCTTCGACAAGACCGATGCCTCCGGCGAGCCCACGGTCGGCAATCCGAATGTGGACGGCCGGGGGTCGATCACCCAGTATTTTCTCGAATTATCCAATGTTAACGTGATTGACGAAATGGTCAAAATGATTGCCGGACAGAGGAATTATGAAATCAATTCGAAAGCCGTTCAGACTGCTGATGCTATGCTGGGCATTGTCAATAATCTCAAGCGGTAGCATTGTTTTGGCCGGCGCCGGCTCTGCCCTGGCCGTGGAAGATGCCGCCATCCGCCAGGAAGTGCGCCGCTACATAGAGAAAAACATGCCCTGGCCCGTTGCCGATGCCCGAATCACCTTTCCCGGTTCGCTTCCGGACTTGTCATCCCTCCGGGAGAAAGGTCTGGCGATCGAGATCGAGAAGAGCGGCACGGGAGAATATGTCGGTGAGGTGCCGTTTATCGTCCGTCTGGCGGATCGTCAAGGACAAAGACGCTCCTTCACCGTCCGGGCCCGGATCGAAGTGGCCCGGGACGTCGTCGTTGCCGACGATACCCTGGCCTACAACCGGATCCTCACCGCCGGGGACGTGAGGGTGAAAAGGAAATGGGTCCGCAGTATGGATCCGAAACTCATCACCTCCATAGATCAGGTGGAGGGGAAGCGACTGGTCACGAATGTCCCGGCGGGGGGAGAGTTGACAACGTATATGCTGAAGGAACCCAAACTCGTCAAAAGGGGGGAAGTGGTAAGGCTTCAGCTCGATCGGGGCGCCATTCAGATATCCACCCTGGCCATCTGTGAGGAAGACGGTGTCCGGGGGGCGCTGGTAAAGATCAAGAATATGTCTTCCAACCGGATCGTCTATGCCAAGGTCAAAGGTGAGAACCATGTGGTCATCGATTTTTAGAGCCGCCGCCTGCTGCCTGCTGCTCTGTCTGCCGGCGGCGTGCGCCTCGGAACACGCGATCAAAAAGGATTTCTATGCCACGCTGCCGCGGGCCATCCCCACCCCGCAGACAAAGCCGGCGCCGGGATCTCTCTGGGTCGGGGAAAACAACCGCAACAACCTCTTTGCCGATTACAAGGCCCGGTACGTAAACGATTCGATCACCATCATCATCGATGAATCCTCCACGGGTCTGAACAAGGCGGCGACGAACACCAGCCGGCAGACCTCCACCGACGCCCGCATCTCCGCCCTCTTCGGCATCGATACCTCGCTGATCAAGGCCAATCCCAACCTGGGCGCCCAACTCGCCGCCGGGGGTTCCTCGGCCAATTCCATGAAGGGAGCGGGGGACACCTCCCGGGGTAATACCCTGTCGGCAAAAATATCCGGCAGGGTGATCCAGGTGCTGGAGAACGGCAATCTGGTCGTGGAGGGACGCAAGCAGGTCACGATCAACGCGGAGGATCAATACATCATCATTACGGGAATCGTAAGGCCCCAGGATGTGTCGGCAACGAACCATGTCTATTCCCAACACATCGCCGATGCGAGGATCGTCTATACCGGCTCCGGGGTTGTGGACGACAAGTCGCGGCCGGGCTGGGGGACGCGGATCCTCGATTGGGTATGGCCTTTCTGAGGGGTATCCTTTTCGTCATGAGGCGGAAGCCATGAAAAGCAAAGGAATAAGTATCATTCTCCTGGCGGTGCTCCTGGTCGTGACCTCCCTGGAGGCCCAGGGGGCGAGAATCAAGGACATTTGCGGTATCGGGGGGGTCCGCTCCAACCAGCTTGTCGGCTACGGTCTGGCCGTGGGGCTCATGGGAACCGGCGACGATGTGAAGAACGGCTACACCCGGGAGACGATCGCCAATATGCTGTCCCGGCAGGGGGTCCACATGCGGGACCGGATTGCCGACGTCAAATCCAAGAATACGGCGGCGGTGATGGTGACCGCCAATTTGCCGCCCTTTGCCAAAAACGGCACGCGGATCGACTGTACCGTCTCTTCCCTGGGGGACGCGACCAGCCTCCAGGGGTCCACCCTGATCATGACGCCCCTCCGGGCGCCGGACGGGGAAATTTATGCCGTCTGCCAGGGGCCGATCCTGTTGGGGGGATTTGCCGCCGCGGGGGCCAACGCCTCGGTGGTCAAGAATCAGACAACGGTGGGGATTGTGGCCAACGGGGCCCTGGTGGAGCGGGAAGTGGCGACGGACTTCGCCAAGGCCAACACCTTCACCCTGAACCTTTACAATCCCGATTTCACCACCGTGCGACAGATGGCCTCCCGCCTTAACAGCCTCCTCGGGGAGAGTATCAGCGCCTACGCCAAGGATTCGGCCACGGTGGTGATCAAGGTCAACGATGAATATCTGCCGTCCATTACCACCATCATTTCGGAAATAGAGAACGTCGATGTGCCCATCGCCATGTCGGCGGTGGTCGTCCTGAACGAGAAGACGGGAACCGTCGTGATGGGGGAATATGTCCGCATTTCTACAGTCGCCATCGCCCACGGCAACCTGAGCATTACCATCAAGGAAAACGTCAACGTATCGCAGCCCCTGCCTTTTTCTCCCGCGGGACGTTCCGCACTGCCGGCGGTGGTGGATCAGAAGGCGGGCACGGTGATGGCCCCGGGCGGGCAGACGGTGGTCACCAAGGATACGAATGTCAAGGTGGCGGAGGAAAAGAAGCAACTCCTCATGCTCCCCCAGGCCGTGACTATTCAGGATGTGGTGCAGGCCCTGAATGCCATCGGTGTTTCCCCCCGGGATCTCATCACCATCCTGCAGACGATCAAGGCCGCGGGGGCGCTGCAGGCGGAACTGAGGATCATCTGAAGATGGAGATCAAAAACAGTCCTCTCGCCACCTCGACTGCCGGTCTCACCGGCCAACCGTTGACCCCGGAGAAGGAAAAACAACTGAAAAAGGCCTGTGCGGATTTCGAAGCCATGTTTGTGTATGAATTGTTCAAGACCATGCGCCGGACCGTCCCCCGGGGCGGACTGCTGCCCAAGACTACCGGTTATGATTCCTGGGATATGGTTATGGATCAGCATGTCGCCGAAGAACTATCCAAGCGGAACGGCGGCCTGGGTCTCCAGAAAATCATCTACGAACAGGTGATAAAAACGATGAAACCGCCGGTGGAGAAAAAATAAGTTCCTTCCTGAATAAAGTTTTTTCCGATACGTGCCGATATAGGGTTTAAAAAGAGGCTTTTCTCACGAGGTGGGTCATGAAAATAACCGATGGCAGAGACGCGACGCTGCAGTTTATCCAGCAGTATCAGAAGAATGAGGCCGTCCGGGGTCCGAACGTGGCGGGGGCGCCCCAGGGTTCCCTTCTGCCGGAAGAGAAGGTGGACATCTCCAGCCGGGCCAAGGAATACCAGGCCATTAAAGAACTGGTGGACAAGGCTCCGGAGGTCAGAGAGGAGAAGGTTCGGGAATTGCAGCGTCAGATAGACAACGGCACTTACCGGGTCCCGGCCGAAGAGCTGGCGAAAAAGATCGTCGGGGAGAATTTGCTGGATCTTTTTGCTTGAATCACCATCACCCGTAGGAAAATTTTGCCCACCCCCCCACCCGGCGGCTCCTTTTGAGCAGCCGGGTGTTCTTTTATGATAAAAGCTGAGAAATACATAAATTATATTCAGTAATTGCAGCCCATACAACGATCGGGCGCATGGTATGGCGATTGCATGGCAATGATAAAAAGTTCTCTCCGCCCCGCCGGGCGGCAAACTTCAGGAGCCGAGGCATGGAACGTAACCTATCGCTACTTTACGAATCGCTCTTTTCCATTCTAAGCAGCGAACTGGCGATTTATCGGGAAATGGAGGGGATTCTGCAAAGCGAGAAAAAGGCTATCGTCCTTTCTTCCCTGCCCGTTCTGGCCGAAAGCAACCAACTCAAGGAGGAGATGGCCAACCGGGCGGCGGTCCTGGAACGGTCCCGCATGGAGGTGGTCAGGCAGATTGCCTCCCACCTGCGGGTCGCACCCGAAACGATCAATCTGACCCATCTGATGAGTTATCTCCAGGTCTCGGAACAGGAGCGCCTGCGCCGTTTCCAGGCGGAGCTGAAAGAGATGACGGTGAAGATCAGGACCCTCAACAGCGAAAACCGTCAGCTTGCCGAGGCGGCGCTGCTGTATGCCAAAAGCTGGTTCGAATACTTCCGTCAGCTCATGAGTCCACAAAAGGGATATATAGGTAACGGGCGGGTCCAGCATGCGTCCATAAACGGCAAACTCATCAATAAGAGAGGCTGAAGGACATGTCGATAAGCAGTCTGCTGAATGTCTCGAAAGATTCCATGATTTCCTATCAGCTGGCCATGGACATCACCGGCGGCAATATCTCCAATGTCAACACCGCCGGATATTCCCGCCAGCGGGCGGTGTTCGCGGCGACGGGCAATGTGAACGCCAAGGCCGCCTCGGCGCAGTTGAGTGTCAAAATCGAAACGGTCGAGCGGATGTTCGACGGCTACACGGAGATGCAGATCGCGGAACAATCGCAAAAGGTCGGCGCCGGCGAGACCAAGAACAGTATGTTGCAACGGGTGGAGACCGTGTTCGATGAAACCAACGGCGCGAAACTCAATGACGTCATCGGCCGTTTTTGGAGTGCCTGGGACGATCTGGCCAAAAGACCCGCCGGGCAGGCGGAACGCGACGCCCTGGTGTCCGTGGCCGGAGAAATGACCTCGATGTTCAATACTTACGGTGACCAGCTGTACAGCCTCCAGCAGAACATCGATGACAACGTCAAAAACACGGTGGCCCAGATCAATAGCTATACCGCGGATATCGCCTCCTTGAACAGGCAGATCGGTCAGACGGCGGGCGGCGGGGGGGAAACGAACCGTCTCCTCGACGAACGCAACGCCCTGCTGAAACAACTATGCGGTCTGGTCAACTGCCAGTATATCGGTGGGCCCAACAATGCCCTGAATATCTATCTGGTCAACGGGCAAGCCCTCGTGGAGGGGGAAACGAGTCACGCTTTGGGGGTGATCAAGGGCAGTGACTCGGAGTTTTATGACGTCGTCTACAAAGAAAAGGCGGGGGAAAGCATCAATCAGTACCTGGCCGCGACCAAGGGCCGTCTGGGGGCGCTGCTCGACGCCCGCGACGGGATCATTCCCTCCTACCTGGATAAAATAGACGACCTGGCCGGAACGATCATGACCCAGGTCAACGACATTCACGCCCGGGGCTTCGATGCGCAGCGCAACCTGGGAGGTAAGTTCTTGGTGGTGGAACCTGAGGATTCGGTTGCCTATGCCCGCCATCTGGCCGTCAACCAGATGATTATCGCCGATTCTGGAAAGATCGCCGCCTCCGCCACGGTATCCGGTGACGGGGAACAGGCGGCGGCCATCGCGGCCCTGAAGGATAAGTTGATCATGAACGGCGGCCAGGCCACCGTGAGCAGCTTCTACGCCTCCCTGATCGGACAGCTGGGCCGGGAAGTCGCCGACGCCGGCCGTAATGCGGAATACCAGGCCAATGTGATGACCCAGTTGGCCAATCAGCGGGAAGGCATCTCGGGGGTATCCATAGATGAGGAGATGATGAATCTCATCAAGTATCAGATGGGCTATCAAGCCGCCGGGAAGCTCTGTCAGGTCGTGGACGAAATGATGAACACCCTGATGTCTTTGGTGAAATAGGAGACGGGAGCCATGACCATCCGGATCACCGATAATATGCGCTACAATACGACCGTGGGCAATCTTTTCACCATCCAGCGGCAGTACAACGAGGTGATGGAGAAGCTGGCCAGCCAGAAACGGATCAACAAGCTTTCCGACGATGCGTTGGGTTCCTCGCAGCTCGTGGACTTCAAAAAGACGCAGCACGACATTACCGGTTACCGGAAGAATGCCGATGACGCCCTTTCCTGGCTGTCGATGACGGAAAGCACCCTGACCGGCGCCAATGACCTGCTGGTCAAGGCGGGCGAACTGGCCGTTTCCCAGTCCTCCGCATCGGCAAATGCCTCCAGTCGCAAGATCGCCGCCCAGAATGTCCAGGCCCTCTACGATCAACTGCTGTCCCTGGCCAATACCAAGCTGGGTGACCGCTATCTTTTCGCCGGTTCCCAAAACGACGCCGAACCCTTTACCGGTTCCCGTCGGGAGGCGGGCATAGACGCCCCGACCGCCGCCGCCGGCAATGGATACGCCGGCAAGGTGACCGCCGCCGGGACATATTTGGGGGAACGAAACAACACCTATGTAATCAAGATCATCGAGGGCGGCGCCGAAGATACGGCGACATTCAGCATCTCCCGGGACGGCGGCAAGACCTGGGATGCGAAAAGCGCCCCCGGGGCGATGACCGGCCCGATCGATGTCGGGGACGGAGTCTCCATGACCTTTACCCCCGGGACCTTCGCCACCGGGGATATATTCTACGTCAACGCCTCGGCGCCGGGCTATTACCGGGGGAACGGCGACGACCTCTCGGTAGCATTGGGAAAGGACACCGCCGCCGTTTACAATGTCACCGGCGAGGCGGCGTTTACGGACCGCGGTCCGGGAAAAGTGGATGTATTCCAGACCCTGGCGGACCTCAAGGCGGCCCTGGAAAACAACAAACCGGGGGATGTGGCCGCTCAGCTAGACAAGCTGGAAAAGGGGCGGGAACAGATCAACCTGGCGATATCCAAATGCGGTACCGCGGCAAACAGGATGGAAATGACCAAGAACAGTCTCGAGAAGCTGAGCGAAAACATGACGACGATGATTGCCGACATCGAAGATGCGGACATCGCCGGGCTGGCGACGCAGGTGGCCGCCAAACAGGTGGCCCTGCAGGCGTGTTATGAGGTGGCGGCACGGATCCAGAACAATACGATCTTGAATTTTCTCAAATGACGGAGGCCTGAACATGTTGATCCTGACAAGGAAGTTGGGAGAAGCGGTAAACATCGGCAGTGAAATAAAAGTCACGGTTTTGGACATCAAGGGGAATTCGGTGCGGATCGGTGTGGAGGCCCCCCGCCAGGTGGCGGTACACCGCAGCGAGATCTATGAGCTTATTCAGGAGCAAAACACCCAGGCGGCGGCCATGGCGGCGGAAATAAGCCTCGACGAGATCCTGGGGCATTTGCGGAAGGAGAAGGAAAAATGAAGATCAAGACATCGCGTTTCGGGACCATCGAAGTTGCGGAAGAGGAATTCATCTACATCAAAGGCGCCATTCTCGGCTTCGAGAGATTGACCCGTTTTGTGCTGTTGATCAGGGATGACCGGAATCCGCTGTGGTGGCTGCAGGCAGTGGACGATCCCGCCGTGGCCTTCGTCGTCGTCAACCCCCGGTTGATAAAAAGGGATTACGATCCGCCGGTTTATGAAAGCGAGCTGGAGTTTCTCGATATCAGGGACAAGGACGACATCGCCCTGCTGGCCATCGTCACTATCCGTTCCAACCCCTTCCGCGTCACGGCCAACCTGCGGGCGCCGCTCCTGATCAATGCGGCGAACAGAATGGGAAATCAGATCGTTTTGGAGGAGCCCGCCTATCATGTCCAGTTCGATATCCTCGACCACCGGCAGGAACTTCAGGAGATGGGAAGTGAAGAAGGCAAAGGTCTGGAAAGACTCGCGAAACAGACATGCGCCGCCCCGGCTTAGCGGCGCCGGAACGGCCGCACCCCCGGGCTAGACCTGCCGGTTGAAGATCAGGCCGGCCAGTTCGGACATCCGCGCATACAGGTTCTGGATCTCTTTGGGGGGGATCTCCCTGATCACCTCCCCCGTTTCCTTGTCGGCGACGACCACGGCGACCTTTTCCCCCCGGTTGCCGTAAGTGCTGAACACCAGGCTGACATTCATTTGCTTGATGTGCTCCTGCATCTGCTTGACCATGAACGAGAGTTGCTCATCACCTGCCCGCTGGTCGCCGGCCAGCGAATTTTTCACCGGCGTCTCGTGCTTTTTCTGCTCGCCCGCGTTAGAATAAATCGTCATGGGGTATGACGATTCTACGGCTCCGGTATTCATGATCTCACCTCCTTGTGAATAAATACCCTTGCTTCATTAATCGGCATTTGGCGCTGAAACTTGAATGGAAGGAAACTCAGGATTTGCAGCTGATAAACTTGGGCGGGCCTTCGCCGGGCGACGAATATTCCTTGATCCCCTGTCCCTGCTGCCGGAGGCCGGCCAATCGGTCCAGCAGATCACGCCGGCGTGCGGCGGACAACCTTGCGCAGGCTTGATTTTCTATCTCGATCGCCTGGAGCGTCTCCAGGATTTTCCTCCGGCAAGCGTTCCCGGGGGCATTTTGTCGGACGACAGGGGAAGGACTTTCACGCTCGATCAGGTGATCCAGGATGCCGATGACCCGGATCAACTCCTCCCGATCCTGGAGTAACTGCCCGGCCGCCGCCCCCTCCTCCTCTTCGGCCAGTGCCGCTTTCAGTTTGGTGGTGGTGGCAAGAAACAGCCGGCAGGCCTTCAGTTTACGTTCCAGAAGAACCTCGGGATCGAGACTGCTTGCGGTCCTCACGGCGCCGGGCGTCATTTCATGCGCTCCAGGTCCGGGCCACGGGAGTTGTTTTGACAACGGACAACGGGATCCCGGCCGGCCGCTCACCCCGGCCCGCCGTCGGCGCCTTGGCCTCTCCGTTCGCCCCGATGGCCGCCCAGGCCGATAAAAGCTCTTCCAGCAAGCCGATGATCCGGTCGAACACCTTCAGGTCTCTTTTCAGATCCGCTTCGATGAGCGCCTGGTTCATAAACAGGTACAGGCCCCGGAGATTTTTGGAGATATCCCCGCCCTTTTCCATGTCCAAAGAGGCGTCCAGTTCGTGGATGATATCCAGTGTCTTTTGCAGGGCCTTGGCCTTGGTTTCGTAGTCTTTCTTCAGATATGCCTCCCGGGCGATCTTCAGGCTGTTGATGGCGCCGTCATAGCACATGATGACCAGCTTCAGCGGATTGGCCGTCAAGACGTTCGCCTCGCGATAGGTGTAGGCAACATTCTGATACATATACTCTCACCTCTCCTTTCTTCCCTCAGGATTGCGATGAATTCCATCCGTTCGCCGCGGCGTTAAGCTGACCCGAGAGCCAGTTGCTCTGGGACTGTATCTTTTGGAGGGCCAACTCCATCTGCATATAGCGGTTGAGGAGCTGTTCCCGCTTGCGTTCGAGCCGGGCCTCCATATCGGTGATCTGTTTGTCGTATTCACTGATGCTGTTCCGGAGGGAATTCTGTTTGAAGCTCACATACCCCGTCAGGGAATCCGTAATGTTGAACAGGGCGCGGTCGAACAGTTCCGCGACCCCCAGGGTCAGTTTGACGTTGCCGATGTCTCCCGTGGCGGTGCCGGTGTATTTGACCACGAGTCCGGCGACGTTGGCCTCGCCGTCGCTGCCGCGGAGCAACTGTCCGGTGCCCGTGGCCTTTTCCCCGTTGATGGTGCCGGTGACATCCTGACCGTTGGCGACGGTTTGATCGCCGCCCGTCCAGAGAAGGTCATTTTCCTGATGAATGGTGAAGGCCGCCGCGGAACCGTAGCTGTTGTGGGCAAGGACCAGGTGGCCGCCTCCGTCCACGGTGGCGGTGATATCCATGGCGTAGCGTCCCTGCTTACCGCCGGTATTTTCTGTTGTCACGGTCCCGAAATCGAGGGCGTGGGGCAGGGGATCGAAGGAGAAGGACAGGTTGCTGCTCCCCGCCGTTTTATCGGTCACGACGATCCGGCCCGCGGCGTCGACGGCGGCCGTCACCTGGTTGCCGTAGGCCGTCTCGATGGCGGCGAGAAGCCCCTGGACCGTATCCGCGGCGACATCGTTGATCCGGTAGGAACCGCTGATGCCGGCGCCGTTCCGCGCCGTCCCCGAAAAGGTGATGGTATCGCCGGCGACGAGGCCCGCCGAGACGCCGCCGCTGTCGTAGATGTCCTGCCAGGATGTGGCGGCGGTGATCGTGGCGGTCCGGCCCGCATCGGCATACAGCGCCTCGCCGCCGGCCAGTACCTGGGTATACACCGCGGCCAGCTCGCTGTTCACCGCGGCCGCTATCTGCTGCATGGTCATGCCGGAGGTAAGGGCGATGGTTGCCGTTTTGCTCCCCTCGACGATGGTCAGCGTCTCGTCCGCGGCTAACGCCGTATTGTCGGACGGAGCGGAGGTGCTCCGGGTGGCGGCGGTGTCGATATGCACCAGGTAATCACCCTGCCTGGTGGTATGGAGATTGGAGATGTACTGCAGGACGCCCGTATCGGTGGCGCCGTTGACGGTGAAGAGTTTTTGGACGTCGCTGAAGTTGTTGGTCAGGTTGCGCTTCAGCACGGTATTGTCGATGGAGAGCTGCCCCTCCTTATCCACGTTGACGCCCACCAGCCCCAGAGTGGAAAAGGATGACTCCACACCCCAGACGCTTTGCAGCAGGGTCGTCGACAGGTCGTTCTTTACGGAGAACAGGGTGCCGTCCGCAAAGAGGACGCCGCCGGCCTTTTTGTTGACGGCGTCGTAGGAACTCTGGGCCCCGATATAGGAGAAGACGCTGTTATAGCTCGTCACAAAGGCGCTGATCTTCGTCATGACCGCATCGATGTCCCGGACGATGTCCAGGGAGACGGTCGTCTCCGGATCCGCCTTGGCCAGATTGAGGGTGACGCCGGTGATGACATCGTCGATGGTGTTCGATGTCCGGGTGATGTCCTCCCCGTCCACGGTAAGGGAGGCGTCCGCGCCGGCGGTGATCTGTCGCCTGCGAATACTGGCGGCGCTGCCCAGGTCGCCGTCCGTGTCAAATCTCAGGGTGCCGTCGTCTGCGCCTCCGGCATCCTTGACGCTGATCTGCACCGACAGGGGGCTAACGCCGGGGGAGTTGGCGGTGACCTGCAGCCGGCCGGTACCGGTTATGGTCGCCGTGACGTTGCCAAAGACCGTTTCCAGCTTGTCGAGGAAATCTCCCAGGGTGGTCGTGTCGGAAAGAGCGAAGGAGTCGTCGGATACATCGACGCCGTTGCTGTCTTTGCCCGCGAGGTGGATGTAATCGGTATCCAGATAGCCGGTGTAACCGTCGATGTCCTTGATCAGGGTGTCGCGGGTGACGGCGGCCCCGCCGGTGGTATTGGCGGTATCACCGGTGACCCCGTAAACATCCGCGACGCCGGCCCTGAGGAAGCCCAGGGTCTCCAGGATGTTGTTTTTATCCGTATAGGTATTGGTGCCGCCGGCGACCATGAGGCGGTAAACGGTCGCCCCGTCGACCGTTTCGCTGGTGATCGCGGCGGTCAAACCGGCGGCCTCCAGCTTGGTCTGGATGCTCAACAACGTATCGGTCTTGAGGTCGATGGCGTCGATCTCCTGACCGTTGATGACGATCTCGCCGGCGGCGGCGCTTTGCCCGGCGCTTAGGCCCAGCAGGGAGGCGATGGCGACATTCGCGGCGCTGAAGCGGTCCGTCCGGTCCCCGCCGGGGAGATGATTCTTCACGGTGCGGCCGGTATCCGTGAAGCCCAGACGGTTGAGAAGGTCGTCGGCACCGCCGTTTGCCAGACTGATCCCGGCGGCACCGGTGCGGTCGCTGGTCAGAAAAAGGCGGTAGTCGTTCCCGCCGTAATTGACGATACTGGCGGTTACGCCCGTCGGGGCGGCACCGGTGTTGGCGCTGTTGATCTTGTCGCGGAGATTGGCCAGGGTGTCGGTGGCGGCGACGGCGACGGCGGCGCCGTTAATGAGGATCTCTCCGGCATAGTCCGCACCCAGGGCGCTGCCGGGAGATGTAAAAGACGCGGAGGAAAGCTTTTCCGCCGTGGCGAGGCTGTTGACCTTCAGGGAGTATTTGCCGAGGGATGCCGTTTCCGAAACGGACACGGAAAGGATGTCCCCGGCCTTAACGGTGGCGCTGTCGGTGGTCGCGTTCGCCTTGAAGACCGAGAAGGCCTCGGGGGTCTTGAGATTGACGGCCGCGGTCTTGAGGCTGAGGAGCTTGCTGTTGAAGGATTGCCATTCGGTGAGTTTACCGGCGTCCGATGTCTTCTTGTTGCTGACGGTATCCACCCGCCGATGATCGATGGCGATGAGTTTGGTGATCATCGTCTGCCAATCGAAACCGCTGGAAAGACCGCTGATCAGGTTGGTACTCGAACTCATCTGAAATCTACCTCCGGCAGGTATTCAAGGTCGGGCTGTCCTTACCTTTAGCATCGGAAAATTTTGCCCATTACTTTAATCTGAATATCTATTTAGCAAGATCATTGCCAAAGGAAACCCCGCAGCTTGCGCGGCGGGGTTTCCCGGTAAAAGTGTCGCTTCGCGAAGTTATTTGAACAGCGACATGATCATCTGCGGGGCCTGGTTGGCCTGGGAAAGCATGGCCGTGCCCGCCTGGAGGAGAATCTGGTTCTTCGTGAAGCTGGTCATTT
>DAOTJR010000011.1:0-47772 GCA_035448805.1 Syntrophales bacterium
CACCTGCCACAATATATTGAGAACAAATTATCATGAACCGGAGATGCGCATGAGACAGGGAGGGATAAATGCATAGCAAGATCCGCAAGCGTGACGGCCGTCTGGTCAAGTTCAGGGCGGAAAAAATAACGAACGCCATAGCCAAGGCCGGTGCCGCCACCGGGGAATTCGACATCCAGGTTGCCAGGAAGATGACCATCAAGGTCCTGAACCTGGCGGAACGTCTTTTCGACAGCAAAATCATGACAGTGGAGGAGGTTCAGGATATCGTCGAAGAGGTCCTCCTGGATTCGCCCTACCGGCGCACCGCCAAGGCCTATATCATTTACCGGGATCAGCATGCCCGCCTCCGGGATATCACGAACAAGATGGAAGTGGATCTCGTTGACCAGTACCTCAAGAAGATCGACTGGAAGGTTCACGAGAACAGCAATATGGATTATTCCCTCCAGGGTTTGAACAACTACATCTCCTCGGAGGTAAGCAAGGTTTACTGGCTCAACGAGATCTATTCCCCGGAGGTCCGGAAGGCCCATATGGAGGGCGATTTTCATATCCATGACCTGAGTCTCCTCTCCGTCTATTGCGTCGGCTGGGACCTTTACGACCTGCTTCTGGAGGGTTTCAAGGGGGTTTCGGGCAAGGTGGAAAGCAAACCGGCGCGCCATCTCCGGAGCATCCTGGGGCAGGTGGTGAATTTCTTCTACACCCTCCAGGGGGAGGCGGCCGGCGCCCAGGCGTTTTCCAATTTCGACACTCTGCTCGCCCCCTTCATCCGCTATGACGAGCTGAATTATAAAGAGATCAGACAGGTTCTGCAGGAATTTATCTTCAACATCAACGTCCCCACCCGGGTGGGATTTCAGACGCCCTTTACCAATGTCACCCTTGACGTCACCGTTCCCCGCCATCTTGCGGATCAGCATGTCATCATCGGCGGCATTCCCCAGACGGAGGTTTACGGCGAGTTTCAGGAAGAAATGAATCTCTTCAACAAGGCCTTTCTGGAGGTCATGGCGGCGGGTGATGCCAAGGGGCGGGTCTTCACCTTTCCCATTCCGACCTACAATATCACCCGGGATTTCCAATGGGAGGACCGTAATCTCGACGGCCTCTGGGAGATGACGGCCAAGTACGGCGTCCCCTATTTTTCCAATTTCATCAACTCCGACATGAGTCCCGAGGATGCCCGGAGCATGTGCTGCCGGCTGCGGATCGACAACCGGGAGCTGGAAAAGCGGGGTGGGGGGCTCTTCGGTTCCCATCCCCTCACCGGCTCCATCGGCGTCATCACCGTCAACATGCCCCGCCTCGGCCATCTGGCGGGATCGGAAGGCGAATTTATGCAACGACTGGAAAGGTTGATGACCATTGCCCGGGATGCCCTGGAGACAAAGCGCAAGGTCCTGGAGAAGTTCACCGACGGCAATCTGTATCCCTACACCAAATACTACCTCCGGACGATCAAGGAGCGTTTCGGCGAATACTGGAAGAACCATTTCTCCACCATCGGTCTGGTGGGGATGAACGAGGCCTGTGAAAACCTCCTGGGACAGAACATCGGAACCCCCGCCGGCCAGGAGTTTGCGAAAAGAACCCTGGATTTCATGAGGGGAAGGCTCATTGCCTTCCAGAAGGCCACGGGAAACAACTACAACCTGGAATCCACGCCGGCGGAGGGAACCTCCTATCGCCTGGCCCGGATGGACAAGCAGCGGTACCCTGAGGCAATATGCGCCAACGAGGAGGCCTTCCGGAGTCAACGGGCGGAACCCTTCTACACCAACTCCACCCAACTGCCCGTGAACTACACGGACGATATCTTTGCCGCCCTGGAGATCCAGGACGGCATCCAGACCAAGTATACCGGCGGTACGGTATTTCATGTCTTTGCGGGGGAGCGGATCGACGATCCCGCCGCGGTACGCGGTCTGATCCGCAAGGTCTGCACCGGGTACCGGCTCCCCTATATCACCTTCACCCCCACCTTCAGCGTCTGTCCCGCCCACGGGTACCTCAGGGGGGAGCGGCATGTCTGCCCGGAATGTCGCGCCGACTGCGAGGTTTATTCCCGGGTTGTGGGCTACCTCCGTCCGGTGAAGCAGTGGAACAAGGGCAAACAGGAAGAGTACCGCCTCCGGCAAACCTACCGCGTTCCGGCATGAAGATCGGTGGTTTCCAGAAGTTCTCCCTCATCGACTACCCCGGCATGATCAGTGCCGTGGTGTTCACCCAGGGATGCAATTTTCGCTGTCCTTACTGTCACAATCCCGAACTGGTGGACCCCCGCCGGTTCGGGGCGACGATACCCGCTGGGGACATTCTTGAATTTCTCGCCGGACGCCGGGGAAAACTCGATGCCGTCGTCGTGACCGGGGGCGAGCCGACCATGCAGGGCGACCTTTTCGAATTCATGAAAGACATCAAGGCAATGGGATTTTTGGTGAAGCTCGACACCAATGGTTCCGCGCCGGTGGTGCTGGCAAGGCTGCTGGCCGCCGGGCTGGTGGATTATGTCGCCATGGATTTGAAGGGCCCCCTGGACCGGTATCCCGCCATCGTCCGCACCGACGTAAAGACCGATGATATCGAAAGGAGTGTTTCCCTGATCACCGGCTCCGGCATCGGCCATGAATTCCGGACGACGCTGGTACCTTCTCTCCTCACCGCCGGGGACGTCCTGGCCATGGCCGACCTCGTGAAGGCGGCGCCGAAATATGTGCTCCAACGCTTCATCCCGGGCAAAATGCTGGATTCCCGCACCGCGGGTAAGGCGTGTTTCTCGGGGCGGGAAATCGTCAGCCTCAAGGCCCGTCTTGAAAAAAGGCTTTCCTGCGTTGCTGTCCGATGATATGATGAGGACATGAAAGGCACGGCAGATACAAAATCCCTGAATTTCATCGAGCGGTTGACGAAAATCGGCGTTGCCCTCTCCGCCCAGAGGGACGTGAACCGGCTGCTGGAGATGATCATCGACGAGGCCTGCAATCTGACCGCGGCGGATGGGGGAACCCTGTACACCCTCTCCGAGGACGGCGGCTCTCTGGAATTCGCCATCATTTATAACAAGACGCTGGATATCCGGAAGGGTGGCGCGGGAGAACGGATCGATTGGCCGCCCGTACCGTTGCACACGGAGAGGGGCGGGGGGAACACGGCCAATGTTTCGGCCTATGCGGCCCTGACCGGGAAGGTTGTCAATATCCCCGATGTGTACAATGCCGCGGGATTCAATTTCCAGGGTACCCGGGAATTCGATGCCCGGACGGGTTACCGCTCCCAGTCGATGCTGGTGGTCCCTATGAAAAATCATGAAGAGGAGATGATCGGGGTCCTCCAACTGCTCAACGCCAAAGATGAGAGGACGGGAATGGTGCGGCCGTTTTCCCGGGAGAGCGTCATGATCACCGAATCATTTGCCTCCCAGGCCGCCGTCGCCCTTTCCCAAAACCGGTTGATCAAAAACCTCGAAGACCTCCTGGAGTCCTTTGTCAAAACCATCGCCCTGGCCATCGATGAGAAGTCCCCTTACACCGGCGGGCATATCCGGCGTGTGGCGGATATCACGATGCTGTTGGCGGAAGCGGTCAACAGGGCCCGGGAGGGTCCTTTTTCCCAGGTGCGGTTTACCGACGATCAATTAAAGGAACTGCGGATGGCGGCCTGGTTGCATGATGTGGGGAAGATAACCACCCCCGAGGAGATTATCGACAAGGCGACCAAGCTGACGGCGGCCTTTGACCGGATGGAGATGATCCGGGTCCGGGGGGAGGTTCTCGTCAGAGACCACGAACTGGCACTGTTGCGCCGGGGGGAGGGGGCCCCGGAGGGAGGGCGGCAGGCCGTGCCGGAAGATGACGGCTTTACCCGGCAGTTGGGGGAGGAGTTGGATTTTCTGGCAATGCTGAACACCGGGGCGGTGCCGACAAGACCGGAAGATATCGCCCGGCTGCGGGAGATAGCGGGCCGGAAATGGAAGCAGGGCGGACGGGAGAAGGATTTCATTACCGAAGAGGAGTGCAGGAACCTCGCCGTTTTTCGCGGCACCCTGACGAACGAGGAGCGGCAGGTCGTGAACAACCATGCGGCGGTGACCCATAAGCTCCTCAGCCAGCTCCCTTTTCCCAAACGGCTGAAAAATATTCCCGAATTTGCCGGGTCACACCATGAAAAACTCGACGGCTCCGGTTATCCCCGCGGGGTGAAGGGAGACGAAATTCCCCTCCAGTCGCGCATCATCGCCCTTGCCGATGTGTTCGAGGCCCTCACGGCCGGTGATCGTCCCTACAAACGGGCCAACACCCTTTCCGAGGCCCTCGCTATCCTGAGGAGCATGGTGGAAGCGCGGCACATCGATGCGGATCTGTTCGAACTGTTCATGGCGGAAAGGATCTATCTCGATTACGCCCTCCGGGAGATGACCCCCCGGCAGATCGATGTGACGGACCCGGACATCAGATAATCCCCCGGGCCCGCAGATCTTCACGGGCGGCGGCATCGTAGCCGAGACGGGCCAGAATTTCCCCGGTATGCTGACCGAGGAGCGGCGGCGGATTTCGCCATCCCGGTTGCGCAGCGGAGAATTTGACGGGAAAGGCCTGCTGGGGGACAGGACCGTCTACCGGATGCTCGGCTTGGAACCACAGCCCCCGCTCCCGGACCTGTGGGTCCGCACATGCCTCCGCCAGGGTGTTGACGGGGGCGTAGCAGACATCGTAACCTTCCAGGATCGTGAGCCATTCCCGGCGGTCCTTCTGCATGAAGATCCGCCGGAATTCCACGATCATCTCCGTCTGCCGGGGCAGGGGGGCGTTCAGATCCCCGATGAATTCCTCTTTGCCGAGGCAGACGCACAATGCCCGCCAGAATTTCTCTTCCAGGCAGCCAAGGGAGAGAAATTTTCCGTCCCGGGTTTCATAGATATTGTAGCAGGCATAACCGCCGCCCAGTCGGGACTCCCCCCGTACCGGGTCTTCCCGCCGGGCGAAATACTCGGCCATCATCAGCGCCAGGAAGGGACTCAAACCGTCAAGAATCGAGACATCGAGGTACTGTCCCGTCCCGGTCCGTTCCCGGCGCAGGAGGGCGGAGAGGATGCCGATGGCGGCGTTCAATCCGCCTCCCCCGGCCCCGGAGATCATGATGGCGGGGACGATGGGAGGGCGTCCCCTTTCCCCCAGGAGCGAGAGGATCCCGGAAACGGCCAGGATGTTGATGTCGTGGGCGGGGCGGTGGCAATAGGGCCCGGTCTGACCGAAGCCCGTCAAGGAACAATAGATCAGCCGGGGATTCAAGAGGCGCAGATCTTCATATCCCAGGCCGATCTTGGCCATGGTGCCGGGCCGGGCGTTTTCGACGATGACGTCGGCGCGGCTCGCCAGACGACGGATTATCTCGCGTCCTTCCATGGTCTTGATGTTCAGGGTGAGGCTTTTTTTGTTCCGGTTCAGGATATGAAAGAAACTCCCGTTCGTACCGATTTGCGGCGGGGCGTTTCGGAAGCCGTCACCGGTGCCGGGATTCTCCACTTTGATCACCAGGGCGCCCAGATCGGCGAGGATCTGGGTACAGAGCCCCCCGGGCAACATCTGGGCAAGATCAATAACCTCCATTTCCTCCAGGGGCAGCATAATTAATATGTCCTCACGGTGTTTATAATATCGCTCTGGCCGCTTCGTCCCGGTCGGCGGCCGAAACAGTGAGCAGGGTAGTCTTTCCGGCGACGGTGGCCTTGACCGAACTTTCCCGGTCCGGCGGGGCGTCGCTGTAAAGGACGCAAAGCCGGGCCGCCCGGCGTAGATCCTCTTCGGAGCCGCCGCCGGGGACGAGGACCAGCGGCCCGGGAACATCCACCATCTTCAGGACCGCATCACCTTCCCGAATCAGGGTCTGGAGGGCGAGATTGTCTCTTTCGTTCCTACCCACGATCACCTTGACCGCGGCAGCGAGGCGGAAATGACGTCCGTATTTGAGTAGCTCCATGTCCCGCGGGGCGGGGTCCGGCTGATTGACGAACAGGTCCTTCAGCCGCCGGGAAAACATCGGGTCCGTCAACAGGCAGCCGCCGGCCGGTGGGGGATAATATTGGATGCCGTAGTGCGCCGCCAATTCCATCTGGGGCTTACGGCTCCGGCCCTGTATGGACAGGAGGAGCCCGCGGTTGACCTTTCCCGACCTTTCCGGCTCGCTTTCCGGAAGGAGACGGGCACTCAGCGGCCGGAGGACATAATCTCCGTAGCCCGAATTCTTCGCCACGATGTGGAGGGATTGCCGGGTCTGCGACATGGGTCGCTGGCCCAGCACCTCGCCTGTGATGATAAAATCCGCCCCCGTTTCCGCCATGATCTTTCCGGCCGTATGGATCATCAGGGTGTGGCAATCGATGCAGGGATTCATGTTTTTCCCGTAACCGTACCTTGGTGCTTTGAGCATGGCGAGGTGGGCGGTGGTCAGATCGAAGACCCGGAGAGGCAGACCGATACGGGCGGCGGTCGTTTGCGCCTTCTCGGCGGAAAAGAAGGGGGTGCTGAAGGTCAACCCCGCCACGGAGATACCCTGGTCCTGGATGATTTTCACGGCGAGGATACTGTCGAGCCCGCCGGAAAAGAGCGAAACGGCCTTGACGATCAATATCTTATAACCAATACGCCCAGAGCCTGGGAAAGGTAGCCGTTCAGGGCTTCTCCGGGGTCGTTTTCGATGAGGTAAATTGAGCTGCCGGTCTCCGGGGAGATCTTGATCCCCGACAAAACTAAGGACACGGAGGACAAGTCGCCTGTCGCCGCCAGCGGCAGTAAAAAAATGCCGGATTCATGAACGATTCCCAGGGAACGGCATGATCTCTCCAGGAAGGACCGCCTTGTCTCGCCACTGCCGGGAACGATCACCGCCGTGTTGTCGCTCTTGAGAATCTCGAGGAACTGATTGGGCAGGCGGCGGTTGAAAAAGACCAGCTTTTTCTCTCCCCGGGAAATCAACATCTCGGCCTTGATGATAAGATCGAAGCCGTCGCGCCGGGAATCGAAGATCTTCAGCGGGGCGTTTCGAGAAACGGTGCAGTTGAGTCTTTGAAAGAGATCGCCGGCCGTCTCGGGCAGGGATGACGAAGACAGCTGCGGCACCGGCTGAGGCCGATAGCTCTTCTCCGGTGTGGGAGAGAGCAGCTTTTCTGATGCCGTTTCTATGATTTCCCACCCCTGGGTGGCGGCGTATTTTTTGATCGTTTCCGGCAGGGCCGGGGCTTGTTCCTTTCGCAACCACAGGGCGATATTATAGCCGGTCCCCCCCGGGAGAGGGGTGCGGGGGGAGATCGTCCAATCCGGATGAAACTGCAGGACCTCCGGGGTGCCGATCTTCAACGGCCGGGTCTGACGCTGCATGGCGTGGCTTCCCGAAACCCCGATAACCGCGGCGAGAATCTCCGGTGCGGTGAGATGGGGATCAACTTTCAACACCGAGATGTTTTTCCATGACTGCCGGACAAGCTCCCGGATATGGTCGGGTATCTGCCCGGTAAAATCGATGAAGACCATCTCCCGGTCGGCAAATTCCACCAGGGGAATCTTTTGACAGTCGATGTTCAAGTGTCCCAGTCCGTTCAGGGGTAGATAGTATTTACCTTTGACCGTAACAGTGGCCCCGATACGGGCCAGGACATGCCGGATCAGGGACCATTTATCTCGCGAAGGTAAGACTTCCGCCCCGGTCAAGAGCGCCATTTTCCTCACGTCCGCGGGCGGGGAGGTCTTTGCCTGGTCGGGAACCGGGGAAGACGCCGCCTTGATCTTGACGGGCAGGATGATCTTCTGCCCTGGATAAATGCGGTTTACGTCCTTGATCTCCGGGTTGTATTTCCGGATGATCGCCAAACGGTTTTTCTTCTCCCCCGTCACCCGGCGGACAATATCGAGGAGCCACTCCCCCTTCTTTACGGTATAAACCGTCGTTCCCGCCGCGACCCGGGCGGACTTGCGGAAAGAGAGGTAGGCCGTATCCTCCCGGGCCTGCAAACCGCCGCCGCCCAGGAGGAGAATGAGGAAAAAAATCAAAAGGAAGAGGTGGTTCTTCATCTGCCGCGGATCGTCGACTGTTTCCCTCCGGCGCCGGTCGCCGCGGCTGGTTTTACCTTCATGATTTACCCTTTGGTCTTGTTTTTACGGTTGTTTGTGGCTCCGCACTGTTAACCGATATTTGCGTAAATGTCAAACCCGCAGTTTCCTTGAAGCTGCAGAAGATATTCCTGTTGAAATTTCATCATCATTATGCCATATAATTCGAAAAATAGAGGCAAGGGTCTGAAATTATGCGGAAATTTTTCTAAATGCGGAGAAAAGAATGCCTGGTGCTATAGACGATCGAGCTGCTTGCATTGACCGGGAGCATCTCTACCGGACCTTGATCGAATCCACGCGAGACCTGATCTATACCGTGGACCGCAGGGGGCTGTTTACCTATGTCAACCCCCAATTTGTGGAGACCACGGGTTATGAGGCTTCGGAATTGATGGGAAGGCCGTTTACCGATGTCGTCGATTCCGAAAGCAAGGAGTATGTCCGGGAAAGATTCAAGCTGGGCATGAAGGGTGAGAACAGCGCGCCCTATGAAGTGAATGTCCTTCACCGGACGGGAAAGAAGATCCCGGTGGAGTTTCTCGTTACGACCCTTTACGACCGAATGGGCAGTTCCGTGGGCCGTTACGGTATCGGCCGGGATATTACCGAACGTCGGGACGCGGCGAAGGCCCTCCGGGAGAACGAGAGGATATTGTTCAGTATCGTCAATGGTTTGTCGATTCCAACCTTTGTCATCGATGTCCATCACCGGATAATGTTCTGGAATCGGGCCCTGGAAGAGTTGAGCGCCATCAAGGCCGCGGAGGTACTGGGCACCACCCAGCAATGGCGGGCGTTCTACCTTACCCCACGCGCCTGCCTGGCCGATCTGCTTTTGGATGGCGACCTGGACGCCATTTCCCGACGTTACCGGGAAAAATGTAGAAAGTCCGGACTCATCGACGGGGCCTACGAAGTGGTGGATTTTTTCCCCCATCTCGGCGACCGGGGAAAATGGCTGCGTTTTACCGGCGCCAGTATCACGGATTTGTCCGGACGACTCGTCGGTGCCCTGGAAACGCTGGAAGACATAACGGATCAGAAACAGGCGGAGGAAGCGCTCCGGGATGCGGAGGACCTTTACCGCACCCTGGCGGAGAAATCCTTTGCCGGCGTCTATGTGGTTCAGGAAGGGAAGTTCCGTTTTATCAACGACAATGCCGCTTCCTTCGCCGGTTATTCAAGAGAAGAACTCACGGGACAGCAGGCCGGGATCCTGGTAATCCCGGAAGACCGGGAACGGACGAGAATCAATACCCGGGCCATGCTCAAAGGCGAGTCGACCACTCCCTATGAATTCAGGATCAAGACCAAGCAGGGGGAGACGCACTGGATTATGGAGACGGTTACGGCCATCGTCTATGAGGGGAAACCGGCGATTCTGGGAAATTCCATAAATATCACCGAGCGTAAGGCGGTTGAAGAGAACTTGCGCGCAAGCGAGGAGCGATACCGGATCCTCTTCAATAATGCCAATGACGGCGTATTGATCATGAAGGACATGAAATTCATCGACTGCAACGAAGTCGCCACAAAAATGTTCGGCTGCCACCGTCAGCAGCTTGTCGGCAGTTATCCCTATGAATTTTCCCCGCCCTTTCAACCCGACGGCCTTCCCAGCGACGTCAAGGCGAAGCGGCAGATGGAGGCGGCGCTATCCGGGGTGCCGCAGTTCTTCGAGTGGCGGCATCGCCGCTATGACGGGACTTTGTTTGACAGCGAGGTAAGTCTGAATGCCGTCAGGATCAGGGAAGATGTCCTCATCCAGGCCCTGGTGAGGGACATCACCAGCCGCAAACAGGCGGAAGAAGCCCTGCAGAGAAGCGAAGAACGTTATCGTAACATTATTGAGACGATCGAAGACGGCTACTTCGAGGTGGACATCAGGGGCAACATGACATTTTGCAATCCCGCGGCGGCCAGGATGCTCGCCTACTCCCAGGAAGAGCTGACCGGGATGAGCTACCGGCGGCTCATGGACAACGAAAACTGCCGCAAGGTGCTTTCCGCCTTCAATAATGTTTACAAAACCGGCAGGCCGACAAAGGCCTTCGACTGGGAACTCATACGCAAAGGAGGAGAGCGGCTCATAGTGGAGACCTCTATTTCCCTGGTTCGTGACTCCGCGGGAAGTCCGACGGGATTCCGGGGGATATTCCGTGACATAACCGAGCGTAAGCGGATGGAGGAGGAGATCCGTGAGATGTCGCTCCGTGACCAGCTTACCGGTCTCTACAACCGGCGCGGCTTCATCACCCTGGCGGAGCAGCAGCTCCGGGCGGCCCACCGGGGAAAACGGCCCATGATGCTGTCCTTTATCGATGTCGATGGGATGAAATGGATCAACGACAATCTCGGTCATGCAAAGGGCGACCGGGTCCTGATCGACGCGGCGAACCTGTTGCGGCACACCTTCCGGGTGTCCGACATCATCGCCCGTGTGGGCGGAGACGAATTCGCGGTTTTGGCCATCGATATGATGGATTTGAATCCGGAGGTGCTGTCCCAGCGGCTGCAACGGAACATTGAGGAATGGAACGCCATGGCATCCCGGCAATATAAGCTGGCGATAAGCTGGGGCACCTTCGTTTATGATCCGAATAACTACATGACACTGGATCAGATGATGTCGGCGGCGGACACCTTGATGTACGAACAGAAGCGGGGCAAGATCAACAGGAGAAGATGATGCGGGAAAGGGGGCAGGTCTTGCCGCTGCTCCCGTCCCCGGGGAAAAAAATGCCATGGCCGGGTCCGGCCATGGCATTTCCGGGAACGCTTGTTCCAGTGAACTGCTCGGATGTGATTACAGACCGCTCTTGAAGTCGTCTCTCAGGAGCTCGCGGGCGATGATCATGCGGCGGATTTCCGACGTACCGGCGCCGATTTCCCACAGTTTCTGATCCAGGAAGTGACGGGAGATGGCGTATTCCGTCGTGTAGCCGTAACCGCCGTGGATCTGAATGGCATCCAGACCGGTCTTGGTGCCCACTTCGCCGTTGAACAGCAACGAGGCGGCGGCCATGCGGTCCAGGTCCGTGCCCTTGCCGCCCGACTTGTTGGTCAGGCTGTCGCAGTAGGCGGCGGCGCTGTAGGCCAGGAACTTGCCGGCCTTGTAGTTGCAGTACATGTTCGCCAGCTTTTCCTGAATGGACTGGAAGGAGGCGATGGGTTTGCCGAACTGGACTCTCTCTTTCGCATACTTCAGGGAGAGCTCGAGGCAGGTTCTCTGGCCGCCGAGCGTACAGCCGGACAGGGTGATGCGCTCCGTGCAGAGGCCGCTGGTGAGAACGGCGACGCCCTTGTTCAGGCCGCCGATGAGGTTCTCTTCGGGGAGTTCCATGTCTTCGAAGGTTACCAGCGCCGTGGGGGAGGTTCTCATACCCCACTTCTTGATCTTCTCGAATTTCACCTGACCCTTTTTCTTGGGCTCGGCGGTCTCGAAGAAGAAGGTCGAGATGCCCTTGGGACCCGCGGCGGGATCCGTCTTGGCATAGAATACCATGAAGTCGGCCACAGGACCGTTGGTGATGAAGATCTTGCTGCCGTTGATGATGTAACGGTCGCCCTTCTTCTCCGCCTTGGTGGCCATGCCCATGGCGTCGGAACCGGCATTGGGCTCGGTGATGCCGAGGCAGCCGATCCATTCGCCCGTACAGGACTTGGGAAGAACATGCAGTTTCTGCTCTTCCGTTGCGTTTCTCCGGAAGTTGTCGAAGCACAGGGTCTGGCTCGCGCCGACGGTCATCGACAGGGCGTTGCTTACCCGGGCGATGGTCTCATAGGCCAGCAGGGTTTCCACGTAACCAAGCGCGGCACCGCCGTACTTCTCCTCGAATACGATACCGTTGATGCCGAGATCGCCGGTCTGCTTGAACAGGTCTTTGGGCATTTCGTCGATCTCGTAGGCATGTTCCATTTGGGGTTCGAGCCAGGTCGTCGCCCACTTGTAAACTGAATCCTCGAGCATCCTTTGCTCTTCTGTAAAACTGAAATCTAACGCCATAACACTACCTCCCTTTTGAAAAGAATTTGTATTACCTGACGCGGGTCTTCCGCGTCCGCGCACAGCCCACAAGGGCGCTCCCCGGACGAGATGAATCCAACCCGCATATTGGTTCCTAAGGCGCGTATCATTTCCGGAATAATCAAGAAGCGATATTCTGAAGAAAATTAGTTGAAACGCGAAGGGTATATATATGAATGAGCGCCGGGTGTCAAGGTGTTTTCTGAGAAAATTCGTAGTTGCAAGGAACCGCCCAATTGATATAAGACGAACCGGTATTCGGGATGTATCTTGACGGGCGGAGGGATAACGATGAACGACAGAACCTCGGAGGCATTGCTCAGGGAAATGCAGACCAGATTCAACAAAAAGCTGCGGGAACAGGAAATAGCTGTTGTCGAACACTGGCATGAACAGTTGAACAGTCTGCTGTCGCTGCGGCCGGAAGGGGTGGCGGCGCTCCAGAATCAAATCCGAAAGGTAGTCAAGATGATGGAAAACCGGATCATGATTCTGAAGCGGTCGCCCCAGGATTGAAGGCCTGGGGTGTTTTTGTCACTGCCGGGAGGTATTTTGTTGTTTGGCGGAGCCGAATAGCGAAGGTCGGAACGGAAAATATCGCCGTGACAATATCGTTAGGTATCCGCATGACTTCATCTTTTGTTGCACCCGCCCGCGGGTGTGATGGTTTATCGGAAATGTATTTATGAAAGATATCGCCAATTTTCTTTTTGAAGTGGGGATGCTGCAGAAGACGCCCCGGTCGGGATACCAGTTTCTCGGGTCAGGATGTGAATCGGTGGCCGAACACATCCTCAGGACGATCTATATCGGTTATGTCCTCTGTCGACTGGATCCCCAGGCGGATGAGCAGCGGGTCCTCAAGATCTGCCTTTTCCATGACCTGCCGGAGGCCAGAACGGGGGACATGAATTATGTCAACAAAAAATATGTCCGGGTTGACGAGGAAAAGGCGGTGGCGGAGCTGACGGAGACGCTGCCCTTCGGGGAGGACATCACCGCCGCGATCCGGGAGTTCAACGCCAGGGAAACCAGGGAGGCCGGGATCGCCCATGACGCCGATCAACTGGCGCTGATCGTACAGCTTAAGGAATACGGCGATCTGGGCAACAAATACAGTAAGGAATGGATCTCTTTCGCCATTAAGCGTCTCTGTACGGAGAACGGCAAACGGCTTGCCCAAAACATCCTGAAAACGGATTCCTCGGCGTGGTGGTTCCAAGACAAAAGCGACTGGTGGATAAACGGATCCGCCGCCAAGGAGGATGAATGATAACTCCCGGCGACAGCTCCGGAAAACCGAAGATCCGGTTTCCTTTTCTGGCGCTTCTGGTGGGTCTGACGGTACTTGCCTTACTGGCCGCCTGCACCACGGGAGCGCAAAAACGCCGGGAGCGTGCGGAATCACACCTGAATCTCGGCAGCGCCTACGTCGAGGCGGGGGATTACACCGCCGCTCTCAAGGAACTGCTGGCGGCGGAGAAAAACAACCCGGATAACCCCCGGATCCATTATTATCTGGCGATCGCTTATTATGGGAAGGGACATAACGAACTGGCGGCGGCGGCGGCGGAAAAAGCGGTGCGTCTAAAAAAGGATTATTCAACGGCGTATAATCTGCTGGGTACGATTTATTACTCCCAGGGTAAGTATGACCTGGCCATCCAGGCCTTCAACAAGGCTTTGGCCGACGTCCTTTATGAAACTCCGGCGCTGAGTCTCTACAATCTGGGTAAGGCCTATTCTCGGCGCGGGGATTATCTCAAGGCCCTGGAAAAATATCAGGAGGCGGGTACTAAAGACACCCGGAGGGAACTGATACCGCTGATCGAAATGGAGACGGGCAAGGTGAAACTCGCCCAGGGCGATTCGGAGGCCGCCGTTTTCCATCTGAAGAAGGCGACGGAACTGGCGCCGGTGCTGGTAGAGGCCTATTACTGGCTGGGTGAGTCCTATCAGAAACAGAGAAAAAACAGGGAGGCCAGGCAGGCTTACGAGACGGTGATCCGGCTTTCCCCCCAATCGGAATTCGGTACGAAGGCCAGGAAAGCCTTGCCGCTGCTGGAGACCTGAGGGGCACGAACAAGAAATCCGCCGGCAATCAACGGCCTTCGGGAGATATATTTCTCCATCCCGGCACCGGGCCGGAAGATGTTCCGAAAATTCTAAAATTCTATCTTTCCTTGACAGGGTCGGTAAAATAACCTACGTTTATCGACCTTTTTGGGAGTATTGCATGGCCTCGAAGAAACAGTTGCGTACCGCTACGGTCAAGAGCAAACAGCAGAAGAAAAAGATGAAGAAATCCGTTCTCATCTTTGTAATCACGGTGCTGGTGGGCTTCCTGGTATTTTTCTTTCTCACCCTGTTCGATTATGTCTACCCGCCCGTGGGCGGCCAGGGCGCCGGGGCCAGGAAAAAGGAGAAGAATGAGGTGACGGTCTATTTTTCCGATGCGAACGAGCGTTTCCTCGCTCCGGAAAAACGCTATGTCCCGAAGGAAGATACGCCGGAAAATGCGGCGCGGGAACTCGTGAAAACACTCCTCGACGGTTCCCGGACCGGCCTGGTCAACACCTTTCCGGAAAAGGTCGGGGTCACCGGCGTCAGGATCGACAATGGCACCGCCTACGTAACTTTCAACAGAAATCTGCTGAAGAACCACCCCGGTGGCAGTGCCGCCGAAATGGCGACCATCTACTCCCTGACCAACACCCTCACGGAGAACATCCCGGTTATAGAAAGGGTCAAGATCCTGGTGGCCGGAAAAGAGATCGATTCCATCAAGGGGCATATCGACACCCGCCAGGCCTTCTCGGCCAACAGGGAGTTGATTCTCCAGGCCCAGAAAGCACCATAGGAAGTTGCGTGATGCCGCCCCGGTCAAAACTCGCCAGAATAAGAAATATCGGTATCGTCGCCCATATCGATGCCGGCAAGACGACGGTTACGGAAAGGATCCTTTACTATACCGGTCGATCTTACAAAATGGGGGAGGTCCACGACGGCGAGGCGGTCATGGACTGGATGCCTCAGGAACAGGAGCGGGGTATCACGATCTCCTCGGCTGTGACCACCTGCAACTGGAATGATTACGAGATCCATATCATCGATACCCCGGGACATGTCGACTTCACCATCGAGGTGGAAAGATGCCTCCGCGTTCTCGACGGTGCCGTCGTTGTCTTCTGCGCCGTAGGCGGTGTGGAGCCCCAATCGGAGACGGTGTGGCACCAGGCCGATAAATACGGCGTCCCCAAAATCGCCTTCATCAACAAAATGGACCGGGTAGGGGCGGATTACCTGGCCGTTGTCGAAACGATGCGACAGCGTTTCAATTCCGTGCCGCTGCCGGTCCAGATACCCTGGGGGGAGGCGGAGCAGTTTCAGGGAACCATAGACCTGATCAGGCGGAAACTCATTACCTGGGACAGCGCTTCTCTGGGGGCGGTTTACTCCCTGAGCGAGATCCCGCCGGAAATGAGGTCCCAGGTGGACCGGCACCGGGACCAGATGATCGAAACCCTTGCCGAACATGAGGACGCCCTGGCGGATAAATATCTCGAGGGCGCGGAGATAACGGAAGCGGACATCATCCAGGCCATCCGCGCTTCCACCCTTTCCCTGCGGATCGTGCCGGTAATGTGTGGTTCCGCTTTGAGAAACAAGGGCATACAGCCGGTTCTCGACGCGGTGCTGGCATACCTCCCTTCCCCGGAGGATGTCCCCCCCGTGCGCGGCTACAACCCTCTCACCAGGGAGGAGGAATGCCGCACCAGCGATCCCCGGGGGCCGCTGGCGGCGCTGGTGTTCAAGATCATGCAGGACGAGGGGCGTAAACTGACCTATCTGCGCATCTATTCCGGCACTGTCAAAGCCGGTGACGATCTCTATAACGCCTCCAAGGGAAAAAAGGAAAAAGTCTCCAGACTTTTGAAGATGCATGCCAACAAGAGGGAGCGTCTGGAGGCGGCCCAGGCGGGGGATATCGTGGCCGTCATGGGTCTCAAAGAAGCAAAGACAGGCGACACTATCTGCGATGAGACCTCACCGCTGCTGCTGGAGGCCATGGAATTTTACGAACCGGTGATAAGTCAGGCCATCGAGGCAAAAACGCCGGCCGATCAAGAGAGGGTTGCGGTGGCCCTGGCAAAGCTGATGGAAGAGGATCCCACCCTGCGCCTCAAATATGACGACGAGACTGCGCAAACGGTAATCTCGGGAATGGGGGAGCTCCACCTGGAGATTCTTATCGATCGCCTGCAGCGGGAATTCAACGCCCGGGTAAATGTGGGCAAACCACGGGTGGTTTATCGTGAGACCATCCAGAACCCCGTGGAGGTGGAGGGGAGATTCGAACGGGAGATCGGTGACCGCAGGCACTATGGGCAGGTCGTGATCCAGATGCGGCCCCGGGAAAGGGGTACGGGAAACGCTTACACAGACAATGTGGGACTGGAAATTCTCCCTCCGGAGTTCCGCCCCGCCATTGAAGAAGGCGTCAGGGAAGCCATGATGAGCGGCGTTATCGCCGGTTATCCGGTGGTGGATATAGAAACGGTCGTGAAGGGCGCTTCTTTCCGTGATGGAGAATCGACACCCCTGGGTTATAAGATTGCGGCCTCCACCGCCTTCCGGGAAGGATGCGAGGCGGGAGGCCCCCTATTGCTGGAACCCATCATGACCGTCGATATCCTTACTCCCAGCGAATTTATGGGCGAGGTGATCGGCGACATCAACGCCCGGCGGGGAGAAATTCAATCCATAACCCCGAAGGGGGCGGTCAGTGAAATCAGGGCCAAGGTTCCCCTCAAGGCCCTGTTCGGATACTCCACCGATCTACGTTCGGCAACCCAGGGCCGGGCGACGTTTTCCATGCATTTTTACCGCTATGACAAGGTTTGACGGCGCCGCTGTCTCCCTGATGACTTATTGAGAGTTCATCGAGGTATGATTGTGGAAAGAATCATCTCTTCCTACCGGCAGACGCTCAAGATAATCGCCGGTATCTATCGCAAACCGGCTGTGCAGGTGGCGATCATTTCGACGGCAATCATCGTGCTCACCGCTGCGGCCGTCGATTATTTCGAGTACAATCAATCCGGCTCCAACATCAACAGTGTCTGGGACGGCGTCTGGTGGGCCATCGTGACTATGGGGACCGTCGGTTACGGGGATAAATATCCCGTCACCATCGGCGGGAGATTGGTGGGGATCTTTCTGATCTTTACCGGGGTGGGACTGATGTCCCTTTTCACCGCCACCATCGCCTCGGCCTTTGTTGAGAGGAGAATGAAGGAGGGCAGGGGTTTGGAGAAGATCAAGGCCAGAGAACACATAATTATCTGCGGATGGAATCAGCATACGGAAAAGGTTATTCAGGGGCTGACCACCTATGGGGTGATGGGTGAGAAGACCATTGTCCTGATCAGCGAATTGTCGGTAGATGAAATCGAGCGTCTCCGGATCAGATACAGCCGCTTTCATCTCAAATTCCTCCGCGGCGACTATGTGCACGAGGAGACCTTGAGGCGTGCCAATGTCACCCAGGCCAAGTTTGTTTTGATCATGGCCGATCAATCCGGTGTTCATTCCCGGGAGCGGAGCGACGAGCGAACCACCCTGGCCGCCCTGGCGGTGAAATCCATCGCACCCCAGGTCAAGACGATAGCCGAACTTCTGGACGATGAAAACCGTCCCCACCTGAAACGGGCCAATGTGGATGAGATCATTGTCCGGGGCGAACATGTCGGCGCCCTCCTGGCCAGTGCCATCAATTCCCCCGGATTACCGCGGGTGATCTCCAGCATCGTCTCTCTGGGCGACAAGAACAAGCTGTGGCGGACTCATATCCCCTCCGGTTTCGTGAACAGGACTTTTCGGGAATTGGCGGAATATTACCGGTCGAAAAGCCGGGCCATTCTTATCGGCGTCATGAAAGAGAGGAAGGCGATCAAGCTGGAGGATATCCTTTCCGACAACACCTCGATGATCGACAATTTCATCCGGGAAAAGATCCGGGAAGCAAAAAAGGACTTTGCCACGGAGAAGGAGGCGGTAAAAATCAACATCAATCCTGACGACGACTATATCATTGCTGCGGATGATTGGGCGGTGGTCCTGTCCGAGACGATGCCGGAAGCATAGAGGAAGGATGCCCTTGGTCGCGCGGCGATGAAGATGATAACAAGTCAAGAAAATGTTTGAGTTTATAATGTGCCGGCGCTGACTCGGCACTGACTGTGGGGGCGGCAGGACAAACGATGACGAGAGGCGTGATTATGCAGGAAGAATTGGAATTGTTGAAAGAGACAGAGATATTTAAAAATCTGTCCGCTGAGCAGATACATGAAATCCTGAAAATCACCCGCCCCGTGTCGTTTCCGGCCGGCGCTATCGTTATGAGGGAAGGCGACATCGGCGATACCATGTATATCATTATGAAAGGGACCGTCGAGGTGGTCAAGAGCCTGATAATCGGCGAGCTGGAAGACGAACAGGAACCGGGGAAAAGCAAGGTCTTCACCCGGCTTGATGCCGAGAATCACGCCGTATTCGGAGAGATCGCCCTCCTGGAGGCCCAGAAACGTACGGCGACGATCAAGGCGGTTACTAACTGCACCTTGTGTGAAATAAGAAAAGACGACTTTCTCCAATTGGCGGAGACCAACTATGAGCTGGGTTTCCGAATTCTCCTCAATTTAGCGAGAATCGTCAGCACCCGTCTGCGGAAATCGGATGAAGAGACCGTAAAATTGACGACGGCCCTGAGCATCATTCTCAGGGAAGTATAGGCGTACAGGGAAAGAAATGCCTGAATATAGCACAGTTCCCTCGGTAACCGACGGCATGGTAGAGCTGTCGGACGGGGTTGCGGGACCGCTGCTCAACAGGGATAGACTCCTCAAGAGTATCTTCCGAATCAGCAATCTCCTTACGGCGCAGACCAACCAGGACGAAATCCTGGCGAAGATTCTCGATGAACTGATCGATGCCGTCGGTTTCGACCGCGGCATTATCAGACTTGTCGATGAATCGCAGCGGTTTCTGGTGGCAAAAGTGGTCAAAAATTATCAGGAAGACGAAGCCGTAAGGGCCTTCAGCACCCCTTTGAACATCTACGAACACGATTGTCTGGCCACCAAGGTGGCCCGTTCCGGGGAAATGATCATGATCAGAAATGCCGCCGCCGATCCCCGGATCACCCCTACCGACAGGATGCTGACCAATATCACCGGCCGAGGTTCGATTGTTTGCACCCCTTTGAAAATCGGAGACTTTGTCATCGGCATCCTGGCGGCCTGGCGTAAGGAGGAGGTAAATTTCTTTCCGGAGGAGATCAACCTCTTTCTCACCTTTTCCAACCAGGTGAGCGTCATCATCCATAACGCCCGGCTGCTGGAAACGAATGCCGAAAAGATTCGCCACCTCATGATCCTCCAGGAAGCGGTGTCGGAGATGAATCAAAGCTATGCCCTGGACAACCGCATCCTGGAGATAGTCTTTGCCAGTGCTTTGAAAATCGCCCGGGCCGAACGGAGTCTGGGCTATGTCTGGGACATAGAGAAAGACCGCTGCCTGCTCAACGACGGCGCAAGAATTCAAGTTCAAAGCAAGGGTGAATGCGATAAGATGTTCGGCAACTCTCTCATCAGGGCGGCCATTGAAAGAAACGTGATGGTCTTGAGCACGGATGGGCACGACATAGAAATGCAGCCGCTGTTTCCGGATTTTCCCGTCGAGATCGCCATCCCTTTCCGCATCCGGGACAAGTTTGTCGGCGCGCTCCTCTTGGCAAAAAAGAGCGGCGGGTACAGCCCGGACCAGATCAATATCCTTGACATCCTCATCAAGAATGCGGCAACGGCCTATGACAACGCCATTATGCATTCCCTCCTCTCCCTGGAGGCGGAAAGCCTGAAGACGGAGGTTGAGAAACTCAAGGAACGGGAGGATCATCTCATGGGATTTCACGACATTCTGGGAAAATCCCGCAAGATGATAGATATCTTTCATGTTATTGCCGATGTGGCCGGTCATGACACGAACATCCTGATCCAGGGGGAGAGCGGGACGGGCAAGGAACTCATCGCCCGGGCGATCCACCGTCATTCCCATCGCAATCTGAAGCCCTTTGTGGATATCAACTGTGCGGCCATCCCGGCGACGCTCCTGGAAAGTGAATTGTTCGGTTACGAAGCCGGGGCGTTCACGGATGCCAGAAAAAGAAAGATCGGTCTCCTTGAGTACTGTTACGGGGGGACCATGCTCCTCGACGAAATAGGAGAAATGCCCCTGCAACTCCAGGCGAAATTTCTTCGCATGCTCGAGGACGGACACATCCGGCGCCTGGGGGGCAACGAGAACATCCCCATCGATGTCCGCTTCGTTTTTTCCACCAATCGGGATCTGATAGAAATGGTCGCCAACGGCACCTTCCGGGAGGATCTGTACTACCGTATCAGCGTCGTACCCGTCCTGATCCCCCCGCTCCGGGAGCGTGCCGATGACATTGTCATGCTGGCCCGCTATTTCGTGCAGGAGTTCAACAAGAAATTTTCAAAGCAAGTCAAGGGCTTTTCCCGTGATGCCGAGGCGATTCTCCAATCATATTCCTGGCCCGGCAATGTCCGGGAGTTGAAGAATATCATCGAACGGATCATGATCCTCAAGGGGGTGGGGACCGTCATCACTCCCGACAATATGCCGGCGGAACTGAAGACGCTGGGCAGTAAAAGAGAAGAAATCAGGATCGAACCGTTCCTCCAGCAATTGCCCCTGACCGGTATCGACTACGACATGGTGACCGAAAAAATACTCAAGGATGTCAAGCTGAAGATCCTGGAAAATGCCCTCCAGACAGCCGGGGGAAACAAATCCGCCGCGGCCAAACGCCTCGGGATCTCCCGTTACAAGTTAATCCGGGAACAGAAGAAGTATTATCGGGAAAAGGAGAACACTCTCTAACAGACCTTTCCTTCCTATGCCGAGTGTGTGCGCCATATGCACATGTAGTGCGCAATGCGCACACCAGAAAAGAGCCCACGGCAAGTGCCTTCCGGTTTCCTCGTTTCTTTATATGTTCGGATGCCGCACACTTATTGTCGAGGGAAAAACAGCGCCCGAAAATCCTATCGAAAATCCTTGCAAGGTATTAATTGTCTAGATACATATAATAATCTTATTTGTATAGCATAAAGAGTCGTTTGTCAGGGCGATGACGTCTGCGGATCAACAAGGGGGTCGTCTGGAATAATGTGGCATGATGATTGCTAAATAATCAGTAAAAAAGATCACCAAGATGAGCATGCATGGAGGAAAAGAATCATTTAAAGCAGGATTCAGGCAGCAAGAAGGATTCAGAGTATTTCAGGCTTGACAGACAGATAGTGCGTGATTTTTTTCTCTCCAGAGAAAGCGGCCGGGAAGAAAGAGAGTTAACCGAACAAACAGGAAGAAACAAAGACCAAGAGGTTAAGGAAGATAAGAGCTAGGTCTTCTTCCTGCCTGATCAATCCTGCGAGTAAGATTGGTTTCAATGCCGGTGGGTGGTTTATATCCCTCCTTTCCACCCACCGCCCCCCTTGTGGGCGATCTGAAGGGGAACGAGCAGCAAGCCCTTTCAGTTTATATACAGGTGGATGGTTTAGTCCCTCCTTTTCCATCCACCTTTTTTTATACATTGAATCTGAACACCACTATATCCCCGTCCAATAGCTGATAATCCTTTCCTTCCGACCGGATCATCCCTTTCTCCCGGGCGTGCACCAGATTGCCCGCCGCGAGGAAATCGGGGTAATGGAGAATCTCCGCCCGGATAAACCCCCGTTCCATATCGCTGTGTATCCGGCCGGCGGCATGGTTGGCCCTGGTGCCCCGCGGGATGGTCCAGGCCCGCAGTTCCGGACCGACGGGGGTATAAAAGGTGATCAGCCCCAGGAGTTCATAGCCGGCCCGGATCAATTTCTCCAGTCCGGACTCATGCAAGCCGAGATCTTCCAGGAAGGAGGCCCGTTCCTCCGGGGGGAGTTCGGCGATTTCCGCCTCCAGGTCGCCGCAGATGGCAATCACCGCGGCCCCCTCCCGGCCGGCGAGTTCCTCCAGCGCCCGGATATGCGCCTGATCTCCCTTCAGAACGGCTTCCGAGACATTCGCCACATAGAGGACCTTCTTGTCGGTCAGCAGGTGCAGATCTTTCAGCACCCCGGTGACATCTTCCGTCCGGGGGAGGTTGCGGCAGGGGATTCCCCGGCCCAGGGCCTCCCTGAGCGTCTGGATGTGCTCCAGTGCCGGTCCCGCCTCCCGGTCGCCGGTCTTCGCCCGCTTTTCCAGGCTCGCCGCCCGCCGCTCCAGGGTTTCCAGATCGGCAAGCATGAGTTCGGTATTGACGATCTCCGCATCGCGGACGGGATCCACGACGCCGTCCACGTGCACTACATCGGGGTTTTCGAAGCACCTGACGATATGGACGATAGCGTCCACCTCCCGGATGTGGCCGAGAAACTTGTTCCCCAAACCCTCGCCCCGGCTGGCCCCTTTCACGAGGCCGGCGATATCGAGGAACTCCATGGTGGTGTAGGTCTTCCGGCGGGGCTGGAGAACCCGGGCGATTTCATCCAGACGGGGATCCGGCACGGTCACCACCCCGACATTGGGGTCGATGGTGCAGAAGGGATAATTGGCCACCGCCGCACCGGCGGCGGTAAGGGCGTTGAAGATCGTTGATTTTCCCACGTTGGGTAGGCCGATGATCCCGCAGCGAAAGCCCATGATGTCACCTCGTAGATATGATTAGCCGGGCCGCCGGACGGTCCTTCCCCGCCCCGGCATGCCCCGGCGGGCGCTTTTGCACAAGGCGGCGCCGCAACTTGAGGATGTGTCTCGTTACCGGTCTGGAAGTAAAGATTTTGCAGCGATTTGTCAAGGCAATAAAAAAAAAGCGCCCCCGTTGCCGGAGGCGCTTTTCGTTAACTGTATCCCGTTCTTTTTGGGACGGACGGAAATCTTAGCCCAACTTCTCGGCGGAGATCCGCATGCTGTAGAAGGAACGATACACGAAGATCAGGGCGATGACGAAGAACAGCGACGCCAGACCGAGCTTCATGCCGGTGTTGGTCATGGTGACGGCGATTTCCGTGGCCAGCAGACCGAACAGGGTCGTGAACTTGATGACCGGGTTCATGGAGACGGAAGAGGTGTCCTTGAAGGGGTCGCCGACGGTGTCGCCCACGACGGTGGCTTCATGGAGCGGGGTGTTCTTCTGCTTCAGATCCACCTCGACGATCTTCTTGCCGTTGTCCCAGCAACCGCCGGCATTGGCCATGAAGATGGCCTGGAACAGACCGAAGAAGGCGATGCCGATGAGGTAGCCGATGAAGAAGTAGGGGTTGAAGAACGCCAGGCCCAGGGCCATGAAGAAGATGACGATGAAGATGTTGATCATACCCTTCTGGGCGTAGATCGTACAGATCTTCACGACTTCCTTGCTGTCCTCGATGGAGGCCTCGGCCTTGTCCAGGTTGATGTTTTCCTTGATGTACACGACGGCCCGATAGGCGCCGGTGACGACGGCCTGGGTGGAGGCGCCGGTGAACCAGTAGATGACGCAGCCGCCCATGATGAGGCCGAGGATGATCTCCGGCTGGACCAGGCTGAGTTTGGCGATAACCTGGCCGAACATCTTCTCCAGGAGGATGATGATGCCGAAGACCATGGTCGTGGCACCGACGACGGCGGTGCCGATGAGGACCGGTTTCGCCGTGGCCTTGAAGGTGTTGCCCGCACCGTCGCCGGATTCGAGGAAGTGCTTGGACTGCTCGAAGTCGGGGGTGACGCCGAAGTGTTTCTTCACCACTTCCGCGGCGTCGGGACGGGATTCGATCATGGAGAGCTCATAGATGGACTGGGCGTTGTCGGAGACGGGCCCGAAGCTGTCCACGGCGATGGTGACGGGACCCATGCCGAGGAAACCGAAGGCGACCAGACCGAAGGCGAAGACCGGCGCGGCGAACTTGAAGGCCGGCGGCATGATCTCCATGACCGACGGGGCCTGGGAAACCAGGTAGGCGATGAGCATGAGGGTCAGGATGACCAGGCCCTCCCAGAAGGCGGAAAAGTTGCCGGCCACAAAACCGGAGAGGATGTTCAGGGACGGACCGCCCTGACGGGAGGCGTTGACGACCTCTTCACAGTGCCGGGAGCCCGTGCTCGTGAAGACCTTGGTGAACTCGGGGATCAGGGCGCCGGCGATGGTGCCGCAACTGATGATGATGGCCAGGGCCAGCCACAGGGAGATGCCGCCCACCTGGGGAACGTCGGCGAGGAGGACATAGCTCGCCGCAAAGGTCACGATGATGGAAACGATCGAGGTGATCCAGACCAGATTCGTCAGGGGGTGCTCGAAATTGAAGTCCTTCTTCCCGCCGAACAGGGACTTGCTCATCGCATCGTTGGCGAAGTAGGAAACCAGGGAGGTGAGGATCATGAGGATACGCATGGCGAAGATCCACACGATGAGTTTGCCGCCCATGGCGGGGTTGTCCGCGAGGGCCAGGGCCAAAAAGGCGATGAGGGCCACGCCGGTGACCCCGTAGGTTTCGAAGCCGTCCGCCGTGGGACCGACGCTGTCGCCGGCGTTGTCGCCCGTACAGTCGGCGATGACGCCGGGGTTCTTCGGGTCGTCTTCAGGAAGATGGAAGATGATCTTCATGAGGTCGGAACCGATGTCGGCGATCTTCGTGAAGATACCACCGCAGATACGCAGGGCGCTGGCGCCCAGGGACTCGCCGATGGCGAAACCGATGAAGCAGGGGCCGGAGAGCTCTTTGGGGATGTAAGCCAGGATGATGATCATGAAGAAGAGTTCGATGCTGACCAGAAGCAGGCCCACGCTCATGCCGGAGCGGAGACAGATGTTGACGATGCTGAGCGGGTCGCCGCTCAGGGAGGCGAAGGCCGCCCGGGAGTTGGCCACGGTGTTGATCCGGATGCCGAACCAGGCGACGCCGTAGGAACCGAGGATACCCAGGATGGAGCAGACCAGGACGACCATGATCTCGCCCATGGGCATGTGGGACAGACCGCCGAAGTAATAGACGATACAGATGGCGATCAGGATCCACAGGGCGGTGAGGAACTTGCCCTGCTGGAGGACGTAGGTCTTGCAGGTTTCCCAGATCGTCTGGGAGACATCGAGCATGGCCTGGTGGGCAGGCAGATTCTTCGTCTGGGTGTACTGCATCCAGCCGAAGATCATACCGACCACGCAGATGGCGAGACCCAGATTGAGGATCAGCATCCCGCTCAGGGCGCCGCCCACGAAGGTGACCTGGGTGAGATCGGGCAGTTTTATGTCCGCCTCACCGGCAAAAGCCATGGGAACCATCAGAAACAACATGACGGCCATGGCTGTCAGAAGAGAAAATACTACTCGTTTACCCTTAAACATCATTAAACCTCCTCACAAAAATTATTTATGGTGCTACCGTTGTATTTGTTCATAGCCGTTTGAATTCCGGAAGTGACGATCTCCTTCACCGCTGCGGCGGCTGTAGTAACAACCTGCGGTAATCGTTTCATCTCTTCGTCGGAAAAAGGCTCAAGAACGTATCGTTCGGTCGTCTCCCCGGCGGCCGGCTTGCCGATACCTACCCGCACCCTTGAAAAGTCCGGGCCGCCTAAATGCTGGATGACCGACATCAGTCCTCTGTGCCCCCCATGACCACCTCCTGCCTTGAGCCGCAACACCGTAAAGGGCAGATCCAGGTCATCGTGAACGACTATGACTTTTTCCGGTTTTTCCAGACGATAATATTCAAAGAACTTGCCGACCGCCTCACCACTGAGATTCATGAATGTCTGTGGTTTGACGAGCAAGACCGGGGTCTCCCCAATATACGATCTGCCCGCCAGGGCTGAGAATTTCTTATGCACCAGAGGTGTCACAAGCTCAGCGGCCAGGCGTTCCAGGACCATGAAGCCCGCATTGTGGCGTGTCCCTTCATAACGCCGCCCCGGGTTGCCAAGTCCGACGATCAAAAACATCCCTCACCATCCCCTTGGCACCGCCGCCCGGTGAACCTTTCTTCCCCTATTCCTTAACCTTTTGCTTCAAAATCTCCGGTTCCCTGGGGGTCTCTTCTTCCCCTGCCTCGGCCTTCATGGCCTCGCGGGTGACCGAAACCATAGCCAGAATCGTATCGTCGGCCTCCAGAATACTTATCCCCGCCATGGCCGGAAGGTCTCTGACCCGCAGGGCCTCGCCGACTTTCAAACCGCTGATGTCCACCGCGATATGCTCCGGGAGCACGGACGGCAGACAAGAAAGCGATACCTCTCTCTTTGGTATCTGCAACTCGCCGCCGACCGCGACCCCGACCGGGGTCCCCAGGAACTGAAGCGAGACAGCGGCGGTCAATTTGTGATCCATGCTGATTTCATAAAAATCGACATGGAGAATCTTTCCCGTCAGGGGGTCTTTTTGCAGGTCCTTCACGATGGACATCCGCTCCTGGAATTTCCCCTCGTCTTCAATCCGGAGGTTGATGAAGGCGTTTTCATCGCTCTGCTTGAAGAACGCCTTCATATCGGCGTCACTGACGGTCAGCATGAGCGTTTCCGCCTTGGGGTTGTAAAAAACGGCCGGAATCAGACCCTGCGCACGAGCACGTCGGGCGGGGCCTTTCCCTGAGATCTTGCGGGCAGACGCCCTCAATGCTATGGCTTCCATGGATGCCTCCTAAATAAAAAGTGAACTGACCGAATCGTCGTAATATATCCTGCGTACCGCCTCGCTGAGGAGCCCGGCCACCGAAAGAATTTTGATGCGCCGACAGGCCTGGGCGCCGTTATGGAGGGGGATGGTGTCCGTGACTATGATCTCCTTGAGGTCGGAGCCCTCGAGGCGCTCGATGGCCGGGCCGGAAAGGACGGGATGGGTGCAGCATACCGAAACCTCCAGCGCCCCTGCCTCCCTCAGGGCCCTGGCCGCCTGAACGACCGTACCGGCGGTGTCGATGAGATCATCGAGAACCACCACCTTCTTGCCTTCGACGTTGCCGATGATATTCATGACCTGGGCCTCGTTGGGTCCTTCCCGGCGCTTGTCGATGATCGCCAGGCCGACGCCCATGCGGGTGGCGAAGGCCCGGGCCCGCACCACGCCCCCCGTATCCGGGGAAACGATCACCGTGTTGTTTTGGTAGTTTTCCTTGATATAATCGAGGAGTACCGGGGTGGCGAAGAGGTTGTCCACAGGGATATTGAAGAAACCCTGGATCTGACCGGCGTGGAGATCCATGGATAGCACCCGGTTGGCCCCGGCGGTGGCGATGAGATCCGCCACGAGTTTGGCGGAGATCGGCGCCCGGGGCGCTACCTTCCGGTCCTGGCGGGCGTATCCGTAATAGGGGATTACCGCCGTGATCCGGTAGGCCGAGGCCCGCTTCATGGCGTCGATCATGATCAGAAGCTCCATGAGGGTGACGTTCACGGGGGGGCAGGTGGACTGGATGATGAAGACATCCATGCCGCGCACGTTTTCATTTATCTCCACCCGTGTCTCCCCGTCGCTGAAAGTGGAGACATTGGCCTTGCCCAGGGGGACGCCGAGATTCTTGCTTATTCGCAAAGCCAGATCAGGTGTTGCATTCCCTGAAAATATCCTTATTCTCTCCAGCATGAGATCCCTCTCTTACCATGCCCGGCTGTATATTGGCTGGGGCGGGAGGATTCGAACCTCCGTATGCAAGATCCAAATTCTTGTGTCTTACCGCTTGACGACGCCCCATCATTTTCCGTGATCAACGAAAAACGGCCTGGGGGGAGGGACTTGCCGGGGGGGAGGACAGCGTCTGACTACTGCTCGTCAGTTTCAGATGGTATGGGCACGAAAAAGAGACCAAGTCCTGTATCCCTGCAAGGATTCCTCCGCCTTTGCCGCCATATCCTCGTTGTCAAAGACACCGAAAACCGTAGGACCGCTTCCAGACATCAGCGCGCCGGCGGCGCCATGAACGAGGAGAAGCGCCTTGATTTCTTCCAAGACGGGGTAAAGATTGATGGACACAGTCTCCAAGTCATTGTGCAGTCCCTTGATCACATCATGGCATTTAAAAAATCGAGGGATGCTATAATGGATTGCCTCTTTTGTCAATCTTAAATTCAAGGATTCATAAACCTTCCGGGTGGAAAGTTCAAAACCGGGATTAACCAGCAGAAAATGAAAATGCGGGGGGTCGGAGACCACTTCGAGACGGTCGCCGATACCGAAAGCCCAGGCGGTGGACTCGAGAATGAAGAAAGGTACATCGGCCCCGAGGGCGGCTCCCATTTCCGTCAGGACCTGCCGGGAAAAGGGGAATCCGGCCAGTTCATTAAGGGCCATGAGGGTGGTGGCGGCGTTAGAGCTGCCGCCGCCCAGGCCGGCGGCAAGGGGAATGGCCTTTTTGAGGGTTATCTCCACGCCGCCGGTTGAACCGAGGCGGCGAAAAAACAGTTCCGCGGCACGATAAACGATGTTGCCGCTGTTTTCGGGGAGGTTCGCCCCGGGGCAGCGCAGGGACACGCCCGGCGCGGCGCCGGGGCGGAAGGTCATTTCGTCGTAGAGGCTGATACGCTGCATCAGGGTGGCGAGGTCATGGTATCCGTCGGGTCTCCGGGACAGTACTTTCAGGTAGAGATTGACCTTTGCCGGGGACAGACGGACGATCTCGCTACCGGGGGAGAGCTGCCGGTCATGAAATTTTGCGTTGGCGGGGGAATTCATGACCGTTTGCTATCCGTTCCGGGAGGGGCGCGCCGGCGGGGAATCTCCCCGCCGGTCCGGCGGTTTCGAGAGGTGCGATCATGATCCTGTCGCGCCGCTTTCCTTGACGTAACGCATCCGCAATTCGAAGAGGACGGCATCCAGGATATTTTTCTCGTTCTCGTCCAGATTACCTTTTGTCTTGGCCGCCAGCATCGTGATGGTATCGATGGTATGTTTTGCCGCGGGCATGTTTTTTTTCGATTTTCCCGACGCGGGATCGGGAAAATCCCCGAAGTGGAACATGGCGGTGGTACTCAGGGAGAGAATGAAATTCATGAAGTTTACCTCCGGGAGATAGCTTGCTCCGTCATCCTCTTCTGAAACCGTTGCCGCGGCGGCCGTTTTGCCCCCGTCGTCTGCGGACGGCGGCGTTGCCACACCCGGCTGCTCCCCGGCGTCTTCTCCCCGGCGGACCTCCCCCGTTTCATCGAACAGGCGCCGATCCTTGATCACAAATCCTTTTTCCTGCTTTTCATCATCCATATGACGCTCCTTGCATGGGCTTCTCCCCTGTTGCTCCTCCGGTTATCCGGAAAACAACCGGGATTGAAATCTCTGGATACCTGACAGGTATCGTCCACAGGTGTCGTCGGGAATGAAGTTGAACCGAAAAACTCATTCCGCTTTCGTTGAGCGAGTTAACTTCCCCGGTCCCGCGACTTGCCACGACGCGCGGATTACCCTGCCGACTTATACAGGCAGCCTCCGAAAAACACCCCTTCGTCGGCCGGCCGCGGGCAGGGGGCAGATGTGGGCCTCCCTGACCTCCCGAACATTTGTCACCCCCCGCGGGGACGCATCCCGGCCCGGGATTGAACGGGGGAATCGCAGGCCGAATTTCACTGCTGACCAGCCTGCCTGGAAAAAACAAGCCCGCCCCCGGCGTCGAGATCGGCGACGATCTTGTCTCCCTCCCGGAAGTCGCCCGACAGGAGCTTCAGCGCCAGCGGATCGAGGATCGTTTTCTGGAGGGCCCGTTTCAGCGGGCGGGCGCCGTAAACGGGGCTGTAACTGCTGCGGGCTATATAATCTTTTGCCGGGGCTGTCAATTCCAGGGTCAGTTTCCGTTCCGCCAGACGTTTTTGAATCAGACCGATCTGAATCTCCACGATCCTCTCTATATCCGTCAGCGTCAGGGACCGGAAAGTGATGATATCGTCAATCCGGTTGAGGAACTCCGGCTTGAAGGTGGCGCGGAGGGCGTCGGCGCTCCGGGATCGTTTTTCCTCATCGCTGAGCTCGTCATCCTGCAGCCACTGGCTCCCCACATTGGAGGTCATGATCACGACGGTGTTCTTGAAGTCCACGGTACGCCCATGGCCGTCGGTCAGCCGGCCGTCGTCGAGGATCTGCAGGAGGATATTGAAAACATCCTGATGGGCCTTCTCGATTTCGTCGAAAAGAAGTACGGCGTAGGGCCGCCGGCGCACCGCTTCCGTGAGATATCCCCCTTCGTCGTAACCGACGTATCCGGGAGGGGCGCCGATCAGCCTGGCGACAGAGTGTTTCTCCATATACTCGGACATGTCGATGCGAATCATCGCCTGTTCGTTGTCGAACATGAACTCCGCCAGGGCCCGGGCCAGTTCGGTTTTGCCCACCCCTGTCGGGCCGAGGAAGATGAAAGAGCCGATGGGGCGATTGGGATCCTGAAGGCCGGAACGGGCGCGGCGCAGGGCGCTGGATACCGCCGCAATGCCTTCATCCTGACCGACGACCCGCTGTTTAAGACGCTCCTCCATGTGGATCAGCTTCTCCACATCGCTTTCCATCATCCGGGCCAGGGGGATCCCGGTCCAGTTGGCTACCACGTTGGCGACATCTTCCGCGTCCACCTCCTCCTTGAGCATCTGTTTTTCCTGCTGGGCGGCGGTAAGACGTTCCTGCTCTTTTTCCATCTCCCGGTTGAGTTCCACGAGTTTTCCATAGCGGATCTCGGCGGCACGGGCGAGATTGCCCTCCCGCTGGGCGTTGAGCTCCTCGGTCTTCAAGGCTTCGATTTTGCCCTTGATGGCCTGGATGTTTTTGATCGCCTCCTTCTCACCGCTCCAGTGGAGTTTCATTTTTTCCATGGCCGCCCGCAGCTCCGCCAGTTCGCGGTCGATCTTGTCCCGTCTGTCCATGGAGGCGGCGTCGGTTTCCTTCTTCAGGGACTGGCGCTCGATCTCCAGTTGAATGATCTTCCGGTCCACGGCATCTATCTCCGCCGGCATACTGTCCAGTTCGATCCGTAGTCGTGAGGCTGCCTCGTCGATGAGATCCACGGCCTTGTCGGGGAGAAAACGGTCGCTGATGTAGCGATGAGAGAGGGTGGCGGCGGCGACGATGGCCGCATCTTTGATGCGGACGCCGTGATGCACCTCGTAACGCTCCTTGAGCCCCCTCAGGATGGCGATCGTGTCTTCCACGGTGGGCTCCCGAACCAGGATCGGCTGAAAACGCCTTTCCAGGGCCGGATCCTTTTCGATGTGTTTCCGGTATTCGTTAAGGGTAGTGGCGCCGACACAACGTAATTCCCCCCTGGCCAAAGCCGGCTTGAGCATGTTCGAGGCGTCCACGGAACCTTCGGCGGCTCCGGCCCCCACCATGGTGTGGATCTCGTCGATAAAGAGGATAATTTCCCCTTCCGCGTCGATCACTTCCTTGAGGACGGCCTTGAGGCGTTCTTCAAATTCCCCCCGGTATTTAGCTCCGGCGACGAGAGCGCCGATGTCGAGGCCGATGACCCGTTTGTTTTTCAGGTTTTCCGGGACGTCACCGTTGATGATTCGCTGGGCCAGACCTTCGACGATAGCCGTTTTACCTACCCCCGGCTCGCCGATCAGCACCGGATTGTTCTTTGTCCGGCGGGACAGGACCTGCATGATCCTCCGAATCTCGTCATCTCTGCCGATGACGGGATCGAAGCCGCCTTTCCTCGCGATATCGTTGAAATCTTTGGCATAACGCTTGAGAGCCTGGTATTTTTCCTCCGGATTCGGGTCTGTGATACGTTGTTTGCCCCGGATATCCACCAGAACCTTGAAGATATTGTCTCTGGTGATGCCGGCACGGCGGAGTATGCCCGCCGCCGTACCGGATTTCTCTTCCGCAATGGCGATAAGGAGATGTTCGGCGCTGATGTATTCATCCTTCAGGCGTGCCGCTTCGGTCATGGCCTGGTCGATGATTTTGTTGAGACGGGGGCTCAGGTAGGTCTGGCCCGTTCCGGATCCCTCGACCCGGGGCAGCTTGTCCAGGGATCTTTGCAGCTCCGCCGTAACGGCGCCGGGCTCCGCCCCCAGCTTTTTCAGGATCTCCCCGACGATTCCGTCCTGTTGTTGCACGAGGGTAAGCAGAAGGTGCTCGACCTCGATGGCTTGATGCCCGTGCCGGTTGGCCAGGCCCTGTGCTTCCTGAATGGCCTCCTGTACCTTGAGGGTCATTTTGTCGAATCTCATTTATTACCTCACTTAATCAATTGGTTTTTCGATACTGACGAAGATCTTGCCGTTCTTGAAGATGCTCACGTTTCCCGTGGATTCGGAAAGCACTATCGCCGTGGCGTTACTGATGCTTGTGATGCCGGCGGCGGCGATATGACGGCTCCCCAGACCATGGGGGAAGTCCTTGCTCTCCAGAGCGGCGTTCAAGTGGCGGCCCGCGGTGATGATGGTACCGTCTTCCCTGATGATGAAAGCACCGTCAATAGCGGAGAATTCCTTTATTGTTTCCTTGAGCTCGGGATTGAGGATGTTCCGCTCGTGCTCCGAATAGCCCATGAAAGGATTGATGATCATCTGGCGGGACAGTTGCAGCACCCGTTCGTGATCGCCGATGACGAAGGTTGTCCCCACCTTTCTCCCTTCCCGGCCCTGGGCGGCCAGCTCTATGGAAAGATTGAGGATCGCCCCGAATACTTCGGGATAAACCTTTTCCGTCAGATCCGTCAGGTATTCCGAGGTGAGAATCTCGAATTCCTTCCCGACATCGATGACAAAGATACTGTCGACATATCCGAATTTGGGAACCCCGCTCAGGCAGACGATTTTGTCTCCCTTCTGGAAAAGGCCCAGGGCAATGCCCTTGGTGACGGCGATCTTGATCTGCCCGACCCGGGTGAGATTAACATTGGGGACGTTCAGGGTCAGCGACGAGCCGGCCAGTCGGTCCGGGACATGGTTGTCCTTCGTGGCCAGAATGAGATCGAAGCTGCGTTTTCCCTCCTCGCAGCTGGGAAGTTCCAGGGCCGCATCGGCGTAAAGAAGCAGCGCCCGCGCCCCGACGTCCTCGGCGATCCGGCAACCGTACTCCAGCATGACGTTGTGTATAGGTTTCATGTTTTCCTTTCCCGTCTTGGCAAGTTACGAGGTAACATAATTACCTGCCCCGGCGATGTCAAGACGCCGGCCGGCGCGGGTGAAAAAGACCTTGACAGGGCCCGCCAAGAAGCTTATATATCCTAACCTTTCGAAATTCTTAAAAATAAGGAGTAGTTACTTGGACCTTCCCGCGTTGACCGGCACCCTTGACCGCTACATTGCCGAAATAAATCAGTTCCCGCTCCTTACCCCGGAAGAGGAGTTCGCCCTGGCCGTGCGCCTGAAGAAATTCAACGACATGGAGGCGGCGGAGAAACTCGTGATCTCCAATCTGCGTTTCGTCGTCAAGATCGCCCATGAGTACCGGAATTACGGCATCAAACTGGCGGACCTGATTCAGGAAGGCAATATCGGGCTTATGCATGCCGTCAAGAAATTCGACCCCTACAAGGGTTATCGGCTGATCTCATATGCCGTCTGGTGGATCCGGGCCTATATGCAGAACTACATCATCAAGACCTGGAGCCTGGTAAAGATCGGCACCACCCAGGCGCAGCGCAAACTGTTCTTCAAGCTCGGCCAGGCGAAAAAGAAGCTCGAGACGCTCTCGCAAAAGAATCCTGAGTTTGGAGAGATCGCCGCCTCCCTGGGGGTCAAATCCGTAGAGATTGAGGAGATGGATCTACGGATGAGCAACCGGGATGTGTCTCTCGACGCTTATATCAACGACGATTCCGACGCCACCCACATCGATTATCTAACCTATGACGGCGAGGATCAGGAAACGGCGCTGATCAGGAAGGAAGAGATGGATATCCTGAGAAGCAACATCGCTCACGCCCTGAGCAAATTGACGGATAAAGAGAAATACATCATCCAGAAACGCGTCATGGCCGACGATCCGATGACGCTTCAGGAAATCGGCGACCGTTACAAGATCACCCGGGAACGGGCCCGCCAGATAGAAAAACAGGCCCTTAAAAAGCTCCGTCTCGCCATTCCCTATCTGGGAGAGACGCCGCCGCTCCTTGAATGATCGTATTTCTCCCTCCGGTCATTCGTCCCGGCGGGCAAGATTCTCGAAGGAGGTGAACTTTTCCAGGAAGGCCAGTTTGACGGTGCCGATCGGGCCGTTTCTCTGTTTGGCGATGATCACTTCGGCCATGCCCTTTTCCGGATTGTCTTCCGCCTTGTTGTACACCTCGTCACGATAGATGAAGGCGATGACGTCGGCGTCCTGCTCGATGGCCCCCGATTCCCGCAGGTCCGCCATCTGGGGGCGGCGATTGGTACGGTCCTCAACCTTGCGGTTGAGCTGAGAAAGGGCGATGACGGGCACATTCAGTTCTTTGGCCAGCGCCTTGAGGGAACGGCTGATTTCGGATATTTCCTGTTCCCGGGAATCCTTCGTCGCTCCACTGCGCATCAACTGCAGATAATCGATTATGACCAATCCCAATCCGTGCTCCGCCTTCAGGCGCCGGGCTTTGGCCTTCATTTCCAGAACGGTGATCGCCGCGGTGTCGTCGATAAAAATCGGCGCCTCCGAGAGGCTGCCGGCGGCGGTGGTGAGCCGGGGCCAGTCCGTTTCCCCCAGGAACCCTTTACGGATCCGCTGGGAATCCACTTTGGCGGTCGCGGCAAGCATACGCATGGCGATTTGCTCTTTGGCCATTTCCAGGGAAAAAAGGCAAACCGGAAGGGACATCTGCATGCCCACGTATTGGGCGATGTTGAGGGCGAAGGCCGTCTTGCCCATACTGGGCCGTCCGGCGATGATGATGAGGTCGGCGTTTTGCAGTCCCGAAGTCAGGTCGTCCACCTTTTCAAACCCTGTGGGTACACCGGTGATGAGTTCCTTGCGGGCGTAGAGTTTTTCAATGGTGCGAAAACTGTCCTTGACGATCTCCTTGATGGGGAAGAAGGCCGGGCGGATTTTGTTTTCCGAGATTTGGAAAATGGCCTGCTCCGCTTCATCGAGGACCGTATCCACATCCGCCCCGGGGGCATAGGTCTTGCCCAGGATTTCGGTGGCGGCATTGATCAGTCCCCTCAAAATAGCTTTTTCTTTGACTATTTTTGCATAATGGGGGATGTTCGCCGCCGACGGCACATTATCCACCAGTCCCGCCAGATAGGCCGAACCCCCCACCTTGTCGAGACGTTTCTGGTCCTTGAGCATATTGCTCAAGGTTATCAGGTCCACCGGTTCGCCGCGTTCGGAAAGCTTGATCATCGCTTCAAAGATGCGGCGGTTGCCTTCAGAGTAAAAATCGTGGGGGGTGAGCGTTTCCATAACAGCGTTCAGCCCCTGGTTGTCCAGCAGGATTCCCCCCAGAATCGATTGCTCCGCCTCCAAATTCTGGGGAGGGATGCGATGGATCGTCGGATCGAGATCTTTGGCGCCCGGCAAGGTCTTATCCTTCCTTCACTACCTGAATCTTAATTTCCGCGGCCAGGCCGGCGGGCAGTTTGATTCTCACCGGGAACTCGCCCAGGGTCTTGATCGGTTCCGCCATGACGATGGCCTTGCGATCTATTTCCAACCCCATTTCCTCGAGGGCCTTTTCGATATCTTTGTTGTTGACGGAGCCGAAGAGTTTGTCCTGTTCCCCGACGCGCCTGGGGATGATGCAGGTGACGCCGGCGATTTTTTCGAGGAGGGCGGCGGCGCGCTGTTTTTCCTTCTCCGCTTTTTGGAGAATCCGCTTGCGTTCATGCTCCAGGGAATGGATGGACCTGCTCGTCGCTTCCGCGGCCAAACCCTTGGGGATGAGATAGTTACGTGCATAGCCGTCGGAAACGTTGAGCACGTCGCCGATCTTACCGAGGTCGTCCACATTCTGTTTCAATATTACTTTCATTGTATCCTCCTGATTTTTCCTAAGAACTGTGATCAAGGTTTTGTGAAGATTTTGAAATTTTACGAAAATCCACCCAGAGATCAAAAATGCCGGCGGCGATAATGAACAGCATGAAATATTGCTGAAGCATGATAAGGAAATAGAAGAGAAAGCGGACCAAGAACGGGACTTTCTTCTTCCGGAAGAAAAATTCCGCGATGGCCAGTCCCTGGAGAAAATAAACGAACAGACATATGACCAGGAGATTTAGAGCCGGGAATCTGATCGCGTCCATGGGTACCGCCAGGCCCGCGCCGGAAACGATGAGGCACCAGATGAGATGGTCATTGGCCTTCCAGCGGGTCAGGTCTCCGTAATCGGGGAAGGGCAGACCTTGCAGCCCGAGCAATGTCCTTAAGACAAGGACGTTCACCAGGCTCACGAAGGCCATACCGACCAGGGACAGGGCGGGAAAGATGTTGGTCAATACCCTGGAAATCGCGGCCGCGTTGTCCTTGAGGAACTGCAACTGTTCTTGGGGGAGATCGAGCTCCCCGTACAACCTGATGTTTTCTTTCACCATGGCCTGGACATAGAAGTAAATGTGCTCCGCCGGGGCCTTTTCATTGACGATGCCGCTGTAAAGGATAATGATCCCCATGATCGCGAATCCGGACACCGCGGCCACGGTGATGGTCCAGCCCAGGGTAAGGCGCCGGTGGAACATTTCCGATATGATCACTCCCAAACCTCCCAGAATGAGAAAGGCGGCTATGGATAGCTGCGCGCTCAGGATTTGTTGCGCGGCGCCGAGGACCAGCAGGGAAAAGGCGAGAACGAATAAACCTTTGCTACGGCCGAGTTTGGCAAAATAGAAGGCGATCGGGAGCGGGATCATGATCAGCAACATGGCGCTGAGAAAGGGTACCAGGGCGATGGACAGAAAGAATAACGACGTGATGAATACACCCCGGCCGATCTCGATGATCAAGGCGTTATTTCTTCCCGAATCCGCGGCCATATCATATCCGCCTCAGGGCAGGCACACCGGCACGGCCTCCGGAAAGGGATGCCGTGCCGGTTCGCTTTCGGGTTTGACGAATCTCAACCCTCGGAAACGGCGAAAGGAAGCAGAGCGATCATCCGGGCCCGCTTTACAGCCAGGGTCAACGTACGCTGATGCTTGGAACAATTTCCCGTGATCCTTCTCGGCATGATCTTGCCCCGTTCCGTGACGAAGTCCCGCAGGGTGTGGGGGTCCTTGTAATCTATCTTGAGATTTGAATCCGTACAAAACCGGCAAAATTTCCGCCGGTGGAAAAACTTTTTTTGCGGCCGTTGCGGCCTCGGGCTTCTGACTGGTGGCATCTTCTATCCTCTCTTTATTCTCCTGATGAAGCAGGGGCGCCGGCCGGTGCGGAATCGCTTCCGGCGACTTCATTTCCTGAATCGGCGGCCGGGACGTCGCTGCCTTCCTTCTTACTCTCCCCGGCGGTTTTCAGCTCGCCTTCCAGGGCCTTGAGATCGACAACCTCGTCTGTTTTCACGGTCATGTACTTGAGAACCTTGTCGTCAATCTTGAAATTTCTTTCCATTTCATTGACGATGTCGGTCTGACCGGCAAAGTCCAGCAGCACATAATAGCCGCGCAGCTGCCTTTTGATCTCGTAGGCCAATTTGCGTTTTCCCCATTTCTCCACCTTGACCAAAAGGCCTTTGCGACTGGTGATAATCGCACAGTACCTTTCAATAAGGGCTTGCAGTTCCTCGTCAGGGATGTCAGCGGGGGTAATGAAGATGGTTTCGTATCTTCTCGTCATCTCTCCTCCTCTCGGCTCTAAAGTCCAGGCGCCGGGCCTGAACAAGGAGTTCCGTAAATTTATGATAAAAAAGATCAGCTCCAATACAACATGATTTTTTAGAAAGCAAGGATTTTGTGTCGCTATCAAAAACATGACTAATGATCTTGTCAAATGAAAGGTATTCGGGTAAATACAAAACACATACCGTCTCCGGACGCTTACGGGTAAAAAATGAATATAAAAGAGCTGCTGAACAAATCATCGCTTGAAAGCAGAGGGCTATACTATCGTTTAACCATAATATTCAGTCTTTTTTTCCTTTTTCCCCTGTTGGGTTTTTTCTTTTTCGCCTTCCGGTACGATATCCTGGATGATGAATATATCCCGGTCTTCACAATCAGTCTCCTGATTTTTTATCTCTTCGGCTATACCCTCGTCCGCCGGATCTTCGATACGATCATCGGTGTCGCCAGGAAAATGTCCGCATCCCTTGCCGAGGTGGGGATGAACAAGCCGTCCCGGGAAGTTAACAATGAACTCGAAGAACTTGTTACCTCTTTCCAGGTCCTGGAAAAGGATCTACGGTCGAGCGTCGACGGTTTAAGTCAGAAATCCGCACAGATAGCGACTCTCAAGGAGCTTTCCGATCTCTGTTATGTAACCTTCGACGCCGAGGATCTCTTCTACATAACCCTGGAGCGGGCCCTCAGAATGGTCAACGCCGATGTGGGTTCGGTGCTGCTGCTCGAATATCCCGGCCGGGAAGCCTTTATCGTCCGGGCCAGCATCGGTCTGGGCGGGATCGTCAAAAAGGGCGACCGGGTGGATTTTGCCGCGAGCATCGCGAAATTTGCCGTCATCAACAAATCGCCGCTCCTGGTGAACGATATCGAAAACGACAGCCGTTTCGGACGCAAGAACCGTGAGCAGTACGGGACTAAATCATTCCTGTGTATGCCTCTGAAGGGGATCCATGAAGTAATCGGCGTCCTGACCCTGTCCCGCCGCTCCGCCGAAACGTGCTTCACCCAGGAAGACGCCGACATCCTTACCCCCCTCCTCAGCAATGCCGCCTTCACCTATGACAATCTGTCCCTGCTGAAGGAGAACGAGGAGCAGAAAAACCTGATAAAGGTCATGGATATGGGGTTCAAGATGATCGGTGCCAAAAGCATGGATCTCGACATTATCCATGCCTACCTCTATCAGATACGCAACGCCGTTCCTTTCGATCTGGCCGGCATTTTGATCGCCGGGGAGGAAGAACACGACACCCTGCAGGTATTCGACTATCTGGCCTATATTCCGACCGAGCTGGGAAGAGAAAGGGTATATCCCTACCGGGGCACCATCCTGGAAAAGGTCATGCAGCAGGGCGGCACCCTGATCGTCAATAACCCGGAACCGGGACCAACCCCTGTGGAGCGGGACCTGCTCGACGGACACGGGCTCAAATCCCTGTGCCTCGCGCCACTGCAGAGTGAGGGTAAGCCCGTGGGTATCCTCTTTCTGGGTTCCCAACAGGAAGGAGCCTTCAGGGGCAGAAATGAAGGTGTGGATCTGATGGCCAACCTCATCTCCCTGGCCATAGACCGGAGCCGTATGGCCGCCACGCTGGGCAAGCGGGACCGGGAGATGGATTTATTGAAGCAAATCGGCGGTGTTCTCGCCTCTTCGACCTTTGACATGGCTGAAGTCATCAAACATACCATGCAGATGATCCAGACCGTGATCGATGTCGAGGCGGGATCGTTGCTGCTCCGGCAGGGCGATCGTTTGCTGTTCAAGGAATCCTTCAACGTGGATCAAAAAGTGGAGCTGGAGGTACTCAAGAATACCCAGTTGATGCTGGGACAGGGCATCGCCGGTTTTACGGCGACGAGGGGAGAGCCCATACTGATAAAGGATGTAACCACTTCCCAGTATTTCTATCCCCACCTCGATCAGAAAACCGGCTTCGTGACCAGGTCGGTTTTATGTGTGCCCCTGATTGCCAAAGGGCAGGTGCTGGGGGTGATCGAGGTCCTCAACAAGCGGCGGGGGGAATTCAATACCGGGGACATGCAGCTCCTTCAATCCATAGGCACTTCCGTTAGTATCGCCCTGGAGAATGCGCGGCTCTACCAGGAGACCCTTGCCATGGCGGAGCAGGAAAGGTGTATCCGCGGGGTTTTCCAGAAGTTCGTCCCCAAAGAGGTGGTGGATAGAATCGTTCACAACGTCGATACGGAGCAGCCCGTCACCGAAGAGATGCGGGTGTTGACGATGATCAACATCGATCTGCGGGAATTTTCTCAACTGTCCATAAAAATTGGTCCGCGAAAGACAGTGACGATGCTTAATCTCTTCTTTCGGGTCATGGGGGAGATTATCTTCAAACACCGGGGTATCGTCGATAAATATCTCGGCGATGGTTTTCTGGCTGTTTTCGGCGCCCCCGTTTCCTATCCCGCCGATGCCGACAACGCTATCGCCGCCGCCCTGGAGATGAAGGAGGCGATGGGGGAGATCAACGTCCAGGCCGTCAGGACGATCGGCGTGCCTCTGGTGATGGGGATCAGCATCCATACCGGGGAGGCGGTGGTCGGCAATATCGGCTTCGAGAAGAAGATGGATTATTCCGTCATCGGAGATTCGGTAAATATCGTCTTCCGTCTTCAGTCCCTCACCAAGAAATGGCCGAACTCGATCCTCATCACGGAAAAAACCCTGCAATCGGTTATAAATTCGACGGTGGCGGTAAGAGAGATAGCAGTGGTGGACGATTCGTCTCAGATCGGCCATCTGCGTGTTTACGAAGTAATAGGTCAGCAATACAAGGACGCGAAAAATTAAATCGACAAGGAGGTAAGTTTTTATGGCGACAATCATGCCGGACAGCGACGACGTACAAAGGGCGATCAAGTGGATTTCTCAGGCTTTGGAAGAGAATCCGGGACAATCGGTGGCGAAACTGGTGGAGAAGGCGGTGTTTCAGTTCGATCTCTCGCCTGTGGACAGTGAATTTCTTATCGGTTTTTTCAAGAAACGATGAAATAAGAGAAATTCTTCCTAGGGGGTGCCCGTATTCATGCCCCGATAAAGCGCCGCCGCCACGGCGGCGGTCGCTTTTGCGAAAATGCCGGCAGCGGCAACCAAGTTGGCATCGATCGCGGCGCCTGTTTCCAAGCATGACGATTGTTTGGCAAATAAAAGGAGAAGGCCGGGAAGGGAGTAATTTTTGCGATGATAAAGAAGCTCTTGGCAATAATAATGGTAATCATGCTCTCCGGGTGCTTTGCCGCCATCAAGGAGTCCGAATGGGGGAAACACGACTCTGTTTACCAGGACCTGGGACATCTCTGGTTCAGCTGGATCGGCTATCGGGATGTGGATCAGCGTGATGTCGAGAAATCGACGTCCCGGGGCTGGTGGGGGATCCCCAAACCGTATTATCCAGATACGAAAAAGACAAATTAATATCAAGGATATAAAGTAGTTAAGCGACCGGAGGGAAGCGTATTCCAAAGGACGGCCCGTTCCGTTCGGAGTGAAAACTTCCCGCGGTCAGGGTTTCGGGGAGAGAGCGCAGGCGCCCTGACTGCCTGCCCCCGCAACCGTGTACCCCAAGAGGGCGGGGGGGCGGCGGGGTTAGGGCGTGGTTACGGGATGGAAGAAGGCTGCCTTGCCGGTCGGCGCCCCAAGCCGTATCCGGCAGGGCAGCGACTGAGAATGCGCGGGGCGGATTTACCGGCTTGCCCGTTCGGCTGGGCACGGCAATCATCTGTTTTCGGCGATCACGCGTATCTTTGCCTCCAGATTGATCCGATAGGGTCGGGCGTCCTGGAGAATAGCCCCGGTGTCCTCGAAATCCTCCTTGAAGATCCTCTCCGCCACGGCCTGACGGTTTCCATGGCTGTCATTCAGGTAATGTTCGATCCGGTCTTTGAAGGCGATCGTCTCCGCAAGGGAATGGGGCAGGAAATCCCGGGCGTCGGTGCCGGTAAGGGTGAAAAAATGGCTCATCATCAGGATCTCTATATCCAATGCCGCCAGTTTATTCAGTGAATTCAAGTAGTCGTGATAACTGGAAGTGAATTCGGGGTGAATCTTGAAATTGCGATCAAAAACGCCGACGGCCTCCCCGGTGATAAGGGACTTTATTTCCGGAAGATAGAAGGAGAGGGAATCACGGGTGTGCCCGGGGGTGGCGATGACCTGACAGCTAAGGCCCTTGCCCAGGGTGATGCGCATCCCCTCCGTGAGGACCAGATCGATCTCCAGACCGGAAAATTGGATGTCCTCGTCACCGGTGAGGAAGCGGTATTTTTCTTCCAAACCGGCGCTGAGACTGCGGATCAGTTCCACGGCCTGGGGCTTCCGGAAGGTGTCCGCCGCCGCCGCGGCGGCGCCGATCTTCAGCCCCGGAATACGCCGCCGCAGATACGGGGAGGCGCCGGCATGGTCGAAGTGAGAATGGGTGAGGAAGTGGTAGCTTAAACGATGGTGATCCGTGAGAATTTCTTTCAGCTCGGCGAGATAGAGCGGTCCCATGAAAGTGATTCCGGCGTCGAACAGGGTGGGGATGCCGGCAGTGACGAGGTAACCGGGCAGTTCGGCGGCGCCGATGGCATAGATGAACTCATGAAGCCTTCCTCTGCTTTCCACGATCATGTCGTCCTCCCCGGCGTGGGATTTGGTTTTTAATTATCTTCTTTAACTTTATCATTTGCCACTCGGACACGCAACATCCAACTCCAGGACGCTTGACCGGGTCATACCGCGGCGGCACTGTGTCGCCGAACAAGTTCGTCCCCCTGGTCAATAGGCGGGCTGCGGGAAAATATGCCCCTGGAGCCGCTAAAGAACGGATAATGAGATCGACAAGGGGCACGGTCGGCGGCAGTGGGAAAAAATCTTTGCTTCCCGTCCGGATTTAATATACAAAAACGGCGTGAAGGAACTCCTGACCAAATATCTCGACTACCTGACGGTGGAAAGAGGCGCCTCTCGCCATACCCTGGATGCCTATCGTCGCGATCTGCTTCGCTTTATCGCTTTTATGTCCTGCCGGGGAAGGGAGACTGTGGAAGGGATCACGCCGGAAGATTGCCTGGCCTTCATTGCCCACCTCCGGGGGCAGGGCCTGGCCGCAAATTCCGTGAACCGTTCCCTGGCGGCCCTGCGCGGTTATTACAAGTATCTGGCCGGGGAGGGGAAAAAGATCGTCAGCCCCTTCGACCGCCTGACCACCGGCAAGACGTGGATGCTCCTTCCCAGCGTGCTGAGTCTCCAGGACGTCGATCTGCTGCTCAGGCAACCGGGGATGGACAGCCCGGCGGCGATAAGGGATGCGGCGATCCTGGAGCTGTTGTATGCGGCCGGGATACGCGTATCGGAGCTGATCGAATTGACGCTCAACAGCGTCAACTGGCAGGCCGGTTTTATCGTCGTCATGGGCAAAGGGAGAAAGGAGCGGGTAGCGCCCATCGGCAGAACCGCCTATGATCTTCTGAGGCGCTACGTCGATGAAGCGCGGCCGGAGCTCCTCGCGGGAAAAACCGCAAAGCATTTTTTTGTCAATAGATCGGGAAAGATGTTCAGCCGCCAGGGGATATGGAAGCTCGTCAAGAAATACGCCCGGGAAGCCGGTCTGGAAAGCAATGTCCATCCCCACACCTTTCGCCATACTTTCGCCACCCATCTGCTGGAAGGAGGCGCGGACCTCAGAGCGGTGCAGGTTATGCTCGGCCATGCCGACATCGCCACCACCCAGATATACACCCACGTAACCAGGGAACGGCTGAAAAGCGTTCATAAGAGATTTCATCCCCGCAGTTGAAGAAAATGGAAACCGATTTCCTCCGGAAAAAGAAACCGAGCGACAGCAAACATTATCAGCGGCTGTTTCTGATTGTCGGCGCCGTACTCGGGGCGGCCGTCCTGCTCGTAGGTCTGATGTGGGGATTGGCGGCGATCTTCCCGAAGCATTTTAATGATCTTTCCTCGGGATGGATCCGGGTGAAGAATTTTGTCGCCTTCGCGGCCCTGGGCAAACAACCCCAATTTTATTATTTGAACATCGAAAAAAACGGCAGGGTGTATCGGGTCACCCCCCGGGAATATTTTGAAGTTACCTACAAAGACGAGTTCATAATCACCGGGGTGGCCACCGACGATTTGCGGGGGAAGGGTATTACCGTCGATATCGACGGAACGGGAAGGCGGAACGACTTTCAAGTGCTCATGAAGGGTATCGAGTTCGTGGACCGGGTGATGAAGCATGCCACGCCGGGCAAATACCAGTTGGCCGGCGGTGAGTACCGAATCCACGTCCGTTATCTGGATCGGGAGATAGGTTCCATTCCCATGAAGATCCTGATCCTGCCCCAGGACTGGCTGCGGCAAGCGCAGGGATCGGCAAACGAAAGGCAGCAGATCGACGCCCTGAAAAGGGCTGTCGCCGCCAATCCCGACGATACCGGGCTCAGAAAGGTTCTGGCCGGCATCTATTTCCGCCAGGGCGCCTATCGGGCCGCCATCAATGAGTACGAGCGGGTGTTGAGGCTGAATCCCCAGGATGGGGGCGCCCTGAAGGAACTGGCACGATGTCACTTGAGTCAGAAAGATTACGGAGAAGCGGTGAAAGTCTTTCAACGTCTCCTGGCCATACAGCCGAATGATCCTTCTATATACACAAGCCTAGGGGGCACATACGCGGCGATGGGGTCATGGTCCAAAGCGGCAGCGTCGTATCAGCAGGCGCTGCGGCTCAATAAGGAAGACGGCAACGTCCATTTCCTCCTGGGGAAGGCTTACGAGGCGGGAAATAAATTGACGGAGGCCATCGGTTCCTACCAGGCGGCACTGAACAGGAATCCCACGGACGACGATATCGTCGCCGCCCTGGCCAATGCCAATCTCAAGGCCGGAAACAACGATGAGGCGATCAAGTGGTACAGGGAGCTGCTCAAAAGGCAGCCCCGCAACGCCACCGCGTATGCCAACATCGGTTTGGCCTACGGCAACAAGAAACTTCCGGGCAAAGAGATGGAGAGCTACCGGAAGGCACTGAGCTTGAATCCCAAGGATCCTGTGGTCCAGTTCAATTTGGCGGCCGCCCTGGAGAAATCGGGTAAGGCTCAGGAAGCGGCCAAATATTATCGCAAGACGCTGGAATTCAGGCCCGACGACACCGATGCGCTTATGCGCCTGGCAGACATGGAAATGAAGGCCAAAAATTACGACCAGGCGATCAAGCTTTTCGAAAAGGCCCTGAAGAAGGTGAAAGACAAGGCGTCCGTATATGCCAATCTAGGCTTTGCCTATGGAGAGTTGAAGATTTACAAGCCGGCGGCGGAAAATTACGAACGGGCCTTGAAGGCCGGCTTCAAGAGCTCTCAACTGTACTACAATCTCGGATTCACGTACGCCAAAATGGGCAAGAAAAAGGAGTCGATCGCCGCCTACGAAAAATACGCCGCCGTACAACCGGATGAAAATGTTCTGAATATTCTGCTGGATGCTTATATGCGGGAGAAACGCTACGACGATGCCATCAAGGCGGGGAAGAAACTCTTGACGGTGACGAAGAAAAAGGGTGGCGCCTACGCCAGTCTGGGCCGGGCCTACGGCGCCAAGGGGGATACCGACCGGGCCATTGAAATGTACAAACAATCCCTGCATTACGATGCTGAGGACGACGCAACTTATACCGGGCTCGGGGAAGCCTACGAGAAAAAAGGGCTTTATCAGGAGGCGCTTAAGGCCTATCAAAGCGCCTATCAGCTCAATCCCGAATCCGCCCGGGCGGCAAGAAGAATTCCGGCCCTCAAGGTCAAAATTATCCAGGAAAGGCACCGGGGGGAAGAGTGAGGCCCGGCAGGCTCCCCAGGCAACTTTTATCCCGCCGGGAAAGAAATGCCAACCGCGGCCCTTTGGAGAAGGGTGAATCGATAAACCGATGAAAACCGTCACGATAGGAAATTTCAAGACCGGCACCGGCAGGCCGTTGCTGTTGATTGCCGGGCCCTGTGTTATCGAAGAGGAAGGGAAAACAAGGGAAATAGCGGCTTTCTTGAGGGATCTAACGGAAAGGATGAATGTCCCCTTAATTTTCAAGGCCTCTTATGATAAGGCCAACCGTACTTCGCTGCACGGTTACCGGGGGCCGGGACTGACACGCGGCCTGGAGATTCTGGGGAGGATCAAGGCGGATTACCGGATTCCGGTTCTCTCCGATGTCCATCGCTGCGAGGAAATAGCGGCGGCGGCGGCCGTTCTCGATGTCCTGCAGATTCCCGCTTTTCTATGTCGGCAGACGGATTTTGTCATGGCGGTGGCTAAAACCGGACGGGCGGTCAATATCAAGAAAGGGCAGTTTCTGGCTCCCTGGGACATGAAAAACGTAATCGAGAAGGTTACGGCGACAGGAAATGAAAACTTGCTGATTACGGAGCGCGGGACATCTTTCGGTTACAACAACCTGGTGGTGGACATGCGCTCTCTGCCGGTTTTGAGGAGCTGCGGCTACCCCGTCATCTTCGATGCCACCCACAGCGTCCAGTTGCCGGGCGGGATGGGGACGGCCTCCGGCGGGCAGCGGGAAATGATTCCTTACTTGGCCCGGGCCGCCGTAGCCGCCGGCGTCGACGGCCTTTTCTTTGAAGTGCATCCGGAACCGGAAGCCGCCCGGTGCGACGGGCCGAACTCGCTACGCCTGGAGGATTTTGAGGAATTGTTGACCATGCTGCTGCGGATAGACCGTCTGGTGAAGGGAAACGGTGGGGAATAAACATGGCAATACCCAGGGAACTGCAAGAGAAAATCATGCCTATCCGCCTCCTCCTCCTCGATGTGGACGGTGTCCTCACGGATGGCCGGATCGTGATGAACGATCATGGAGAGGAGTCGAAATTCTTCGACGTCAAGGACGGCCACGGCTTGAAGATCCTGATCCGTTACGGGATCGAGGTCATCTGGATCACCGGACGGCAATCACGGGTGGTCGAACACCGGGCAAAAGACCTGGGGATCAAGGAATACCATCAGCTGATTTGGGACAAGGTGGCGGTCTATGAAGAGATCCTGGCCCGCAGGGGTCTGCTCCCGGCGGAAGTGGCCTATGTGGGCGACGATATCGTCGATATCCCGCTGCTGAAAAGGGTGGGCTTTGCCGTGGCCGTGAATGACGCGGTGGAAGAGGCGAAACAGGCCGCCCATTATGTGACCTCCCGGCCGGGAGGCCGGGGTGCGGTACGGGAGGTATGCGACATGATCCTCAAGGGCCAGGGAAAATGGGAACGACTCCTTGAGAAATATTTCTCGTAAGCTGAAAAAGCCGCTGCCGGTCATCACGGCAGTGCTGATATTAATTGCCGCCGCCGTCTTGTTCTATTTGTGGGAGCGGGGAAAGGAAGAGGCGCAAAAGGTCCTGAAGATCCTTCCGGACCATGTGGACATGCAGCTCCGGGATGTCCATTACACCGATGTATCCGCCGATGGTGCCAAATGGGATATACGTGCGAATACAGTAACTTACGGTCGACGGGAAAACCTTGCCGTCTTCGATCAGGTAACGGTGGAAATGACCATGGCGGACGGACGGACCTACAGGCTCACAGGAAAGGAGGGATTCTACTGGACGGCGACCAAGGACATGGAAGTTCGGGGTAACGTGGTGATTATCTCGGATCAGGGGGACCGGATCACCACAGATAAGCTCTTCTATACGGAAAAAAACAAAACGTTGCACACCGATGCCCCGGTCATACTGGATAATGAAAAGACACGCATCCATGGGCAGGGGATGAGGTTGTCGATGAATGACCGTCGTCTCGAGTTGATGTCTCACGTCAAGGCGATCATAAAAACGGGAAAAATGTGAAAATGAAAATGAAAAT
>DAOTJR010000011.1:47872-77693 GCA_035448805.1 Syntrophales bacterium
TGAAAATGAAAATGAAAATAAGTGTTTTTGCTACCTGGTGCGCCTTTTTTGCCGCCGGCTTGATCCTGCTCCATAACGTTCCGGACGCGGCCGGTCAGGGAAAGCGGCAGCCCCTTCCCAAACAGCCGATCCAGATTACCTCCGATCGTCTGGAGGCCTTCAACGACCGGCGCCTGGTGGTTTTCGACGGGCACGCCGTGGCCGTGCAGGGTCCGAAAGTGATCCGCGCCGAAAAGCTTCTCGTTTACTACAAGCAGGCAACGGAGGAGGCCAAGCCGGAAAACGGCGTGGCGATCGCCCGGGGCGGCGATCTCGAGCGCATCGAAGCCCGGGGGAAGGTACGCATTACCGAGTTTAACCGCGTGGTCAGCGGGGAGGATGCCGTTTACTATCAGGACGAGCAGAAGATCGTCGTGACGGGCAATGCGGTGATGCGGGAGGGGGAAAATGTCGTCCGGGGAGAGCGGATTACCGTCCTGTTGAATGAAAACCGGGGGTTTGTAGAGGGGACTACGGACAAAAGGGTGTCGGCGACCATCTATCCCGGTGCGGACGACGGCAAAAAAAGATAGGCAGGCAGTGGACGATGGGAATGTTGGCGGCGAAAGGACTGGTCAAGATCTACGGCGGGCGGAAGGTAGTGAACAACATCGACCTCTCCATTATGGCCGGGGAAGTGGTCGGTCTTCTCGGTCCCAACGGTGCCGGCAAGACCACCACCTTTTATATGATAGTGGGGCTGATTCGCCCGGATGGCGGGAGTATCTCGCTCGACGGCGAAGACATCAGCAAAAGCCCCATGTATCTCCGGGCCAAAAAGGGCTTGAATTACCTGCCCCAGGAGCCGTCCATCTTCCGGAAACTTACCGTGGCGGAAAATGTCATGGCCATCCTGGAAACCCTGGACCTCGATGACCGCCAACGTCGTGAACGGATGAACGCCCTGCTGGGCGAGCTGGACCTGACGGCCCTGGCGGACAATCCCGCCTACTCCCTCTCGGGGGGGGAACGGCGTCGCGTGGAGATCACCCGCGCCCTGGTGACACAGCCGAAATTCATCCTCCTCGATGAACCCTTTGCCGGCATCGATCCTCTGGCAGTTGCAGATATTCAAAAGATCATATATAAACTGAAGGCAAAGGGCATCGGTGTGGTGATTTCGGATCATAACGTCCGCGAAACGCTGTCGGTCTGCGACCGTGCCTACATCGTAAACGAAGGCAGCGTGCTTGTGGAAGGAGATCCCGATACGATCGCCTCCTGTGAGCAGGCAAAAAAGATCTATTTTGGGGAAGACTTCTGCCTCTAAGGAAATATAGGTATGGCTTTTGAGCTGAAACAGAACCTGAAACTTTCTCAGCAGCTGATCATGACGCCGCAGTTGCAACAGGCGATCAAGCTCCTCCAGTTGTCGCGGCTGGAAATGGTGGACATGATCAACCAGGAAATGGAGGAAAATCCGCTTCTGGAAGAGATTTCCCCCGCCGAGGATATCGTCGAGGAGACACCGGCGGAAAGCGATAACCTGCGGACCCTGGAGAGCGATGAGATCAAGGCCGTAGAGCATACCGTCGAGATCACGGGGGAAGGCGACGGCCGGGAAGATTTCGACTGGAACAACTACCTGGAAGATTATGGCCCCATGGGGGTCACATACCAGCGGGCGGAAGACGAGGGGATGTCGTGGGACAATGTCCTGACCAAAACCCCCTCCCTTACCGACCATCTCATGTGGCAGCTCAAACTCTCGCCGTTGACTGAAGAAGAGATGCGCGTCGGGGAGCAGATAATCGGCAATCTGGATCAAAACGGCTATCTCATGGCGACGGTAGAGGAAATAGCCGCTCAGGAGCAAGTGGACGCCGCGGTGGTGGACAGGGTCCTCATGACGGTCCAGGGTTTCGACCCCCCGGGCATCGCCGCCCGGGACCTGACGGAATGCCTCCTGATCCAGGCCCGTCTCCTGGGGGATGCCAACCCCTTGGTGGCAACGATCATCCGGGATCACCTCAAGGAGCTGGAAACGAAAAATTATCACCAGATCGCCAAGAAGCTCAAAGTCGAGGTCGATGAAGTAGTGCAGGCCGTGATGGTCATCAGCAACATGGACCCGAAACCGGGCAGTTTGTTTCAGGAGGAGCGGGTGCAAACCGTCATCCCCGATGTCTTTGTCTATAAATCGGGGGAAGATTACAAGATCGTTCTTAACGAAGACGGGATGCCGAGGCTGCGGATAAGTAATTTTTATCGGGAGATCATGGCGGGCATGGACGGCGGCCGGGATGCCGATACGGGGAAGAAGTACATCAAGGAGCGCGTGCAGTCGGCGACCTGGCTGATCAAGAGTATCCAGCAGCGGCAGAAAACGATCTACAAAGTGACGGAAAGCATCGTCAACCATCAACGGGACTTCTTCGAGAAAGGGATCAATCATCTCAAACCCCTGGTCCTCAGGGATATCGCCATGGACGTGGATATGCATGAATCCACGATCAGCAGGGTGGTGACCAACAAGTACATGCAATCCCCCGCCGGTCTTTTTGAACTCAAATATTTTTTCAGCAGCGGGCTGTCCAAGGGGAACGGGGAAAACATCGCCTCCAAGAGCGTCAAAGAGGAAATCCGCAAGCTCATCAGCGAGGAAAATCCCAAAAAACCGTTAAGTGACAATGAGATAGTGGTGCTGCTGAAGGCGTCGGGAATTCGGATCGCCCGGCGGACGGTTGCCAAGTATAGAGAAATGATGAATATCCTGCCTTCATCGCGGCGAAAGAAATTCTTCTGAGAAAAAAAAGGGGTTGACTTTTCCGGGCGACACCAATATAGCACAAGACCTTTTTACGAGTAAAACCAGCGGGAGGGAAAAATGAAGATCACCGTGACCTTCAGAAATACAGAGGGTGAAGAATGGTTCAAAAATTATGTCGAAGATAAACTCGGCAAACTGAAGAAATACCTCGATCGCCCCGTGGAAGTGCGTGTGGTTCTGTCGGTGGAAAAGTTCCGGAATGTGGCGGAGATCAATCTCACCAACAACGGCATGATCGTGAATACCAGGGAAGAGGCGAAAGAGATGGCCCTGGCGATAGATGAAGCAGTAGAGAAAATCGAACGTCAATTGAAAAAGCATCGTGAGAAGATGCGTATCCACAAAGGCAGCGGCGTCAAGACCGGAGAGGGCGGCCTCGTCCGGGACAAGGAAGGGGAGCTGGAAGATTTCGGGACGACCAGATTCGTGGAGACGCGGAAGGTGGTTTTAACCCCCATGTCCCACGATGATGCAATCATGGAACTGGAATCATCGAACAATCTCTTCATTATCTTCCGGGACACCGCCACGGAAAAAGTCGCCGTCGTCTATCGCCGGGATGACGGCAACTACGTACTGGTGGAAACCAACAGTTGACCGGCGGAATACAGAGATGAAGATTGCCGAGATTCTTAAGCAGGACTACATCGTCGAGCATATGCGCTCACGGACCAAGCGGGATGTTCTGGAGGAACTGGCCACCGTCATCCTGGGGGGACGTGAAGGCTATGATCCCGAGGCGACGGTCAATGTCCTCATGGAGCGGGAAAAACTAGGGAGTACGGGCATCGGAGACGGGATCGCCATTCCCCACGGCAAACTCGCCATTGTGAACGAAATGGCCATCTCTTTCGGTAAAAGCCCGGAAGGGATCGATTTCAACGCCATGGACGGAAAACCCGTCCATCTTTTCTTCCTCCTCCTCGCCCCGGAAAATGCCGCGGGCCAGCATCTGAAGATGCTGGCCAAACTTTCGAAGATGCTGAAGGATGAATCGTTTCGTAACGATCTGCTTGTCTCTGAGTCCAGGGATGAGTTGCTGCGTGTCATCCTGGAGAAGGACGATGCCTGTTGATTTACGCCGGCACACCGGCGGGGGCTCGGCAACGATCTTGCCGCCGGTGAATCATCCCCGACGCTGACATCCGGTTTCGAGGATCGTGACCAAAGGCGGCATAGCGCTTCAATTCCCAGGAGGCGGTAAAAATCAGTACCCGCGCTCCTGTACCCATGATGTGAAAATGTCGGTATGTTACCGATTATAAACATGTATCGTTGTTCCCGCCTGCGGTCGCGCCGCTCGGCTTTATTTTTCCGCAGCGATTCAACTCTTCCCGGCCGAGGCGGCTGGCTTATGAACAATCCGGAATGAATATAGGTCTGCACGGTGCGCTTGTCCAGTGGGCGGGGCGGGGGATCCTGCTGGTCGGGGAAAGCGGCGCCGGGAAAACGACCTGCGCCCTGGAGATCGCCCGGCGGGGGGGCGTGTGGGTCGCTGATGATCTCGTGATGGTGACGGATGGTCCGGACGGTCGGGTGTGGGGAAAGGCTCACGAAAAGATACGTGATCTCGCCTGGCTGCCCGTGGAAGGGATCTTTTCCATCCCCGGGCGTTATCCTGGGTGGCGCGTTGCCGGGGAGTGCCGGATAGATTGCGTCGTCGCCCTGATCAGAGGGCCGGCAAGGGAAGGGGGTCAATATCTTGCCGGGTCTCGGCGGCAGGCTCTCATAGATCGGCACACCTTATATTTCTCTGTTATGGTTGACAAAGACGTCCGGAAAACGGTGATGCGGATCCGGCGGTGTCTCCGGCGTCCGGGGGGCAGAGAGGGGTCATGATATGCAAGTAGTGGTGATTACAGGACTCTCCGGTTCCGGTAAGAGCACCGCCCTGCGGGCCCTGGAGGATATCGGTTTTTTCTGCGTGGATAATCTGCCGATCGTCATGCTGCCGAAATTCCTCGAAATCCAGTCCGATCCGGCGAAGATGATCTCCCGGGTCGCCATGGTCATGGACCTTCGGGAACAGAGCTTCCTGGAGAAATATCCCCGTATTTTCAAGAGGCTTCGTGATCGGGGCTATGTCATCGAGATCCTGTTTTTAGATGCCGCTGACGAGGCCCTGCTGCATCGCTTCAGCGAAACGAGGAGAAGCCATCCTCTGGCCATGAAGGGGTCGATCATGGAAGGCATCGCCATGGAACGGGAGAAACTGGCGCCGCTGAAGCTGATGGCGGCGAAGATCATCGACACCACGTCCTGTAATGTCCATCAGTTGAAAGAGGCCGTCCAGCGGATTTTTCTGTCCTCGTCTAATGAAAAACGGCTGCTCATCCACGTGACATCCTTCGGCTACAGATATGGATTGCCGGTGGATGCGGACATCGTCATCGATGTACGCTTTCTGCCCAATCCCTATTTTGTGGAATCCCTGAAGAATCTCGACGGGCATCATCCGCAGGTGCGGGAATTCATCTTGGCCTCCGATGAAGGCCGGCTGTTCATCGAGAAGCTCTTCTCCCTCATGTCCTTCTTGCTGCCGCTCTACGAAAAGGAGGGGAAGGTGCGGCTCCATATCGCCCTCGGCTGCACCGGGGGAAAACACCGTTCCGTGGCCATGGCGAACGAGCTGGCCGCTTATTTTTCCGGCAAAAACTACAACACCCAGGCCCACCACCGCGATATCGGCAAGAGTTGAAAGATCCACCCGATTCTTCAGACAAAAAGGCAAACCGTACCGACAGCCGCGGACGATGAAAGTCTCTTCATCAAACCGTCCATGTTAGGTAGACCAAGTATTAGAAATATTTGGAATTATTCACAGCGGAATAAATTTCCCGGCGATCGCAACGGGAAGCGGGCGCTCAAAAAGAGACCTGCATTTTGCGGGTAATGTTGTCCTGAATCCAGTGGGGATCCCACCACTCGGTGGGATTCACGAACTGTCCCCCGACCAGGATGGAAAAATGCAGGTGGTCCCCGCCCGCCAGCCCGGTCAGACCGCTTTTCCCCAAGACCTCCCCTTTTTTGACCGCCTGTCCCGTTTTCGCGTCGATGCTCGACAAATGGGCATAGAGACTGAAGATCCCCAGACCATGGTCGATCAGGACCATATTGCCGTAGATGTCCAGGTACCCGGCATGGATTACGACACCGTTGTTGGCGGCTTCGACGGGGGCATTGGCTGTCGAGGCCAGATCGACGCCGAGATGAGTGCTTTCTCCGACGGTTTTGCCGGCGTGGACGTAAATCCGGTGATCGCCGAATTGGGCCATGGGCGCGGCGTCCTTCATGCGCAGAAAGGTTCCTTCCCAAAGCTGTCGGGGGACGGAATTACGGCAAAGGGATTGAATCGTCCGGAAGTTTTCTTCCCGCAGGGAGCCGTTGACATGGATAAAGACATCGAGGAGGGACTTCCCCGCCAGATCGGGATGATGGGCAACGAATTCCGGCATCTTCTGTTGCAGAAAGGCTTCGGAAGTGTTCATCCGGTCGCTCCGGAACTTCTTCTTCAGCAGCAGAAAGGGGAGATTTTGCAGGGTTTCGTTGCCGCTCTGGTCCCGGGCGAAAAGCCTGATCGAAGTCGCCCGGACGCCAGCGCTGACAGGCATGGCAAAGTAGGCGATCCGGCAGGGTTTGTTGTTGATCGTGACCGGATAGGACGGAAAGTGCCGATCATCGACCATGACTCCTGAGGAGGGAACGGATTTGGACGTATGAAAGAGGACCATCCCGGTACCGCCGGGATTGACATGCGTTACCGGTGTAAGAAGAAAGATCTGCGGGGGGAGGACATCGACGTTCACCAGACGGTTGAGGGAGGCGGAATTCCGCCACAGGGACCGGTCGGTTGCCGTGATGGAAAGTGTCGCCGGGCCGTCATGGAGCTTCAGCACCCGGGGATCCACAGGGATCGAGACGGAGTGACGGGCGGTTTTCCCCGGATAGTCTATCTTGGCGAGTACCCGGGTCTGATCGTCCTGCGTCAGGGTAACGGTGGAGTTTCTGAGGCCGTTGCCGCTGTCGGAGAAGGTGATCTCCAGGACCGTCCGGGAACCGATGCTGCGAATGTCATGAAGCATTTGAATCCGGGGGTTGCCGAATTCCCCGATGGTGGTGAAGAACCACCAGGAGAGGGCACAGACCAGGATGACGGCAGCGGTGAAGAAATAGATCTTGTAGGTTTTCATAGAACTGCTCTATATTTATTTTCCCCGGTCTTTGCAAGGCGGAAATTGAACGGCCGCATTGGATTCACGGCCTTGATATTGACGGTCATTGTTGCTATAGTTACCCGAAAATAAGCTTCACGAATGGAGAATTCATCATGACCGCGGGAAAGAAAGTGGTTCTCGGCGTGACCGGCGGCATCGCCGCCTACAAGGCGGCGGAACTGGTCAGAATGCTGGTGAAGAGGCAGATCTCCGTCAAGGTGATCATGACGGCACATGCCCGGGAATTCATTACCCCGCTGACCTTTCAGGTCCTTTCCGGAAACCCTGTCTTTTCCGACCTCTTTTCCCGGGAACATTACGATATGAACCACATCTCCCTGGCGGCGTACGGGGATGCCCTGGTAATAGCCCCGGCTACCGCCAATATCATCGGCAAGATGGCCGCGGGGATTGCCGATGACCTGCTCTCCACCGTCCTGCTGGCGACCGGAGCGCCGGTGATCGTCTGTCCGGCTATGAACGACGGCATGTATGCCCATCCCGTGGTTCAGGAAAACATTGCGGTTTTGCAGGGGCGGGGTATTCATTTCGTCTCCCCCGGCTATGGGGAACTGGCCTGTAAAACCACCGGTGCGGGGAGGCTTGCCGATCTGGAAGAAATCGTGGCGGCCATCGAGACGGCCTGGACGGAGAAGGACCTCGTCGGCGAGACGATCATGGTCACCGCCGGTCCCACCCGGGAGCCCTTCGATCCCGTCCGCTTTATCACGAATTATTCTTCGGGAAAGATGGGGTACGCCCTGGCGACCATGGCCAGGCGGCGCGGGGCGGAGGTCGTTCTCGTCAGCGGTCCGGCCGTACTGCCTGTACCTTCGGGGGTCGAATACGTTTCCGTTTCGACCGCTCTGGAGATGCGCGACGCCGTTATGGCCCATCTCGACAGGGCGACCGTGGTCATCAAGGCGGCCGCTGTGGCCGATTATCGCCCGGCGGTCCGGGCGGACAACAAAATCAAGAAAAGACAGGGCCCCCTGACCCTGCGCTTGGAGCGTAATCCCGATATCATCGCCGAAATAGGTGCCCGGAAGGGGGAACGGGTGCTGGTGGGTTTTGCCATGGAATCGGAAAATCTCCTTGCCAATGCCCGAAAGAAACTTTTTGCCAAGAATATGGATTTGATCGTCGCCAATGATCTCCATCAGGCCGGGGCGGGTTTTCAATGTGATACGAACATCATCAAGATTCTCGATCCCCAGGGGGGGATCGAAGAGCTGCCCCTGATGGACAAGCTCGCTGTCGCCGACCGGATACTGGATCGTGTCAAGGGTCTCCTCGATGCCGGAAAAAGATAGACAGGAAATGCTGCGGCTGATCCGGTCGCTCCGTTATCATCTCGAGGCGGAACGGGCCGCCGGGGGGAAAAGGGGGACCTTCTGTTTCCATGGCGCGGGGGGGGGCGGCGTCGCGATCCCCCTTCCCAAAGAGATTCCGCCGGCCCTGCCGGGGGTGTCTCCACCTTTGCTCGGGCGGAAGGAAAGGGAAGACCGGGAGTACCGCCGCCGGGAGCGGTCGGAGGCAAGGAAGCCGGAGACGGCGGTGGCAGCGGCGGCGGGACTGACGCCGCCGGGTGTGATGACCGGCGATCTCGGGAAGTTACGCGCCGAATTGGGGGAATGCCGTCGTTGTCCCCTTCACGGCGGGAGAAAGAACATCGTCTTCGGGGAGGGCAATCCCCGGGCCTCCCTGGTGTTCGTCGGCGAGGCGCCGGGTGCGGATGAAGACGCGCAGGGGCGTCCTTTCGTCGGCCGGGCGGGGCAGCTGCTCACGAAGATTATCGAGGCCATGAAGATGAAGCGTCAGGAGGTCTATATCTGCAACATTCTCAAATGCCGCCCGCCGGGAAACCGCAATCCCGCCCCGGGGGAGATTGCCGCCTGCGAACCCTTTTTGCTCCGGCAACTGGAGGCAATCAGTCCCCGGGCGATATGCGCCCTGGGGACCTTTGCCGCCCAGACGCTCCTGAAAACCGACGCCCCCATCTCCATCCTCCGCGGACGCTGGCACCGTTATCACGATATACCCCTCATGCCGACCTACCACCCCGCCTACCTGCTGAGAAATCCGGTACCGAAGCGGCAGGTATGGGAGGATGTGCAGCAGATCATGAACTATCTCGAGGACCTGAAGAGAGAGGAAAGGCAAGACCATGGACAACCTTAAGCGCGGATGCCTGATGACGGCCGTGGCACTGCTGGCGTTGCTCCTGGCCAAATCTGCGGCCTTGTCGGCGACCCCGCCTCCGGTCTTCAATCAACTCACCGTAAACGGGGCCATCACCCCGCCGATGGCGGAGTACATTCTTCAGAACATCACCGAGGCGGGCAAAGAAGGGGCCGAGGGGCTGATCATCCTCCTGGATACCCCCGGGGGTCTCGATCTGGCCATGCGGGATATCGCCAAAGGGATCCTCAACGCCCCCCTCCCCGTCCTGGTTTATGTCTATCCTTCCGGGGCCCGGGCGGCATCCGCGGGGGTCATCATTACCGTAGCGGCTCATGTGGCGGCCATGGCCCCGGGTACGAACATCGGCGCCGCGCATCCTGTCGGGCTGGGCGGCGGGACCGGTGACAAGACCATGATGGAAAAGGTGGCCAATGATGCCGCCGCCTATGTCCGCAGCATCGCCAAAATAAGGGGGAGAAACGAGGAATGGGTGGAAAAGGCGGTGCGGAAAAGTGCGTCCGTCACCGCGGAAGAGGCCCTGAAGAACAACGTCATCGACTGCATCGCCACCGATATCCGCCATCTTCTGACCCAGGTGGAGGGGAAACAGGTCCTCGTGGGGGAAAGAAAAAGGGCCTTGAAAACGGCCGGGGCAATCCTGAACGAAAGGAAGATGGGGCACCGGCAGCGGATACTCACCGCCTTGAGCGATCCCAATATCGCCTATATCCTTTTTCTTTTGGGGCTGGCGGGGCTCTATTTCGAGTTTTCCCACCCCGGTGCGATCCTGCCGGGTGTCGTGGGCGGCATATCCCTGATCCTGGCCTTTTTCGCCATGCAGACCCTGCCGGTGAATTATGCCGCCGTGCTGCTGATCCTCTTCGGGATTATCCTTTTCATCGCCGAGATCAAGGTGGTAAGTCACGGGATTCTCACCGTCGGAGGAATCACCTCCCTCGCCGTAGGTTCCCTGATGCTCTTTGATTCCCCCGATCCGGCCCTGCGGGTGTCCCTGGAGGTGCTCATCCCCACGTTGACCGTGATTTCCCTGTTTTTCGTCGGCGTGATCTATCTGGTCGTAAAGGCGCAGGTGCGGAGGAAACATACGGGTCGGGAGGGGATGATCGGTGCGGAAGGAAGGGCGGTTACGAACATCGACGGGGAGGGAAAGGTCATGGTCAAGGGGGAATACTGGGCGGCTTACAGCGACGAGCCGCTCGAGGAAGGGACGAAAATCACCGTCGTCGGCATGGAAGGTTTGCGGATCAAGGTGGCACCTAGCAAGGATAAGAAAGGGAGGGCAGCAAAATGACTTACACGGTAACCATTGTCGTTTTTCTGATCATCATGTTTCTGGCGTCGGCCATCCGGATCATGAACGAGTATGAGCGGGCCGTCGTTTTCCGTCTGGGGAGGATCATCGACATGAAAGGACCGGGACTGATCATCCTGATCCCCGTGATCGACAAGATGGTGAAGGTGGATATGCGGATCATCACCATGGATGTTCCCGCCCAGGACGTCATTACCAGAGACAACGTTTCCATAAAGGTAAACGCGGTGGTCTATTTCCGGGTCATGGATGCCAACTCGGCGGTGACGGAAGTGGAAAACTTCCTCTACGCCACTTCCCAGCTCGCCCAGACCACCCTGCGAAGTGTCTGCGGCCAGGTGGAGCTGGACGAGATCCTCTCGGAACGGGAAAAGATCAACCTCCATCTCCAGGAGATACTGGACCGGAGCACCGATCCCTGGGGGATCAAGGTGACACTGGTGGAGGTTAAGCATATCGATCTGCCGGAGGAGATGAAGCGGGCCATGGCCAAGCAGGCGGAGGCGGAACGGGAGCGAAGGGCCAAGGTCATTGCGGCCGAAGGGGAATTCCAGGCGGCGGAAAAGCTCATGGAGGCGGCATCGGTCATGGCGCGGGAACCGATCACCCTGCAGTTGCGGTACCTGCAGACCCTGAACCAGATCGCCTCGGAAAACAACTCCACGACGGTGTTTCCCATCCCCATCGATATGTTCCGTCCCTTCCTGGGCAAGGCCGACAAGTAAATGGGGATTGAGGAGGATAAATCATGGACAGAAGGGAAACCGCGCATGCCGTCACCGGCGGCCTGATCCTGATCACCCTGGGGGTCCTGATCATTCTCGGGAAAGCCGGCATCTGGTCGTTCAATGCGAGCTGGCCGGTCCTGCTCATCGTCATCGCCGTCGGGACGCTTATCCAGCGCGTCAAAGATCTCGGCGGCTGGATAATCCTGGCGGTGGGGGTGATATTTCTCCTTACCGACATCTTCGGGGTTCAGGTCTATGCCGTCGGTAAATATCTGCTTCCGGTCCTGCTCATCGTGGTGGGGGCCAATATCCTGATGAGACGGAAAAGGAAATGAAGGCCCCGCCGGGGAGTGACCGCGTGCCGCCGGTGGGGGAGATAGTTCTTGCCTGTCCGGACTTGGCGGGAATGATGGGTTTCTGTGAGGACTGCTACCGGGGGCGGGTGCGTGTCCTCTGGCCTTATCTGACCTGTTACTGTCAGTGCAACGGCGTCGGTGTCTATGCCGCCCTGACGGTGAAAAGAGAAAACGGCCGTGAAATGCTGCTTCCGGGTCCCTGGAAGATGAAGCTGGAAGAGACATGCGAGGAATTCGAGAAAAAACTCCCCGGCCGGACGGACACGGAACGACCAAATATAAAGATCGTCTTCCCCTGATGCCGGGACGGCTCTCAACATCTTGAAAAATAGCCGCAGATCCTGGTGACCTTGCCGCCGAAGCGAGGATATCCGGCTTGCCGCCCGTTATCCGATCTCGTTCCGGCGGAGGGACAAAGACCGGATAACGGGCGGCGCCGAGAAACTAATCCCGCTTGTTGGACTTCCTCCAGATACCCTGCTTTTCCGCGGCCTTGATCAAATCATCACGGGTGTCGGGATGGGCGATGTTGATGAGTCCCTCGGCCCGTTCCCAGGTGTTTTTCCCCTTCACGTTCAGTTTGCCGTATTCCGTAACGAAGATGTGGGCGATGGTTCTGCTTACCGTGACGATGCCTCCGGGAGGCAGATAAGGAACGATGCGTGATTTGATGTTCCCTTCCTTGTCCTTGTAACTGGAAGGCAGACAGACGAAAGACTTGCCGCCCTTCGATTCATAACCGGCCAGAACGAAATCCAACTGACCCCCCGTGCCGGTGATCTGCCGGAAACCGGAGGACTCGGAGCAGATCTGCCCGTAGAGATCGACCTCGATGGCGTTGTTGATGGTCACCAGGTTGTCGTTGAGAGCCGCCACCGCCGGTTTGTTGGTGTAATTGACCGGATAGGTGGCGCAACGGGGGTTGTCGTCGATGAAATCGTAGAGGATCTGGGTACCCAAAGCGAAGGTATAGACGATCTTGTAGGGATCGATGGTCTTCTTCGCACCGGTAAGTTTGCCGGCGTTGAACATGTGGACGTAGGCATCGACGAGCATCTCGGTATGGCAACCCAAATCCTTCAAGTCCGAATTCGCAATGTGGGTGCCCACCGCATTGGGCATCCCGCCGATTCCGAGCTGGATACAGCTGCCGTCCACCATTTCCTCGACGATATAGGTCGCCACTTTTTCATCCACCTCCGACGGCGGCGGGGATGGCAGCTGGGTCAGGGGAGGGTTTTCCCCTTCCACGATGTAATCCACTTCACTGATATGGACGGCCTCTTCATAACCGCCCAGACAGCGGGGCATCTTTTCGTTCACCTCCACGACGACCTTTTTGGCACGTTCGCACAAGGCCTTGGAATGGGAGCACTGGGGGCCGAAGTTGAAAAAGCCGTGCTTGTCCATCGGGCAGACCTGGAGCATGAAATAATCGAGATCGCCCATGTCCTGACGGACATAGCGGGGTACCTCCGAATATTTTACCGGGGTGTAATAAACGGGTACGCCTTTGTCGGCGAACTTCCGGTCGGCCCCGGAGAAGTGCCAGCTTATCCAGGTAAAAGATTCCCCCTTGGGGTCGGCGACAACCACTTCCGGGAGATAGGCGGTTACGCAGCTCCGGACTTTCACGTCCTGCAGCTCCCCTTTGCGCTGCGCCAGGGCCTTGTCGCAAGCCCGCACCATTCCCAGGAACGACCCGTATTCGACCCAGTCTCCCGATTTGACCAACCCTGCCGCCTGCGTCGCTGTTATCAGTTTCCGCTTGTATTCGTCCTGCAAACTCATTCCAACCCTCCTTGAAAAAGAATTTTTATCCCCTCTGCAGCCGCGTGATCCCCGGATCATAAAAAATAACCTCTAAGCTCCGGTGCGGATCCGCCGCCGACAATCCGGATTGCCATCCGGAAAGTCTTCTATCGGCGGCAATTTTCCCCGGGGAGGCAAAAAAATCAATATCAGAAGATATTAACAGGTATATTACAAAAGTTGTAAGTCAGGATAGTGAGGCGAGGTAAGACTGAAGGTTGGTTTTCTTTTTGTTCAAACCCAATTTCAGGCGGATACGGTGCCGGCAGATATTGATCGCACTCATTGTGACATTGAAGAAATCAGCGATTTCTTTAGTAGATTTTCCTTCCTTGATAAGATTTGCCACCTGGATTTCCCGGGCGGTGAGGTTGAAATGCTGGGTGGAAAGGGTATGGGAGAAAGGGGAAACGATATCCCGGAGGTTGGATTCCATGATCTTGAGATCGGATTTGAGGCGGGGGTCGTTAAGGGATCGTTTGAGCTTCTCCAGATAAGGTATGATCAGCTTCTTGACGTTGGACAAAACGTCCATGGCCAACTCGCTTTTATCCTCTTCCCGTTTCTTCAGCAGTACCCGCAGGGCGGCGTTGAGTTCCTCGAGCTCATGGGTCTTGGCTTCCAGTTCTTCCCCGCGCTTCTTCAGGGTCGCTTCGGCTTCCTTGAAGGCCGTGATATCCAGTAGGGAGGCAATGCTCTTCTTGGTGCCGGGAATCATATCCACGGTCAGATAGATATTCCTCAAACTGCCGTCTTTCTTGTACCAGCGGAATTCATATTTTTTCGGAGGGATGTCGGGATCGAGTCGGCGAAGATCATGATAGCTCTTCATGGCCGCAACGTCTTCCCGGTAAGTGAATTCCGTCCAGCTCTTCCGGTTCTCTATCTCTTCCTTGGAATATCCGAACTGTTTTACGAACTCATTGTTGACCAGGGAGATGGTCGTGTCTTCCTCCAGGACCATCGTTACCGCGCCGGTGGTTTCAAAGACCGTCCGGTACCAGTTTTCCGATTCCTTGATCCTTTCCTCGGCCTGCTTGCGGTCGGTGATATCCATGGAGTTGCCCAGGATGGCAGGTTTCCTCTCGTAGGCGATAGAGGCCACTGTTTCCATGATCCAGCGGATGCGGCCGTCTTTGGCGATAATCCGGAATTCGTAGGGAGAGGTGCTGAGCCCCTGCAACATCGCCCGGGCGTTTTCCCTCACCAGTTCCCGGTCCTCGGGATGAACGAGGGTGTCGGATTTTTTACCTACCAGCTCGTCCCGGCTGTATCCGGCGTAATAAGCGGCATTGGTGTTGACGAAGACAAATCTGCCTTCCTGGACGACGTAGATGCCGGCCACCGATTTTTCTGTAAGGGTTTGAAACAGATCAGCCGCCGTTTCCCGGGGCGGAGGATAGGCCCTGTCGGTGCGGGGAGCCTTTTTCATTGTCTGCAGACCTCTCCGGTCATGAAAACACCCTCCCTCCCTACCGCAACAAAGGGGAGGGAAACAGGGATAGGCTGCTTTCATAAAAAAGGGTGACGATCTTGCCCGCCGGATCCCTGCTGCTTAGTTGACGATCGTCACCGGCGGTCGATAGAAAGGGCGGCGCCGGTTGCCTCGCCCGAAAGATTTCTTCACGGGCGGTCAGATTCGGCGGGCGGGAGCCGATCCAGACGACCGCCGCCGGGAGGTAATGGGGAATTTTCATGTCAACAGCACCGCGCCAGACCTCCCAGGGAGGTCTCCCGGTATTGGAACGGCATATCCCGGCCGGTCATGTTCATCGCCGCCACGGCTTTGTCCAGGCTTACCAGGTGCCATTCCGGGACGCCCTCCCGGGCGATGAGATAGGAGGTGTAAGCTTTGACGGCGCCCATGGCGTTTCTTTCTATGCAGGGGATCTGGACATAGCCCTGGACCGGATCGCAGGTCATGCCCAGATGATGCTCCAGTGCCGTTTCGGCGGCATTCTCGGCAATCCGGGCGTCGGCGTCGTTGGCCAGGGCGACGAGGGCGGCCCCCATGCTGGCGGCGACGCCGATCTCTCCCTGACAGCCGACTTCAGCCCCGGAAATACTGGCGTTGTGCTTGGCGATAAAGCCCACGGCGGCCGACCCCAGCAGGGCCCGGCGCACCTTTCCCAGGGGAACCTTGCCGTGGCGGCGCAGGAGATAGACCAGGGCGGGAATGACGCCGGCAGATCCGCAGGTGGGCGCCGTAACCACCAGGTGGCCGGCGGCGTTTTCCTCGGCGGCGGCGAAGGCGTAAGCACAGAGATAGACAAGGAGCCGTTCGGCACTCCGGGACATTCTCCGGGCGCGCTGGAAAAAAAGCGGCCCTTTCCGGTGGAGCCGGATCGGTCCCGGCAGATAGCCCTCGTTCTGGAGGCCCCGCCGGACGGCGTCTTCCATGGCGGCAATGATCCGGTCCAGACGGTCGTTGATTTCCCCTTCGGTTCGCCCCGTGACGGCCCGCTCGTTGGCCAGCATGAGGTCGGGGAGCGCCAGGCGGTGTTTTCTGAGCAGCTTCGTCAACTGGGCGGCGTTTTCATAGGGATAACGGGGATTACCACGGGGCGGCTCCTGACCGCCTTTCCATTGGATGAACCCGCCGCCCACGGAGTAATACTCTCTTTCCAGGATCGTCCCCTGCGGGCCCGTGAGACGGATGATCATGGTGTTGCTGTATGGGAAATCCGTGGCCCCGTCGTGGAAGATCAGGTCGGTCTTATGGAAGGGCAGGCGTTGGGAACCGATCTCCAGGAACAGGGGGGTATGGGTATCGAGGTGGATGGCATCGAGAATATCCGGGGGACAATCTTCCGGGTCATGGCCCATGAGCCCTGCCAGGACGGCCCGGTCGGTGCCGTGACCTTTGCCGGTGGCGGCCAGGGAACCATGGAGCAGGATCTGCAAGCGCTCGGCGCGGTCCAGAAGCTCCGGTGCCATGCCTCTCAGGAGCAGATGAAAGTCCCGACCTGCTTTCATCGGCCCTATGGTATGGGAGCTGGACGGTCCGGGGCCGATTTTCAACAACTCGAAAACCGATGTGGTGATGGCCGCCAATTCAATCCTCCTGCCTCGAAATTAATTTAAAATATACCAACGGGGGTGTTTGAGATCGGTTCCGCTGCGATGGACCGAGGGCCGTTTTAGGCCCGGATCGCCTTTGTCGTCGCCTTTTGTCCAGAAGGGACCACACGAAGATCTATTATCATAAATGATCAACGATAACAAACAAATAAACAACCACGCTTTGATGGCGGCGTCCCGGATCCTTCCGGATAAATTTTCGGCCGCTACCGGATCCGGTCGCGGGAGCAGAGGGAAAGGGAGGTTGCATTGTTGTCCGGGCTGTGATTTACTGGCGTCATGCCGGGGAAATCAATTGCGAGCCTGTTGCGGTCAAGAAAAGAATCATCGCGCGCGCAACGATGGTTGAGGACAAATATACTGCTGACGGCGGTACTGATCTTGTCCCTGGCGATCCCGGCGGTGGCCGGGACGGGCCGGGATACCACCCTCACTTTTCTTGGCGCGGCCCGCACCGTGGGGGGAAGCGCTATCCTCCTGCAGACGGAGAAGACCGGAATCCTCATCGATTTCGGTACCCCCCGGGAAGGGATGACCGCCTCCGGGGATAACCTCCCGCCCGTCGATCCGGTCGCCATCGACTGGGTCCTGCTTACCCATGCCCATAATGATCATGCCGGCCGTATCCCCAGCCTGTATCGGCGCGGGTTCCGGGGCCGGGTGGTCGGAACCGCCGCCACGAAAGACCTGGCGAAACTGAACCTGACGGCGAGCCTCAACTATGGCGAGGATGGAGAAAAGGCCCCCTTCGGATCCGAAGACATAGACGCGATGATGAGGAATTATCTCTCCCTCCCCTACGGCCGCCGCTATAGACTCAGCGAAGACGTGACGATCCGTCTCCAGGACGCCGGCCATATCCTGGGCTCGGCCATGATCGAGCTGTGGCTCCACACGGGAAAACATACAAGCAAGATCGTCTTTACCGGCGATGTGGGCAGCGGCACGATTCCCCTCCTGCGGGAGCCGGCGTTCATTGAGGAAGGGGATTTCATCGTCATTGAAGCGACATACGGCCTTGTCCGGCGGGCAAACAATAACGGGCTCCGGCCCCTGGACCGGGAGATCGCAGCCACCCTCGCCGCCGGCGGCAGTGTCCTTATTCCCGCCTTCAGCATGGACCGTACGCAGAAGATTCTTTTTACTCTGGGCCAAATGAAGCGCCGGGGGCTTCTTCCCGAAACGGTGCCGGTATTTGCGGACAGTACCCTGGGACGCAAGGTCACCAATGTCTATCGCCGCTACGGCGGATATCTTCACCCCGAAGTACAACGGGAGCTGGCCCAAGGACATGATCCCTTCCGGTTTCCCGGGCTGCGGGAGGTAAGCGGCGACGAGGCCCTCCTGGCCCACGATCGGTCCGGAGGGGCGATATTTGTAACGGCGAGCGGGATGCTGGATCACGGCAATGCCCCCCGGCATCTGGATAAGATGTGCGAAAATCCAAATAATCTCCTCGCCATCGTGGGCTGGCAGGCTCCCGGTTCTCTGGGGGCGGCGCTGTTGGAAGGACAGAGACGCATCGTGATACCCCGCTTTACCCGTGCGGGTATCCCAGGGGAGCGGCCGCCGGGGGAAAAAATCGAAAAAGAGGTAAGGATGCGGATCAAGAGATTCGATGTCTTTTCCAATCATGCCGATGCCTGCCGGCTTCTCACCTGGCTTTCCCGTTTTCCCAAGACCAAACAGGTATTTGTGGTCCACGGCGATGGGGAAAACACCCGGCGGCTCGCGGTGAAGATCACGCAGAATCTCGGCTTCCGGGCCGTGGCTCCGGAAAAGGACGAAGTATTTCATCTTGACGCCGTAAAAGACGACCGCCCCCTCAAGAAGGGTGCCGCGCCGTGCGCCGGTCTGACGGAAGCGGACACGTTGACCGCGGAGGACTGAGGAGCGGCGTCGCATTGCTTTGACAAGGGAGCCGGTGGTGTGATAGTCAAATCAACTTTCTAGAATGGTAAAGATTGTGAAAGGTTCATAACGGTGTGCCGTGAGCAAGGGGGATGGAGATAAACGGCAGCCCCACCCAGAGTTTCCCTTCGCGGGGGGACGGATATTTAAGTGAATAAAAACGAGGAGATATAATTGCGCATTCCGGCGAGAAAGATCATCATCCCTCTGGCGACAGTTTGGGTGTTGTTATGCGGTGCCGCCGTCACGACGGCGGCACCCGTTGTCCGGGAGGGTGAGGAGCTGACTCTGGATCGCTGTCTCGAGATCGCCGTCCACAATCAGCCGGAGATTCTCCAGTATCTTTTCGCCGCCAGGGTCAACGAGGCGGATCTGGGCCGGGCCCTGTCGGGTTACTATCCCCAGTTGGACGCGAAATCCACCTTCAACAGTTACAACCTGGCCAGGAAAACCGACGATCCCTACCCGCAGATCAACAGCCTTTACGGTTACAGGTACGGAGACAACACCCTCAATCTCACCCAGAAAATCTACGATTTCGGAAAACGGGAGGACAACGTCGCCGTGGCCCGCCTCAATGTCGATTCCGCCCGGATGGACATGGAAAACAAGATCACCGCGGTGGTCAACAACGTCAAGAACGCCTATTACCAGGTATTGAAAGCGAAACTTTCCCGGGATATCGAGATGGAGGTGCGCGATCAGTATCGCCGGCAACTGGAGCAGGCCCGGCTCTTTTTCGCCGCCGGCAAGAAACCGAAGTACGACGTCACGAACGCCGAGGTCTATTTGAGCGGCGCGGAACTCCGGCTCATCGACGGCGAAAACGAACTAAGCAAGGCCTGGGTGGCCCTGAACAGCGCCATGGGTTACGATGGTTCGGCAAGATACACCATCCGGGAACTGAAAACCCTCGAGAAGCTCGAGATCACGGAGCAGGATGCCCTGGCAAGGGCCTACCGGAACCGCCAGGATCTCCAGTCCCTTCTGGTGCAGAAGACAGCGGCGGAAAGATCGGTTTCCCTGGCGAAGAAAGATTATTTCCCCTCCCTCGATGCCAATGCCGGTTATGAATTCGCGGGTAGTCAGACCCCTCTCGCCCAGGGCTGGAATGTCGGGGTGGGACTCACCTGGAATCTCTTCGCCGGTTTTTCCACGCAGCAGAATGTTCAGAAGGCCCTGGCCAACCTCAAGATCACGGAGGCCAAAATAGCCGCCGTCCGTCTGCAGATCAGGCAGGATGTACAGACGGCGCTTCTCAACATGAAAAGGGCCGATGAATCCATTGCCAATGCCCAGCTCCAGGTACGCCAGGCGACGGAAAACCTCGAGTTGGTGAATCTCCGTTATCAATCGGGGCTGGCTACGTCCCTGGAGGTCACCATCGCCACGGTCAATTTCAGTCAGGCGAAGCAGACGCGGGTCAATGCCTATTACGACTATGTGCGGGCCCGGGCCAACCTCGAAAAGGCGATGGGGTTAAGATAACAGGACCGCCGGCATAACGGGTCGGCAAAGGAAAGCGGAACAAGCCGGACCGGGGAGGGCTTGTTCTTGAGTTCCCCATTGAGTTTAAAGGGATATTTTTCGATATGCAGACAATTGCGTGGACATCAGTTAACCAGACGCGGCGGCAGGGTAGGGGGGCGATGGATAAGTTTTTTAGGTCGGGAAAGACGCTGCCGCTTTCCATACTTACCCTGCTGACCCTCATTCTCGGCGGCTGCACCAAAGAGGCCCCGCCCCCGGCCTTTCCTCCGGCTACGGTCCTGGTAGCCAAAGCCGTGAAAAAAGAAATGCCCCTGGCGATCGCCGCCATCGGCACGGTGGAGGCCTATCGATCCATCAACGTCTATTCCCGGGTGACGGGTCAGCTCCTCCGGACGCATTTCCGGGAGGGTGAGGATGTCCGGGCAGGTCAGATCCTCTTCACCATCGATCCCGCCCCCTTCCGGGAGAAACTGCATCAGGCCGAGGCCCGGCTGGCAAAGAGCAACGCCCAGGCGCAGTTCAACGAGGCGGAGGCGAAACGTTACGCCTTCCTCCTGGAAAAGGGGGCGGTGTCCAAATCGGAGGCGGACCGATACCTCACCGATGCCGCCGCCTATGCGGCCACGGTAAAGGCCGATCAAGCGGAGGTGGAAGACGCCCGGCTGAACCTCGCCTATTGTTCCGTTCGGGCCCCCTTTGCCGGGCGGACCGGCGTTTATGGGGTGAACCTCGGCACCGTCGTCCGGGCCAATGAAACATCGCTGACGACTCTCAACCAGCTTGTCCCCGTCTATGTGCGTTTTTCCGTCCCGGAGAAATATCTGGCCCAGATCAGGAAATATCTCGCCGCCGGTACTGTTTCGGTAATGATCGTCCCCGAGAAGAACATAACGGTGGCTGTGCCCCCGGGGAAACTGGTATTTGTGGACAACGCCATCGACGCCGCCACGGGGATGATCAGGTTGAAAGCCGAATTCCCCAATCATAACAAGGCCCTCTGGCCGGGTCAGTTCGTCGGTGTTTCCCTACGTCTCACCACCCAGCCCGATGTTGTCGTCGCTCCGCTGCGGGCCGTCCAGACCGGCGATCAGGGGCAATTCGTCTTTGTCGTCAAGCCGGACCTGACGGCGGCAGTCGTCCCCGTCCTCCTGGACCGCACCCAGGGTGAGGAGGCGGTGATCGTCAAGGGCCTGCAGGGTGGGGAGACGGTGATCACCGACGGGCACTTGAAGGTCCGGCCCGGGGGAAAGGTGGAGATCAGGGAGACCCTGGGCGCCGAACCGGGGCGGAATGAAAACAAAGGCAGTGCCGGGGGGCAAGGCCGGTGAACATCTCCGCCCTTTGGATCCGCCGCCCCGTCATGACCAGCCTGGTCATGGTCGCCATCCTGTTTTTCGGGATCATCGGCTACCGGAATCTTCCCGTCAATGATCTGCCGCAGATGGATTATCCCACCATTCAGGTGACCGCCGCCCTGCCCGGTGCCAGCCCGGAGATCATGGCGGCTACTGTGGCCACCCCCCTCGAAAAGAAATTCTCCACCATCCAGGGACTGGAAGCCATGACTTCCACCAGCACCCAGGGCGGCACCTCCATCACCATGCAGTTCTCCCTGGACCGGAATATCGACGCCGCGGCGCAGGACGTCAATGCCATGATCTCGGCCGCCATGGGGATCCTGCCGCCGCTGCCGGCGCCGCCGACATACCAGAAGGTGAACCCCGCGGAATGGCCCATCATGTTCTATGCCATGGTGGGGGAGACGGTAAAGGATACGAAGAACTACGACTTCGTGGATACCGTTATCGCCCCCAACCTTTCCACGATCCAGGGCGTATCCGAGGTGATCAAGTACGGGAAGAAATATGCCGTCCGTATCCAGGTCAACCCGCACCGGTTGACGGCGAAGGGGATCGGCATCAACGAGATCGCCGCCGCCCTGTCCCAGGCGAATGTCAGTATCCCCGGGGGAAGTCTCGACGGCCCTTACCAGTCTTATGCCCTGGATCCCCAGGGGCAGCTCCGGACCGCCGCGGCCTATGCCCCCCTCATCGTGGCCTACGAACAGGGCTACCCCGTCCGGATCCGGGATGTGGGACGGGGGGTGGACAGTGTGGACAACAAGAAAGTCACCGTCTGGTACGCCAACGATGACATGTCCCAACGAACCGTCGTATTTGCCGTCCGGAAGCAGCCGGGGGCCAATGCCGTGGAGGTGGCGTCCCGGGTCAAGGAGATCATGCCCCAACTCGGTGAACAGATCCCCCGGGGTGTGGAGATCCGACTCCTTTTCGATCAGACGGACTTCATCAAGGAATCCATCAAGGATGTGCAGTACACCCTCCTGTTGACAATTTTTCTGGTCGTGATCGTCATATTCCTGTTTTTGCGCTCCCTCCAGGCGACGATCATCCCCAGCGTCGCGGTGCCTCTGTCCCTGGTCGCCACCTTCGCCGTCATGTACCTCTGCGGCTACAGCCTCAACAACCTTTCGCTCATGGCTCTGGTTCTGTCGGTGGGTTTCGTCGTCGACGACGCCATCGTCATGCTGGAAAACATCATCCGCCGCATGGAGCAGGAGGGAGAAGATGCCCTGACCGCCTCCCTGTCGGGCGCCAGGGAGATCGGCTTCACCATTCTCTCCATGACGGTCTCTTTGGTAGTGGTCTTCATCCCCGTGCTGTTCATGGGCGGCATTGTGGGCCGCCTCCTGCGGGAGTTCTCCGTGAGCATCGCGGCGGCCATCCTCATTTCCGGTTTCATATCCCTGACCCTCACACCGATGATGGCCGCCGTTTTTCTAAAGAAGCACGGGGAAAAAAGGCCCGGGCGAATCTACGAAGCCTCCGAACGGGTCTTTGCCGCCATGCTCGCCGGTTATGATTGGAGCCTCCGGCAGGTCCTCCGGCACCGCCGGGCGGCCCTGATCCTGACGGCAGTCATTATGGCGGGGACGGTATGGCTCTATCGAATCTCTCCCGGCGGCTTCATCCCCAGCGAGGACCGGAATTTTTTCATCTGCTTCACCATGGCCGCCGATACGATCTCCTTTACGGACATGGCGGCCCACCAGAGCGTTCTCAACAAGATCATCATCGATGATCCTGATGTGGACGGCATCGTCTCTGTAGCTGCCGTCCCCAACAACAACAAGGGCTTTATCTTTGCCCGCTGTTTGGACAGTAAGAAGCGTAAACGTTCCGTCGATCGGATCATCAACGAACTCCGCCCCCGCATGAACGTCATTCCCGGTCTTTTGGTCTTTCCCATGAACCCGCCGCCTATCGAGATCGGCGGCAAGGAAACCAACGCCATGTTCAACTATACCCTAAAAAGCGAGGATCTGGACACCCTCTACCGTTACGGCAAGGAATTCGAGCAGCGGGTGCGGGAGCTGCCGGGACTGACGGACGTGAGCAGCGACCTGAGCTTTCGGAGCCTGAAGATGGAGATCCACATCGACCGTGACAAGGCCTCCACGCTCGGGCTCACGGCGGAGCAGATCGAGAAGGCCCTTTCCTACGCCTTTGCCGGCGGCAAGGTAAGCACCATTTATGCATCGACAACCCAATACGATGTGATCCTCGAACTCGAAGAGGAGTTTATGGCCTATCCGGATATTCTGGAACTCATCTACGTCAAGTCCCGCTCGGGACAGCTTGTGCCGCTGAATACCGTGGCGACGGTGAACAAGACCCTGGGACCGTTGGCGGTGAACCACCAGGGGCAACGTCCGGCCGCGACCATATCCTTCAACCTCCTGCCGGGACAAGCCATCGGGCCGGCGACGGAACAGATCCGTAAAGTGGCGGAGAAATACCTCCCGTCGTCCATCTCCGGTAGTTTCGAGGGCGCGGCCCAAGCCTTCGAAACCTCCTTCGCCAAGCTCGGTTTCCTTCTCTTTGTCACCATTGCGGTAATCTACATGGTCCTCGGCATCCTTTATGAAAGCTACCTGCACCCCATTACCATCCTTTCCGCTTTACCGCTCGCCGGGTTCGGTGCCCTGGCGGCCCTCCGGATCTTCGGGATGGAGCTGGACCTCTACGCCTTCGTAGGCATCATCCTTCTGGTGGGACTGGTGAAGAAAAACGGGATCATGATGATCGACTTTGCCCTGGAGGCGGAACGGAACGAAAACAAGACCGCGGAAGCGGCGATTCACGAGGCCTGTATGGTCCGCTTCCGTCCCATCATGATGACCACCATGGCCGCCCTGTTCGGGACCCTCCCCATCGCCCTGGGTATCGGGGCCGGGGGCGAGTCCCGGCAGCCCCTGGGCGTGGCCGTCGTCGGGGGCCTGTTTTTCTCTCAGTTTTTGACCATGTACATTACGCCTGTTTTCTATGTCTATATCGACAGGTTCAATTCATGGCTCACAAGAAAAAACATTGCCCAATAAATTGCCAAAGAGGTTAGGTGATATGCAGACAGACACCGTTAAGACTTTACAGCATTGCGAATCCCCCGGGAGCGGAAGTATGGATGCGTTGCATGGTAAAACACGGCCCCCCGGCCGCCGGCCTGGACGGAGCCGGGAAAAGGTCGGCCGGCGATTGCCCGGGGGACGCATCGTCATGTTTTTGGCGTTGATCTTCCTCCTGGCCGGTTGTCTGCCGAAGGCCGCCGTTCCCCCCGCGGCGCCGGCACGGGTGGCGGTGGTGCTCGGTGCCGGGGCGGCCAAGGGCTTTGCCCATATCGGCGTCCTGAAGGTCCTGGAGGCGAACCGCGTTCCCGTCCATATGGTGGTCGGGACCAGCGCCGGCAGCTTCGTGGGCTGCCTGTACGCTTACGGATACAACGCCTATCAGCTCCAGGGACTGGCCATGTCTCTGGAAAAGGACGATATCGCCGATTTGACCATTCCCGACAACGGTTTCGTCAAAGGGGAGAAGTTACAGCGCTATGTCAACAATGCCGTGAGGAACACCCCCATCGAGCGTTTCCGGATTCCCTTCCATGCCGTGGCGACCAATGTCCAGACCGGGGAGGAGACGGTCTTCGGTCAGGGAAACGCCGGCATGGCCGTCCGGGCAAGCTGCTCCGTTCCCGGGGTGTTTCAGCCGCCCCGTTTCGGAGGCGCCGTCTATGTGGACGGCGGCGTCGTGGCCCCGGTGGCCGTGGAGACGGCGCGGCGCTACGGCGCCGAGGTGGTGATCGCCGTGGACATCTCCGGCGGGGTGAGCCCGGCGGCCCCCCAGGGGACCATCGAAACCATTCTCAAAGCCATCGACATCATGTACAACCGCATCGCCCTCACGCATCTGAGCAAGGCGAACGTGGTCATCCGACCCAATGTGGGGGCCATCGGCGGCGCCGATCTGTCCCGGCGTCACGAGGCCATTCTGGAGGGTGAGAAGGCGGCGGTGGCGGCCATGCCCGCCCTGCAGCAGATATTGAACCGGCTCCGTCAGGAAGGACGGCTGCCGTGAGCGCCCGTCGCGCCGCCGCCCCGGGGAGGCCGCAGGCCGACAAAAGGCCCGGGGCGTCATAAAGGACCGCCCGGGGCGAAAATAAGACAAGGAGTATTTCGTTATGGAAGGAAAGGTAATCATTACCGCCGCGATCACCGGCGGCGTTCATACCCCGGGCATGTCCCCCTACCTCCCCATCACCCCCCAGCAGATCGTCGAGGAGTCGGTGCGGGCCTGGGAGGCCGGAGCGGCCATCTGCCATATCCATGTCCGGAACCCGGAGACCGGCCGGCCGTCGCCGGACATCAACCTCATCCGGGAGGTTATGGCCAAAATCAAGAGCCGCTGCCCGATTATCGTCTGCATCTCCACCGGGGGCGGCATCGGCATGACGGTGGAGCAACGGGTCAAGCCGGTACGGCTGTTCCGGCCGGAGCTGGCCACCCTCAATGCGGGTTCCATCAACTTCGCCATGTTCCACAAGATCGAAAAATACGGCAACTTCAAATACGATTGGGAAAAGGCCTATCTGGAGATGACGGAGGATTTCATCTTCCCCAACACCTTCAAATCAATCCGTCAGTTTCTGGAGATTTTCGACGAGCAGGGCACCAAACCGGAACTGGAGGCCTATGACGCGGGCATGATCAACAACATCGCCTTCCTCATGTCCCGGGGGCATATCCGCAAACCATTGTTCCTGCAATTCGTCCTGGGGATTCTCGGCGGCATCTCGTCCTCCCCGGAGAATCTCCTCTTCCTCATCGATTACGCCCGGCGGCTCATCGGCGATTTCGAGTTTTCCGTCTGCGCCGCCGGCCGGTGGCAGTTTCCCATGGCCACCCAGTCGCTGCTCATGGGCGGCAACGTCCGGGTGGGACTGGAGGACAACCTCTACATCGCCCGGGGGAAACTGGCCACCGGCAACGCCGAGCAGGTGGCCAAGATGGTCCGCATCGCCCGGGAGCTGGGCATCGAACCCGCCTCTCCCGACGAGGCCCGGCGGATCCTCGCCCTGAAGGGCGGGGAAAACGTCAATTTCTGACCGGCAGGAGTCCCCCAAATCATCCCTAAAGGACTACCTTTTCAGAACAGGAAGCGCACGCCGGCGTTGACGGCCTGAGCCCAGAAATCATGCTGGCCGAACTGGAGCTCGTAATTCAGGAACCACGTGGTCCTCTCCTTCCATTGCAGCGACACCCCTGTTCCCGCGGCGGCGTAGTTGTTTTCCAGTCCCGGGGCGGTTACGGCGAAGGCCGAACCGGTCTGGGCCAGAGAGGCCAGGGTGGTCTGATCGGGAGAGGCGAATTCATGGCGCCATGCCGCCCAGAGGCGGGGGAAAAGTTTGATCCCGTCCCCTTCCCACCGCCAGGCGAGGCGTCCCCCTGCGCTGCCCAACAGGGATTCCACCGACCTTCGGTCCACGTGGAGATTCAGGGAGTCGGCACCGGTTTCCGTGTAATCCCCCACACTAAGACGGATGTATTGCAGGGATAAGGTGGGACCGAGGACCCATTTCCCCCTCTTGAAGTCGTAGCCCGTCCCCCCGTAAGCGGAAAGCTGATCGCCCGAAGGGTTGGCGTTGGCGGTGCGGTCCAGACCGGGAAAGACGATCCGCCGGGTATTGTCGTAACGGTTCCAGCCCCAACTCACCTGGGCATCGCCGTAAAGGGCGTCGCCGTACAAGGATCCGTAAATACCGGCGGTATAGCCTTCCATCTTCACCGTGCTGCCGGCATCGTCAATAAAGGATTTCGAGTAGTTGTAGCCGAAAAGGACGCCGGCCACCGCCCGGGAGGAGAAGCGGTAATCCATCCCCATGGTGACCCCGCTGTTGCGGTAATTGTAACCCTTCTGCTCCGGCGTATCCTTCTGGTCACCGAGGATGATGCTCCCCTTGGCGAAGACACCCCAGCGGGGATCGGCGTCGGCGATCAGCATGCCCCGGAGATCGTCGCCGTTGGCCGCCAGGATTATGGGGAGGCGATCCGGGTCGTGGCGCCGGTTGCCGTCGAAGATCTCGAGACCGGAAAAGCTGACCCCCTGGATTCCCGCCCGGAGATCGTCCAGACGGCCGGCAACGTTGCCGGACTGGAAGACCGCCGCCCGGCTCGACATGGTGGTGTGGGCGGCGCCGTTGATAGGGGCCAGGGCCGAAAAGGCCACCGCCACCTGGGAATCCGTTGTCAGGGCGTCGATCTTGCTTAACACCGCATCCAGGTCGCCGGTGGCGCTGTTGGCCAGGGGGGCGAGCATATCGCTCACTGCCCGCTGATTGGCGTTCAAAGAAGAACGGAGGGAGGAATTGGTATAATCGCGTTCCGTAAGGAGATAAACCTCTTTTTCGTCGGCGGTGTATTGGGGGGTGAATTTCAGGGTGGGATTGATATAGGTGGAGAGGGAGGAAAACCTGCCGATCACCTTCGCGGCGGTCAAGAAGCTGGCAAAGCGGGTATTGGGCTTGGGAACGCCGCTTCCCTGCCAGACGGTTTTCAAGAGGCCGTTGAGGTCCGCCACGCCGGTGACGGCCAGAATATCGTTGCTCGTTGCCGAGGCCACTTCGATGGCGAGGGTTCCTTCCGCGTTCTGGGTGTAGTTGCCGGCAACCGTCAGGGTGCCGATGGAATTGCCGGGTTCCACGGAGCCTTTGTTGGCGAAGATCGTTCCCACTTTGCCGGTACCGCTGAGCACCCCCGCGGCGCGAATCTCCATGTTCCCGCCCAGGACGCCGCCTGAGCCCATTATGAGTCGGCCTTTGCCGATATCCGTGGTTCCCGAAAACCCCGAGGCGTCGCCGTTGATGGTCAGGATCCCCGGTCCGGACTTGTAGAAGACGCCGCTGCCGGTCAGTTTCCCGTCGAGGACGGAATCGTAGGCCCCCCCGAGGTCGAAGGTTCCGTTGACCTCCAGGGTGCCTTTCTTGAGGGTGAGGCCGTCACGGACGGTGAAGGTATAGCCGTTATTGACCTTATAAGCGGCGTTGTCGTATTTGGTCATCGTCAGGGATTCCGCCTCGATATTGTTGGCCCCGAAATCCACGGGCCCGTCTTTCTGGAGTTCCATTTTTCCCAGATGAAAGCGGAGACCGTACTGGAGCCAGGTGCCGGTGTTGTTCGCCGCCACATCCACCAGCTTCAGGGTCCAGGTCCCGTTTTTCTGCTCTCCCCAGAAGGCGTTGGTCAGGAAGGTCCAGTCGAATTCCGTGACCGCCTCGTTGTCCTGGTGATCCGGGTTGGCGATGGTGGCGCTCGTGTCGTTGAAGAGGCGGCTTTCCGTCCCGTCGGGGGAGATCAGATAGGCCCGGAGGTCCCCACGGCGCTCATGGGAAAACTGGAGTCCCACCTCGATACTTTCGATGGGCAGGGCGGGATTGAGGGTAAAGGTTTTCGACAGGCCGCCGGTGGGATCGTTGTCGGGGATGGCCTCATTCACCTTCCTGGCATCGATATCCACGGTCTGTTCCTTGGTGACGTACGCCACCTCGGCGATCTTGCCCACGAATTTGTCGGCCTGAATAAGGCCGAAGCCGTAGTTGGGGTTGAAGTTCCGTTGGGCATCCACCCCTTTGTTGAGGATCCACTCGGCGTTAGACGCATCGACCTTTTCCGTCACCGTAGGGAGGGAGAGGGCATGTTTGGCCATGCGGATCGACATCAGGGGGTTGGCCTCCTTACCCAGGGCCATGATCCCCGAAACCAGGGGGGCGGAGGAGGAGGTGCCGCCGAAGGTGCTGGTGTAGTTATTATCGGGAAAGGTATCCCGGGAATCGCCGTTGGGATTCTTGGCGGCGTCGTATTTGTTGTAACCCCGGTCCGCGCCCGTCCGGTCCGTCGTCGTGATCCCGAGATAGTTGGAATAGGAGCTCGACGGGGCCGTGATGAAGACGTTCGCCCCGTAACTGCTGTAATAGGCATAGGTCCCGTCGCTCCCCAGGGCGGCCACGGCCATGACGTAGGGAGAGGTAATGGTGAAGTCCTTGTTGGCGTCTTCACAACTGACCTTTTTGGTCTCCGCAGCCCGGTTGCGGGCATTGCCGGCGGAGAAGACATGGACGACGCCGTTTTCCGAAGTGGCCTTGAGGATCTCCTTTATCCGGTCGGGTCCCTCTGCAAAGGGGACATCGGGTCCATAGCTGTGGTTTTTGATGTGAATTACCGGTTTGGATTCGATCGCCAGCGTGGAGCTGTTGAGGCCGCTCTTCCAGAGATAGGCGGCGAAGTAATCCTCGTATGTGATGGCGGGGTCTCCCGGCAGGGAGTCCCCCATCCGGATGCGGAGGCCGGCGATGGCGGCGAAGGGGGCGGCGCCCGTCCCGCCGTATGAGTTGTCTCCCCGGGCGGCGGCCACGCCGGCCACGGCGGTGCCGTGATTGTCCCCCGGCTGGACGGGACCCTGGGCCCGGGCGGCCAGGTCGGCATCCTGACTGAAATTCTTGCTCAAATCGGCGCGGTAATTGTCCTTGAGGTCCTCGTGGGTTCCCTCCACCCC
>DAOTJR010000012.1:0-73554 GCA_035448805.1 Syntrophales bacterium
GATCCGGTCATTTTGCGAACTCATAATTGATTTTGATGATGTTGCCTCGCCAGTAGGACTTCGGCCCATCGGGAAGTAACCACGCCACCTCGCCTTCGAGTGGAATATACATCCCGTCGCGGAGTTCGTAATTGCTCCATCGCCCTTCCCACGGTGTTGGAATCACCTTGCCCGCAACGGTGCGCCCACGTGACTCGGCGCGAACCGAATCGATTAGGCCTTTTTCATTGAAGCGAAACAGCAGGGTCAGCGTGGTTTCTCCATCCTTCAGAGTTGCCTTCGCTGAAGTATCGTCTACTGCTTCCCATTGCACGCCCTGGCTTGGCAGGAGAGCCGTCGGATACCAGGGGGCTTCGGCAATGAAGCGCATCAGTTCACCTTGCGCCACCTCCGGCGTGCCGCGAAGATTCACCAGCGACACCAATCCAAACAGGGACGCATGAAGAACCCCCTTCCCGGCGATGTAGGCATCATGCACGCGCACGGACAGTCCAGGCATTATCGATATCCGAGCTTCCCAGTCGAAGCCCGGTCGCTGGGTGATGACTCGCTGCGTCGAGATGAACGGCTTCCATTGCTCGCCCGCTTCGCTCATGTTGAAAGTGCCGGCTTGCTCCATGCTCACAGCCGAGACCATAGGTTGGCCGTCTTTGAGTATGGTGCGGAAGTATCTTTTAACCGGCGCGGGCAGGGCGCTTAATTCCTTTGGTCTATAGGTCTTTACCGCTATGGGACGCCGTGCTGCCTCCAGGTCGGCATGCATCTCTCTTGTGGCGGATTGCCAACGGACCCACCCATATACGAGTGCAATGGCAACGATTGCCGACAACCCGACTATTAGGAACAGAATCATCTTCCACATTTCGTCGATCCTTGCCGATTTATGAAAAAGGGATATATTTCTACACCTCCCGTGTCAAATCCCTTGTTGCGCAGCTGGAAACGAACCCCGAAGTTGAAATAGCGTTCCACCGGACCGGTACACCAACGGATATCGGCGCTGTTTTGAGAATCTCTGTCCGGATCGAGTTCGTTGGGGATATGGCCGTCCGTTCCCGTCTATATGAGACATTTTCCTGGCTGAAAGAGATCGGAACCGGAAGGCCGGACAACCCTACTATTGTTGTGTTCAGGATCCCGCGGGGGAGGTTCAACTATTGGACATGGGAAAATAACGTCAATCCCGGACCATGGATTTAATTTCCGTAAATATTTAATATCAATGACGTTTGAGAACGATCGTCCTTTTTTTGTAATCAACCGTCGCCTGGAAGTATTGCAGAAAACTTAATCCCAAGATAGCGTCGAAACCGTGTGTAAATGTATCATCCCTTTCGGTAACCACGGCCATGACGTTTTCCTTGCTGGCCTCACCCACCGCCAATTTGGTTATCAAAGCCGTTCTTCCCTTTACCCTCCCTCCAGCCGTATTTAGGGTTATTGTCCTGCCGGCCGGGGATGCAGCATCCAACTTTCTTGCCAGACCTTCGGAGATGGTGACCCAGGTGGCCCCGGTGTCGTAGAGCATGGTAACGTTTATGTAATCATTGATAATACCTTGCACGAGCATGCCACCACCGGGGGCTGCGGTAAAGGGGATCTGATATTCATCGGCGGGCGGCGGCCTCTTATCAGGTGCGGGCCTGGGCACATCACCGGGAAGATAGATGCGGCCGACGCCGTTTTTTTCCTTGGTTTGAGGTGCCTGCGGAAAAGAATCGGAAACATGAACTATCCCGTTTTTGTCCACCCAACGGTAAAATTCCGCGGCGGCGATTTCCAGCGGAAGGGCGGAAATAAAGATTATTGAAAGCAAACAAAAGGATATGGACAGTTTCATTTCTTGATCCATCTTTATCATCCCTTGCCTAAAAAAATACGCGTCCTGCAGATAATTACCATTATTCCTTCGTACGTCGTGCGGACATGGAGGGGGGCAACAGTTCCATCTCTCCGGCCGTGAAAAAATTCTGGATCGGCCGATGTCCCGGCGTCAACAGGAAGAAACGCCGGACTCCTGCCGAGCTCACGACGCCGCTTAAATATCGGCGGGTACCGTCTGGAAAAGGAAGAGACGACGCCTACCGATGCTCATGCTATTTCGACGCGGTTTCTTCCCAGAGATTTCGCCCGGTACATGGCCTGATCGGCGGCCTTGATCACTTCCTCCAAGGTTATGCCGTCATCGGGGTAGGCGGCTACCCCCAGGGAAATCTCAGCCTGCAAGACGTTACCGTCATAACCGGTCTTGATTTCCGCAAAAGCGCGCCGCAATTGGTCCGCCCGCGCCGCGGCGATTTCCTTTCCCGCCTTGGGCAAAATCAGCAGAAACTCTTCGCCGCCATACCGGCAGGCGATGTCCTCGGCCCGGATAACCCCCCCCAGGAGGGTGGCCAGGGACTGAATAACGAGATCGCCGGCCTTGTGTCCGTAACGGTCGTTTATCCTTTTGAAACGGTCGATGTCGATCATGATCGCCCCGATGGCAAACCCCTCCCGGTGGGCCCGGGACAGTTCCCTGTCGGTGCTTTCTTCGAGGTATCTGCGGTTGTACAGTCCCGTCAGCGGGTCACGGATCGCCTGTTCCTTGAGTTTGATCTGCAGTTGCTCTATCTGGTGATAGTTGTTTTTCAGCAGCAGGTGGGCCTTCTGTAATTCGATTTCCTGGCGTTTGCGCTCGGTGATATCGTAGAGGGCCGTCAGGATAACCGGTTTTTCGTTATAGATCATCGGCATCGGGGTGGAAACGACGGTGACGTGCGTGCCGTCCAGACATCGCAAATTGAACTCCAGCGACGGCACGGGCCGGTTTTCCGCAACCATGGCCCGTTCCCGTTCCCCGATGGCGGCGAGCAACTCCGGGGCGACGTAATCCGTAATGCGCAGGCCGATAACCTCTGCCGGGGCGGAGGCGCGAAATAGTTTCAAGAAGGCCTGATTGACGTAAATGATGCGCCCTCTGTTATGGATGAGAACCGCCACCGACAGGGCTTCGATCAACCGGTTGAGCTGCGCCTCGCTTTTCCGCAGCGCCTCCTCCGCAAGCTTGCTCCGGGTGATGTCCTGGCGGGAAATCCAGATCCGGATCAGCCGGCCGTCTTCCGTATGGCCGATCATATTGTTCAGAAAATACTTGACCGTTCCGTCTCTCGCCGGGGTTTTTGTTTCCACCCCGGAAAGTTTGCATCCATTCAGGAGAAACTGCCGGAGAAAACCGACAGTCTCTTTGGAAAGGCGGGGATAGACCTGCCCGATATGGAAGCCGGCCATCGCCTCCTGATCGTCGTAACCGTGGTCGACGGCAAAGAGCCGGTTGCATTCTCCGATCACGGCATGTTGGTAGAGCAGTTCGATCTGCCTGTCCGGGGGCAGCGCCAGGTCGATGCCCGCGCCTGCTATTTCGAAGCGGCATATGGCCTCCGAACTGTTGGTCACAAAGGCCTGGTAACGATCCCTGCTCAACCGGAGTTCTGCTTCCGTCTGCCTACGTTCCTCTTCCTTGGCCCGCAGTTTTGCCGCCAGCTCGTCGAATGAACGGGCCAGTTGGCCGATTTCCCCGCCCGGGGAGCCCATGCCGGTGCGGGCGGTGAAATCACCCTGTTCCAGGCGCCGTGATGTTTCCGCGAGGCGCCGGAGTCTTTTAGCGATCAGATTGTTTCCCAGGAGCCACGCGGCCAGGACGGCGGCGAGCAGGGAGACCCCCAAAAGCGTCATATTACGGTATAAATTCCTGCGGGTCGCGGCCATTATCTGCTCCCGGGGAATGCCGACCCGCAGATAAAGATAGGGGGATGCTTCGCCGGGAAGGTAGAAACGTTTATAGGCGAAAAGGCGATGGACACCGTCGGCGCCGGCGGCTTCGAATATCCCCTCTGCCGGCCCGGACGATATTTCCTTGACTATTTCCGGCAAGTCGGCCTTTCCGGTGTACTCTTCCCGGTAGGGATGACGGTAGAGTCTTATATGCGAGCGGTCGAGGAGGTTGATCGTGGCCCCTTTGGGGAAATTCGGCAGCGCCGCAAAGCTCTGCCCGTATTTTTCGAGATCGAGACTTACGGCGACCACGCCCTGCAGCCGGCCGTCGGCGGTGACCAGCGGATATGCAAAAGGCAGGACCGCCCGCTGGGAAACGGGCCCGACAATATATTCCCCGGCGGCAAGTGTCCGTTTCTCGAGGGCGTGCTGAAAATATTTTCTTCCCTTGATGACGACCTTTGGGGCGGGCAGGGCACTGGCAAAAACCATCCCCGCGCGATCGGCGGCGTAAATGTTGGCATAGAGGTTGTTGTCCCGGAGGAGCTCGCGGAAAAGTGCCCGGCACGCGGGGGCGTCCTGCTTGACCACGGCGGGCATTCTTGCCAGGGTCATGAGGAATCTGCCCGTCATTTCCACGGTGCTTTCGTGTTCATTCGCCAGGCCTTGCATCACCCGGAGGATATCGCTGCGGGCGTTTTCCAGATCCTGGCGCTGATGTTCGTAATTCGCGTAGATGAGAATGCTCAGCGGGGGGAGCATCGCCGCAAAAATCAGCAGGAGGAGCTGCATCCTGATCGATTTCAAAAAGGGGTTTTTCAAGGTAGACCTTTCAAAAATCAGTTGCGCATCATCCGGGAGGGCTTCATTTTCCACGTCCGCCCTGATATTATTCGGCAGGCCGGTAAAAAGCAAGAAAATTGAGCTTATTCAGGTTTCATTTTCGTGCCTCCGGGTGCTGCGCGGGGATGAGTGGTTTTAACAGGAGCGTCAGAAGAACGCCCCTGACAGGCAGTGCCGTCAGGGGCGGGTAGGGAATGGGAATGAACGGGGCTGGAGAGGGGATGGGTCGGCCTGCTTATTACGGAACACCTCCATTTTTGAGGCGCTCGAGAATATAGGCCTCGGTAACCTTCAACTCTTTGATGTCTTTCTTTTCTTTTGCTTTTTGCATGGTTTGCTCTCCTTTCTTCTCCTCTTCGCACTCTATTTGTTGAGATCAGCCCGGCCGTGATGGCCGGTCTCGTTTTTCTGCAGAGGTTGCCAGGATGCCGTTTTTGCTTCTTCCCCATCTGACAGCCAGGGCATCCAGCACATCCATTCGGGGCAAAGGCAGGTAATAGGCGTTTGCTTTCCGAGTTGCCGGGGAGGAAAGGATATCGTCTTCTTTACATCCCCGGTTGTCATCGATTGTTTGCCTCCTCAATTCATTTTCGGCGCTATACTAATCCGGGAGAACTTTCCCGACAATCAGGCTCAGGATGAATATCAGCCGGGAAAAGGGATTGGATAGCCGTAAGAATAGAGGTAGTTGCCGCTCGGTGTTTGTCTGATGAAAATATTGACCGGCAGTGAGACCTGGTCCAAAGACTGACAAATGCCGAACCCTACAGACGGAGTCATATCCTCGTTATGCAGATAATAAGGCCGGCGATTATGAGGGATGCTGTCTCCTGCAGAAGGGTAGGGGGAAAGGTATGACCTGCCGAAGATGATGCAGAAAGAGAAAGGCAAGGTGTCGCCACCTTGCCTTTCTGTCGTAAAAAATTTCGCTGTTTCCCTGCGTCTCAGTCGCTGAGCTTGGCGATCTCCTTGGGCAGGAACTCGAGATCCATGTAGCCGTACTTATGGTCCTTCAGGGCTTCGGGTGTCGGGAACCGACGATCCGGGGCGTTGGTGAACATCCAGTGATTCAGCTTGATGCCCAGCTTTTCCACGGCCGCCTGCTCCAGGGCCGGACGATCATCGGGATGGGCGATGGAGATGATCTTCCTCGCCTTTTCGGCATCGGTGCAGCCCATGATGTTGACGATGCCGTACTCGGTGCAGATCCAGGTGACGAGCTGATCGGGGACGGTCACGGCACTTCCCGAATCCAGCGCCGTTACGAAGCGGGAGCGCCCCTTGGCGTCGCGGGAGGTCGCCGCCAGAATGGCCCGGCCGCCTCTGGCCATCATGGCGCCCAGGGTGAATTGGAGCTGGCCGCCCGTAGAGGAGATGGGCCGCCCGCCGACATTGCCGGCCGCGTTCACCCCTCTGAGGTCCATCTGGGCGAAGTTGTTGACCGTCACCATGTTGTCGAGCTGGGAGAGGCTCACGATGTTGTTCGTGTAGCCGATATCGTAACCGGCGAACTGGGGATTGCGGTGCACCCACTCGTAGTAGCGGGGGGTGTCCACGGGCATGATGTAGGCCCAGCCGCAGCGGCCCTTGTCGATGGTTTTCATGGAGTTGTCCACGACACCCGCCTCGAGGAGGGTAAAGGCGTACTCGCCGATCATCTCGCTATGGACGCCCAAGTGCTTCAAGCCGTGATCGCGCATACCGAGGACGACGGCCGTGGGGAGGGCGCCGATGCCGACCTGGATGCAGTCGCCGTCGCGCATGATGGAGACGCAATTGGCGGCGATGGCCTTCTGGATGTCATCCGGCTGGATGTTCTTCTCGGCGATGTAGGGCCACTGGTACTTGGGATCATCCACATCCACCTCGATGAAATAATCCACCTCGTCGATGGGGAGGAGCATGCCCCGGCCGCCTTCGCACCAGGCGTAGTCGGAACGGATTTCACAGACGAATTTCTTGCAGGATTTGGCGGTGATCATGAAGTTGTTCACGCCGTAGCTGGCATTAACATAAGAACCCTGAGGAACGGCGATAGCCTGGACGCCCCAGTCCATGGCGCGGTCAGCGCGGTTCTTCCGGTAGAAGCGGGCGTATTCGGCATCCATGCCCAGGGCCCAGCCCCAGTGCTTCCAGTCCACACCCTTGTAGCCTTTGGTCATCAGGCCGCGGGTGGTGGGAAGGATGAAGGCCTCGTGAAGGACGTGGTATTTCCCCTCCATGTCGGCGGCGGCGCAGAAGCCGTTACCGCACATGATCGCCTGGTTCCAGATCTCGATATTTTTCAGGTCGCCGGGGCCGTCGCCGAGTCTGGCCGCCAGGGCTTCCATCGTCACGAAGGTGTCCGAGCCGGGACCGCCGCGGTTGATCCAGTCACCGGACTTTACCATATCGGCCCACTGTTTCGCCGTGATGGTCTTATCCCTGAGCTTCTGCTGCACCGGGGTTGGCATCCAAATTTTTTCTTTGTTCTCAATCTTTTGTTGCGGCATATTTAAAATCCCTCCATAATAAGAATTAGGAAATTGATCGAGCAGTATGTCGATCCGGTTAGTGTGTCGAACAAAGACCTCGTCCAATAAGGCAAGCTAAAACGTCCGCATCCGGAAGCAGTATCCCCCCTTTCTGTATTGATTTGGCCCGACTCCGACGAATGGTCATCCTGAAACCAAAGCAATGTTAACTATATACGGCTGATTGGCCCGAAGACAAAAATAATGGTTCGCGGCCGCCTCACCCGGCAGACCCCGGCGACGCCGGGGCGATAAACCATAAACAGTTCGTGTCTGTTTTTGAATTTGAAGGATGGGCTTTATTAAACCGGATGACCTCATATGTCAAGGGAAAAACGGCTGAAAACGATAAAGTCGTTGAAGAAAAAGACTTATTGTCCTATACTCCCGGGGTGTAAATAGAAAACATCATTAGTTTCAACCAATTATAATATGTGAGTTCAAAGGCGGGCACCATGGCGAAGTTATTTGTCTTTTCCGGCGATGACACTTCCATGCGTCTGGAAGACGGCGCTGGATTGGGAAAAGGATTCGAACTTGCGAAGATATTGCCCCTGATGGAAGAGCATCGCCAAAGCGAATACCTGCGAAGTCTTTACCCTTTGGGAAAATGTTACCTCTGGGGTGCCCGGGCCACCGGCGGCAATCTGTCCGTCTGGCTCGACATGGCGGCGGACGATCTCCTTCTGGGGTATCGGGGAAACACAATTTTTTTGGCGGCCCGCATCCTGGCAAAGATGAACGCACCGCGACTGGCGGCCCGGGTCTGGGAGAATGACGCCGCCGAGCCTTTTTCCCTGTTGTGTTTCTTGGCTGAACCATATGTGGGAAAGGTGACGATCGTTCCACAGATGTTGCGATACGTAGAGGAATATTGTTCCGGTTTCCAACAGTTATCCGCGGAAAAAAGCGCTTGTATCGTCAGCGACTATGGATCTCTGGAAAACTTTGTCCGGCTTTGTCTGGGCTATGACTTTCCATTTTCATTCCGGCATTCCGATTAAACACAACTGCGGTTCGTTGCCGTGGCTGTAATTGTTCAGCGACTAATGCCCATGCGGCGGCGGGTTATCATGAAGTAAATCAGGGCGTATCTCCTCCCGGATGATACATTACAAAACGAACGCCCATGACCGAAGCGGGGACAACGGTACATGAAAATAATCGTTAACTTGCCGACATTTTCAGGTAAATGTAGCAAACATGACGCGAATGGATTGCCTCCCATAAACAGAAGAGATTTTGCGGAACCGGGGCCGGTAAGGCCAGTACTTGAGAGTTGAATTGATACCGGAGAAGAAACGATGATTTTCAAGAGCTTTATGCAGACAAAGAAAGAGGAGCCCGACTGGAAGCGCCGGGTGGTAAGTGCCGCCGATGTTCTGGAAAAAATCGAACCGGGCATGTCGATATTCCTCGGGACCGGCATGGCCGAGCCAAGGACCTTGGTCAGGCAGCTCATGGCTTCGATCCAGCCGAATCTGCAGGATCTGGAAGTGATCCAGCTTGTAAGTCTCGGGGACGCCGTGGCAATCGATGAGCGTTTTGCGAAAAAATATCGTTTGAAGACCTTCTTTTCGGGATGGGTGGCCGGTGAAGCGATTTCCCAAGGGAGGGTAGATCTGATCCCCAGCCGCTTTTCCCGGATTCCCTGGCTTTTTCGTTCCGGGGCCATCCAGATCGATATGGCCTTTATCCAGATCACGCCGCCTGACGAAACGGGCTACTGCAGCCTGGGCTTGGGGATGTCCGTAGAACGCCAGGCGATGGAAAGCGCCGCCATTGTGATCGGAGAAATCAATCCTGCGGCTCCCCGCACCCTCGGTGACACCCTGGTGCACATTGATGAATTCGACGCCCTCATCGAGGGGACGGAGTCCTTCTTTTACGTGCCCCGCTGGCCCCTGGACGAGGTTTATATGAAGATCGCCGGTCATCTGGCCACGATAGTCGAAGACGGGAGCTGTATCTCCTTTGCCATCGGCCCCCTCTATGAAGCCCTGGGAAAGCAATTGATAAACAAAAAACATCTCGGTATTCACTCGCCTTTTTTCACCGATGCCCTGATGGATCTCGTGAAAAGCGGGGCCGTGTCCAACCGCAGCAAAACGGTGTTCCGGGGGAAATCGGTAGCTTCCTACATCCTCGGCACGGAGGAACTCGTCCACTGGCTTGACAGAAACCCCCTCGTGGAATTTCAACCGATCGACGTGGTCCTCAATCCCAAGGTGATCGGCCGGAACGAGAGGGTGATGGCGATCCTGCCGGCCCGCAAGGTGGATCTGACCGGCAATGTGGCATTGCATATGGGCAAGGGAAACGTCACCGCCGGTCCGGGAGCCGTCCAGGAATTGTTCATGGGGGCCGCCATGTCCAACAATGGCCGGACTGTTTTCGCCCTCCCCAGTCGCAACCGCCAGGGTGAAGCCAATATCGTGGTTTCCGTGGCGCTCATGCCCTATCAGTTTTCCAACCGCGAATCCCTGGATATCGTCGTGACGGAATACGGGGTCGCCTATCTGATGGGCCGGACCCTCCGGGAGCGTGCCCTGGCCCTCATCGACATTGCCCACCCCGATGATCGGGCGGATCTTTTCCGGCAGGCGAAAGAGGCCAGGATGATCTATGCCGACCAGATATATTTTGCCGACTCCGGCCATCTGTATCCGGAAAAGGTGAGTTGCACCCACACCTTCAAAGACAATTTTCCGGTGCGCTTCCGGGCGATCAAGCCTTCCGATGAAGACGAGATGCGGCGTCTTTTTTACCGTTTTTCCGACCAGGCGGTTTATTACCGCTATTTCAGTCCCATCAAGGCGATGCCGCACAAGAAGATGCAGGAATATGTAAACGTCGATTACCGGCGCGTGATGTCCATAGTCGGTGTCATCGAAGAATCGGGACGGGAGAGGATCATTGCCGAAGCGCGGTATGTCCGCGATCAGAACCGCCCGGCGGCCGATACCGCCTTCATTGTCGATGAATTCTGTCAGGGGAAGGGAATCGCGTCCTTTCTCTTTTCCCTTTTGGCGAAAAACGCCCGTGAAGAAGGGATCGAGGTATTCACCGCCGATGTCCTGGCTGGAAACAAGGCGATGCTGCGGGTTTACGAAAAGGCGGGTTTTCCCATCAAGGCCGTCCTGCAGTCGGGGATCTATGAACTGACCATTCTCCTCCGGGAAAAGGTCCCGGAAGCCGACCAGGAGCGGGGAGACTGAAAAAGCTTGCAAAAGGGCGAGGTTTAGGTTAAAGCCTCGCTTCTTTGGGTATATTGTTGACAATCTTTGTGTCAATGCATATATAGTCTGTGGCTTTTCGGCGAGAGTGGCGGAATTGGCAGACGCACTGGACTTAGGATCCAGCCCGCGCAGGCGGTTAGGGGTTCAAGTCCCCTCTCTCGCACCAAATGACCCTGCCGGGATCAACATTACAAGGTGAAGGAGAAGACAGGAACGGTGAGTGAAGGAAACATGATGGTAACGATTGAGGAAATAAACCCGGTAAAGAAAAAGCTGTCCTTTGAGATTCCTTGGGAGGAGACCAAGAGAACCCTGGACGATACCTATCGAAAAATAGGTAAAACCGCCCGGGTGAAGGGGTTTCGCCAGGGAAAGATCCCCCGTCCCGTTTTGGAGAGATATTACCGGGAATATGCGGAGGAAGAAACGATGAACGCTCTTTTCAATCGTTTCTTCTGGGAGGCCCTGAAAGAACACGACCTCGCGCTGCTTTCCAGTCCGGAGGTGGATCAGCAGGGCATCGCCGCCAATAAGTCGTTCACCTTCAGCGCCACCGTGGAAGTGGAGCCTACTTTCGAACCCGCAGGGTATCTCGGCATGGAACTCGAAAAGGAAGAGGTAGCGGTGACCGAAAGCGATATCGAGGCCAGGCTTGCCCAGCTTCAGGAGATGTACAGTACCATGGAGGAAGCGACCGGCGCGGCGGAAGCCGCCCGGGGCCAATTTGTCGTGATCGATTTCCAGGGGCGCCTGGACGGAGAGCCGCTGAAGGAATTGAAGGCCGACGATTATCTTTTGGAAATCGGTTCCCGGAGCTTTATCCCCGGTTTCGAAGAGCAGCTTATGGGGATGAAGAATGGGGAACAGAAGGAATTCACTTTAACATTCCCTGCCGATTATCATCATCGCGCGGTTGCGGGCAAGGAGGTCCTGTTTGCCGTTACCGTCAAGGGTATCAAAGAGAAAAAGCTTCCCGAGCTGAATGAGGATTTCGTCAAGAATTTCGAGCAATACAACAGCATGGAAGAGCTTCGGGCCGAATTGGTCAAGGAGATCGAAAGACAGAAAGAGGCCCAGTCCGAAGCGGAAATGAAGTCCGCGATCATGAACCGTCTTCTGGAGATGAATCCCTTTCCGGCGCCGGCATCCCTGGTCGAAAGCCAGATCCGTTCCATGTTGAGCGAAACAAGCTGGCGCATGGCGATGCAAGGCGTCAATCCCGACCAGGCCGCAAAATTGATTCCCCGGTATCGTGACCGGTATAAAGAAGACGCGGATCGCTTTGTCCGCGGCCTCCTTATCTTGAAAAAAATCGCCGCCAAGGAGAATATCACCGTCGCCGCGGAGGAAATAGAAGACCGGATCAGAGAGATGGCCGCCCGGCAAGGGCAAAGTTATGAGGCCTATCGTCAGACCATGGAAAAAGAAGGCATCATCGGTGAGATCGAGATAGAACTGAGAAACAAGAAGGTCATGGATCTGATCGAGGCGCACGCGGTTGTCCGGCCCCGGAAAAGGGAAACGGCGGCCGGCGGGGAGGTTATGTAAATGCCTTTGATCCCTATGGTTGTGGAGCAGGACGGCCGCGGTGAGCGGGCTTTCGACATTTACTCCCGTCTGTTGAAGGATCGGATCGTGTTTTTGGGTACGGCCATCGACGACACCGTCGCCAACCTGATCATCGCCCAGATGCTCTATCTGGAATCGGAAGATCCCGACAAGGAGATCTTTTTCTATCTCAATACCCCCGGCGGCCATGTCAGCTCCGGACTGGCGATTTACGATACCATGAACTATATAAAGCCGCCGGTGTGCACCTTCTGCATGGGACAGGCGGCGAGTATGGGCGCGCTGCTGCTGGCGGCGGGCGCCAAAGGAAAAAGGTTCGCCCTGCCCCACGCCCGGATTCTCATCCATCAGCCCCTGGGGGGATTTCAAGGACAAGCCACGGATATCGATATTCAGGCCCGGGAGATCCTGCGGCTGAAAGACGAATTGAACCGGATCATGGCCGCCCTGACCAATCAACCCCTGGCCAAGATACAGGCCGATACGGAGCGGGATTATTTCATGAGCGGTCAACAAGCCCGGGAATACGGCATTATCGATCTCATTATCGAGAAGCGGTAATGACGGCATAGGGAATGAGGTTAAGATAAATGGTCAGAAAAGGAAGAGAAACCGCAGGCGGCGGGCCGGGGATTCTGTACTGTTCTTTCTGCGGCAAGAACCAGAACGAAGTGCGGAAACTTGTGGCCGGACCGACGGCGTATATATGCGACGAATGTATCGAGCTGTGCCGGTGCATCGTCCAGGAAGACAGTGAAGCACCGCCGGCCCTGGACAAGAACAAGAACAAGGGCATGCCCAAGCCAAAAGATATCAAAAAATTTCTGGATTCGTACGTGATTGGGCAGGAACGGACCAAGAAAATCCTTTCCGTCGCCGTGTACAATCATTACAAGCGCCTTTTCCGGCCGGCGGACATCGAGGGGGTGGAGATTCAGAAGAGCAACGTCCTGCTCATCGGTCCCACCGGTTCGGGGAAAACGCTCCTGGCCAAAACCTTGGCCAAAATGTTGAATGTCCCCTTTGCGATCGCCGATGCCACCACCCTCACCGAGGCCGGCTATGTGGGGGAAGATGTGGAAAACATCATCCTGTCGCTCCTGCAGAATGCCGATTACGACGTGGAAAAGGCATCCAAGGGAATTGTATACATCGACGAGATCGACAAGATCGCCCGTAAATCCGGTAATCCCTCCATAACCCGGGATGTTTCCGGCGAGGGGGTGCAGCAGGCCCTTTTGAAGATCATCGAGGGCACGATGGCCAACATCCCCCCCAAAGGGGGGCGTAAGCATCCGCAGCAGGAATTCATCCAGGTCGATACGACCAACATCCTGTTTATCTGCGGCGGGGCTTTCAATATCCTCGAGGACATCATCGCGAAACGCGTGGGCTTCAGCAATATGGGTTTTGGGGCCGAGATCAGGAGCAAGCAGGACCGCAAGGTGGGAGAACTGCTTGCGGAGGTGCAGCCGGAAGATCTCTTGAAGTTCGGTCTGATTCCCGAGTTTATCGGCCGCCTGCCCGTGATCGCCACCCTGAATGAACTCGATGAAGACGATATGGTCCGGATCCTCCAGGAACCGCGGGATTCGATCATCAAGCAGTACAAACAACTTTTCGAGTTTGAAAACGTGAAATTGAAATTCACCGACGGCGCTTTGCGGGCGGTGGCGAAACTGGCCATCGCCAGGAAGACCGGGGCGAGAGGCCTGCGTTCGATCCTGGAGAATACCATGCTGGAGATAATGTATGAATTACCCTCCCGCCGGGATATGCGGGAATGCATCATCAGTGAAGATGTCGTCATGAATCGGGAAAATCCGATTCTCATCTTTGAATCGGCATCGGAATCCGCCTGAATGACGGACATAAAGGATAACATTATATTATATGCCTGAATACTTGAAATATAAGGGAATAAACAAAAGAACGGACATGCCGCTTTTACCACTGCGGGATGTGGTGGTCTTTCCGCACATGATCGTGCCTCTTTTTGTCGGCCGGGAAAAATCCATCGCCGCCCTCGAAGCGGCGATGAAGTATGAAAAGAGCATCTTCATGGTCGCCCAAAAGAATGCCCAGAAAGACGAACCCGCGGCAGGAGACATCTACACGGTCGGGACGATCGGGATCATCATCCAGTTGCTCCGTCTTCCCGACGGTACCGTCAAGGTCCTGGTGGAGGGAAAGAAAAGAGGCGTTATCAAGGAGTACAAAGCTTCGGAAGAGTACTTTGCCGTGGAAGTGGAGGAGTGCGATGAGGAGGAAGACGAGGAGGTAGACCGGGTCAAGGCCACCGCGCTCATGCGGAGTCTTAACGAATCCTTCGGGACTTACGTAAAGCTCAGCAAGAAAGTCCATGTGGAAATGATCAATACCGTTTCCTCCATCGAGAGTCCTTCCAAACTCGCGGATGTGATCGTGTCGCATATCAGTGTCAAACTCGAGGAAAAACAAAGGATTCTGGAGATATTGAGCGTTTCTGAACGGCTGGAAGCCGTCTATGAACTCCTGTTGGGGGAGATCGAAATCCTGCAGGTGGAGGAAAAGATCAAGCGGCGCGTAAAGAAACAGATGGAGAAGACCCAGAAGGATTACTATCTCAACGAGCAGATGCGGGCCATCCAGAAGGAGATGGGGGAGAAAGACGACTTCAAGAGCGAGATCGCCGAGTTGGAGAAACGTCTTAAAGCGAAAAAAATGCCCGAGGAGGCCCACAAGAAGGTCAAGGCGGAAATAAAGAAGATGCAGATGATGGCCCCTATGTCCGCCGAGGCCACGGTGGTGAGAAACTATATCGACTGGCTCCTTGATCTCCCCTGGTATGAAAAGACCGAGAATAAATTTACCCTCAAAGAGTCGGAGGCGATCCTGGAAGAGGATCACTTCGGCTTGAAACAGGTGAAGGAAAGAATAATCGAATATCTGGCGGTACAAAGCCTCATCAAGAAGAACAAGGGATCGATTCTCTGTCTCGTCGGCCCCCCGGGGGTGGGAAAGACCTCGGTGGCGAAGTCGGTAGCCCGGGCCACAAATCGGAAATTTGTCCGCTTTTCCCTGGGCGGGGTCCGGGACGAGGCGGAGATTCGCGGCCACCGCCGTACCTATATCGGCGCCTTGCCGGGGAAAATTATCCAGTTGATGAAAAAGGCCGGAACCAGCAACCCGGTCCTCTGCCTCGATGAGGTGGACAAGCTGAGTTCCGATTTCCGCGGCGATCCGTCCTCGGCCCTTCTGGAGGTTCTGGATCCGGAACAGAACAATGCCTTCAATGACAATTACCTGGAAGTGGATTACGATCTTTCGGACGTCATGTTCATAACCACCGCCAATGTTCTCCAGACGATCCCGGCGCCGTTGCAGGACCGGATGGAGGTGATCCGGATTGCCGGTTATACGGAACCGGAAAAACTCAATATCGCCAGGCGGTTTCTGGTGGCGAAGGAGATGGCGGCCAATGGCCTCACGGAAAAGAATATCGACTTTTCCGACGGGGCGATCCTGACGATCATCAGGAAATACACCCGCGAGGCGGGGGTGAGGAATATGGAACGGGAGATTGCCTCCATCTGCCGGAAGGTGGCCCGGAAAATCGTTTCCGAGGGAATTCAGGAGCAGATTCGCATCACCTCGAAATCCGTGCCCAAATATCTCGGCGTTCCGAAATTCCGTCATGGTGAATCGGAAGGTAAGGCCCAGATCGGCCTCACCACCGGCTTGGCCTGGACCGAGGTCGGCGGCGAACTCCTCGTGATCGAAGCGACGATCATGAAGGGCACGGGTAAGATGGTGATGACGGGTAAGCTCGGGGACGTCATGCAGGAATCGGTGCAGGCGGCGATGACTTATGTGCGTTCCCGGGCCGATGAATTCGGGTTGCCCGACAATTATTACAAGGAGACGGATGTCCATGTCCATGTGCCGGAAGGCGCCATTCCCAAGGATGGACCGTCGGCGGGCATCGCCATGGCTACCGCCATCGCCTCGGCGTACATGAAAAAGAAGGTGCGGGGTGATCTGGCCATGACGGGAGAAATAACCTTGCGGGGCAGGATCCTGCCCATTGGGGGAGTCAAAGAAAAGCTCCTGGCGGCGCACCGGGGGAACATGAAGCTGGTCATCATCCCCAAGGAAAACGAAAAAGACCTGGCCGAGGTGCCGGCGAACATAATAAAATCGCTGCAGATAATCTTCGTGGAGCACATGGATGAGGTCCTGGCGGTGGCCTTTGCCGAAGAGGACGCCCCGCCGGCAAAGGAGATCGAAGCCGCCCCCGGTGAGGAAACGTCGCCCCGGCCGTTCGTCGAAGCCGGTTGGGCGCCGGTGCCTGCATAAAATGGAGCTTTCTTTTTCCTTGACAACAATAACCAATATTGATAGCTTGCCAACCTTACTTGGGGCGACAGCAAGGGGCGGGTAGCTCAGCTGGGAGAGCGCCACGCTTACACCGTGGATGTCACAGGTTCGAGTCCTGTTCCGCCTACCATATTGAAAATAACGGAAACCGCAGGCGGTAACTGTCAGGATAAAGCGGGACGGACGTGGTTTTCGGAGCCGTCGGAAGTCGCTATTGAAAAAAACGGGGTCGTAGTTAAGTTGGTTATAACGCCGGCCTGTCACGCCGGAGGGCGAGGGTTCAAGTCCCTTCGGCCCCGCCAAATATGTCAGGGGTTGGCCAATGCGGTTAACCCCTTTTTCATACCTTAAGGAAAATGAAGTACGAAGGGATAATCATCAGACCCCCGAGCGAGGCCTACAGCCTCCTTTTGCAGGTTACCGTGGGCTGTTCTCATAATCGCTGCACCTTTTGCCCCACCTACAAGGCCGTCAAATTCCGCATCAAATCACCGGAAGAGATAGACGAGGACATCCGGGAGGCGAGGCGCTACCCGCAAGTGGAAAGGGTTTTCCTCTGCGACGGGGACGCCCTGATCATCCCTCAGGACAGGCTGGTGGCGATCCTGAGCCGGCTGCGTGAGAATCTGCCGGGGTTGAAAAGGGTCGGGCTCTACGGTAACGCCAAGAGCATCCTCCGCAAGACCGGAGAGGAACTTGCGGCGCTGCGGGAACTGGGCCTGGGAATTGTTTATCTGGGTGTGGAAAGCGGCAATCGGGAGGTACTCCGGGACATCAAAAAGGGGGTGACTTACGAGCAGATGGTCGAAGCGGGGCGTCGGGTCAAGGATGCCGGTTTGGACCTGTCGGTGACGGTCATCCTCGGGGTGGGGGGAAGGGAGCGCAGCGCCGCTCATGCCCTGGATACGGCCCGGATCCTTACGGAAATTGATCCCGATTACGTCGGCGCTCTCACCCTGATGCTCGTTCCGGGCACCCCCCTGTACGCTGAATATGTCGCCGGGAAATTCATCCTCCCCGACACCTTCGGGTTCCTCGACGAACTGGGTATCATGATCGCCAATTCCAGCTTCACCGACTGTTTCTTCACCTCCAATCACGCCTCCAACTATTTACCTATCCGCGCCCGTCTGCCCGAAGACAGGGAAAAGACCGTCGCCCTCATTCAAAAGGTGATCGGCAGCGCGAACCCCAACCTCCTGCGCCCGGAATATGCCCGGGCCCTGTGAAGTCCCGAAACGATTATGGCGATGAAACTTATCTCCCTGATAAAAAAGATATTCCAGGAGCGCGACGCCGCCCGTCTGGAGGAAGAGATTCAGGCCATCGTCGATGCCGGGGAGGAGGAAGGCCTGATCGATCCCCAATCCGGGGAGATGATCCAGAGTATTCTGGAATTCAAGGACACGGTTGTCCGGGAAGTGATGATTCCCCGGACGGAGATCGTGGCCGTCAGCGCCGGGGCGACCATCGAGGAAATCGTGCAGATCATTTCCACCTATGGACATACCCGCATGCCCGTTTACCGCGGGGATATCGACCACATCATCGGGGTGATAAACGTCAAGGATCTCTTGAAATTCTGGTCACGGGAGTTGACGGAGAAGGACTTGCTTTCCATCTTGCGGAAACCATATTACATACCGGAAACAAAGAACATCAGCCAACTGCTTCATGAATTGAAAGAAAAGAAGTATCATCTGGCCATCGTCATCGACGAATACGGAGGAACGGCCGGACTGGTGACGCTGGAGGATTTGATGGAAGAGATCATCGGGGAGATCCATGACGAACATGACATCCAGGAGCCGGGAATCGTCGCGGAGCCGGACGGTTATATCCTGGTGGACGGTCGGGTGGAAATCGAAGAACTCGAGGAATACTTCGGGGTGACTTTCGACGAGGGGAAGTACGAGACCCTGGGAGGTTTGATTCTCAACGCCATAAAAAGGATCCCCGCCACCGGAGAGACAATATACATTGACAATCTGGAGATGTTCATTGTCGCGGCCGACGAGCGCAAGATAAAGAAGGTGCGGATCCGGAAAATCGAAGCCGAAGCAGATGATGAAAAGGAAAATCCCGAAGCCTGAGGGACCCGGGGCGAGACTGCTCGATCCGCGTGCCTACATGCTGGCTTTGGGATCGGGTTTGCTCCTGATCCTCTCCTTTCCGAAGTTCGGTGTGGGCCTGACGGCCTGGATAAGCCTCCTGCCCCTTCTTTATGCCCTCCGGGGAAAGAACTCCCTTCAGGGGTTGCTTCTGGGGGTCACCGCGGGTTTTACAGCCCATATCGGCATAATGTACTGGATAACCTGCGTCGTGGTCGAATACGGTTACCTGCCCTATCCGGTGGGTATCGCCGCCATGCTCCTGCTTTCCTTATATTTGAGCGTATATACGGGACTTTTTGCCGCCCTGCTGGTCTTTTCCCGGCGTCGGGGACTGCCCTTCTGGGTCGCCGCGCCGGTGCTCTGGGTGGTCCTGGAGTATGGGAAATCACAACTTTTGACCGGATTTCCCTGGGAGAATCTCGGCTATTCCCAGTATCTCTATCTGCCGGTCATTCAAATAGCCGATGTCGCCGGCGTCTATGGGGTGTCGTTTCTTATCGTTTTTGTCAATGCGATCCTGTACGAGCTCTTTTTTGTCGCGACCGAGAAGAGGAGCAAGGCGGCAAGGATCATTGCCGTCCTGGCGGTTCCGGCACTCGTGTGTACTTATGGGGTCTTCCGTCTTCAGGAGCTGGAAGCGGCGGTGAAGACGGCGCCGTCACTGACGGCGAGAATCGCGCAGGGAAACATCGATCAGAGCGTCAAATGGGACCCCCGTTACCAACGGGAGACCATTGCCGCCTATGCAGACCTTTCGGCGCCGGCGCCGGCGGCGGGTTCCGACAGACCGGAACTGATTGTCTGGCCGGAAACGGCCTTCCCGTCTTTCTTTCAGGATATCAACGATCTGCACCGGGATGTGGCGGGATTGGCGAGAAGCGCCGCCTCCTGGCTTCTGTTCGGCAGTCCCGCCTATACCTATCGGGGGGGGGAGCTGGTGCTCTTCAACAGTGCCTTCCTGCTGGCTCCGGACGGCACGATAGCGGGGCGTTACGACAAGGTGCATCTCGTTCCCTATGGAGAATATGTGCCCTGGCGGCGGTTTTTCCCCTTTATCAACAAACTTGTGGCCGGCATCGGCGATTTCGGGGTCGGTCCGGGCTATCATCCCTTGTCGCTGTCGGACCGGCGGCTGGGGGTGCTGATCTGTTATGAAGGGATATTTCCCGAGGCGGCGCGCGACTATAAACGCGGCGGCGCCGAATTCCTCATCAATATCACCAACGACGCCTGGTTCGGAAGGACGTCCGCCCCTTACCAGCACTTGTCGATGACGGTATTCCGGGCGGTGGAGAATCGTCTCGATGTGATTAGAGCTGCAAACACCGGTATCAGCGCCCTTATCGACGCCACCGGCAGGATCGGCGAACGGAAGGAATTGTTCCAGAGGGGCCGGCTCGACGTCAAGATTCATTTCTACGGTCGGGATACATTTTACGCCACCCACGGAGATCTTTTGGTCTATTTGTCGTTTACCGCCATAATAATTTATTTATTGACCATTAACATCAGGAGGTTTGGACATGTTGGAAGGAATCGATGAAAGGATAGCGGATTTGAAGACCAGAATCGCCCACCTCGGGGAATGTCTTTGACGTCGCCGCCAAGGAAAACGAAATCCGGGAGCTGGAAAAGACCGCCGCTCGGGAGGATTTCTGGAATGACCAGGAAACGGCCTCGAAAGTTTTGCGCCGGCAGACCAAACTGAAGGAGACGGTGGAACACTGGCGCGCCCAGCAGCGGCAATATGAAGAATTGGCCATGCTTTATGAAATGGCGGTGGAGGAGAACGAGGACGCGGCCCTCCAGGATGTGGGTCGTGACCTCCAGAAGTTGGAAAAGATCGTTCGTGAAGAGGAACTGCGGCTGATGCTCGGAGCCCCCGAGGATCGCCTGCATGCCATCATGTCCCTCCATGCCGGCGCCGGCGGCACCGAAGCCCAGGACTGGGCCGAGATGCTCCTGCGGATGTATTTACGCTGGGCGGAGCGTAAGGGCTACAAAGCCACCATCATCGATTATCTGCCCGGTGATGAGGCGGGCGTCAAAAGCGTATCCCTGGCGATCGAAGGGGAATACGCCTATGGTTACGCCAAGGCGGAAGTGGGCATTCACCGTCTGGTACGCATTTCCCCGTTCGACGCCGGCGCCCGGAGACACACTTCCTTTGTATCCGTGTTCGTCTACCCGGAGGTCGATGACGACATCGTCATCGAGATCGACGAGAAGGATCTCCGGATCGATACCTACCGTTCTTCCGGGGCGGGGGGCCAGCATGTCAACAAGACGGATTCCGCGGTGCGGATCACCCACCTGCCTACCGGTATCGTCGTCCAGTGCCAGAATGAAAGATCACAGCACAAAAATAAATCGATGGCGATGAAGTACCTGAAATCGAGACTTTATGAGATAAAGCTCCAGGAGCAGAACGACAAACTAAGCGAGGTGGAAAAAACAAAGAAGGGGATTGCCTGGGGCAGTCAGATCCGTTCCTATGTCCTCCACCCGTACAAGATGGTCAAAGATCACCGGACAAACCTGGAGGTCGGCAATGTGACCCGCGTCCTGGACGGAGATATCGATGATTTCATCGAAGCCTATCTGCTGGCGAATTGACGCCCGGCCAAAAGCGGCGTTCTCGCAGGCAAAATAGGCCCGGTGACAACAGCGGCGGCGAACAAATATTTCGTCCGGGTGTTTTTTATGTTATAGGGTACCGTCAACCGGACGGATCTGGAAAGGAGTAGAGAACGTGTATATTAAAGCCATGATCTCGATATATGTGACGATCCTTTTTTCCCTGCTGCCGATTTTCCCTCCGGGAGAGCGGATCGCCTATGGGGCGGAAGGTATCGATAACATCGCCGCCCCGGCGGTGCCGGCGCAGGGGTTGCGCAGCGAAGGCGGTAATGACGCCGCCGGCGGTGCGATTGCGGCGTCGCCTCCGTCCGGTGAGAACAGCAAGACGGCGGAGAATGTAAAGAACGGAGAAACGGGACAGCGGGAACAGGATATCATGGAGGAGGCGCTCCAGCTCCTTTCCGAGTCCCATGACTATTGGATCAGAGGGGATGTGGAAAGCGCCATCGAGATGCTCGATCAGGCGTATGCCCTCATCCTCGATACGGATGGAGATCCCGAAATCGCCCGCCAGAAAGACGACCTGCGTCTGCTCATCTCCAAAAGGATCCTGGCGATATACTCGGCCATGCAATCGACGGCCAAGGGGAAGCGCGGCGAGATACCGATCATCATGAACGCCGACGTGGAAAAGGAAATCCGTTCTTTTCAAACCGGGGAGCGGGATTTCTTTATCGCCTCATATCAGCGCTCCGGCCTTTACCGTCCCTTTATAGTTAGCGAACTGAAACGCCTGGGACTTCCGGAAGAGCTTTCATGGTTGCCGCTTGTAGAAAGCGGATATAAAATAAAGGCCTTATCTACGGCACGTGCCCTGGGGTTATGGCAGTTCATCCCGTCCACGGGTTATAAATACGGGTTGGAGCGGGATCAGTGGGTGGATGAGCGGATGGATCCCGAGAAGTCCACCCGGGCGGCAATTTCCTACCTGACCGATCTCCACGGGATGTTCGGGGACTGGCTGACCGTTCTGGCCGCCTACAATTGCGGCGAAGGCCGGGTGTTGCGGGAGATTTCCCGACAGCGCATAAATTATCTCGATCGTTTCTGGGACCTCTACCATCAACTGCCGTATGAGACCGCCCGGTATGTGCCGAGGTTTCTGGCGACGCTTCATATCGTTCGTGACCCGAAGAAATACGGCATGGATTTGGGTGTCCCCATGAAGGATCAGAGCCGGGGGCAGGGCTATGAGACGGTCAAGACGAACAAATCGATGCGTCTTCAGGATATCGCCGTGCATTTGAATGTCCCGGAGGATGTTTTATATCAACTAAATCCGGAGTTGCGTTACATGATAACCCCGGATAAGGAGTATCTCCTGAAGGTTCCGCCGGAGGCGGTAGAAAGGTTCGCCGCCGTCGCCGAGGCCATCCCGCATTGGCAACAGCTTCCGCCGGCGCCGCGTTCCCGTCCGGTGGTGATCGTCCATCGGGTGAAAAGGGGGGAGTCCCTGGGCTCGATCGCCGGAAAATACCGGACCACAACGAAGGCGATCAGGAGCTGCAATCATCTCGGGGCAAAAAAGAATATCACCGTGGGGCAGTATCTTTCCATCCCTATTCAGGTCGGCAGGGCCGAGAGGAGAGATACCTATCGAACTGCCGATAGAGAGGGCAAAAGATCGGGAGGCGGTGAAAGTGTCGTCCGGTACCGGGTGAAGAAAGGCGACACCCTTTCCTCCGTGGCGGCAAAGAACGGGACATCCGTAGCGGCGATAAAGGAAGCGAACCGTATGAAAGGCGATACCCTAAAAGAGGGGCAGGTGTTGAAGATCGTCAATGCCGCCCGCGGTAGTGTCCCCGACAGCAGCCGGGGAGGGAAAGCCGCCGGGAAGTCCGGGCAGGTGACGAAAGGAGCGAAGGCGAAAAAGTCGCCCGCCGGGGGGGGTAAGGAGAAGACATACACCGTCCGGAAAGGGGACAGCCTGTTCCGGATCGCCAAAACCCACGACATGGAGATTTCCCGCCTCCGGGCATTGAATAATTTGACCGGGGGAAAGGACCGGCTCCGGGAGGGTCAGGTCCTGATCCTCGAATGAGAATTTTCACCCGGCCCGCGCCGGCCGCCGTACCCCAAGGGGAGGGGCTGACGCCGCTGCCGCCCCCTAACCGGCCGTTTCCAGGCTCCCGGCCGCTTCTTGCCGCGCCTGGTTCAACACCCCCTCCACGAGGGTGCGGATTTCCGTGAGGCGCGCCGGTGTGGTTGCTTCGAAGCGCAGCACGAGGACCGGTTGCGTGTTCGAGGACCGCAGAAGCCCCCAGCCGTCCGCAAAAGGTATCCTCACCCCATCGATATCGATGATCGGGTAGTCTTTGCGAAAGTGTTCCTTTACCGCCTCCACCACCCGGAACTTCGCCTCGTCCGGGCAGTCGATGCGGATCTCCGGGGTGGAATAGGTCTTGGGCACGTCGGCGATGAGATCGCCGATCTTTTGCCCGGGCGATTTCGAGAGGATCTCCAGGAGGCGAACGGCCGCATAGATGGCATCGTCGAACCCGAAATAGCGGTCGGCAAAGAAGATATGACCGCTCATTTCCCCGGCCAGCAGGGCCTTTTCTTCTTTCATCTTGCCTTTGATCAGGGAGTGTCCCGCTTTCCACATTATCGGCCGGCCGCCGTGGGCGGCGATGTCGTCGTATAGCTTCTGCGAGCACTTGACCTCGCCGATGACAGCGGCGCCGGGATTTTCCCGAAGGAGGAACCGGGAAAAAAGCAGCAGCAGCTCATCACCCCAGAGTACATCTCCCCGGTCGGTGACGACGCCGATACGGTCCGCGTCACCGTCGAAGGCGATCCCCAAGTCGGCACGTTTTTCCCGGACCACGGAGATAAGTTCCCTCAGGTTTTCCGGGACGGTAGGATCGGGGTGATGATGGGGGAAGCGGCCGTCGGGAAGGCAGTAGAGCTCCGTGACGAGGCATCCCAGACGACGGAAGATGGGCAGGGAAAAAAGCCCACCTGTACCGTTGCCGGCATCGACGACGACATGCAGACCCGGACGGACGGTGACGTTGCCGCTGAGATAATCCTGATACACCCGGGTGACATCCCTTTTCGTCACGGTACCGCCCTCCCGGCGCTCGTATTGTCCCGCTTCCATGATCCGGCGCAGTTCCTGGATCTCGTCTCCGTAAATCGTGTCCGGGCCGATGCAGATCTTGAAACCGTTGAAATCGGGAGGATTGTGGCTGCCCGTGACCATCACTCCTCCCTGGGCCTCATAATGGCGGATGGAAAAATAAAGCATCGGCGTGGCACACATGCCGAGATCGATCACCGTCATGCCGGCGGCGCCGAGACCCTGCGCGATGGTTTGGGCATAACTTTCCGAACTCAGACGGCAGTCCCTCCCCAGGGTCATGACGGAGACACCGTGGCGGCGGCCGTAGGTGCCGACGGCGAGGCCGAGGTGATAGACAAAATCCTCGTTCAGATCTTTGTCCACGAGCCCGCGGATGTCATATTCACGAAAAACCTCCTTATTCATAGCAAACCTCCGAAAATATCCTCGCCATCCCGAAGGATGTCGAGAGAGTTATGAACCCGGGCACAAGTCGCGATTGCCTTAAGGGCCGGTTTCGACATGTGGGTCTTGTCCGGCTGTCAGGCGTCACGCAGCGGGCGGTCCGCCCGCAAAGATGCCGGTAAGGGCGGATGCCGCGGGGAGAATCAGATCCGCGCCGGCCTGTGTGAGTTCTACCGCGGTATCGTGTCCGGTAAGGACGCCGACGGCGAACACGCCCACCTCTTTGGCGAGGGTCATATCCATGCGGTGATCCCCCACCATCGCCGCCTCCCGGGGGGGGAGTGCCAAGGCGGCGAGAACCTCTTTGAGGTGTCCCGGATGGGGCTTGACATGCGGGGTGTCGTCGCGGGTCAAAACACAGTCGACAAAGACGCCGATATCGGGGAAGACCACGCCAACGGCCTCCCGGCAGTTTCTGGTCACTATCCCCGTGCGGACCCCCCGGACCTTCAAGGTGGAAAACAGGGTTCTGATGCCGGGGAAAAGGGAACCGCGTTTGGCCGCCGCCACCTCCATAAGCCTGATCAGGGACATGGCCTGCCGTTCATAGTCATCCTCGTACCCGGGCAAATATTTGGAGACCTCTTGTTTTCCCGCGGCGATCATTTCCAGGACGTAAAGATGGCCAAGCCCCTCCGGAGCGATGGCGAGGCTTTGCAAATGGGCCAGTACCCGGCGGCGCATCGCGGCGAAATCGATGGTCAATCTGGCGATGGTGCCGTCGAAGTCGAATACGATGGCCTTCAAGTTCAACAGATCATACATGATTTCCTGTCCTCAGCGGCTTCCGGCGAGATAATCCGCGGTCAATGTCTTGCTCCGTGTCCTCTTTCCCCGGAGATCGGGAAGCGTGTGGTCGAATACAATCTTGAGGAAATTCGTGATGATAAAGAAAGTGGCTCCCCAGAGAATCTCTTCGGTGCCGCCCTGCTCATGGATCAGGCAGGGAAATTCCCAGGGACCCTGATCGGCGGTGGGGAGCCCTGGGGCGGCATGGATCAGATAGCGGCCGTAGGCATTATCGTCAAAAAAGCTGGCGACGGGGATCTCGATGAATCGGGCGACTTCCCGGTTGGGTGCGGGGGTCCAGTCCGGCCGGGCCAGGGCGACAAGGGGAAAGATAGTCCGGCTGAACAGGTGGAGCGAATAAGTCGGCAGCGCCCCCAGGAGGGAGACGCGCAGCGGCGGCAGACGGAGTTCCTCCCATGCCTCGCGGAGGGTGTTGGCGAAAAACATGGAGACGATGTTTTCTTCCCGGCGGCCTCCCTGTTCCGCGGCGGGACCGGCGTGGGGACGGGACCCGGACAGGATGCCGCTTCTGATGAAGAGGAGGCTGAATGCCCAGTCGATGAGGGGGTGCAGCATCCCCCCGGGGCAACTGATATCACCCCCCTGGGAGGTTTGGGAAGATCTCTTGATAAGTTGAAACACCCAGATCGCATTTGCTGCGCCGGTGCGACGGACATCGGGACGTAGACAGAGCAAAAGCAGGACGCCCGCCGCCGCCCGCCGGGATGCTCCGGTGGCGTTTTCCCCTTTTATATCCTGCCATTTGGACAAAAAACCGCTCGGATTTCCGGAAAGTTTTTTGATAATCGCCAAGGGCAGCTCGCCTGTAAAAGGCAAACCGGAACGGTTCATGAGAAATCCTGTGTAATCGCGTTGTCGATCCTCCGCTCATACCAGCACGAGAAATCCGGTAAAGCGATGAATCCGCAGTGGCCTCCGTATGGTTGCACGGACAGATGCAGATTCTCCTGGGCGTGGAGTTCGTGGAAATCGATGGTGGGGATGACTGGATCGTCCCGGGAGACCATAATCGTTGTGGGAACGGACAATCCCCGGAAGGCGGGACCCACGAGGGTGTATTGACGGAAGTAATCACGAAAGTCAGAAAAATCGCGGTAGTAGATCATAATCGATTCCGTCATTTCCATACAGGAACGGGCCTTCATCAAGGGCTTAAAATCATAAAGTTCCGGGAACAGGGCCTGTTTTTTCCTCAGTGAGCGTTTCCATTTATTGAGAAAATAACGGCGGTAGACACCCCAGCCGTTGTCGATGGCCACGGTAGCCTTGTGTGGATCCAGGGCCGGACTGATGGCGAAGACCCGGGTCAAGGCCGGGATCTCCTTTTCCCGGCTGTGTTTCAAGGCCAGGCGCAAGGCGAAATTTCCTCCCAGGGAAAAGCCGATCAGGTAAAGACGGCCGTAGGTGGGCAGGGCGGCGATATTTTGCAGGGCCTGAAAAGTTTCCCTGATGAGGGCGCCGTGAAAGAGTCCCTCGTTGAGGTGATGAGATTCTCCATGATCGCGGAGATTGAGGCGGAAGACATCGAAGCCCCGGCGGAAGAAAAAACCGGCGGTGGCAAGGATATATGTGGAGTCGGCGCTGCCTTCCCAGCCATGGATCAGGACGATGAGTCCTTTGGCGTCCCCCGTTTCCTGGCGGGTGTGGTAGCCCAAAAGGCGTACCCCTTCTCCGCAGTCGAGGACCATCGCCTTTGAGGCCCGGCGGAAATGCTCCTCTTTTCTGACGCGGATCTTGCTCCTGCCCAGAAAGGTCTGGAGATGAGGGTTGCGGAAAAAGAATCCCGGTTTAAAGGCTTCGTTCATGGCCGGTGATAAAAAAGCCCGGCCTTCAGCCGGGCGGGAGCAGGTAAATTTGGTGGCGGTGCAGGGATTTGAACCCCGGACACTGCGGATATGAGCCGCATGCTCTGACCGACTGAGCTACACCGCCGCGTTGGCGACTTTCTATAACAGTTCCCCTTTCTTGTCAACTTCTATTGCGCGTGTATCTTGTAGGCGGCGATGACGCTTTCTCGGCCCACCAGGGAACCGGCGGAGGTGACCAGGGCCATGACGATCTCGTCCTGACCGTCGTTATCGATATCCTTGATCTGGTAATCCGCCACGTAACCGTTCATCTTGCGGGTGCGCCAGTTTTCCACCAGCCCCATGGAATCCCATTCGAGATTGTAGAACTCGCTGGCCGTAAAGACCTTGACATTCTTCAGGATCCGGGACGGGGTGAGGTTCTTGACGACAATCAGCTCCCGTTTACCGTCCTTGTTGGTGTCGTAGGGAATGATGCGGGTATTCATGTAGGTGTTGTAGAAGGTATAATCGTTTCCCGGTATATCCTCGCCGTAGCTTTCGATATACATGTTGCTGCCGCCGAATACATCTTCGCTCTTGTAGATGAATTCCCTGCTTCCCGTCATGGATTGAACGGCATAGAGCGGCTTGTCCGTCTCCTGGTAGACGCACAGATAGTCATAATCGTTGAAGGCGATGATCTTTTCCGCACCTTCGCCGAGATTGTCGAGTGTCAGGCCGTAGATATTCAGGCCCCGGGGGATTTTCAATTTCGTCCCCTCGTCGTATTTGCCGTTGCGCCATACCATTTCGTAAATGTCGGTTTCGAAGGGCCGGGATACGCCGATCTTCTGACCGAGGGCCCTCACACCCGCGGGATTGGTGTTGATCACCCGGAACAGCCAGGGGAGGTTGTTGGCGATGGTGATGAATTTGTTGTCCTTCCACTCCAGGACAAAGGAGGACACGGTGTTGGAGATGCTGTCGGCGCCTCTCTTGGTGAGGACATTGGAGACGATGATTTCCTTTATCCCGTTGCCGTTGAGATCGATGATGTCCACTCCTACATATTTGTTGTAATTCCCGCCGCTGATCTTGGCCAGGAGGACGGCGTCGTTGCCTTTCTTCTGATAAACAAAGACATTGGTGTCGTCGATGACGACGATCTCATTCAGGCCGTCGCCGTTGACGTCGCCAACGTCGAGGCCGCGGTAATTCGTCGGATATTTCTGGCTCATCCAGAATCCCTTCTTGTCCCGGGGCTGGGAGCCGCTGATGAAATCCGGATTGATGGCGCCGGTGAAGGTGGCCTTTTTACCGGTCCTCATCCCGGCAATGATAATGTCTTCCCGGCCCTTCTGTGTCGGTGCGGAGCCGGGGGCGGAAATTTGGGGTAAAGCGGCGGCCGGAGCGGTCACCGCCGGGAGGGGACCGGAGGCGGGAGGCGCGGTCCCGCTGATGTGCTGTTCGATCCGCTGGGCAAAGTCATTGACTTTGACGATGACATCGTCCATGCCCTGGGACTGGGTGGCGATGCTCACCGTCTGCTTTTTGGCGTCAATATCGACGAGTTTGCCGTCGATACTGACGCTGTTGCCGATTTTGGTAATCGTCCCGGCGACTACATAATCCACCGCCAGCTTCTTTCCCAGGGCGTAGACATCCGCCGGGGTCATCTCTTTCAACTTTACCGTCTTGACGACCGGATCCACGGTATCCCTACCGAGGACCACGATCTTGTCGGTGGCGGCGATACGGGTCGAGAGCATATCCTGTATGCCCTGCTGCACATAGTCGATGTTCTCGGCGCTGTTCACGGCAAAAGGAAGCACGGCCACCGTCTTTTTGTCCTTGGCTTTCAGGGGCGCGGCGATGAGGAGGAAAAGCAGCAAGGCCCCGGCGAACATCAAAAATCTCTTATTGGAGAATCTTCTCATTTTTTCCGTCCTTTTCTTAACGATCAATCAAGAAATAAAAGCTATGCCGGTTCGATATTCGCGAATCACCTTAATTGCCGGTGCAAACCCGATCTCGAGAAAAGTATATATTTTTCAATGTTTCAGCAGGTTGCCGAAAAACGCCGGTCCCGGTTGTGCCTGTCCGGACCGGTCCGGACGGGGAGCGCAGGCCGACTTCTACTAACATGCCGACCCTCTAAAAACAAGCGCCAATTTGAACGGGTCGCCGTGCGGATTCTCGCGGTTGTCATGCTGTCCTGATCAACGTCCCGGCGGGGGGCGCTCGTTTCAGGACAATAACATATGCACGCATTTGCGATTGAAATGTCGGGTGCTAAGCGATTGTTTTCATGTTTCGTTTTGCCCGCGCCGGGCATGAGGGTCATTTCCGGAGCATGATCGCCAGGAGACCGAGATATTCATGGCCCGTCGCTTCCAGCTTCCGCAGGGAGGTCGCGTTGGGGAAAAAGCTGCCCGGTTGCAGACGGGTCCTCTTGACGGCCAGAAAGTTCGTCGGGGCCGGTACCGGATCGAGGCCGTGCCGCCGAAAGAGGGTTACGGAACGCGGCATGTGGACCGCCGAGGTGACAAGCAGAAAGTGACTTTTGCCGATCATGGCGGCGATTTCCCGTGCCTGATCCGCGGTGTCGAGGGATTTGTCTTCCCGGAGCAGATCTTCCTCCCGTGCCCCCATCAAAAGAGCGGTCTTTGCGAGGAGGGCCGCCTCGGGTTCGTCTTGCAAGAACGCCCCGCCGGACAGCAGCAGTTTGGTCCCGGGGAGCAGGCGGTACAGACGCATCCCTTCCAGCAGGCGGGTCAGGGATTCCGGGGACAGGCGGCTGGAAAGGGGCAGATCGCCGGCGGGGTAACTTCCTCCCCCCAAAACGACCACGAATTTGACGTCCTGACGGCGGGGAATATCTTCCGGGTTCAACAACGGAGGATAACGGCTCTCCAGAGGGGTTATGAGGGGATCGACGATGAACCCGTAGCTTGCCAGGGCCAGCAGGACCGTACCCGTGAGGATCAAGAATTTACCTGCCGGAGGTTTCTTCTTGTTCTTCCCGAGGATGAACAGGCCGGAGAGGAGGAGGACCAGAATTATGGACAGGGGCATAAAGAAAGGGGTAACGGTTTTCTTCATAAGAAAAAGGATATCCATCAATTGAACTCCTTGAGCGTTGGTCGGTATGCTGACGGGACGACTGTAGCGGGGAAGGGGATCCGGAGATGATAGACACCGTATTCCATGACGGCCTCGATAGGCAGGCCTGTCTTCTCAAAGACCTTGATGATGGCCTTGTTGTCGGCGAGTACGTCGGCGGTGAATCCCCGGAGACCTTTCCTGCGGGCCACGGTAATCAGCGTTTGCAGCAGAAAAGAGGCGATCCCGCTTCCCTGGTAGGATTCTTCGACGACGAAGGCGGTATCGCCGTAGGAGTCATCCTCCCGGCGCACATATCTCCCCTCGGCGACGATGCGCTGGATTCCCCCTTCTTCCACGATGCCGACGAGGGACATGGTCCGTCGATAGTCGATATTTACGTATTCCTGCATCTTTTCATGGGGCATTGCCTTGAGTTCGCTGAAGTAGCGATAATAAATGGTGCGATCGGAAAAACGGTAGAACAGGCGCCGCATCTCCTCTTCGTCCGACGGTTTGATGGCGCGGAAGTGGAGGCGCCGGCCGTCTTTCAAAGTGTAATCGGCAGCGATATCGTAAGGATACATAGCCCCCGACGCCGACAGATAGATCTGGTCGGGAAAGAGGATGTGGTTTTCCCGGGCCTGCCGGACGAGTTCCGGACGGTCTGCGGGGTGGGCGATATCGATGAGGGCCTGGGCCCTCTCCCGGACCGTACGTCCGTTCAGGGAGGCGATTCCGTATTCGGTGACGATGAGATCCAGGGCCTCGCGGTTGCTGAAGAGATGGGGATAAGCCCCGGCGCTGATGAGGATATTGCTTTCGCCGCTGCGGTTGCGGCTGGGGAGGGCGAAGACGGCACGCCCGCCCCGGGAATGGAGCGCCCCGGAGAAGAATTCCTCCGCCTGCCCCGGACCGCCGACGCTACCCCGTCCGGCATGGAGGACGACATTGCCCGTCAAATCTATCTTCCGGGCCGGGAGGATGGCGACCATCCCATCGTTGAGACTGATGCGGAAGTGGTCGGAGACGATGTCGATGCCTTGAAATTCCACCCGGGGGTTGTCATGGAGCCATTTCATGAGTTCCCGGGTTCCCAAGGCATAGGAGGTGAGGGACTTGTCCCGGAAGTATCCTTTTCTCCTGTTGGTTACGGTACCGCATTCGACCAGGTCCATGAGGGCGTCGGTGAAGAAGAAGGTGTGAACTCCCAAGTCCCTTTTGGATGTCAATTTCTTTGCCAGGGCCTCGAAAAGGGCCCCGGGGTAGAAGGACAGACAGGCGCCGTCGGCGATCACCGCGGCGACCTGGGCGGCCACCCGTTCCAAAACCGCGTCTACGGGTGGACGGGGCAGGTAGATCAGCGGTTCCGAGGCGTTCACGAAAAGATCGAATTCGCGGGCGTGCACGAAGGTGTTGCCCATCGTTCTGGGGACTGACGCATTGATTTCCCCTACCACCAGCGACGCCTTTTCCATGGCATACCCGGCAACATCCACGGCCAATCCCAGACTGGCAAAACCGGCTTCGTCAAAGGGGGAAATCTGAATGAACGCCGCATCCACCCGGATCGCTCCGGATTCGATAAGGGCGGGAATTCTGGATATCCGGCTGGGGATCAGATCCACCGCCCCGGAGGTTATGGCCTCCCCGGCCGGCCAGCCCGAGTAGAAGGTCTTGAGGCGGAATTGACCCGGCCGGGCCCGGGTCTGGAAGGCGAGGGCATCGCCGATGCTCACCAGTTGGATGAGTTCCAGATCGGTCAGATTGTTGTGCGCCGAGGAGAGAAGGGCCTTGGTCAGCGTCCGTGGTTCCGCCGCGCCGGTGCCGATAAAGATGCTCATACCCGGCCGGAGGCGTGCCATGACCTCGGCGGGGGAGACCGTCTTGGCGATGATCTCTGATTTCATGACCGCAATCGACCACCCTTTGAAATGCCCGCAAAGGTATGGCGAACCGCGGAGAATGTCAAGTCAAAAGGAACCGCTTGACGGCGGGGCGACGAGTGTATTAGACACATCCTCCACATCCGTGAGAATCACCTAAAGGAGAAACACATATGATTCCCCGCTATTCCCGAGAAAAAATGGCGCAAATCTGGAGTCCCGAACATCGCTATCGGAAGTGGCTCGACATCGAGATCCTGGCCTGTGAGGCCATGAACAAGCTGGGGCTCGTTCCCGATCACTCCCTGAGGGTCATCAAGGAAAAGGCCGGCTTCGACGTGGCACGGATCGACGAGATCGAAAGGACGACGAAGCACGACGTTATCGCCTTTCTCACTTCCGTGACGGAAAAAGTGGGTCCCGACGGCCGGTTCATTCATATGGGCTTGACCTCCTCGGATATCCTGGATACCTCTCTGGCCTGTCTTCTCCGGGAGGCCGCCGACATCCTCCTGGAGGATCTGGACGCGCTGCTGGCGGTCCTGAAGCGATGCGCCCGGGAACATAAGCATACCATCATGATCGGCCGTTCTCATGGCATTCACGCCGAGCCGATCACCTGGGGATTGAAACTTGCCAATTGGTACGGGGAAATGCGGAGGAACAGGGAGCGACTCCTCCGGGCCCGTGAGGTGGTCAGTGCCGGTAAGATCGCCGGTGCCGTGGGCACTTTTTCCTTCATCGATCCCTTTGTCGAGGAATACGTCTGTGCCCGCCTCGGTCTGCAGCCGGCCCCCGTGTCCTCCCAGATCGTCCAGCGGGATCGCCATGCCGAATATTTTGCCGTTCTGGCCATCATCGCCTCTTCCCTGGATAAATTCGCCCAGGAGATCAGGCTCCTCCAGAGGACGGAAGTCCGGGAGGCGGAAGAATATTTTTCCCCCGGCCAGAAGGGTTCTTCCGCCATGCCCCACAAACGGAATCCCGTGCTTTCGGAAAATATCTCGGGCCTGGCGCGGCTCATACGTTCCTATGCCGTGGCGGCCCTGGAGGACATCCCCCTGTGGCATGAACGGGACATCAGCCATTCGTCGGTGGAACGGGTCATCGGTCCCGATGCCACAATCCTGCTGGATTTCATGCTTGTCCGCTTTACCGGGATGATGGATAAACTGGTCGTCTATCCGGAGCGGATGCTGGCCAATCTGCAGATGACTCACGGCGTTATATACTCGCAGATGGTCCTCCTGAAGCTGATTGCCAAGGGGATGACCCGGGAGGATGCCTATGCCCTCGTCCAGCGTCAGGCGATGCGCGCCTGGGAGGAAGGCAGGGAGTTCCGGGAACTGTTGCTGGCAGACCCGCAGGCGCGGTCCTTTCTCGACGAGCGGGAGATAGCGGACCTCTTCCGTACGGAAAACTTTTTGGGGCGGGTGGATTTCATCTTCCGGCGGGTTTTCGGCGCAGAGGAGGAAAATGTTTTGGCCGCTGATTGAGGGACGGGGCAACACCTTTAGCGACCGCCGGGCCGGAGGGATTATCGGTTTTTCCCCGGACCGATAGACAAAATCAGGTAAAAGGCGATGAAAATCAGGTATATATGTTTTGGAGCTTTACTGGTCTTTACCCTTGCGGGGTGCGCTTATGTCCAGGGTTATCTCGACATGGCGAAGGAGCGGGGGATATCCGAGGAATACAACCGGAGCCTCCGCGCCTGGACGCGGGAAATGACGGCGCACTCCCAGTTGGAAACGAGGTTCCATATCAGCGCCACCTACCGGTCCCCGGCCTTCAACGCGGCCCTGCTCAAGGAACAGGCCCGGGTGCGCCAGTGGCCGGAAGCACGGGTAAAAGAGCAGGGGGAGGTATGGCTCCAGAACATGACCCCGTACCGGGAGTTCCTCGTCTATGTCTACACGAGTGACCGGGAAGCCAATGACTTCGACCGCCGCGGTTCGATCTGGAGCGTCTTTCTCAAGGACGGCCGGGGGAAACAGACAGAGCCGGTGGAGATAAGAGGGGTGGAGCGGATCACCGCCGAGATGGAGGCCTTTTTCCCCTTCATCAACAAATATTACGGCCGGTGTTACCTCATGAAGTTTCCCGCCGGGGAGGAACAGGCAGAACTGCAGCTGGTCTTTGCCAGCGTGCTGGGACGGGTCGCCCTGCAGTGGGAGGCCGCCGGTCCGTCACCGGTCGCGCCGCGACGATAAGAGGCTATTCCTTCTTGATGACGGTATCCCGGCGCCAGTTAGCGTCGTCACGGTACGGAAAATCGATATTGTAATGCAAACCCCTGCTTTCCTTACGCATCCGGGCGCAGCGGATAATGACAGCCGCGACCGTGGCGATGTTGCGCAGCTCGAGAAGATCACGGGTGACGATAAAATTCCGATAATAATCATCGATTTCTCTCGCGATCAGATCGATGCGGCGGTCGGCCCTTTCCAGACGCTTGTCGGAGCGGACGATGCCCACGTAATGCCACATGCAGCGCCTGATTTCGTCCCAGTTATGGGAGACGACAATGGACTCGTCGCTTTCCGTCGCCCCCCGGGGGTCCCAGGGTGGGATGTCGATGGCGTCCTCCGTGGCGAGATCCGCCACCTCCTGCAACCTCAGGAAGGCACGATGGGCAAAGACGACCGCCTCGAGGAGGGAATTGCTTGCAAGGCGGTTGGCGCCGTGGAGACCGGTGCAGGAAACTTCGCCAAAGGCATAGAGGCGATCGATGCTCGTTTCCCCGTGCTGATTGACCTGCACGCCGCCGCAGAGATAGTGGGCGGCGGGAACTACCGGGATGGGATCCTTCGTCATGTCGATGCCGTAGAGCAGACATTTTTCGTATATGTTGGGAAACCGGGACTTGACGAAGTCGCGGTCCTTGTGGGTGATATCCAGCAGGACATATTCTTCGCCGGATTTCTTCAACTCCGTATCGATGGCCTTGGCTACCACGTCCCGGGGGGCCAGGCTCTTCATGGGATGATACTTCTCCATGAAGGTCTCGCCGTTTTTCAACCGCAGGATCGCCCCTTCGCCCCGTACCGCCTCGCTGATCAGGAATGACTTGGCATCGGGGTGATAAAGGCAGGTGGGGTGAAACTGGATAAATTCCATATTGGCGATGCGAGCCCCGGCCCGGTAGGCCATGGCGATGCCGTCGCCCGTGGCGATATCGGGGTTCGTGGTCACCAGATAAACCTTGCCGCAGCCGCCCGTGGCCAGAATGACATACTTGGCCCGGAAGGTATGGATGCGGTTGTTGTGAAAATCGAGGACATAGGCGCCGAGACAGCGGTTGGCCGCCGGGTCTTCGCTCCCCGTGAGGACCGATTCCATAATCAGGTCGATGGCGATGAAATTTTCGTAGATATGGACGGAGCGTTTGCGGCTGACGTGCTCATTGAGGGCCCTTTCGATCTCCCGGCCCGTCAGATCCTTGGCATGGAGGACCCGCCGGCGGGAGTGACCGCCCTCCCGGCCCAGGTCGTACCGGCAGCCGTCACCGCTTTCCCGGCGGGTGAAATTCACCCCCCAATGTACCAGTTCCTCGATTCGCGCCGGCCCTTCTTCCACGACAAAGCGGACGACCTCTTCCTTGCAGAGATCGGCACCGCAGGCAAGGGTGTCGCTGATATGGGATTCGAAACTGTCGTCGTCGTCCTGGACGGCGGCGATGCCCCCCTGAGCGTAATTGGTGCTCGAATCGAATTTTCCCTTCTTGGTGACGATGGCCACCGTCCCGAGTTCCGCCGCTTTGATGGCGAAGCTCAGACCGGCGATGCCGCTGCCGAGGACGAGAAAATCTGTCTGGATCTCCATAGCGGGCCTGGCCTCAAAAGATATTTACAACAACTGGAAGATTCTATATAGCTTTTATCCGGGTTTGTAAAAGGAAAATCTGCGGGAGGTTGCATGCTGGTTTTGGGAATCGAGTCGTCCTGTGACGAGACGGCGGCGGCCGTCGTCCGGGACGGAAAACAGGTATTGGCCAACGTCATTGCCTCACAGGTAAAGGTCCACGGCAAGTACGGCGGCGTGGTTCCGGAAATAGCCTCACGGAAACATACGGAGGCCATTGTGCCGGTGATCCTCCAGGCCCTGGGTGAAGCCGGCATCACCCTGAACGATATCGAGGGGATCGCCGTCACCAGGGGTCCGGGCTTGATCGGATCGCTGCTGGTCGGCCTGTCCGCCGCCAAAGCCATCGCCTTTGCCAGGGACCTGCCCCTGGTGGGGGTCAATCATCTCAGCGGTCATATCGCCGCCGCCATGCTTCTGGAACCGCCTCCCCCGCTCCCCTTTGTGGCGCTTGTCGTCTCGGGCGGACACACCAACATCTATCTCGTCCAGGATTTCGGCACTTTCAAGACCCTGGGACAAACCCGGGACGACGCGGCCGGCGAGGCCTTTGACAAGGCGGCAAAATTACTGGATATCGGTTATCCCGGGGGTGTCGTTATCGACCGGCTGGCCGGGAAGGGCGATCCCGAAGCGGTATCATTCCCCCGGGCCATGCGGGACAGTCTGGATTTCAGTTTCAGCGGTGTTAAAACCTCGTTGCTCAATATGGTGAAGAAGCAGGGACGCCTTTTTTCGGAGGTGGAGCTGCCGGATATCGTGGCCGGTTTTCAGGAGGCCATTGTGGATGTCCTGGTCCGGAAAACGCTCCTGGCCGCCGCCCGGGAAGGAGTGGACAGAGTCGTGGTCTGTGGAGGCGTGGCGGCCAACAGTCGCCTGCGGGAGCGTTTTCATCGGGATGGGAGCCGGCAGGGCGTGACGTTATTTATCCCTCCCCCCGTTCTCTGCACGGATAATGCCGCCATGATCGCCGTGGCCGGCGAGCTGCTTTTTCAAAGCGGTCGCCGGGATCTGCCCGACATGAACGCGGTGTCGCGGTGGCCGCTGGAATTGCAACTATGAACCTGATCAAAAGGCGCCTCCGGGAGTTTCACGCCCGTTTCCTCAGTCTCCGGGGAGAGCCGGGTCATATCGCCATGGGGACGGCCATCGGCGTCTTTATCGGCGTCACCCCGACCATTCCTCTGCACACGGTGCTGATCATAGCGGTCGGGGTCCTTTTCAAGCAAAACATCACCGCCGGTTATCTCGGTTCCTGGCTGATCTCCAATCCCCTCACCATTCCCGTGTTCTACTTTTGCCAATATGAACTGGGGCGGCTGCTCCTGGGCATCCAGGCCGGCGCCTGGGTCATGCCGGAGCTGACCTGGACCGGAATGATGTGTATCGGCCGGCATATCCTCCTTCCCCTCTTGGTCGGGGGGCTGGTAACGGCGCCGTTTTTTGCCGTCCCCGCCTATTTCCTCACCCGCCGGCTGGCGGTGGCGATCCGGGAAAGGGAAATGCCTTGATCCCCGCCGGGAGGCTCCTCAGAGATCATCGTGTGCGGCCCCGGCGCGGTTTGAGTCAGTCGTTTCTCCGGGACGACAACGTAGCCCGGAAGATCGTTACGGCAGCGGCGTTGCAAAAAAGCGACGTGGTGCTGGAGATAGGTTCCGGTCACGGTATCCTCACCCGACTTATCGCCCCGCGGAGCAGGAAGGTCCTGGCCGTGGAAATCGACCCGGAACTGGTCGCCGTCCTGGAAGATGCATGCGGGGGGATGGACAATGTCCGCATCCTGGCCGGTGATATCCTGAAAATGGATCTGTTTTCCCTCGCCGCGGCTTATCCCGGAGCAAGACTCCGGGTCATCGGTAATATCCCCTACGGGATCGCCACGGAAATCCTTTTCCTCCTCCTGGCGCAGCGCCGGGTGATCGCCGGGGCGGTGATCATGGTTCAGAAAGAACTCGCCGAGCGTCTGACCGCCGGTCCGGGGACGAAAGCATACGGCATCCCGACAGTGCTGCTGGCCATGCATGCCCGCATAGAACATCTGTTCGATGTCCCGCCAAGCTGCTTTTATCCCCGTCCCCGCGTGATGTCCGCGGTCATTTCTCTGACATTTCTTGAACATCCCCTGGTGGCGCTGGCCGATGAGGAGCATTTTGCGCGCCTTGTCCGGGCCGCTTTCGCCCAGCGCCGCAAGACCGTCTGGAACAATCTCCGCCAGGCCCCGGAAATGGGTCTGGAAAAGGACCGGCTCCGGGAGATTATGGAAAACTGCGGGATCGACGGGGAGCGGCGCGCCGAAACGCTCACCGTGACCGATCTGGGACTGTTGAGCAATGCCTTAGCGGCGGCCGCCGGCGGCCAGACGCCCGGAGATGAAAGAAGCGACAAAGGCGGCGATGCTGAAAAAGGCGCCGACAAGGAAGGCGCTCTGGAAGGCGGCGGAAACGGCGGTTAGATTTTCCGAGTCGGCCCCGGCCGGTAAATCCCGGAGGGACAAACCGGCCGGCAGGGAATGGGAAAACATGCCTTCGAAGAGACAGACCCCCAGGACCATCCCGACATTCATGACATTGGTGTAAATCGCCGAGGCGGCGCCCTGGTTTTCCGACGGGGCCAGGGTCATGACGAGATTGTTGTTGGCCGGGAAGAAGAGGGCGTAAGCGACGGCCAGCAGGATGAGATAGACCACCACCGGTGTCAGTCCCGGCAGGGGGATGGAGACGGCGAAGACCACACAGGCCGTAGCGGCCAGCAGCATGGCGATCGTACAGAGACGGCGCGGATCGCAACGGTCGGAAAGCTTGCCCGCGTAAGGTCCGATAGGCATGTAGACAAGGGAATAGATCATCACCACGGCCCCTACATGCTCCGGGCGCAGTCCCTTGACGATCTCCAGGTAGAAGGGAACGAGGAAATTTCCCCCTGCCAGCAGCATCAGGGCCAGCAGGGTGGTGAGGGTGGCCAGGGAGAAGTTCCGGTCCCGGAAAAGCGACAGCTTCAGGATAGGATCCCGGGTACTCTTTTCCTGGAGGAAGAAGGCGGTCAGGGAAAAGAAGGCGACGGACAAGGCAGCGATGATGATCATGTTCGTCCAGCCCATACCGTTGCCCATACTCAGGGCGAATACCAGAGCGGTGAGCCCGGTGAAGCTCAGGATGGAACCGGCGATGTCGAAGGTTGGTTTTGCCGGGACGGTAGCGGCGCCGGGATCGGCGGGCAGATTCCGCCGGGCGATGATGAAGGCCGTTATCCCTACCGGAATGTTGATCAGGAAGATCCAGCGCCAGGAAAGAAAGCCGGTGATGATGCCCCCGAGGGGGGCGCCGACCATGATCCCCAGAGAATTGGCCAGGGAACAGACCCCGAAGGCCCAGCCGACGATATGCCTGGGGAGATAACGGGGGATGCCCGCCATACCGCCGGTGATCATCATGGCGCCGCCGGCCCCCTGCAGACAGCGGGCGGCGTCCAGAAAAAGGACGGTCGGAGAAATTCCGCAGAGAAAGGAGCCGAGCGTGAAGAGCCCGTAACCGCCGACGAATATCTTCTTCAAACCGACGCGATCCACGAGTTTGCCGCAGATGAGGGTCGAACCGGTCATGACCAGCAGATAGGAGAGAACGACCCAGGATACTTCATTGGCGCCGACCTGAAAATAGCGGGCCAGGCTCGGCAGGGAGATGTTGACCACATAGCCGTCCAGGCGCACCATGAACACGGCGAAGGCGACGCTGAAGACCACCCAGCGGACCTTTTTCCTTTCCGCCCGTGTTGCCCTTTCCCCGCTCCGACTGTTCATGCGGCGGCGATCGGCTTCACGAACACCTTGCGCAGCCGGGGTCCGTCGAACTCGCAGAAAAAGATGCCCTGCCAGGTACCCAGGGCCAAACGGCCGTTTTCGATCAGCACCGTTTCCGAGGCGCCGACCAGGGAGGCCTTGGCATGGGCCGCCGCATTGCCCTCTCCGTGCCGGTACCGGCCCTCCCGGGGAATCAGACGGTCCAGGATGGTGATGATGTCCCTCGGAACATCGGGATCGGCGTTCTCATTGATCGTCACCGCCGCCGTGGTGTGGGCGACGAAGATGTGGCAGACGCCTTCCCGGATTTTTTCCTGCCGGAGAATCGCCTGGATCTGTCCGGTGATGTCGATAAATTCGCAGGGCGCGCCGGTTTTGATCGTCAGGATATGCATGGCTTGTCCTTTCCTCACCGCAGAGACATCATTACTACGGAAAGGATTTTTTTTCAATCGGCGGCACCGGGAGTTGAGGGACGGGATGACAGGGGCCGCAAAATATCGGCGACCGGGGCGTAAGCTTTTGTTGACCGTCGGTCATAAATCTGTTAAAGGGGCGACATAACTTGGCGGGAGCGACTAAATGATCGATCTTCATACCCATTCGCTTTTCAGTGACGGCGAGCTGATTCCGGCGGAATTGGTGCGGCGGGCCAAAGTCAAGGGTTATCGGGCCATCGCCGTTACCGATCACGGCGACGGGTCGAACATAGATTTTATCGTTCCCCGCATCGCCCGCGTCGCCCGATCCCTGGGTGTCGCCAACGGGCTGGAGGTGATCTGCGGTATCGAGCTTACCCATGTGCCGCCTGGAGATATCGCCCCTCTCGCGGCGGAGGCGAGGGCGCTGGGGGCGCGGATCGTGATCGTCCACGGAGAGACGATCGCCGAGCCTGTGGCGCCGGGAACCAACCGGGCGGCACTGGAGGCGGGGGTGGACATTCTGGCCCACCCGGGTTTGATCACCGGGGAAGAGGTTGCCCTGGCGGCTTCCCGGGGGATATATCTGGAGGTGACGACGCGCCGGGGACACAGCCTCACCAACGGTCATGTAGTCAAGACGGCGAGGCAGCACGGGGCACCACTGGTCATGAACACCGACACCCACGGGCCTCAGGATCTGGTGTCGCGTGAACAGGCCGTCCTCATCGCCCGGGGGGCGGGCATGACGAACGATGAGATTGCCGTGATGTTTGCTAACGCGGAATCATTGCTTAAAAAGGCGGGGGACATTCCATGACAGGTGAACGGATACTGTGGTTACAGAAAATGAAAAGCGGAATGGCCGTCTGAAGATATGCTTGCTGACCTATCGGGGTAATCCAACATGCGGCGGCCAGGGTGTTTACATAAACTATCTGAGCCGCGCCCTGCGTGATCTCGGTCACCGGGTCGAAGTGATCTCCGGTCCTCCTTATCCGGTCCTGGCCGAAGGTGTCAAACTTCACAAACTGCCCGGGCTCGATCTCTACAACCCCGATCATCTCTTCACGGTGCAGCGCCTGCGGGATCTTATTTCGCCGCTCAACCAGATCGAGTACGTTTCCATGTGCGCCGGGGGGTTCCCCGAACCCTTCACCTTCGGCTGGCGGGTTTTCAACTATCTGCGTTCCCGGCGACCGGCCTACGATATCGTCCACGATAACCAGTGCCTGGCATACGGTTTGCTTGGCCTGCCCGCCCTGGGCTTTCCCACTCTGGCGACGATTCACCACCCCATTACCGTAGACCGGGACGTGGAACTGCAGGCGACCCGGGGGATCCTGAAAAAGATCAAGATCCACCGGTGGTATTCCTTCCTCCGGATGCAAAAGCGGGTGACAAGGCGACTGGCGCGGATCATTACCGTCTCGGAATGTTCCAAGCGGGACATCAGTAAGGATTTTCAAGTCACCGCCCATAAATTCCGGGTGGTTCCCAATGGCATCAATACGGACTATTTCTATCCCTTGGGGAATGTCACCCGGGGGCCGCACCACCTTCTCACGACCAACAGCGCCGATACCCCTTTGAAGGGCCTCCGCTATCTTCTCGAGGCCGTGAAGATCCTCCGGGAGAAACGTCCTATCCATTTGACCGTCATCGGTGAACCAAAGAAGGACGGCGCGATCGAGGGGCTGGTGAGGGAGTGGCGGCTTCAGGAACAAGTCCGCTTTACCGGGCGGATCGCTTACGAAGAATTCGCGCGCTACTATGCCGAATGCACCATGGCGGTAATCCCCTCCCTCTATGAAGGTTTCGGAATGCCCGCGGGCGAGGCGATGGCCTGTGGGGTCCCCGTGATCAGCACCACCGGCGGCGCCCTGCCGGAAGTGGTAGGGGAGGCGGGGATTCTTGTCCCTCCCGGAGACAGCTCTGCCCTGGTCGAGGCCATCACCGACCTGCTGGACAATCCCCGGAAACGGGAAGAACTGGGCCGGGCCGGGCTGCAACGGGTCATGAATTCCCTCACCTGGGAACACGCCGCGCGAAAAACCGTTGACGTCTATCGGGAAACCATTCATGCTCACCGTAGATTTCAGTAAACTGGAACTCAAGCCGGGCATGAAGGTCCTCGATGCCGGTTGCGGGTTGGGGCGCCATGTCGGCGAAGTTTTTCGTCGGGAAGGGATTGATGTCTGTGCCGTGGATTTGCGCTGGGACGACCTTTGCCGGACGAAAGGCCTCCTGTTCCATATGGCGGCTCAGAAAGGCGGGCGGTGGGCGGTCCTCCAGAGCGATGTCTTAGCGCTCCCCTTCAGGGATGCCGCCTTCGATGTGGTGATCTGCTCCGAAGTGCTTGAACACATTAAGGAAGGCAGGAGGGCGGTCGAAGAGATCGTCCGCATACTCAAACCGGGCGGCGAGCTGGTGGTAAGTGTCCCCAGGTATCTTCCGGAACGGATCTGCTGGCTTCTGTCCCGTTCCTACCATGAAGAACCGGGGGGACATGTCCGGATCTTCAGGCAGCGCGAACTGCAGCGGCTGCTGGAGGATGCCGGAACGGCATGTACGGCCGTGCGGTACAAGCACGCCCTCCATGCCCCTTACTGGTGGCTCCGTTGTCTGGTGGGACACAAGAACGAAGGCCATCCCCTCGTGAGGCTTTACCGGGAATTTCTCGAATGGGATATCATGACCCATCCGCCGTTAGTCCGGACTCTGGAGCGGCTTCTGGACCCACTTATCGCCAAGAGCGTCGTCTATTACATGAAGAAGGGATATTGAGCTATGAAACTGGCTGTGGAACCGAGTCCGGAACCACTGGTTGTCGATGTGGAAGGACTGGCCGCGTTCATTATGAAGGTCCAGAAGGAAAACGGCGAGATACCATGGTCGGAAGGGGGAAAGACCGATCCCTGGGACCATGTGGAAAGCGCCATGGGACTGAGCGTGGCCGGAAAGATCGCCGCGGCGGAGCGGGCCTACGCCTGGATGGCGGCGACGCAACTGCCCGACGGCAGCTGGTGGTCCGCCGTCCGGAACGGTATTGTTGAAGACGGCACCCGGGAAAGCAATTTTGCGGCTTATATCGCCGTCGGGGTCTGGCATCATTATCTGATCACCGGCGACACGGATTTTCTGCGGCGTCTCTGGCCGACGGTGAAGGCGGGATTGAACTATGCCCTGGGTCTGCAGGCGCCGGAAGGAGAGATATACTGGGCGAGGAACGCGGAAGGGAAGATAGATCCCATGGCCCTGCTGACCGGATCGAGTTCCATCTACATGTCTCTGAAATGCGGGTTGAGCATCGCCGATCGCCTTGGGGTGCGAGCAGCTTCCTGGCACCGGGCCTGGGAGCGTCTCGGCCGGGCGCTCGCCGATCCCCCCAGCCACTTCAACATGATCAAGGCCCGCTTTTCCATGGACTGGTACTATCCGGTCCTTTGCGGGGCCATGAATGACCGGACAGCGAAAAAAAGGATCGAGCGCTTCTGGGACAAGTTCGCCGTTCCGGGCTGGGGGGTGCGCTGCGTCTGCGACCGGCCGTGGGTGACCATGGCCGAAACCTCGGAACTGGTCCTGACCCTGACGGCGGTCGAGGCCTTCGAGGAGGCCGAGCGGGTGTTCTCCTGGATCAGCGACAAGAGATACGAAGACGGCGTTTATTGGATGGGCGTCACATTTCCGGACACCGTTGTCTGGCCCGACGAAAAGACGACCTGGACGGCGGCAGCGGTCCTTCTGGCCTATGACGCCCTGAGAAACATCACCCCGGCGGCCCGTCTTTTCAGTCATCGCTCCTGGGAGGGAGGTCGTTGGTGCGGATCGGAGCGGTGCGTCGCCGGATGAAGCGGCCCTTCCGGTGATCGACCCCGCCGTTTGCAAGAGGGACTTGCCCATGGGCGGAAAGAGACGCGGTGCGGGCCGGAACAGAGACCGCCGTGTCACCGGCAGCATCGGTATCGGCGCGGCGGAAGTTACGAAGCTTTTCCGGTCCTTCGCCCCGGCCGGGGAGGGGGGACGGCGGGTATCGGCGCCGCCGCCGGGGCATTGATGAATTTATGAGAAGAGATACGAGGCCGTACCGGCTCAAACGACTGCACCTCCTTTGGCAACGCCTGTATGCGGAGCACTTTCTCCGTCCCCAGTTCGATCATTTGGGGGTGGAGCCGTTGTTCATGAAACCATGGTACGTCGAAGTCTTCGGCGGGTCGGTTTCTCTGGGAGATTATGCCCACGTCATCGCCGCCCCCGACAAGCGGGTGCGGCTCACCGTCTGGTCGAACTTTGCCGGGCAGGGTAAAATAGACATCGGCAACTGCTGTCTGATCTGTCCGGGCGTCCGGGTCAGCGCGGCCCGGGAAATAACCATCGGCGACAGTTGCATGCTGGCCCAGGGGGTGTTCATAACCGATTCGGACTGGCATGGCATTTACGACCGCAGCCTCTCCGTGGGACAAAGTGCGCCGGTGCGCATCGCGGCCAATGTCTGGATCGGCGACAGCGCCATGATCTGTAAGGGTGTCAAAATCGGTGAAAATTCGATCATCGGGGCGGGATCCGTGGTCTTGCGGGACATCCCGGCGAATGTCATAGCCGGCGGCAACCCCGCGACGGTGCTCAAGACCCTCGACCGGGAGCGGCACATGAAAACCCGGGCGGACTGGCTTGCCCGGCCGGACCGGCTGGCGGCCGAATTCGACGCCATCGACCGGCACCTTATGAAGGGAAATACCTGGAGCGGCTGGTTTCGGTCGCTGGTGTGGCCCGGTCGTCAGGATTGATGCACGGAAAGAAGAAGGTCTAAAATGAAAGTCGCCATCATCGCCCCGCCTTATCCCCTTGCCGAGGCCCCCGCGCCGCCCCTGGGGGTGAGTTATGTCGCCGCCGCTTTCCTTGCCGCCGGGGCGGAGGTGCGGGTCTTCGATTACATCGTCCGGCGGTATACCGAAGCGAAACTTCAAGCTGAGCTCGACAGTTTTCAACCCGACATCGTAGGCGCCACATCCGTCACCCTGAATTTTCCCGGCGCCGCCGCGATCCTCACGGCGGTCAAGCGGTACCGGCCCGAAGTCGTCACGGTTATGGGGGGGCCCCATGTTTCGTTTACGGCGGCTGCGACCCTGCAGGCCTATCCCGGCATCGATATAATCGTCATGGGGGAGGGGGAGGAGACGATCAATGAACTGGTAAATGCCGAATTTGACGAAAGAAAGCTCTCCATGATCAGAGGAATTGCCTACCGGAGCAACGGGGAGCCGGTGGTCAATGAAGCCCGGGCCTTCATCGCCGACCTGGATGCGTTACCGTTGCCCGCCCGGCACCTCCTGCCCCTTTCCCGTTACCGCGCCCTGGGCTATCCGATCAGCATCATTACCGGGCGCGGTTGCCCTTACAAATGTATCTTCTGTCAGGGCCGCCGCATGGTGGGCGCCAAGATCAGAAGCCGGTCCGCATCCCTCGTCGTCGATGAAATAGAAGAAATCATGTCCTACGGGATCGACCGCATCAACGTCGCCGACGATCTCTTTGTCACGGACAGGAAAAAGGTGCGCGCGGTTTGCGATGAAATCAGGCGGCGGGGATTGCGTTTCTCCTGGAGCGCCTTTGCCCGGGTCAACACCGTGGATCGGGAGACCCTTGAAATCATGAAGGCCACAGGATGCGACAGCATCAGCTTCGGTGTCGAATCGGGGAACCCGGAGATGCTGATCCGGATCAAGAAGAAGATCACCCTCCCTCAGGTTCGCCGTGCTGTCCGGCTATGCCAGGATGTCGGTATCCTGCCCCATACCTCCTTTGTGGTGGGTCTGCCCGGGGAATCGCCGGAAACCCTTGCGGACACGAGGAAATTTGCGTCTTCCCTGGGATCGTTATATGGTTATCATATCCTGGCACCCTTTCCCGGCACGACCGTCCGGGAACGGGTGGCGGAATACGACCTGGAGATCCTGACCGACGACTGGACCCGCTACGATGCCAACCGGGCCATTACCCGTACTTCCCGGTTAAGACCGGAAGACATTGATGCCTTTGTGGATGAATTCGAAGGGGAAATCATGAAGGGTTGGCATAAACAGGTCCGCAATTATCAGACCGGCGCCAATTCCCCGGCGGAGGATCTGCAGGTGGCGGGTTATTTTCGTACCCAGTTCGTCTATCGCCTCCTCTCCGAGGATTTGATCGAAAGGTTGGGGGAGGACGAGGTCGGGGAGGACGAAGCGGGATCGGAAGAGCGACTGTGCCGGCGTCTCATCGCGACGACGGGTACTGACGAAGCATTGGTGCGGCGGGCCGTCGCCGATTTCATCTCCCGGGGCTTCATCAAGTACGGGACACGGGTGGGAATACCAGGGGGAAAACCGGGCTGGTTCTGGACCCACAACAACAAGATCGATTCCCTGTCGTGAAGATGTTGTTTGCCGCCCTCCCGGGGGTATCTCCGTGTCGTTAGGGCCGCAAATATTCGTCTCTTGTTGTCACCGCCGCCCGGTTCCGGGGGGGCAAACCAATGCCGTGAATACGGCGCCGCTGTTGCAACCTGATTTGATTTCCCGCTACCGGTTCAGCTGAGGCCGCGGGCGGTTTCCGCGCTACCATCACGGTCGTTGCAATCTGATTTGATTCCCCGCTACCGGTTCAACTTTTCCCAGACGGCAAGAGCGGAGGGAGGTAGTGAATCGCCGCCGGTCTTGCGGAGCACTCCCAGGCTGCGGGTCATGGGCAATTCACTGAAAAGTCCGGAAGCCAGGGCCAATCTGTAGATCAGGTGCGGGGCCTGTCCCCCGTCGGCGGCGGTGAAAAAGATGTCATGGATCGCCAGCACCCCGCCCGGCAGGAGATGGGAGGCCCAGGCGGAATAATCGGCATAGGCGGCCGCCAAGGTATGGCTGCCGTCGATGAAGACGAAACTCAAGGGGGTACGCCAGGCGCGGGCGACCAGGGAGGCGGGGGCGACGATAGGCACGACGGTGTCGGTCAATTGCAGTTCCTCCATGGTCCTTCTGAACAGGGGGAAGGTGTCGACGCGGCCGGTCCGGTTGTCGAAGATATCCGGATCGAAATACTCCTCTCCGGGCTGTTGTTCCTCCGAGCCCCGATGGTGGTCGATGGAAAAAAGAACCGCACGGTGCTGTCGGCAGGCCAGGCCGATGAAGGCCGCCGACTTCCCGCAATAGCTGCCGATCTCCAGACAGGGGCCATGCCGGCTCACCTCGCCGGCCAGTTCATAGAGGCGGATGGCTTCCTCATCATGAAGAAAACCCTTGATATTCTTAACTAAAAGATCGGCGACGGAAGTATCTGTTCTTTGCACCTGAAGATTCGCCCTCTTAAAAAATCGTTTTCATTTCTATCTTACCGGGCTGAAAACCGTTCCGTCGGGCATGATTTCCACCAGACGATCGTTCCGGGTGTCCACTTTGGTGAGGATGGCCGGGACCTTTTTGCCGGGGGCGGCGGCCAGAACCGCCTCGATGCTGCGATAAGCCGCCAGCTCCCGGAGGGTCATGATCGTGGGGAGGACCATGGGGAACCGATCGGCGGCATATTCCGTCAGGGCGCGTCGGGGAGTGATCCAGACATGGCCGGTCAACTCCACCCCGTCCGGGCATGCGGATTGATCTTCCGGGGCCCGGGTCACGAAAAAGCGGACATCATAACGTAACGGCAGGAATTCCGGCGTAATCCAGTGGGCAAAATATTCCAGGCGATCACAGGCCAAAACCAACCGCTCTTCCCTGACCAGCTCGTTAAAGTTTTTCTCCCCGGCCAGGAGCCGGCGGCGGAGAAATGCCAGCCTGTCCTGCGGGACCGGGGTATGGGCCAGAAGGATACCCGTTTCTTCGAAGGTTTCCCTAACCGCGGCCACCCAGGCACCACAGGCCAATTCGGCATTGGGCATGTCACCGAGGATCCGGAGGGCCGTCTCCCTGTCCCGGCCCCGGCAATAGGGGAGCAACTCCGGAGCGCAGTCTTCTTCATCAATACATCCTCCTGGAAACACGTAACATTCAGGTACGAAAGCGCTGTCCGGATGACGATGGACCATCAGGACTTCGAAGGGGCCGTCTCCGGCCCCGGCTTCGGGTCGCATGATGATGACCGTCGCTGCCTCCTTGGGGGTGGCGATGCTATGCAAGTGAGATCCTCCCTGTTTACGTAATTCGACATATCCTAAATATTGCCATCCTGCAATCCCAAAGCCGCCCGGAGGGGTTTTTTCTTGACAACAACAGGGCTAAAGTTTATTCAAAACCCGTCTTTCCGGGAGTTGTAACAAAAAAAACCATACATCATAACGATTAAGAAAAAATTAGAGCCATGACCACCCCGATCCAACAAAAGATTCGCGACAAGAAGCGCACCCCGTCGCAGATCCTCGATATGGTCAAATCGGGGGACTGGATTCAGCCCGGTTCCGTCGGCGGTGACGCGACGGTATGCATGAAAGAGCTGGCCCGGCGTCTCGGACCCCATTTGAAAGACATAGAAATCTGGAACTATGCCATGTTTTTCCCCCACCCCGAATTTCAGCAGGTGGACCCGAAACAGGAGTACCATGTCTTTCATGAATATTTCTTTTTCCCCTGGCATCGCAAGGCCAGAGACGTCAACAATGTGACGAGCTGGGCCCAGTGGGGCTGGGCGATGGGCGTCTGGAACACCCATTACCGCTTCGTCCACGCCGTCCGGGAGAAGCGGGGCCTGGACTGGTGGTGGAACGCGGCCACTGCCTTCGACGAACACGGTTTTGTGAACTTTTCCTACGGGACCAACAACGCCTTCATCTATTCCCAGTGTGCGAAAAGATGCGTCATGGAGGTTCGCTCCGACTATCCCTGGGCGGAAGGCGGGCGGCTGAATACCTTTCATATCGACGACATCGACTACTGGGTAGAGGTCGATGTGGAAAAATACCGGTGGCCCCAGATCAATGAAAGGAGCATGCGGGCCAACCCGGAGGAACAGGCCATCGCCGACAACATCATGACGATCATGAGGGATCGGGATGTCATCCAGCTCGGCATCGGCTCCCTGCCTTCGGCCTGCGTCGGGGCGATGGCGAATGCCGGGTTCAGGGATTTGGGCATCCATACGGAGATGCTCAACGCCGGCCTCATCAAACTCATCGAATCCGGTCAGGTGACCAATCGCTACAAGTCCCTGACGGCCGACCGGGGCAAGAGCGTCTATACCTTTGCCTTTCCCGTGGATGCGGCCTGGTACTACAATACGATCCACCGGAACCCCAACATGGCCGTGTACGACATCAATTATACCAACAATGTGCATAACCTGACCCGTCTGGACAACATGCTCGCCATCGACAATTGCATTGCCGTCGATCTCCTCGGGCAGCAGTGTTCCGGATTTTATCAAAAAAGGCCGATTTCGAGTACCGGGGGATATTTCAATTTCATCGTCTTCTGCGGCCAGAGTAAAGGCGGGCGGGGTGTCGCCGCCATGACCTCCCGAAGCAAGCACGGCACCTCCCGCATCGTACCTTTCCTCCCCGAAGGCTCGGCGGTGGATGTGCCGGCGCAGTTCAGTCAATATATCTGCACCGAATACGGTATCGTGAATCTCCGCGGCCTCAATGGCTATGAACGGGCGGCGGCTCTCATCTCCATCGCCCATCCCGACGATCGGGAGTGGCTCGAACGGGAGGCACGGAAACACGGCCTCCTGGCGCCGAGTTTTCCCGTTTCCATGCTGCCAAGGGAGGGCGGGGCCAGGCGTTATCCCGCCTACAATGACCGCCGCCAATACAAGCTGCCCTATCACGGCGAGATTTGGGGATATGACTGGGACCCCTATCAATCCGCGAAGTAAAAGGAAGCGTTTCCCCTGGGGCCGGTGGCATGCCGGGCTTTCCGTAATCTGTAGAATGAGGAGAAATAGATAAAAAATGTCAAAAAAACGCCGGGAAGCAAGAAAGCAGAAGCTGCAAGTAGATAAAATTGTAGATGATATGGCCAGAAGACGCACCTTCAACCGGGGCAATCTGATGTTGCTTATTTCTATAATCTGGTTGATCGGCCTATTTTTGATTGTCGCCAAGTACGGGAAATTATTCTAGCTTTTTTTGCTTGACAATATCGATTATATTCTGTTAATAAACATTCGGATTTTTTTCACGGCGCCTGGCCGATCCCAAGTGTTCCTTTATGCGAAGAGCGGTTAAAAAGGACTCTTCCGCAAATTCATAGTTTATAAACAACCAAAATTTTTTTAGAACCAATCATTAAATAAATGAGGAAAGGGGGGATGAAAAACAAAGAAGTGCCAAAGGCGACATCGCCCAGACGTTTTTTGACATTTCAGACAAATTCTTAAAAACAAAAAAGGAGGATTGATTTATGGCGCATGAACACAGCTTTGCAACCCCGGGTCCCGCAGGACTGGGAGCCCTCGCCGTTGCGTGCTTCGGTTTCGGGGCGGTATATATGGGTAAGGTTGACTTATCCGGTTTTCCCCTGCTGGCCGCCTGGCTTGTCGGCGGTTGTCTTGTCCAGTACACCACGGCGGTGATCGAGTTGAAAGACCACAACATCACCGGTGGTAACGTTTTCCTCTTCTTCTCGGCATTCTTCATGCTTGCAGCGGCAATCAGTGTTTTCGCCAAGTGGTATTCCATCAGTTTCATCTTTGTTCCCAAGGCCGCCAAAGAGGCCATGGACGCGGCTGTGGCCGCCGCCGGGGTGGCGGACGTCAAGATGCTCACCCCGGAGCAGCTGGCTGCCGCCAAGGCGGGGATCGGTAAGGCCGTCGGCGGCATGGTGAGCAAGATGGTCTATATCGAAGGCTGGATGTGGATGGCCGGGGCCGGCTTCCTGACCGCCGTGACCCCTGCTTATGCCAAGAGCGGTCTGTTCCTTCTCGTCGTCGTCATCGATGTCGTCCTCTGGATGATCGTCGGCATGGATACGGGCTGGTTCGGCGATCCCAAGACCTGGAAGCCGGTCATCGGCTACCTCCTGGTCTTCTCCGGCTGGTACGGCGTTTACATGGCGGGTGCCGTCGTCTGCAATACGATCTACGGCAAGAAGGTCTTCTGGACCCCGCCGCCGCTCGTCAAATAATTGTTCGATAAAATCAGTTCACCAAAGGGCAGGTTCGCAAGAACCTGCCCTTTTTTTAAATAAACATTGACTTGGGCGGTCTTCTCAGGCATGTCAAACGGCGATCCGGCGCCGAAGCGGCAGCTACGGAGACCCCACATGACGATCTCCGTTTTCGAGCAGGATGAAAAAACGTCAATACACCAAGAAGATGGGGTTGCCTTTCCCGGGGAAAGGTTTCCCTGCGCAAGGTTGTCGAGGTCGAAACAAGGTGAAAAGCATCGCCAGATTGAATGTTCTTTTGCTCGGTGTCCTGATTTTCCTCTTTCCCGGCGGCCGGGTTGGGGCCGTCGAATACGGTTGGGAGGATTTGTGCCGCATCGCCCTGGAGAGATCGGAGCGGATCAGGATCGCCGAGGAGAATGTGGCCCTGGCCCGGGCCGGCAAGGACAAGAAACGGGCCGCCCTGATTCCCAAACTCTCCGCATACGGATCATACACCGATTATACGGAAAATAAATACTCCCCCGGCACCGTTGTCCCCAATACGGCGATTGTCCTGCCCGGCTCGCTTGTCCAACCCAACAACGCGGCTACCTGGGGCGTACGCCTGGACCATGTCCTGACCCTCAACGGGAGGGAAGCGGTCGATTTTTCCATCGCCAAAGACAACATTCTCCGGCAGGAGCAGGAGGCAAATGCCCAGAAAGAGGAATATCTCATGACCGTATCGACGGCTTATTATGAGACACTGCGGGCGCAAAAGGTCTTGGAGATCGCCGAGGCCACGGTGGAAAGGTTGACCGCCTACCGTCGGGCGGCGGAAAAAAGACTTAAAATCGGAGAGGTTACAAAAACCGTACTCCTGCGGGCCGATGGCGAGTTGTCCGGGGCCCTTTCCGACCGGATCAAGGCGCAAAACAGCCTGGATCTTTCCCGGGCGGTCCTGGCCAGGATCGTCGGGATTGCGGAGGATTTTCGTCTTAAGGAAAAATTTCCGGCCGATGCCCCGCTGCCGCCTTTAGAAAATTTTGTTGCCGTCGGCCTGGCCCGCCGGGCGGAAATGAAAAGTGTCGAGATAGAAAAACAGATGGCCAAGGACCAGATACGGGTTGCCAAAGGCGGCTACTGGCCCACATTGTCCATAGCCGGGGTCTATGGCCGGATGGACCAGGACCCCATCGCCGGCAGCACCAATAGAGAAAGTGTCTATGGACAGGCGGCGCTGAACTATCCTTTTTTCGAAGGGGGATTGCGGCAGGCGGAGGTTCGGGAGGCGATCATCCGGGACCGGCAGACGGAGTTGAAGCTTGCCGATCTTAAAAAGACCATCCGCATCGAGGTGGAAACCACCTATGTGGAACTGAAAAATCAGCAGGGCATCATCAAAGCTCTGCAGGACCAGTTGCTCTTCGCCCGGGAAAATTACCAGGCCGTAACCCGGCAGTTCGAGATGGGGCTGGCCAACAGCATCGATGTCATGGACGCCAACACCCTTCTGGTAGCGACGGAACGGCAACTGGCAAACGCCGTTTATTCCCATCAGGTGTTTCAACTACGCATGAAGCGGGTTACCGGGGTGCTGCTGGAAGAGATCACCGCCGGTGCGGTGTCGGAAAAGACGCCCCGACCCTGAAAAATCCGGTATTACGGTCCGTTATGATGTGAATCTTCATGACGGTATCCATCATGAAGCATGATGAAAATGGTCAATATTTACAAGAAGATAAAATTGCATCTATGAGTGAAATGTCGGCAAGTGGTCGATCATTTTCATCTATCGTTGTCGCCGCCTGTGGTCATGGCGGTCAGGTCGCAGGCGCCGGCGGGGATTCGACGGCGGCGCTTGCCAAGCAAGGAGATCTCGATGATAGGACATTACCGACGGCGATGCCGCCCGATACTTGTTGCCGCACTGCTGTTTTTGTTCCTGCCCCTGCTCGGTTGCGGAAGTCAGCAGGATAAAAACGTGAAGGAAAGGGTTTTCAATGTCCGGGCCGCTACCGTCCAGAAACAGGCTTTACGGCCCTTTGTGGAAGCCGTCGGCACCCTGAAGGCCAATGAAGAAGTGATCGTCAGTTCGGAGATCGACGGTATCATCAGACGCATCACCGTTGCGGAAGGTTCCCGGGTGGGGAGGGGAACGCTGATCGCCGAAATTAATGATACGGATTACCGTCTGGAGGTCAAACGGGCGGAAGCGGCCCTCCGCCAGGCCCAGGCCTCTCTGGCCAATGCCAGGCTGGAATTCGAGAGGAAAGAGGCCCTCTACAGAGAACAGCTTGTAACCCGTCAGCAGTTCGATGACATAACCGCCCGGCTGGCGGTGGCGGAAGGCGACGTGGAACGGGCTCAGGCGGCTCTCGCCCTGGCGAAGGAGAAGCTTGCCAAGACAAAGATCCTTGCCCCCCTGGGGGGATCCATAAAGGAGAAGCGCATCACGGCGGGAGATTATGTCCGAAACGGGATGCCCTTGTTTTACCTGATTCAGACTGACCCTTTGAAGCTCAGTTTCTCCATCATTGAGCGGGAGGTGGCCCGGGTCCAAGCGGGACAGGATGTCCGGTTTACCGTTGATTCCTTTCCGGGCCGGGAGTTCCATGGGGTGCTGAAGACCGTATATCCCCATCTGGAGGAAAAGACAAGGACCATGCAGGCGGAAGCGGTTGTCGCCAATGACCGGCAGCTTCTCAAGCCGGGCCTTTACGCCCGGGTCGTCCTTTACACCGGCGCCGCCCGGGAGGTGGTCACCGTTCCCGTCAATTCTATTTTGTATGAAGGCACCAACGTCAAGGCCTTCATCGTGGAGAATGGGACGGCGGTTGAGAAGCCTTTGAAAATAGGGCAGAAATACGGAGAAGTCATGGAGGTTCTCGAGGGATTGCACGGGGGAGAGGAACTGGTCGTTGTGGGACAGAACAACCTGTCTCCCGGGGTGAAGGTCAATGTGGCTCGCTGACACCTCGATCAAAAGGCCGGTATTTGCCACCATGTTTATCCTGGCCCTGGTAATCCTGGGGCTGGTGAGCTATCCGGAGATCGGCGTCGATCTCTTTCCGAAGATAGAATTCCCCATCGTCAATATCACTACCCGTCTCAATGGGGCCTCTCCGGAGATCATGGATATCGACGTGACCGACAAGATCGAAGAGTCCGTCAATACCATCAACGGCGTCAAGACCATCACCTCCACCAGCGCCGAGGGCGTCTCCACGATCAGCATAGAATTCGTCCTGGAACGTGATATCGACATGGCCGTCCAGGATGTCCGGGAGAAGGTGTCGCTGATCCGCTCCAAACTGCCCACCGACATCTTGGAGCCTATCATTCAGAAGGTCGACCCCGATGCGAACCCCGTGTACTACATCGCTTTGACGGGGCGGAAAACGATCCGGGATCTCTCCACCTATGCCGACGAGGTCTTGAAGGATCAACTCCAGCGCATCAACGGGGTGGGAGCCCTGCGCTTCATCGGTCTCCGGTTGCGCCAGGTCCGCATCTGGCTGGATGCAGATAAACTCCGGGCCTTTCAGGTGACGCCCAATGATGTCATGACCGCCCTGTCCCGGGAGAACGTCGAGATTCCCGGCGGCCGCATCGAAGCGGCGACCAAGGAATATACCGTCAAGGTAAAGGGTGAGTTCCCGTCCGTTCAGGAATTCAATGACCTGATCGTTTCCTGGTACCGGGGGGTGCCGGTAAGGATAAGAGATGTCGGCCGGGCCGAAGACGGCATGGAGGAGCAACGTTCCATAGTCCGCTTCAACGGCCTCCCCGCCGTCGCTGTGGGTATCCAGAAGCAGTCCGGCACCAATACCGTCGAGGTCATCGACCGCGTCAAGACCGAAATAGAAAAGATCCGCAAGACGCTGCCGCCGGGTATGGTCATCCATGCCGCCTTCGATCAGTCCACCTTCATCAACCGTTCCATCAGGGAGGTTCAGAACCACCTCATCATCGGCGGCATCCTGGCCGTCATCGCCGTCTTTCTCTTTCTCCGGAACGTGCGCACCACCCTGATCAGCGCCGTGGCGCTGCCCATCTCCGTGATCGCCACCTTCACACTCATCAGGGCCTTCGATTTCACCTTCAACAATATGACCATGCTGGCCCTGTCCCTCTCCGTGGGGATCCTCATCGACGACGCCATCATCGTCATCGAAAACATCCACCGCAATATCGAAATAGGTATGGATCCCCGGGAGGCGGCGAGTTTCGCCACCTCCGAGATCGGTCTGGCCGTTATGGCCACAACCCTCGCCATTGTGGCCATCTTTTTACCGGTGGCCTTCATGAAGGGGATCATCGGCAGATTCTTCATGTCCTTCGCCCTGACCGTGGTCTTTGCCGTCATGGTTTCGCTGCTGGTGTCGTTTACCTTGACGCCGATGCTGGCGGCGTATTTTCTCCGGCGCCGTCAGCATGGTAATGATGAGGAGGCGCAGAAGTCAGGGCAGGGACGGATCCGCATGAAGATCCGTCGGGCCGGGGATTTTCTGGAAGCATATTACCGAAAGACCGAAACCTGGTACCGGAAACTGCTGGTTCTGGGTTTGCGCTACCGGTTGAGTGTCCTTACCGGTGCCCTGATCATCTTCGTGCTCAGTATGTATATGACGAAGTTTATGGGTAAGGAGTTCGTCCCGCCGGAGGATCAGAGTAACTTCATAATCAGACTGGAGGCACCGATAGATTATTCCGTGGCCGAGTCGGACCGGCTTTTCCAGCAGGCCGAGGAGATAGTTCGCAACACCCCGGAGGTTGTCCGGGTCATGTACGCCCAGGGTCTCGGGACCGCCGGCACCGGTCAGGTTAACAAGGGGAGAATGACGGTGGGACTGAAGAAAAAGTCGGAGCGAAAGCGCTCTCAGGAGGAGATCAAGGCGGAATTACGGCGGCGGATAAATCAGATACCCGGCCTCAAGGGGACGGCGGAGGACATCTCCCTGATCGGGGGAGGGGTTAGAAACGTCCCCATCCAGTATGTAGTCCGGGGGACGGATTTGAGTTATCTTACGGATTACATGAAACAGATCGTCGCCCGGTTTGCGAAACTGCCCGGAGTAGTCGATGTGGATACGTCTTTGGAAGCGGGGAAACCGGAGCTGCGGGTGACCATCGACCGGGACAAGGCGGCGGACCTCGGGGTAAGCGTGGCCGACATCGCCGCGGCCATAAATGTCTTGATCAGCGGCGAGGTGGATGTCACCAAGTTCAAGGATGAGGCGAAGGGACGCCGCTACGATGTCCGGGTACGGCTGAATCCCCAGGATCGGATGAATCCGGGGGACATCGGGAAGATATATATACGGGCCCGGGACGGCCGCCTCGTCGAACTGGCCAATGTAGTCCAAATCCGGGAAGGAGGGGCGCCGAGCACCATCTATCGTGTGGACCGTCAGCGGGCGATGATCATGTACGCCAGCCTGGAAAAGAAACCTCTGGGCCAGGCCATGGACGAGCTCAACGCCATCGCCGCCGGGATCCTGCCTTTGGATTATTCGGCAAAATACAAAGGTGCTGCCGATACTATGAAGGAATCATTCGGGTTTCTCATTTTTGCCCTCTTGCTGGGAGTCCTCATGGCCTACATGGTCCTGGCAGCCCAGTTCGAAAGCTTCCTCCAGCCGGTTATCGTCTTGCTCTCCATGCCGCTGTCCTTTATCGGGGCCTTCGGGGCCCTGGTCCTGACGGGGAAGACCATCAGCATCTTCAGTATGATCGGCTTGATCCTCCTGATGGGTCTGGTAAAGAAGAATGCGATCCTCCTGGTGGATTACACCAACACCCTCCGGGAGCGGGGGATGAGTCGCCGGGAGGCGATTCTGGAGGCCGGGCCGGTGCGCTTGCGACCCATTCTCATGACGACTTTTGCCATGATTTTTGGTATGCTGCCCGTGGCGGCGGGATTGGGAGACGGGGCGGAGACCCGGTCTCCCATGGGGGTCGCGGTGATCGGCGGCCTCATCACCTCCCTTTTCCTGACGCTGGTAGTTGTGCCGGCGGCCTACGATCTCTTCGATGAGTGGCAGGAAAAGATCAAATCCCGGCGGAGGAAAAAGCCATGAAGATGTTTTTCATCGTCTATTCCCGGGCGGCGGATTACGATGTAGTGGCGAAGCTGAAGAGCGCCGGGATCAAAGGTTACACGAAGATGAAGGACGTAAGCGGCGAGGGGACGGAGACGGAACCGAAGTTGGGCACGCACTGCTGGCCGGGAGAGAACAACGTTTTGTATATCGCCGTCACAGAGGAAGAGGTGCCCCGGGTCTGTGAGGTGGTGCGGGAGTTGAAGCGTAAACACCCCCGGGCGGGGGTGAAGGGGTTTATTCTGCCGATGGTGGAGATTATTTAGTCCGGCCCGGCGGGGAAGGAAATGGAGATGGCCAAACAGGTGGTGACCAGGCGTCAAAAGGATATTTCCCGGCTGCTTCGCGAAAAGGGGAAGAATCAGAAGGAATCGGTAAAGATTAGGAAAAAAAAGAAATGAATTTCTCGAAGGAGGATATTGAACAGATATACCGTGAAGGGCTTACGCCGGAGATGGTAACCGAGCAGATCGGCCTGTTTGTCCGGGGGATAAGATATGTGGAACTGCAAGGTCCCTGTTCCGTGGCGGATGGGGTGGAGATAATCGCACCGGGAGAAGAAGACATCCTGCGGGCCCGTTATGAACGTGCCGCCGCGGCCGGGAGAATGATGAAATTCGTTCCCGCTTCCGGTGCCGCCAGTCGCATGTTCAAAGAATGGTTCCGGGTTCTGGATGAACCCTGGGCAGAGAACGATCCCGCGGCGACGGCCTTTGTCGCGGACCTCCCGCGATATCCCTTTTATGAGGAGCTTTGCGCGATCGTTGCCCGGAAAGGCGGGGATGTGGATGACCTCCGGCGGGCAAAACGCTGCGGGGACCTGCTGACATATATCCTTACCGCGCATGGTCTCGGCTACGGACAATTACCGAAGGCACTGTTGAAGTTCCACAGATACCCAGGGGGCAGCCGGACGGCCCTGGAGGAGCATCTTGTGGAGGCGGCCCTTTACACCACCGACGCCCGGCGTATCAGCAGGATCCATCTTACCGTCTCGCCGGAACATCGGCAACCGGTGGGGGATTTTTTACGGGAAATTCGTCCGCGCTACGAGGGGATCTTCGGGGTGCAATACGAAATCGGCTTATCCTGTCAGGAAACCGCCACCAATACCATCGCCGTGGATATGGAGAACCGGCCTTTTCGCATGGAAGACGGACGTCTCCATTTCCGGCCCGGGGGGCACGGTGCCTTACTCAAAAACCTGAACGCCCTCGACGGGGATATCGTTTTCGTTAAGAATATCGACAATGTCGCCCCCGATCGGGATAAAGGGATCATGGTGCGTTACAAGCAGGCCCTGGCGGGATTGCTTCTGGAAAGGCAGGAAATCGCCTTTCAATATCTGGAGATTCTGGCTGCGGATCGCGGCGATGAAGAAACCTGGACCGCCATCGATCTATTCTGCCGGGAAAAGTTGCACATCGTCTTTCCCGACGACTATCCCCGATGGTCGCTGATGAGAAAGAAAGATGTCTGGCGTAAGAAAATTTCCCGGCCCCTCCGGGTGTGCGGCGTCGTCCGCAATGAAGGTGAACCGGGGGGAGGTCCTTTCTGGGTGCGTGAGGACGACGGCAGCCGGTCGCTCCAAATCGTCGAGGAAGCGCAGGTGGATCCCCGGTCGGCGGCGCAACAGGAGATCTGGCGCCGTGCCACCCATTTCAATCCCGTCGATCTCGTCTGCGGGATCAGGGATTTCCGGGGCCGGAAGTTCGATCTGGAGAAATTTGTCGACCCACGGGCCGTTTCGATATCCCGAAAATCGGAGAAAGGAAGGGATCTGCAGGCTCTGGAGCTTCCCGGTCTTTGGAACGGCTCCATGTCGGACTGGAACACCATCTTCGTGGAGGTTCCCATTGCCACCTTTACGCCGGTCAAGACCGTCGCCGACCTGCTGCGGCCTCAGCACCGCTGAAGACGATGACCCCCCCGCGGTTTCCATGTTCATCTTTCTTGGTGCCCCCAGCGGGCCCCAAGGATCTTTGCTATGAAAATAAACCGGGGTGATTTCCATAAACCATTTTCGTCCTTCGCGGGTGCCGCCCCGGCATGAAATTTTATCTGGAATAACGGAACAACAACCTATATTCACGTATCGTTGTTTCCGTCTGCAGGCGTGATGGTCAGTAAGACTTGCGCGGTTCACTTGCCGGGCTGTTGCGGCCGTCTTTCTTCAGGGCATCGATTTCCCTTTGGATCTCCCCGGCTTCCCAGCCACCGGCCGGAACGTGTTTGAGGGCGGCCTGGAAATGAAACAAGGCGCTCTCCCGGCGGTTCTTCATCTTGAAATACCGTCCGAAGTAGTAATGCGATTCGTAGGGATGATCGTTCTGACCGTAGATCATTGCCATGTTGTAAAAAACCTCTTCGTCGTCCACGTTTTTTTGCGCGATTTCCCGGAACAGGGCGAGGGCTTCGCCCTTTCTGCCGAGCGCTTCATAGGAACGGGCCAGATAGAGCATCGCGACCACATTGTCCGGGTCGTATTTTATCGCCTCCTGGAGATTGGTGATCGCGGCATTTATCTCCCCCGCCTTGAAACAGGCGATACCAAATTCTCTCCGGATGTCCGGATCATGGGGGGACAGGGATTGTGCCTTTATAAAGGTTTGCATCGCCTCGTTGTTTAGCCCCAGTCTTTCCTGGGTTACCGCCAGGCCGAAAAGATCATCCGCATCCTGAGGGTTTTTCTTGAGATTGTCCTGGAAATGCTTGAGGTTCCTCTGGTGATCGTTGCCCTGCAAAACCAGGAGGGTCTGGATCTTTTTCAGATTGCCGACGATAGCTTCCCGGCCGCGCCAAGTGTAGGTCGTCTGCAGCATGGCATCGAGATAGCGGATCCGGTCGTCCGTTCCGGGATGGGTAAGAAAATAAGACGGGATAGAATTTGAGTAGTATTCGTAACGGCGCAGGATCTTTAAAAAATCCAGTGCCGATTTGCCGTCGTAACCGGCTGCGACGAGATAACTCAAGCCGAGACGGTCCGCCTCCTCTTCGTGATCGCGACTGTATTTCAGGTTCATGGATTGCATGGCCGCAAGCGGGAAAGCCATGGCGGCGGCACCCAGGTCGCTGCCGACGCCGAGGAAGGCGCCGGCCAGGACGGCCGCGAGGGCCGCAATGTTCAGTTTGCGGGATTTCTCGATGCTGTCGGCGATGTGCCGGGCATTGACGTGGGCGATTTCATGGGCCAGGACACTGGCCAGTTCGCTTTCTGTATCGACCAGCGTCAGCAGACCCTGATTGACATAAACATACCCGCCGGGGGTGGCGAAGGCATTGACCGCCGAGCTTTTGATAACAGAAAAGCGATAATCGTAAGGGAGTTTCTGGCTGTTCGAAAGCACCCTGTTCCCCACGGCGGCGAGGTAGGCGGCGGTCCGCTGGTCATGAAGGATGAACTTATGTTTTTCGAGGTTGTCGTAAAACTCTTTACCCAACTTCTTTTCGTCTTCGAGGGTGAAAGCCCCGGATGCCGGGGTGAGCCCGGAGAGCAGAAAAAACATCACCCCGAGGATGGCGGCGAGGCACCGGGGCCACGGTTTCCCGGCATGGACCCTCCGAGATCCGGTCCCGGCGCAGGAAGCTTTTTTTGCGGACGATAGCGGCATATGTTCCATATTTGCCATTTTACACAAATTTCGAAGATTATCAAGATGAGGTTCCGTATCGACTTTTCGGACCGGTATATACTGTTGAGATGGTGTCACGGTTGTGTTATGAGGGGCAATCGGTAAAAGGAGCAGCAAAACTGAGTGCACGACGCCCATCCCCGGGGAGGGCGGGAGCACGCTACGCCGTTTTTTATCTCCTTCCGGTTTTTCTTTACGGCGTCGTTGTCTTCCACCTTTCCTCCCTCAGCCGCTTTCCCGAGCAGATGCCCTCTTTCTGGGGCCTCGACAAGGTTCTGCACTTTGGAGAGTATTATCTTTTCGGCTATCTGATCCGGCGCTGTTTTCCCCCGGAGGGGGACGGAAAGGCCCGGCAATGGAAGGCCGTTGCCGGAACGGTGACGGTAGGTATGCTCTATGCTTTGAGCGATGAACTGCACCAGGCCTTTGTTCCCGGGAGAGATTCCTCTTATGGGGATTTCCTTTTCGATGCGGCCGGGGTTATATGCGCCGCCTTCACCTTCACGGGCGTCCGCCGCCGGTGGGAGGCCTTGAGGCGGTGGGAAGAGAGGTTGGAAAGAATGGTGACCGGGTTATGAGGAAAGATAAATTGGTAGTTGTTATCGACGGGCCGGCCGGGTCGGGAAAAAGCACGGTCGGTAAGTTACTGGCGCAGCGCCTTGGTTATCACTATCTCGATACGGGGGCTCTTTACCGGGCCGTCGCCTACGCAATCGGAAGGGACGGCATCGACGAGGATGAAAAAGAAATAGGGGCTTACCTGCAGGATTTGGACATCGAACTGGAAAAATCGACGTCCGGGATGCGTGTCAGGGTCAACGGCGAAGACGTGACCGAACGTCTGCGCACGGAGGAGGTAGCGCTGCGGGCTTCCCGGATTTCGGCCCTGAGGGTGGTCCGGGAAAAGCTTTTGCCGGTACAGAGAGCGGCGGGCGGCACCGGCGGGATTGTCGCCGAGGGAAGGGATATGGCGACGGTCGTCTTTCCCCGGGCGGAGATCAAGATCTTTCTCGATGCCGCGGAAGAGGAGCGGGTGAAAAGGCGCCATGCCGAGTTGGCGGCCCGGGATCCCGGCATGGACTACGAAAAGGTTGCCGCCGGCCTGCAGCGCCGTGATCGGCAGGATCGGACCAGGGCGGTGGCCCCGCTCCAACCCGATCCGGCGGCCATTCATATCGATACGACAAGGATGACGGCCGTCGAGGTTGTCGAAACCGTTGCCGCGGTCATTAATCGTCATCTTTCCCGTGAATTCGCTTGATCTTTTATATCCAGTGTGTTAGTGCACCTCCACATAGCGGCGGTATATTCAAAAATTTAGGGGGTATAGAGTTAATGGTAAACGGCAGTGATGTAAATGAAACATCCCAAACTCAAGAGGTGAAAAGTGAAGTGCCCGTAAACAAGGCAGAAGAGGACAAGGCGGCCGGCAGGGAAGAAGACATGGGATTCCGGGAATTGTACGAACAATCCCTCCAAACCCTGCAGTTGGGAGAAGTCGTCGAAGGCAAGGTTATCCAGATCAACCCGGACACGGTTATGGTCGATGTGGGCTGGAAGACCGAAGGATACATCCCCGCCAAGGAGTTGCGGGATGACGAAGGCAATATTTCTCTCGCGGTCGGCGATCTTGTGGAGGTACTCGTGGATCGCCGGGACGGCGACGGCAATCTGGTTTTATCAAAAGACAAGGCGACCCGCCTGAAGATCTGGGACGAGGTCAAATATGCCTTTGAAAATAATACGACGATGAACGGAACGATCGTCGAGAGGGTAAAGGGCGGACTGTCGGTGGACATCGGCATCCCGGCGTTCCTGCCCGGTTCGCAGGTGGACATCCGGCCGATTCGGGACCTCGATCAGTTCGTGGGTCAGAAGCTTGCCTTCAATATCATCAAGTACGATCGCAAGCGCAATAATGTTGTCCTGTCGCGACGCGCCATCCTGGAAAAGCAGCGGGAGGAGGAAAAACGCGCCACCCTCGAAAACATCCAGGAAGGCAAGATCGTCGAGGGGGTCATCAAGAATATCACCGATTACGGCATCTTTATCGATTTAGGCGGCATCGATGGTCTCCTGCACATCACCGACATATCCTGGGGGAGAATCTCCCGTCCGGCAGACAATTTCAGCAAGGGCCAGAAGCTCCAGGTGAAGGTGCTGTCCTTCGACAGGGAGCGGGAACGTGTGGCCCTGGGGCTGAAGCAGTTGACGGACAACCCCTGGGAAACCATCCATGAGAAATACCCTGTGGGAGCGATCGTCCCCGGGCGGGTGGTGAATCTTACCGATTACGGCGCCTTTGTGGAACTGGAGCCCGGGGTGGAAGGTCTTGTCCATATTTCGGAGATGTTCTGGACCCGGGAAATAAGACATCCCGCCAAGGTGTTGTCCCCGGGGCAGGAGGTGCAGGTGATGGTGCTGGAGGTGAAAACCGAAGAAAAGCGGATTTCCCTCGGCCTCAAGCAGACCATGTCCAATCCCTGGGAAACCATGAAAGAGAAATATCCCGTGGGGACAGTCATCAGAGGCGTAGTCAGGAACATCACGAATTTCGGCGTCTTTGTGGGAATCGAAGACGGTATCGACGGCCTGATTCACCTTTCGGACATCTCCTGGACCCAGAAGGTCAAGCACCCGGCGGATGTTTTCAAAAAGGGCCAGGAAATCGAGGCGATGGTCTTGAATGTGGATGTGGAGAACGAGAAGTTCTCCCTGGGGGTCAAACAGATCGAGAAGAACCCCTGGGAGGAATTTACTTCCAAATACGGTATCGGCGCCACCGTCTCGGGCAAGGTAACCAATATTACCGATTTCGGCATCTTTGTGGAGATCGAGGAAGGTATCGAAGGTCTGGTGCATATCTCCGAACTGAGCCAGAAGCGCGTCAAATCGGCGGCGGAGATCTTTGCCGTGGGTGACGAGGTGACGGCGACCATAAAGAGTATCGACTCCAAAAGCCGGAAGATCCGCTTGAGCATCAAGGACTATGAGGCGGCGGCGGAAGGGCCGACGGTCCATCAGTACCTGAACAACCGCGAGAACATCGGTTCCAGTCTCGGCAAGGCATTGGCGGAGGCGCGGATACTGGATTCGGACGGCTGAAAAGCCGTAAAGCATGCGCAGACATCCCATCCTGTATGCCATCGTGATCCTGGCCCTGATTACGGCGCTCTTTGCCGCGGTAGTTTTCGGTATCGGCGCCTTGACGGGAAGTCACAAATCCCTGCTGCCGACGGAAAGGGTGGCGGTGGTCGTTGTGGAAGGGGTTATCACCGGAAGCCGGGAGACGGTCGAGCAGTGTGAGGAAATAGCCCGTGATGATTCGGTCCGGGCTGTTGTCCTGCGGATCGACAGCCCCGGCGGGGCCGTAGCGCCTTCCCAGGAGATCTATGGGGCCGTCCGGGACTTGCGGAAAAAGAAAAAGGTTGTTGCTTCTTTCGGGTCCGTAGGGGCTTCCGGCGGTTATCTGATTGCCTGTGGCGCCGACCGGATCGTCGCCAATCCCGGTTCGATCACGGGGAGTATCTCCACGGTTATGCACCTGGTCAACACCCAGGAACTCCTAAGCAAGATCGGCGTGAAATCGTCGGTGATCAAAAGCGGCAAATTCAAGGACATCGGTTCCCCCACCCGGGAAATCACCCCGGAAGAACGGGACCTCCTCCAGGGCGTGATCGATGACATGAACGAACATTTTTTGGAGGTAATCGCCCAGGAACGAAAACTGTCCCGGAACAAATTACAAGCCATAGCCGACGGCAGAATTTTTTCCGGCCGTCAGGCCCGTCAGATCGGATTGGTGGATGATTTGGGGGATTTCAATTACGCCGTGCAGCTTGCAGGAAGCCTGGCCGGCATGAAGGGCAAACCGGAAGTCATCTATACGGCCAAGAAAAAGTCTTTTTGGGAGATCGTTTTCAAAAGCGGTCTGTCCGCCCTGCTGACGGAGTGGCAGCGTCAGGAAGCAGCACCGGCGGCGGGGGCTTACCATCTTTACGAGTAGACAATCATGACGAAGCGAGAATTGGTGGCCAGGGTGCAGGCCGAGTTTACCGGTTATCGGGCCGGGGATATAGAGTTTGCGGTCTATCGGATCTTTGGGGCCATGAAAGAGGCCCTGGTTAGGGGTGAACGGATCGATATCCGTGATTTCGGGGCCTTCTTGGTGAAAAACAGACCGGCCCGGAAGGCGAGAAATCCCAAGACGGCGATAACCGTCGACCTACAGGAACGGCGGGTTCCGCTCTTCCGGGTGGGAAAGGAACTGAAAGAACGGGTGGCAGGGAAGGAGCATGTATAATACGATTCTCGTTGAGAAAAGACCAGGGTACGCCATGGTTACCATGAACCGTCCCCGGGAGATGAATGCCCTTTCCCGGGAGATGCGCACCGAACTTTACGCCGTCCTAAACGAGCTGGAAAACGATGACGATGTCCGGGCCCTGATCATTACGGGCGGCGAATATGTGTTTTCCGCCGGCATGGACATCAAGGAGATGGCGGCCCTTGCCGACGACAAAATAGCGGATTATTTTCAATCCATTCTGAAGTACCTGGCCCGGATCTATACATACGCCAAACCCGTTATCGCGGCGGTAGGGGGCATCGCCCTCGGGGGAGGCTTCAATATCGCCACGGTATGCGATTTGATCATCGCTTCGGAGAGCGCCATTTTCGGCCATCCGGAGTTGAAATTCGGTCTGAACCCCCTTTTCAGCCCCCTGAGAAATCTCGTCGGTTTGGCCAAGGCCAAGGAAATCAGCATGCTGGGTGAGCCCATCGGGGCCCGGGAGGCGTTACGGATCGGACTCGTCAACAAGGTGGCGACCCCGGAAAGATTCATGGATGAGGCCGTCGCCATGGCCGAAGGGCTGGCGGCACGTTCGGGAAGGGCGATCGCGGCGGTAAAGAAAATCTCCGTGCTGACGGAAAAACTCGACAAGCAGTCGGCCCTGGATATGGAATTCGAGGTCATGGTGCACCTCTTTTCCAGCCCCGAACGAAAGATCCGCATGACCGAGTTCATGACCAGGGAATATCTTGCCAAGATGAAGCGCTCGTGAAGGATCGACTCCCCTTTAGAAGTCCCACTCGCTGTCGGGAGAAGCGAAATCCCTTAATTGGTCCCGCCTTTTTTTGTGTTGCAGTTTCTTCAGGGCCTTGGCCTCGATCTGGCGGATCCTTTCTCTGGTGACCCCCATCATCTCGCCCACCTCTTCCAGGGTAAAGGGGCCGAAATTACAGGCCACCCAGGTGCAGTTAAAGAATGTCTCGTTCTTCAAGCGCCACTCACAGGTCTGGTCATTGCATATTTCCTTGATAAGATGCCCCTTTTTTTTACATCGGTAGGTATTTCCCAAGGGAAGATCGCTCCTTTTTTTCTGATATGATTGTCACTGCCGACTAAACTATTTATCAATGACGGTTTTGTCAAGCAGTTTCCCCGGGCCTGTCAACGATTTCGACCTGAATAATCAAGGATGGAAACGACTATGGTGATTAGACACGCCTGAATGACCAACAGAATGCCGTCCACCGGCCGGGCGTAGCGCAGGGCGATGGCGCTCACCCCAAGGGTCACGGACAGAAGATAAATGAACAGCACCGCCTTCCTACGATCGCCCAACAGGGTATAGGTACGGTGATGGAGGTGGTCCTTACCCACGTATTCCAGCCACTGCCGGATACTCTTCACCTTGCCGGTGGCGATCCTTTCCACAGTGATATACGTCATATCGAAGATCAGAACCCAGAAAATGAGCACCGGCGCGGAGAAGGAAACAATGGGGTTGTTGTCTGCCCATTCGCCGACGATTGCCAGGCTGGCAAGGATAAACCCCAGGAAGATGCTGCCCGTATCGCCGAGAAAAATCGCCGCGGGACGGGTAGGTCGGAAATTGAAAGGCAGGAATCCCAGACAACTGCCCAGCATGGCCAGGGAGATCCAGCCCAGGATGTGCTGGTTGGTTTGAAAGGCCACGATCGCCAGGAACAGGGAGATGATGGCCCCCAGCCCGGCGGCGAGACCGTCCATGCCGTCGATAAAGTTCATGGCGTTGGTAATGCCGATGATCCAGATCATGGTTAAAAGGATGTTCAAGGCGTATCCCCACCAGAGCCGGACAGGGAAGAGATTCAATATGATATCGTTATATATGAGGAACGCGACAGCGCCAATCTGAACGATCAGTTTGGTCCGGGCCCGCAGTCCCTTCCAGTCGTCGATCAGACTGGTGACGGCCACCGCCCCGCCGGCGTAGAGGATGACGATAATCTCCCTTTCCAGGACCATATTGGCCAGAAGGGCGACGGTGAAGGCGATGATGATGGCCCCGCCGCCTAGAAGGGGCGTCGCTTGGTTATGTATCTTTCTCGTTTCCGGGATGTCCAGGACGTTCAAGCTCATTGCCAGCCGGCGCATGACGGGGGTGAGGAGAAAGGACAGGGAGAGGGCAAAGAGAAAGATATAAAGCCAACGACCTACCTGGTTGAAGAAATAATATCTGATTTCCGGGAACAGGAGGGTGAGAAAAACGCTCAAGGCCGCGGCACAGGCGATATAGAAGGTCATTTATTCCGGTCCAGCCTGATCAAGCTTGATGATCGAGCAAAAAGTCATCATGGATACGTTTAAGTAATAATCTCCAGGGGCCAGTCTCGTAAAACCTAAATAATGAAGGGCACTTGTGGGTACATCGCCGCGATGAGGGATGAAGGTTGCGGCGCATAGGGACTTTTGGCGATGTCGTCGAGCTTGCTTTGCTGCTGCAATCGAAAATGCGGGCATATGTTATTGATCTACAACTGTTTATCATTAACGGGGCCACTGCGGATACGGCGGCGTATGTCCCGCCGTTTTCATCCTGCATTGTGACGGCGTCCCGTCATGAGGGTTTCATTGGACGGGCAGGGAACTTTTCAGCGCCCCGGCAACAGCGGCGATCTCCTCCTCGCTCAACCCGGGATACAGGGGCACCGAAACGGCGTGCTCCCAGATATACTCTGTCGCCTCATATCCCGGCCGCTGCAAATAGTGATGGAGCGGGCGGAAAACCGGTCGCCGGCACGTCACACCCCGTTCTTCCATTGCGCTCAAGAATGTTGTCGCCGCGTCATGAAGAAAGACATAGCGGAAGAAGATATGGCCGCGACCGTCTTTCCTTGGCGGCGGTTCCCGTCCGGCGCCAAGCAGGACGTGATCATACCGGCGGGCGATCATGAGGCGGCGGTCGATAAGGGATGGGAGCTTGCTGAATTGACTACGCGCCAAAGCGGCCTGAATGTCCGTGAGCTTGTAGTTGAAGCGCAGATTTAGACTCTCCTTTTCATCGTAATCACGGAGATCTCTAACCTTCTCGATCAGGCGGGCATCCCGGGAGGCGATCAAACCGCCCTCTCCGGCGGCAATAACCTTGGTGGCATAGAAGGAAAAGACCGCTGCGGTTCCCCATGATCCCGTCGGTCGTCCCTGGTAGCAGCATCCCAGAGATTGGGCGCAGTCTTCGATCACCGGGATACCCAGGGCGATGAGCTCCCGAAGATCGGCGGACTGACCGAAGAGATGGGGGACGATGACGGCGCGGGTTTTAACGGTGCGGCGCCGTTTCACGTCCGCGGCGTAGATGTTGAATGTTTCCGTCTCGCTGTCGGCAAGGACGGGTTCCGCGCCGGTGTACCGGACGGCATGCCAGAGGGCGACGCAGGCGTAACTCGGGATGATGACCTCATCACCGGCGCCGATGCCCAGGGCCAGGAGGGTTAGATGGAGGGCCGCCGTACCGGAGCTTACCGCTACGGCGCCAAAGCTTCCGGCGGCCTGGGCAGGGGCGGTAGGAGGGGTCTGCTCTTCCGGGCCCTTTGCCGCTTTTCCGGCGGCATCGCCGGTACCTGCATAATCGTCATGAGCGCCGCCTGCACGGGCCGCCGGGGCAGGATGGAATTCCTTTCCGGCAGGTAATTCCGACACTGCAATAGCCGGTGCGGAAGCCGGTTTGTCGTCGCCGCCGGATAATTCCCGGTGCGGCGGCTCCAGGAAGCGAACGAAATCCTCCTCCAGGGCGGCGACCGCTTCGCCCTGGGCAAGCCGGCCGGAGTTGAGGACGGCCATCACGGCCCGGAAATCTTCATCATCGAGCAGGGGGCGGGAGTGGGGGATAGTCCCCCGGCTTTCTGAAAAAATGATTTTACCGCTCTGCATGAAACTTCTTCCCGGCTATGGGAAAGACAACTAGGTGAGACATCTTTTACAGGCACCAACCATGGGGGCTTGCCTGCAACCTACCCGCAGCCCGTTCAAAAGATGCGGATATTGATAAACATCCGCAGCGGCATGAAACCCTCCGCATACTGGACCCGTCCGGCGATGCCCCGGAACACCGCCGTGGAGCGGGCGATGTCGACAATGGACAGCCCTTCGATATTTGTTTTCTTTACCTGTGATTTGTGGGCCAAAAGAAGTTTGATCTTTTCCTCCAGGGTGTCCTTCACATCCACAAAGACTGTCGGCGTGAAGTTTTGGCTTGTCGGCCCTTCGTAGAAAAGGACGTTCTTTACATACCGGGTGGCGGAAACGGCGGCCTTGGCCAGGGCGCGATGGTCCTGATGGGTATCCTCTTCGTAATGGACGAATGTGAATTGTGGCTGGATGCGATCCAGAACGGATTCGATATCCTGAACCATTTCATTCATCTTCGGGGAAAGTTCGGTGTCCCGGTAAGTGCCCCAGATCAACTCCTTGGGCTTTAGAATCCGGGCCGCCCGCTGCTGTTCCCCTTGTCGTGATCGGGCCGGACCACCCCTGTGCCCCTCGGTCATGACCAAAAGATAGACGTCGTGCCCGTTGCGGATGTACTTGAGGAGCGTACCCCCGCAACCGAATTCGATATCGTCGGGATGGGCCCCGATAGCCAGGATGTTCATCTTCCCCTCCGGATTATTTCCAGGGCCTCCGCACCCTGGTTGTAGATCAGATCGACCACGGACATGTACGGTTCGAAATCACCCCACAACTGAGGATAAACGGGGTGACGGTAATCCTGGAAAACCACGGTGACGCCGGCCCGCCGGTATTTGTCCAGATCCATGTAATCGTGGCCGCCGCTGCCGGCAAGATAAGTGTCGCCGCCGAAGTGGCGGGTAATGGCGATGAGGCGCTCGTCCGGGTCGTCGGGGAAGGGGGGCAATTCCGAGGCGACGCAAAGGGGTGTCGTTATGCCCAGGAGAGCCGCCAACTCCCGGACGACATAGATATTGAGCTCGGCGACGGTGGACCAGGTCCTAGAGAAGATTTCGGACCAGAACGGTTCCAGGAGGGACCAGTGCGGCGCTTTCCGATAATTGGACATCAGGGCCTGCTGCTGCCTGTGGCGCCACCGTTCCCGGTCGTTGATCCCCACCTCGCAGATCAACTGGGGAAATTTGTACAGGACGGGGACGGTGAGCCACTGGGGACCCTGAGATGTCTTGATGCGGTTGCGGTTCTGCCATTCGTTCTTTTTGAACTGGACATTGTCGAGCAGGACGAAGACATCGGCGCGGTCGATCTTGTCGAAGTAGCCGAGCCAGGGCAGATACTGGGGCTGATGGACGGAGACGATCACGGCTTCGCTCCCGTGAAGGTGACGAATATGGGGTTGGCGACGATCTTGCCATAGCCCTCCATATCCATGCGGTAATATAACCTTTCCCCCGGCTGGAAATATTTGTCTTCATGCGTGAAGGTAAGGGGCAGGGGGCCGGTGGTTTCAGCGATCACGGAGCCGTTGCGGATGAGCCGTAACTTGACGGTGGGTGTCGCCGGTGGCAAAGGCGTTCCCGGTGTGGTTCCGGTGATTTGCTTCCGGTCGGTGAGGATCGGTGCGGCCCCTGCTTGCGCCGTCACCGCGGCTGCGGCCCGGTCGGTGGCAGGCGCAGGACGGGAAGAATCGCCGGGAAGAGTTGCGGCTTCCTTTTGCTCCGGTCCCCCCACTGCCGGCTGCCCGGCTGTGACCGGTGGCGGTGCGGAAATACGGATGTGGATATGGGGATTGCCGCTCATTTTTATGTTTTCGCCCATCACCGCCCGCTGCTCCCCGGCGGCGTCGCTCACGGAGAACTCGTCCAGCCGGGCCAGGTGGGGATAAGTCCCCTGCCGGGCGTACATCCGGCCCGTCTTCATGGCCGCGAGCACCGCTTCCCTGGTCTTTGCCCGCACCAGGAAGACCGTCTGGTAATTTCCGAACTTCTCGCCGCTCTCTCCTTCCTTGTGATAATCCGCAGTGGCCACTCCCCAGGGGGGTTGCTTTCGATATCCCCGGCAGTGTTCCCGGAGCGTCGTGTCCCAGACATTGCCGGGTTCCGTGATGGTGATCGTGTCCCCGTACAGGGCGGAAAAACCTGTATAACCATGAGATTCCAGCAACGCCTGGGGATATGGTTTGGTGCTCACGCGGATGGGACCGAGCTTTCTGACCCCCGACTGGGTTTCGGGATAGTTCCAGAAAGTGAGCCCGCCCCGGGAGTTTACGTAATCGATAAGCCGCTGGTAAGGGGCCATGCCTTTGTCGCCGTGCCAGGGGTCGTAAACGGAAGCCCGGAAGGGGTGGTTGTCGATAATGAACAGGAGGGCGATCACGGCCAGGACGATGCCGGTGATCCGCCACCAGCCCCGCCAGACGATCATGATCGATGCCAGTACGAAAGCCGCCAGGAACGGCAAAATTCCCGGCAGGAGCTCCATATTGAGAGGACCGGTATTGTGCACTACCGGCAGGCGCCGGTAATCTTCGGCCTTGGACAGGCCGACGGTCAGAAGGCGCTTTTCATGGTTATGGGCGGTGAGGTTGCTCTGGAAGGGGTTTCCCGTCCAGTAATAGAAGGCCGCCGATTCCGAGCCGGGGATGATGATGACGTGCTTGTATCGCTCCTGGGCCTGGGTGATGGCCTGGAGAAAATCCGCCGCCTTCCCCTTGAGGATGGAATTCATCTCCACGGTTTTGCTGATGAGGTTGGGGAAGGGGGGGAGACCGTAGGAAAGGACGGTCTTGTCGTGATCGTTTATGAACAGGACCTGGATCCCCCGCTCCTCCGCCATCTTGGCCAGACCGTCGATGGTGTAGATTCCGTCGCTGAACCGGGAGCGGGTGTCGAGAACCCCTGCCATCTGTTCGTATTCCGGTGACGCCGCGGTTCCGGCAGAGGTAAAGAGGACGGAGGCGATGAACAAGGCAAGCGATAACGATAAGAAAAAAAGGCAACGGTGTGCGGACAAAACGATGCGCCGGCGACGGCGTTGCGGTCCCCGGGACGGTTCGGTCGGGGATATGGTCGGCGGGGGAACCGTCGTCATGATTAATGACGCTTCATCGGCAAACATGCTTTTCTCTTAGCAGGTTCATGTATAACTCGTCAATCTTCTTGATCATGGCCGCGGCGGAAAATGCCGGCGCCTTCATCCGGCCGTTTTGCCCCATAATCCGCCGCCTTTTTGGATCCCGGTAAAGAGTCCTGATCGCCGCCGCCAGGGCCGCCGCATTCCCGGGGGGGACAAGAAGTCCGTTTTCCCCGTGCACGACCAGATCCCTCAGGCCGCCCACATCGCTGGCGATGACCGCCCGCCCTGCCGCCATAGCCTCGACGACCACCCGGCCCATGCCTTCATTGAGGGACGGCATGACAAATAAATCCAGGGCCGCCATATAGGATGGGACATCACGCCGCCATCCCGGGAAAAAAGCCCGTTCCCCCATTCCTAGGGAGGCGGCCCGTGCCGCCAGTTCCCGGCGCAGCTCCCCTTCCCCCACGATGATGCAGATCAGCTCCGGAATCTCCCGGAGGAGGCCGGCGGCCGCCTCGAGGAGATAACTTTGTCCCTTGATTGCCGTCAGTCTGCCGATAGTGCCGATGACGAAGGAATCGGGAGGGAAGGCCGGATCGCTGTCCGGGCGGCGGTCGGCAATGGTGATTTGGAGAAAAGGTTCCAGACAGACGCCGCTGTGGATGACGACGAATTTATCCGGCGGGGCGATGCGGTAGCGGAGATGATCGGCCTTTTCCTGGCCGGTGAGCATGATCAGCCGGTCGGTAAGCCGGGAGGCGGATTTTTCCAGGGTGATGAAGAAGCGGGAGGCGACGGCGCCGAAATAACCCCAAAAGACGTGGCCGTGCGGGGTGTGGACGACCACGGGAACCCCGGCGGAGAAGGCGGCGAGGCGCCCGATGATCCCCGCTTTGGAGGTGTGGGTGTGGACGATTTGGGGCGCCAGACGGCGGATGAGGCCCCGTATGCGGAGGAAGGCCCGCAGATCCCGCAGCGGAGCGACAGGGCGTACGAGTTCCGGAACGATGAACGTCTTTACCCCGGCCGCCCGAACCCGTGCCATGTTTTCTTCCGCTGCGGCGCTTTCCGCGCTTGGGGTGCTTACTGCAGCCGCGGTGTCCTGCCCGTCGCTGCCGGCGAGCAAATAAGTCTCATAGCGGGCGGGATTCAGTCCGGTAACGGTGAGAAAGGTGTTCTCCGCCGACCCCCCCTTGTCGAAGCGGGTGATGACATGGACGACCC
>DAOTJR010000013.1:0-68902 GCA_035448805.1 Syntrophales bacterium
GATCGGATTCAGTCAGCGGGTGCGTCTGGAATGGCTTGAGCAGACGGCCAACCTGGTCTTGGCAGGGAATGACAAGGCTGCGGTCAACGAAGCCTTGCAGGAGTTGCTGAAGGACAAGGTGTCCGTAGGCGGACAGGCTGAGCGCGGCAATCGCGAGAAGATCGTTACGATTCTTCTTAAGACATGGCTGACGGTTCCGAGCGAACTCGATTCGTTGCGCGTCGAAGGACTTGAGCTCCTCAAACGTGTTCCTCGATGCGATCATCTGGCCATCCACTGGGGGATGGTCATGGCCGTCTACCCGTTCTGGTCGGGTGTAGCCACCCAGACCGGCCGTCTTCTGAGGCTTCAGGGTTCCGCTGCCGCGGCGCATGTCCAGCGCCGGGTTCGCGAGCAATACGGCGAGCGGGAGACTGTTTCCCGAGCGGCCCGCCGTGTGCTGCGTTCGTACCTGGACTGGGGCGTGCTTCAGGAGACCGGCGCAAAAGGGGTCTACTCCGCCGGGACGATCCTCGCCGTTGATGATTCCCGACTGATCGCCTGGCTAGCCGAAGCATCCCTCCACGCCCGCGTGGGCGGCTCGGCTCCGCTGAGAGATCTGATCGACAGCCCGAGCCTCTTCCCATTTCGGATCAAGCCGATTCAAGCCGAATACGTGAGCGCTGTTTCACAAAGGATCGACATCTTGCGCCACGGACTTGACGACGACCTGATCATGCTAAAGACATCCCCAAGATGTTAAAAAAACAATATATTATCGCTCTAACACGTTTTTTCCGGACACCCACGGCACCCACATCGCTCTTCGGTTTCTTGTCTGCCGTGGCGTAGGAAAGGGCGACCATGAGGTCCATCCTGGGCATGGGTTTGACACCGGCATAAAACTGATAGAACCAGACATTGTCCATGTTCTGACTGATCATATAGTTCCGGCCGGTGCGGCGATTCGCCGCCGTTGTTCCCGCAGGGGCGGCGTGACGGAATATGTCAAATTATAACAACTTGTTGCACATTTAGCAAAAGTTTAACCCCGTTGTCATAAAACGGCAACAATTAGTCTCTATACTGGCCCCAAAATAATTTCTCAGGAGAAAAAAATGTCCAGATTAACCAAGATCATCATTACGGCGATGCTGTGCCTGCTCATCGCCGCCCCGGCGGCCCTGGCCAAGGGTAACGTGGTCATCAAAGGTTCCACGACGGTGCTGCCCGTCGCCCAGGCGGCCGCGGAGGCCTATATGAAGCTCCACAAGGACGTCAACATCTCCCTGTCGGGAGGAGGATCCGGCGACGGGATCAAGGCCCTCATGGACAAATCCACGGATATCGCCAATTCATCCCGGGAGATGAAACCCAAAGAGGTGGAGCAGGCCAAGGCCAAAGGGGTCAACCCGGTGGCCCATACCGTGGCCATCGACGCCATCGTCCCCATCGTCCATCCCCAGAACCGGGTCCGGAACCTCAGTCTGGATCAGTTGAGCCAGATCTACCAGGGCAAGATCCGGAACTGGAAGGAAGTCGGGGGGGAGAACCTCGCCATTGTCGTCATCTCCCGGGACAGCAGCTCGGGCACCTATGAATCCTGGGGTCATCTCGTCCTGAACGGCGCCAGGGTGACGCCCCGGGCCCAGCTCCAGGCTTCCAACGGCGCCATCGTCCAGGCGATCTCCAAGAACAGGTACGCCATCGGCTACATCGGCATCGGCTATCTCAACAAGTCCGTCCAGGCCCTGACCGTGGGCGGCGTCCCGGCCACGGCGAAAACGGCCCTCACCAAGCAATATCCCATCGCCCGCCCCTTGTATATGTACACCGACGGGACGCCCAAGGGAGATACGGAGGGATTCATCAAATTCCTCCTCAGCAAGAAGGGTCAGGAGATCGTGAAGAAGGAGGGCTTCGTGCCCGTTAAATAACGAGCCGGAACAAGGAAAGACAGGCGGGAAGAGAAGCCATGACCCGGTACCAAAAAGAAATCGTCATCAAGAATCTCTTTTTCATTTTATCTCTTATCTCCATCTTGATCCTGGGGCTCATCGTGGTATTTCTCTTCCGGGAAGGGCTCCCGATCTTCCGGGAGGTATCCGTCCGGGAGTTTATCTTCGGCCGGGAGTGGTATCCGACCTACAGTCCGCCGGCCTACGGAATCTGGCCCCTCATCGTCGGCTCCCTCATCGTCACCCTCTTCTCTTCCCTCCTCGCCGTCCCGCTGGGGGTGCTCTCGGCGGTCTATATCTCGGAAATCGCCCCGCCGGCGATCAAGGAAATCCTCAAATCCATCATCGAGCTCCTGGCCGGCCTGCCGTCGGTGGTCCTCGGCTTTTTCGGCATGGTGATCATCGCCCCCTGGCTCCAGGACACCTTCGATCTCCCCACGGGGCTCAATATCGTCAACGCCTCGGTGCTCCTGGCCGTCATGGCCGTCCCCACCATCTCCAGCATCTCCGAAGACGCCCTGTACGCCGTTCCCCAGGACTTCAAGGAGGCCTCCTACGCCCTGGGGGCGACAAAATTCGAAACCATCGCCCGGATCATCATCCCCGCCGCCCTTTCGGGGATCTCCACCGCCGTGATCCTCGGCATGGCCCGGGCCATCGGGGAGACCATGGTGGTCCTCATGGTCGCCGGCGGTGCCGCCGCCATCCCGGAGAGCATCTTCGACTCCGTGCGGCCCATGCCGGCCAGCATCGCCGCCGAAATGGGAGAGGCCCCCTTCCGGAGCGGCCATTACCACGCCCTTTTCGCCACGGGGATCATCCTGTTTTTCATGACCCTGGCCTTCAATCTCATCGCCGATTTCATCGCCCAGAAGTTCAAGGAAGTGGGGTCGGCGACGCTATGACCAGACAAACGCAAAGCGGCGCCATGAAGTGGCGCTATGTGAAACAACAGGTCTTCTTCGGGCTCGTCCGCCTTGCCGCCCTGATCCTCACCGCCGCCCTGGGGGGCCTGCTCTTTTACATCTTCATCAACGGCTTCCGGGTCATTTCCTGGGATTTCCTGACCCTGCCCCCCACGGATTCCATGACCAAAGGCGGCATCATGCCGGCGATCCTGGGCACCCTTTATCTCACCGTGGGGGCCATCGCCGTGGCGCTGCCCCTCGGCGTCATGGCCGCCATCTATCTTACGGAATACGCCAAACAGGGCAAAGTCGTCCGGGCGATCCGCATCGGCGTCAACTGCCTGGCCGGGGTGCCCTCCGTCGTCTTCGGCCTCTTCGGGCTGGGTTTCTTCGTGGTCTTTCTTCAGTTCGGCTCCTGCATCCTCTCCGGCGCCCTTACCCTGGGCATCCTCATCCTGCCCACCATCATCGGCGCCGCCGAGGAGGCCCTGAAATCGGTCCCCCAGACCTTCCGGGAGGCATCCCTGGCCCTGGGGGTTTCCAAGTGGCAGACCATTCTGAAGATTGTCCTCCCCAACGCCCTGCCGGGCATCCTCACCGGCTCTATCCTCGGCATCGGCCGGGCCGCCGGGGAAACGGCGCCCATCATGTTCACCGCCGCGGCCTTTTTCACCGCCCGGCTTCCCGGCTCCATCTTCGACGAGGTCATGGCGCTGCCCTATCATGTCTATGTCCTGGCCACCGCCGGCACCTATATCGAACAGACCCGGCCCCTCCAGTACGGAACGGTGCTGGTCCTCGTCGCCCTGGTTCTGGGTATAGATCTCATCGCCATTATCATCCGCAGTTACATGCGCCGGAAGAAGAGATGGTAGGGCGGTCCGCCGGGGAAACGTATATGGCCGTAATAGAAAAGAGTAAAAGACCATGAGACAAAGAGTAAACAACCTTGACATCGGCAACAGTCGAAACAACGACGTCGGCAGCGACAACACCATCGTCAAAACCAGAGGGGTGAATTTCTACTACGGCGCCTTCCAGGCCCTGACGGATATCTCCATGGACTTCGAGAAAAACCGGGTCACGGCCCTCATCGGACCTTCGGGGTGCGGCAAGTCCACCCTCCTGAGGCTCCTCAACCGGATGAACGATCTCATCGACGGCGCCCGGGTGGAAGGGGAGGTGATCTTCGAAGGGATGAACATCTACGCCCCGGAAGTGGACCCCGTGGAGGTCCGCCGCCGGATCGGCATGGTCTTCCAGAAACCCAACCCCTTCCCCAAATCGATCTTCAATAACATCACCTACGGCCCGCGCCTGGCCGGCACGACGAACAAGTCCGAGCTGGAGGCCCTTGCGGAGATGAGCCTCAAACAGGCCGTCCTTTGGGACGAGGTGAAGGACATCCTGGGCCGGTCGGCCATGACCCTCTCCGGGGGACAGCAGCAGCGCCTCTGCATCGCCCGGGCCCTGGCCATGAAACCCGACGTGCTGCTCATGGACGAACCCACCTCGGCCCTGGACCCGATTTCCACGGCCAAGATCGAAGAATTGATTGACGAGCTGAAAAAAACCTATACGATCATCATCGTCACCCATAATATGCAGCAGGCGGCCCGCATCTCCGACAAGACCGGCTTTTTTTACATCGGCAGGCTCATTGAATACAACGCCACGGAAAAGATCTTTACCAATCCCGACGTCAAGCAGACGGAAGATTATATTACCGGGCGTTTCGGTTGAGCAGGCGGCGACCGCAGCCGCAAACCACGGGACGGCCTGCCGTCACAGAGAGCGGGGCTTTTTAAGATGAGATGCCGGGTCGGGACGCCGGAAGGATTTGATAAACCACCTGCCGCCGCAACTATTTAAGGACAGCAAATGGAAACCAGAAGACACACCAGCAAGCAGTACGAAACGGACCTTCAGGAGGTGAAAGAGAATCTCCTCTACCTCAGCGCCCTGACGCAAAAGGCGATCGAGGACAGCATCCAGGCCCTGCTGGACCGGGATTCGGACCTGGCCCGGAAGGTCATCGCCAGCGACGCCCTCATCGACAAGCTGGACGACGAGGTGGAGGAAAAATGCATCCGCCTGCTGGCCCTCCGGCAGCCGGCGGCCCGGGACCTGCGTTTCATCACCACGGCCATCAAGATCAACGGTCACCTGGAGCGCATCGGCGACATGGCGGTAAAGATCTGTGAAAAGGTCGTGCTCTTGAACGAGGAGCCCCAGCTTAAACCTTACATCGATCTGCCCCGGATGGCGGAGATCGCCCGGAGCATGATCCGGGCGAGTCTCGACGCCCTGGTGAACGAAGACGTGGAGCTGGCCAACAGGGTCCGCCGGGAGGACGAGACGGTGGACAGCCTCAACGAACAGATCTTCCGGGAACTGCTGACCTTCATGATGGAGGACCCCCGGACGATTCACCGGGCGCTGCTCATCATGCAGATCTCCAAAACCGTGGAAAGGATCTCCGACCACGCCAAGGGCATCGCCGACATGGTGGTCTTCATGATCACGGGGAAAAATGTCCGCCACCAGTGGCCCCATGACGAAGAGGCGGCGCCGGGGCAGAAGGAGACTTGAGGTTAGAGCGCAAGATGAAGGGAAGGCTGTTTTACAAGATCCTGGCCACCTATCTGATCCTGGTGATCCTCGTCATCGCCGTGATGGAGTTTTTTCTGACGCCGCGGGTCCGCGACACCATCACCCGGGGCGTTATGGACAGGATGACCGGTCACGCCCGGATCATGGCCCTCATGAGTATGGATGAGTTGCTGGCAAAGGTAGGAGAGCTTGCCGCCGGGGCCGGGGCGAGAATCACCCTCATCAACCCCGCGGGCAAGGTCCTGGCCGATTCCTCAGAGCATGATCAGAAAATGGACAATCATCTCAACCGCTCCGAAGTCCAGGAGGCGCGCATCAAGGGCCTGGGGACGGCGATCCGCTACAGCCGCACCCTCCAGCAGAACATGTTCTACGTCGCCGTCGCCGTAAGGGAAAAAGATCGCCTCCAGGGTTACGTGCGTCTCGCCCGCTCCCTCGCGGAGGTGTCGTTGTCCATAGAATATCTGTATCGTGCCATCTACCTGACCCTCTTCATCATCGCCATCCCCTCCCTGCTGTTGGCCTTTGTGTTCAGTCGGAATATCGTCTCCCCCATCCGGAGACTGACGGAGCTAACCCAAAGGATCCGGGCCGGGGAAACGCCTCCCCCCATGCTGGCCGATTCGGATGACGAAATCGGCAGACTCATCCAGGACGTCAACTTCCTTCTCGAGCAGCAACAGGAAAAAATTCGTTACGCCACGGCGGAGAAGAGCAAGTTGGAGGCCGCTTTCGACGGCATGGTGGAAGGGGTGCTCACCCTCGACGGGGACAACCGTATCGATCAGTTCAACCGGGGACTGAGGAAAATGATCGGCAAGAAGCGGGCCGAGATCCTGGGGAAAACGCCCCTCGAGGTCTTCCGGAGCGCCGATCTCCAGGCGGCCCTGATCCGTTTCCGGGAAACAGGGGAAACAATCCAGCAGGAAATCACCCTGGGCGCAGACCGGCCGCTGATCCTCAACGCCAACATCTCCGCGATCAAGGGCTATCCCGGCAACGAGGGGAAAATCATGATGGTCTTTCACGATGTCACCCGGCTCAAGCAGCTCGAACGGATGCGCATGGATTTCATCGCCAACGTCACCCATGAGATCCGCACCCCGCTCACGGCCATTATCGGCTACATCGAAACCCTGCAGCAGGGAACCGTTCACGACCGGGAACAGACGGACCGCTTCCTCCGGACCGCCTACGACAACGCCCGGCGCCTCAACCGCCTCGTGGACGATCTCCTCACCCTGTCCAACATCGAGACGGGGGAAGCAAAAATGCAATTCCGGGAGGTTAACATGGCGGAGGTCATCGGGGAGGTGGGGAAAACGATGGCGTCCCAGGCAGCGGCCAGGCAGATTGCCCTGGAAGAGGATATCCCCACGCCGCTTCCGCCGTTTTACGCCGACCGGGACCGGGTATTCCAGATTCTGCTGAACATCCTCGACAACGCCATAAAATTTACCCCGCCGGGGGGAACCGTCAGGATCAACGCCACCGGGGATGACGGCGGGTTCCTGGTCGTCCGCATCTCCGATACGGGCATCGGCATCCCCAAGCAAGACCTTCCCCGGCTGGGCGAACGTTTCTACCGGGTGGAGAAGAACCGCTCCCGGGAATCCGGGGGCACCGGCCTGGGGCTCTCCATCGTCAAACACCTCATGGCGGCCCACGGCGGGCGCCTGGAGATCGCCAGCACCCCGGGGGAGGGAACGACGGTTTCCCTGTATTTTCCCGCGGCCGGTCCCCCGGGCGCGAACACCCGACCGTAATAGGTCACCACCAAGGCCCCGCCGGGGGAACTCCAGATCATGGTAAAGAAAACCTGCCTTTTTCGTCTTATCCGCGATCGGCTGCGGGATTGGATAAAAACGGATGCCCTCTTCGCCGGCCGTCAGTCTCCGCCGGCGAATTTGTAGCCCAGCCCCCGGACGGTGAGGATATACTCGGGGCGGTCCTTGTCCTTTTCGATGGCCGCCCGGAGGCGGCTGATGTGGACGTCGACGGTTCGGGGTTCGACAAAGGTTTCCTCCCCCCAGACCCTGTCCAAAAGCTGTTCCCGGGAATAGACCCGGCCCGGATGACGGGTGAAGAAGGTCAGGAGGCGATATTCCGTGGGTCCCAGCTCCACCTTCCTGCCGCCGACGGACACGGTGCAGGCGGCATAGTCCAGCGTCAGTTCACCAAAGGAGAAACGTTCCGGCCGGTCGGCATCCCGTTCCGGCCGGGATTCCACCCGCCGCAGGACCGCCCGGATCCGCGCCACCAGTTCCCGGACGCTGAAGGGTTTGGTGAGATAATCGTCCGCGCCCATTTCGAGGCCCACGACCTTGTCCATATCCTCGCCCCGGGCCGTCACCATAATAACCGGCAGCTTTTCCGTGGCGGGCTGCCGGCGGATTATCCGGCAGACATCGAGCCCCTTGATCCCGGGCAGCATGAGATCGAGGACGACCAGATCCGGCTTCCCGCTCATGATCAGCTCCAGGGCCTTTTCCCCGTCCCCGGCGGTCAGGACCTCATAACCTTCCCGGGCGAGATTGAAGGCGATCAGTTCCAGGATATCCTTTTCATCATCGACAACCAGAATCTTCTTTGGTTCCATGGCGACAAATTTTCCTCCTGCTTTCCCGTCCATCATCGCCGAGCGGCGCGCTATTGTCAAGGCAAGGCCGCAGATCCCCGCCCCACGGTCATCCGGGGCAACGACGGCTCGACCTTCCAATGAGCTTCCCTGACCTTCCCCTGACCTTCCGGGGGTGTGAGCATCTGGTGCGGAACGGCTGTTGACATCGGACGGACAATAGTGGATATAAACCAAAAAACAAACCGGGGGTGGCAATAGTGAAAGAAAAGACCGGCATCACCGAGGAATTTCTCCTGGAGACCCCGGGGGCGTACCGGCGTTCCTGTCCTCTCCTTCGCCCGGCGGCGGGGACCAGGATCATTTCCGGGGTGATAGGAGCGGGTGATGAGCGGGGATGACAAAATGAAGCGGATCATGAGCGGGGCGGTCCTTTTCCTGGGGGCTTTTTCCGCCGTGATCGGTCTTTACGGGGTGGTGATGGTGGTGAAGATGGGCCTCATGCCCGTCGCGAACCCCATGGGTCACTCCCGGGAATACGAGGATGCCTGGCGTCTCTTCTTCCTGATCTTTATCGGCCTCCCCTCCCTGGCGGCCCTGGTGGGAGGGCTGGCGCCGTGGGTGTTCTGGTTCAGAAACCGGCGCCGGTCGGGGAGAGGGGCGAAAAGACCGGCGCCGTGAACCGCCGGGAGAGACAGCGTCTCCCGCTTTTTCATCTCCTGCCCCCGGCGCCGTGCGCGGCAGGAAACCGCCTGACGAACGGCCGGTAAGCCACGGAAAAGCCGCCGGCAAGAACATTTTACGGTAACGGCCGGCAGGTATTCCCGGAACCGGTCCGGTGGACTTCCCGCAGTGTCAGGGCTGGAACTTGCTCAAGCTTTCGATGAGCTCCGGGTTCATGTGGAGTTTCTTTACGAAATACAGATACTTGGAAACAATTGCCCGCACCGCCAACTGCAGGGCGTAGGGACGCACGGGTTTCTCCAGGAGATAATTGATGTCCGAGGCCAGACAGATGTTGACGATGTCGTCGCTGGCATTGCCGGTAATGATGATGGTGTCTTCGAAGGCCATGGGGAATTTGTCCGCAATGGCATCGAGGAAGGAAAAGGCGTTCTTGCCCGACAGATAGACGTCCACGATGAATATCGCCACCCCCACCTCCCTTTGGAGGCAGTGCTTCACGGCCTGATCGAAATCCGTGAAGGCAAAAACGTCGCCCCAGGTATAGAAATTCTTGACCAGGTCGGCGATCAACTCACAGACCATCTTGTCGTCGTCAAGGATGATGACATCCAGTGTATCGGCCATGATCTTCCCTCCTTATCACCGCCCCACGCCCGGGTGACCGCAACTAAAGATGAATTTATCGAGAACTTAACGAAGCTATGATATCTTCGTCCCCGCGAACACCTCTAAACCGCCCCTCCGCACCGCAGCGCGGGAGTGTCGCCGAGCCGCCGCCACACGGTTCGTTTATAGGGAAAACCAAAGGGCTTGTCAAGAATGAGGATTTCGTAAAAAACCATCATGCTCCGTGCCGCGCCATTTCACTCGCAAATGCGTGCATATGTTATTGATCTACAACGGTTTATCATTAACGGAGCCGCTGCGGACACTGCGGAGCGCGTCCCGCAATTTTCATCCTGCCTTGTGACGGCGTGCCGTCATGGGGAGGTTCGTAACGGCAAACCGTCGTGATCATTTCACAGCGCGTCGTGATGTCGTCGCGAATCGCCCCGGGGGACAAACAGGTGCGGGGGCGGTGGTTATTTTCCCAGGAAGAAATCCCGGACATGGGCGAGGAACTCCCCCAGGAGTTTCTTGCTGACGACGAAGATATGACCGATGTTTTTCTCCACCGTCCGGTTGCCGGTCCCCACCCGACCCCAGGTTTCGCTCGCCACGCACGACCCCGCCGGGGCGATGGGATCCCGGGTGCCCCGGTAGTCGAACAGCGCCACCCCCGCCTCCGCCAGCATGCCCATGTTCACCGGTCTGCCGTCCAGGGCGGCGATCCGGGAGGGCAGGCAATATGTTCCTTCCATGACCTCGTTGCCGAGGAAAAATCTTCCCAGCCACTCCCGATGGGCCCGCAGGGGGAAGCGGGTGCCGTGGGTCAGCCAGAAGAGGAACGGCGCGGCGTCCTCCAGGGCCTCGGCCTGGACGGCCCGTTCGTAAAAACCCGCCAAAACGTTGTGCTGGACGCCGGGCTGAATCTCGCTCAGGCCGTAATCGATCACCTGGGGCGGGACATTGACGTATTTGAAGAGCTCTTCCATGAGATAGGTATTGTAATTTCTTTTGATATAGCTCCGCATCTGGCCCTGACCGCTCGCCCCGTCGTCGAATTTGATGGGGGCCGCCATGAGGCACACCCGCTCGATGTCCAGGGACAGGCCCGCCGCGTACCTTTCCTCGGCCCGGCGGGCGAGATAGGGCAGGATCAGGGCGCCGCCCATGCAATAGCCGACAATGCCGATTTTTTGTCGGGGATGGCGGCGGGTAATCAGCTCGAGATAGGCATCGGGGATGGTCTTGCTGTAATAATCGAGGCCCACATCCTGTTCCGCGCCGGTAGGCTGGCCGTAATCCACCATATAGACGGTGAAGCCTTCCCGGATGAGCCCCTCGACGACGGACTTCCCGGGGGCGAGATCGAATATTTCCGGTTTGTTGATCAGGGGGCTGGAGAGATAGAGCACCCAGCCGTTCGGGGTAACGCCCTCGGGAAGAAGATAACGACGCAGCGTGGCGGTCCGCATGGCGGAATCGGCGACGATTTCGAAGGGGGTACAGCCGATCTTCCCCCGGGTGGCCCGTCGGGCATATTCCTTGGGGTCGAAGGCATTGGCCTGATAGAGGTTCTCGAAACGCCGGTAATTGTCCGCCAGGTATTCCTCCCAGCTTTTCGCCGGCACACCGTCTTTGTCGTACGGCATGTAGGGCAAGCGCCTGCCCTCGAGGGGCGTGGCGGTAATCACCATGAGCAGGCACTCCAGGAGGGTCTTCATGGCCCGCAACCTCGTGAGGCCCCGGGCGGTATAGGCCTTTTCCAGGCGGGCAAACTCCCCGGCGAAGAATTTCAGGCGTTCCCGGCCCCGGGGGGTTGTGACCAACTGTTCGGCCTTTTCCCGGTCGAAGCGGTCATCGGTCATCACGTGTTCGGTCAGACTGAAGAGCAATTTACCGTAGGCCCTGTAAATCCAACTGTTGGTATCCCTGAAGATATCCGGTTCCTTACGGAGGCGGACGCTCAGTTGCACATTCTTTCTGATGGGATCCGTGACGAAGGTCCGCCAGGCCAGGCGCTGCCAATGGGCGACCGCCGCCACCGGCGCGAAGTACATGTAGCTGCGGCACAGAGAATCGAGATAGTTCTCGTACTTGAAGACATTCTCCAGATACCAGGTCGCCGCTTCACTCTTCCAGGGCACCGACTCCGCAAGTCCTTCCACGTTGTCCGCCGGGGTCTGCCCCATGAAGTTCAATAGATCCGAGGTCTTTATTCTTTGTTCCTGTAACATGGCCCTCTTTCCCCAAAGATTTGTCGACATTTAACAAGCAATCGTCATGCCAACAAAAAAAACAAAACACCGGCAAACCATGCCCCCGCCGGGAATCGACCGGGTCCGCCCATGTTCATCCTTGACATCTCCATAACTTAAAATTAACTTACGAGAAAATGGTCCGCAAACTGCCGCGGGAAACAGCCTCCCTTGTCGGCATCATCTTCGTACCGTTTCCGGAGGCGCGCCGCCTGTCAGCCCCGACAGGAACAATCGCAGAGAGGGAAACCACCTCCATGAAGAAACCCGCGCTGTCACCAAACCCCTTTCCCGTCGTCCTGCTCCTCGTTTTTGTCATTACCGGCGCACTGCTTCATTACGCCTGGTCCGCCGGGGATTTCCAGGCGCTGATCCTCGCCGCCGGCGCCGGCCTCACCCTCGCCGGCCTGGGGTTCTTCCTCTGGAAACAGCAGGGGGAGATAAAATCGGTCCGGGCCGCCCAGGAGAACCTGGCGACTTCGCTGCAGCAATATCGGGCGATATTCGAAAACATCGGGACCGCCGCGGTGATCATCGAGGCGGACGCCACCATTGCCATGGCCAACGAGGGATTCGCCCGCCTCGCCGGCTATCCCCGGCAGGAGATAGAGGGCCGCAAAAAATGGACGGAATTCGTCGTGACAGAGGATCTGGAGATCATGAAGGCCCGCCACCGGGAACGTCGTGTCGATCCCTCCCGGGTCCCGAAAAAATACGAATTCCGCTTCCGCGACAAAGACGGGGCGGTGAAGAATATCCTTCTTTACATCGACCTGATCCCGGGGACGGAGCAAAGCGTGGCCTCCCTGGTGGATGTCACGGAGTTGAAAAAGATCCAGACCCTGGCCCGGGAGCGGGAGGAGATGTTCCGGGCCCTGGCAGAGAATTCCGAAGACGTCATCATGCGCTTCGACAGACAGCATCGCCATCTCTATGTAAACCCGGCGGCAGAAAAGAGCACGGGTATCCCGCCGGCGGACTTCCTCGGCAAGACCCACCGGGAGCTGGGCTTCCCCGAGGATCTGATCCGGATATGGGAAGAGGCGCTCAACAAGGTCTTTCAAGAAGGGATTTCCCATCGGCTGGAATTTCAACTGCCCAGCGGCGTCTGGATCGACTGGCTTCTCGTCCCGGAAAGGGACGGCAGCGGCGACATCCAGGCCGTCATGACCTCGGCCCGCGACATCTCGGAGCGCCACCGGACCGAGGACGCCCTCCGGCGTAGCGAAGCCCGCTTCCGGGACCTTTTCGAACACAGCCGCGATCTGATCTGCACTCATGATTTGGAGGGGAGATTCCTCTCCATCAACCCCGCCGGCGCCGCCATCTTCGGATACCGACCCGAAGAGATAATCGGCAGGAAAGTCAGCGAGTTCATCACCCCCGCGTACCGCCGGGATTTCGAAGACGTCTATTTGGCGGCCATCAGACAAAACGGCGCCGCCTCCGGATTGATGTCCATCGATACCTCCCGGGGCGAACGGCGGGTTCTGGAATACAACAACACCCTGAAGAACGAGGAGGGGAAGACGCCTGTCGTCCGGGGCATCGTCCGCGACATCACGGAGCGATGGAAAACGCAGAAGGCCCTGGAAAAGAGTGAAAATAAATACCGGAGCATCTTCGAGCGGGCCGCCGAAGGCATCTTCCAGTATGACCGGGAAGGGCGGTTTATCAGCGTCAATCAGGCCATGGCGCAGATCTGCGGCTACAGCTCGCCGGAGGAAATGCTGACCTCGATAACCGATATCGGCAGGCAGTTCTTCGTGAAGGGGGAGCTGCGGGACCGCTTCCGCGCGATCCTCGAAGCCGACGCGCGGGTGGACAATTTCGAACACAAGGTCTACCGGCGGGACGGGGAAGAAGTCTGGGTGTCCATGAGTGTTTGGGCGGTCCGCGACACCCATGGGAAGACAAGTCATTACGAGGGCACCATGATGGACATCAGCGGCCGGGTCCAGGCGGAGAAAGAACGACGCCGTCTGGAGCATGACCTGGCCCAGTCCCAGAAGCTCGAGGCCATCGGCACGTTGGCGGGAGGCATCGCTCATGACTTCAACAACCTGCTCATGGGCATCCAGGGGTACGCCTCGCTGGCACTCCTGGGGACGGACCCGTCCCATCCCCTTTACGAATATCTCAAAGGGATCGAAAAACAGGTGGCCAGCGGCGCCGACCTGACAAAGCAGATCCTCGGTTACGCCCGGGGCGGTCGTTATGAAAAGAAGCCCGCGGACATGAATGAATTGATCGACAAAACCGCCCTCATCTTCAGCAGGTCGAGAAAGGATGTGCTCGTTCGGATCTTACCCGCGCCGGATCTCTGGACGGTGGAAGTCGATACGAGTCAGATGGAAAGGGTGCTGATGAACATCTTCGTGAACGCCTGCCAGGCCATGCCCGGCGGGGGAGAGGTGCGGATCGCCACCGAAAATGTCCGTCTCGGCGCGGACGGGATCACCGGCATCGATCTGCCGGCAGGCCGCTATATCCTTCTTTCCGTCACCGACACGGGCGTGGGGATGAGCGCCCAGACTATGTCCCGGATCTTCGACCCCTTTTTCACCACCAAGGCCATGGGGAGGGGAACCGGCCTGGGACTGGCTACCGTCTATGGGATCGTCAAAGGCCATGCCGGGACCATCCTGGTGGAAAGCGAACTCGGCCTGGGCACGACCTTCCGGATCTATCTGCCCGCCTCCGACAAGGCCGTCGCCCGTACCGCCCCGGCCAGATCCGCCTTTGTCCCGACGGGCTCGGAAGCCGTCCTGCTCGTCGATGACGAGGAAACGGTACTGTCGGTAAGCCGGGACATCCTGGAAATTCTGGGTTATCGGGTCCGCACGGCCCGGAACGGACAGGAGGCGGTGGAGATCCTGGCCGCCGACCCGCAGGGATTCGATTTGGTCATCCTCGACATGATCATGCCCGGTTTGTCGGGCGAGGAGACGTTCACGCATCTCCGCCGGATCGCCCCGGGCATCAAGGTCCTGCTCTCCAGCGGCTACAGTATCGACAGCCGGGCCCGGGAAATAATGGCACGGGGCTGCAACGGCTTTCTCCAGAAGCCCTTCCAGATGGAAACACTGGCGGGAAAGGTACGGGAAGTCCTGCAATAAGGGAAATTTGATGAACCGCAAACTTGCAACCCCCATCTTCCTGACCGGCAAGATAAGGGTTGCTTTTTGGCGCGCAATCCGATAGAGGGTTTCCGGAAAATCACGGGCGGTGGAGTCACGGCAGACGATCCGCAACACACGATAGCACCATCGGGAGGACATGAAGATGCGACTAATTCCGCGAGAGGAGAAATTCTACGACCTCTTCGAGGAGCTGGCGGACAAGATCGACGAGGGGGCCAAGCTCTTTCTCGACATGCTTCATGACTATGGTTCCTTCGCCACGCACCTCGTCAAGCTCAAGGAACTGGAGCACGAGGCGGACGTCATCACCCACCGGACCTACGAAAAGATGCACAAGACCTTTCTCACCCCCCTGGACCGGGAGGACATCTACGCCCTCGTCAACAAGATGGACAGCATCCTCGACATGACGGAGGCCTCGGCCATCCGCATGTCCCTGTACAAGATCAAATCCCCGGCACCGGAGCTCCTGGAGCAGGCCAAGCTGCTCAACGCGGCCACGGAAAAGGTAAAAAAGATCATCCTGGGCCTGCGGGACATGAAAAACGCCCCCATGATCCTGGAAGCCTGCGTGGAGATCAACACCATCGAAAACGCCGGCGACCAGATCCTCAGAACGACCATGGCCAAGCTCTTCGAGTCCGAAACGGACCCCATCGAGCTCATCAAATGGAAAGAGATCTTCGAACGTTTCGAGGAGACGCTGGATGTCTGCGAGGACGTCTCCAACATCGTGGAAGGCATCGTCCTGAAAAATGGCTGATCTTTGCCCGCCCGGGGCCGTCAAGACCAGGTTCTTTATAACATCATGCCATGATTGACTCACTTGGATTCGTCATCTTTCTGATCGCCGTCGCCCTTTCTTTCGATTTTATCAACGGCTTTCACGACGCCGCCAATTCCATCTCCACCGTTGTCTCCACCCGGGTGCTCTCCCCACGGATCGCCGTGATGTGGGCGGCGTTTTTCAACTTCGCCGCCATCTTCATCATCGGCACGCCGGTGGCCAAAACTATCGGCGTCGGGATCATCCATCCGGACATCATCGACAATTACGTTATTTTCGCCGCTCTGGGCGGTGCCATCATCTGGAATCTCACCACCTGGTATCTGGGGCTGCCCAGCAGCTCCTCCCATGCCCTCATCGGCGGCCTCATCGGCGCCGGCATCCTGAAGGCGGGCATCGGGACGCTGGTCTGGGGGGGAATTGTCAAGACCGCCCTTTTTATCTTTTTATCCCCCACCATCGGCATGATCCTCGGCCTGTGCATGATGACCCTGGTCCTGAATCTCAGTCGGAATTCCAATGTCGCCCGCTCCATGAAACTCTTCCGGAAGCTTCAGTTGTGCTCCTCGGCCATCAACAGCCTCGGCCACGGGATGAACGACGCCCAGAAGACCATGGGCATCATCGCCATCATCCTTTACAGCAAGGGGCTGATCGGTCCGGTGTTCCACATCCCCTTCTGGGTCGTCTTCAGTTGTTATACGGTGATCGCCATGGGCACCCTGAGCGGCGGCTGGCGGATCGTCAAAACCATGGGCACGAAGATCACCAAGCTCCAGCCCATCGGCGGCTTCTGCGCCGAGACGGCGGCGGCCATCTCCATCATCGGCGCCTCCCTGGGCGGCATCCCCGTCAGCACGACCCACACCATCGCCGGTGCCATCATGGGAGTGGGGGCCACCAAAAGGCTCACCGCCGTGCGCTGGGGGGTGGCGGGGACCATCGTCTGGGCCTGGGTCCTCACCATCCCCATCACCGCCGTGGTCTCCGCCCTCGTTTACAGCCTGAGCGTCGTTTTCATCAAATAGGCCCGTCAATCGCTCCCTGGCGCCTGCCGGTGATAGGGCTCCCGGTCCCGCGCCACGTCCGCCGCCACCCACGCTGAAGATGAAATTTTTCTTGAAGCTCCTCCCTGTTTGCGGTAGTGATTCCGTCAGGTAAAGATTCTGACGCATTCTTCGGAGGTGTGACATGCAAGAGAAGATCTTCTGGCTGGGACATGCCGGCATCCGGATCGAAGGTGAACAGATTATCTATATCGACCCCTGGAAGGTTGCCGGGGAACCCCGGGCGGACCTGATCCTGATCAGCCACAGCCATCACGACCATTTTTCCCCGGGAGACATCAAGAAGCTCCGCAAACCGGAAACGACCGTCGTCGGCCCCGCGGATGTCACCGCCCAATTGACCGGCAACGTACGGACCATGGCGCCGGGCGACGCCGTAACGGTCGGCGCGGTTACGATCGCGGCTGTCCCCGCCTACAACCCACGCAAGCCCTATCATCCCGAAGCCAACGGATGGCTGGGGTTCATCCTGACCGTGGACGGCAAGCGGATCTACTTTGCCGGCGACACCGACCTCATCCCCGCCATGAAAGACATCCGGGCGGACATCGCCATCCTGCCCGTCGGCGGCACCTACACCATGACCGCCGCCGAGGCGGCGGAGGCGGCAGCCCTCATCAACCCCGCCGTGGCCATTCCCATTCATTGGGGCGACATCGTGGGAACCCGGGCCGATGCCGAAAAGTTTCGTCGGCTCGCCAAGGTGCCCGTGGAGATCAAAACCCCCGCCCGTTAGCCACACCTATCAGCCCCTCCCGCCCTGCTTTTGCCTGCCCGGACAGGGCAGGCAAATATGGACCGTTGCCCATAATTTATCCGGAAAATTTTTCGGCAAAAAAAGATCGGCCAACCTTGACACAACGGATTTGATGTATATTTTAGGCCGCGATAAGCCGGGTAGGATGATTTGCCTTTAAAATCTAAATATATTTATTCGTGAAAGGAGAGGAGAGCATGAAGATCAGGCCATTGCAGGACAGAGTCATCGTGGAGCGCTTGGCGGAAGAGGAGAAGACCAAGGGCGGCATCATCATCCCCGATACCGCCAAGGAAAAGCCCATGGAGGGCAAGGTCATCGCGGTCGGCAAGGGAAGGGTCGCCGAAGACGGCAAACTCATCAAACTTGACGTCAAGGCGGGCGACAAGGTTCTTTTCAGCAAGTATGCCGGCACGGAAGTGAAGATCGACGGCAAGGAATATCTCATTATGCGCGAAGACGACATTCTGGGCGTCATCGAAGGCAAGTAAAAAACCCGACGAAGGAGGAATAAATACATGGCAGCAAAAATACTTCAGTATGATGAAGAGGCGAGGAAGTCGATTCTCAAGGGCGTAAACACCCTGGCCGACGCCGTCAAGGTCACCCTCGGCCCCAAAGGCAGAAACGTCATTCTCGACAAGTCCTTCGGTTCCCCCACCGTCACCAAGGACGGCGTTACCGTAGCGAAAGAGATCGAACTGGAAGACAAGTTTGAAAACATGGGCGCCCAGATGGTCCGGGAAGTGGCCAGCAAGACCAGCGACGTCGCCGGCGACGGCACCACCACCGCCACGATCCTGGCCCAGGCCATTTACCGCGAAGGCGCCAAGACCGTCGCCGCGGGCAGCAACCCCATGGATGTGAAGCGGGGCATCGACAAGGCCGTGGAGGCCGTAGTCGCCGAACTCCGCAAGCTCAGCAAACCCACGAAAGACCAGAAGGAAATCGCCCAGGTCGGCACCATCTCCGCCAATAACGACGAGGGCATCGGCGGCATCATCGCCGAGGCCATGGGCAAGGTCGGCAAGGAAGGCGTCATCACCGTGGAGGAGAACAAGGGCCTCGAGACGGAACTGGACATCGTGGAAGGGATGCAGTTCGACCGCGGCTACCTCTCCCCCTATTTCGTCACCAACGCCGAAAAGATGGAAGTGAGTCTGGAAGATGCCTACATCCTCATCAACGAGAAGAAGATCAGCAGCATGAAGGACCTCCTCCCCATCCTCGAGCAGATCGCCAAGATGGGCAAGCCCCTCCTCATCATCGCCGAGGACGTGGAAGGCGAGGCCCTGGCCACCCTGGTGGTCAACAAGATCCGCGGCACCCTCCACGTGGCCGCCGTGAAGGCCCCGGGCTTCGGTGACCGCCGCAAGGCCATGCTGGAAGACATCGCCATCCTCACGGGCGGCAAGATGATCTCCGAGGATATGGGCTACAAGCTGGAAAACACCCGCCTTGAGGACCTCGGCCGGGCCAAGAAGATCGTCATCGACAAGGACAACACCACCATTATCGACGGCGCCGGCAAGCGCGCCGACCTCGAAGGCCGGGTGAAGCAGATCCGCGCCCAGATCGAGGAAACCACCTCCGATTACGACCGTGAGAAGCTCCAGGAACGCCTGGCGAAGCTCGTGGGCGGCGTGGCCGTCATCAAGGTCGGCGCCGCGACGGAGACGGAAATGAAGGAAAAGAAGGCCCGTGTCGAGGACGCCCTGAACGCCACCCGGGCCGCCGTGGAAGAAGGCATCGTCCCCGGTGGCGGTGTGGCCTACATCCGCGCCCTGCCCGCCCTGGAGAAGCTGAAGCTGGAAGGCGACCAGGCCGTCGGCGCCAACATCGTGAAGAAGGCCCTCGAGGAGCCCCTGAAGATGATCGCCGCGAACGCCGGCATGGAAGGCTCCGTGGTCGTGGAAAAGGTAAAGGAGAAAAAGGGTTCCTTCGGCTTCAATGCCCGGACGGATCAGTATGAAGACATGATCGCCGCCGGCGTCATCGATCCCACGAAGGTCACCCGTTTCGCCCTGCAGAACGCGGCCTCCGTTGCCTCCCTGATGCTGACCACCCAGTGCATGATCGCCGAGAAACCGGAAGAAAAATCGGCCATGCCCCCCATGCCCGGAGGCGGCGGCTACCCCGGCATGATGTAAAACCGGTCGGACGGTAAAATTACGGCCCACCAAACCGATAAACGGGCAAGGCCCCCGGGGAGGTATCTCCCCGGGGGCCTTTTTTTTCAACGCCACCCGATCGTTGTACCGCCCAGCCTGTTTTTTTCACCTTCGGGAGCACCCTTTACCCGGGACCAAGGAAAAGGAAGCCGTAGTTTTCGGCACGACGGCAAAAGAGTATTCGCGGCGCCCATCTTTTATCTTGACAGGAAAATTCTCCCTCAGTAATTAAATTCAGCGAGGCAAATTCAATGCGTCAAGATCTGAAAGTCCTGCTGGTCGAGGATAACGAAGACGACGCCCTCTTGATGATCCGGGAGATGGAAAAGGGGGGCTATGTCCCCGCCGTGGAACGGGTGGACAATATGGCTGCCTTGCAAACCGCCCTGAAGACGAAATCCTGGGACATCATCCTGTGCGATTACCGGCTGCCGGGCTTCTCCGCTCCGGATGTCCTCCGATACCACCATGATCTCGGCCTGGAGACCCCCTTCATCCTCGTTTCCGGATGCATCGGCGAGGAAACGGCCGTGGCGATCATGAAATCCGGCGTCCACGATTATGTCGGTAAAGACAACCTCTCCCGGCTGGGTATCGCGATCGGGAGGGAACTGAAAGAGAAAGACAAGAGAATCAAGCTTCGTAAGGCGGAAGAGGAGCTCCGGGAACGGGACCGGCGATGGGAGAAACTTACCTCCCTGGTCCCGGGGGTGATTTACCAGTTTACCAGGAAGCCCGACGGAACCTACTGCGTGCCTTTCACCACGGATGCGATCAAAGATATCTTCGGCTGTTCTCCCCGGGACGTGTGCGACGATTTCTCCCCCATCGCCAGGATGATCTATCCCGCGGACCTGGAAATGTTAATCGATTCCATAGAAAAATCGGCCCGCGATCTGACCGTCTGGAAATGCGAGTACCGGGTGCAGATCCCGGGCGGGCCGATCCGATGGATGATGGGCAATTCCCTCCCCGAGAGACTGGCTGACGGCACCGTCACCTGGTATGGCTTCAATATGGATATCACCGAACGTAAAGCCACCGAGGAAAGGCTGCTGGAAAGCGAGCTCAAGTACCGGACGCTCGTGGAAACCACGAATGATTTCGTCTTCATGGTTTCCCGCGGCGGTTATTTCACCTATGTCAATCCAAATTTCGAAAAGGCCACCGGTTATCCCCTTGCCGAGCTCGCGGGTCTACCTTTCACAATGGTGATCGCCCCGGAGGAGCGGGCGGCGGTTATCGAGAGATACAAAATGGGCGTCCGGGGCGCCCCCTCCATGCCCTATGAAACGGTGTTGCTCCACAAGGACGGCCGGCGGGTCGATGTCGAGTTTCTGGCTTCGAATCTTTACGATGGCCAAGGCAAGGTCACCGGCAGATTCGGCGTCGGGCGCGATATCACCAAGCGCAAAGAGATGGAGACGATGCTGAGGGAAAGTGAGCAAAAATATAGAGAATTGAGCATCATTGACGACCTTACCCGTCTCTATAACGTCCGTTATTTCTATGAGCAGCTAAGGATCGAAATCTCCCGGGCGGAGCGTTACGGATCACCGCTGACCCTCATGCTGCTGGATCTGGACAATTTCAAGAACTTCAACGACACCTACGGTCATCTCAACGGGAACGAGGTTCTGTCGCGACTGGGGCAGGTGGTGAAAAGATCGCTCCGTCAGACGGATTCCGCCTACCGGTACGGCGGCGAGGAATTTACCATCATATTGCCGATGACGTCCGGTACCGAAGGCGCCGTAACGGCGGAAAGGATCCGCCGGGAATTCCAGAAAGAGATATTCACCCCCGATCCCGGCCGGGAAGTACACCTGACGTTGAGCATGGGGGTAGCCCAGTATAGCTCCGGGGAAGACATGATGACCTTCGTGAACAGAGCCGACCGGCTCATGTACGAAGCGAAACGGCTGGGGAAAAACAGGGCTTGTTTACAAACACCACTCCAGAAAGAGATCAAAGGATAAGAGGTCGATAATATGGACGTTCCGATCAACAGAGGAATCCTGTCTCTGGTCCAGGGAGACATCACCCGGGAGGACACGGAGGCTATCGTCAACGCCGCCAATTCCCGCCTGGCCGGCGGCGCCGGGGTGGACGGGGCCATCCATAGCGCCGGGGGACCCTCCATCATGGAGGAATGTCGGCGGATCGGCGGCTGTCCCACCGGACAGGCGGTGATCACCACGGGAGGGAAACTGAAGGCCAAGTATGTGATTCACACCGTCGGTCCGGTTTATCGCGGCGGCACCAGGGGAGAGGCGGACCTCCTCCGCAGCGCCTATGCCGAAAGCCTGAAACTGGCGGCGGCCCGGAAACTGAAAAGCGTGGCCTTCCCGGCGATCAGCACGGGGGTGTACGGTTATCCCCTGGGCGAGGCGGCCCACATCGCTTTGAAGACGGCGGTGGATTATCTGAGAGGGCACGAGGACATCGAACTGATCCGCTTCGTACTCTTCGACCGGGGCACCTACGACGTCTTCGTAACGGAGCTCAAGAAAATAATCTGACGATCCCGCCGGATCAACGCTCAGCTTTCTTCGTCACGTCCCGTTTGATGGCGTTGACGGCTTCCTGGAGGGCGGGAAAGACGTTTTCCCGAATGTCCCCGGCCACGACGACGAACATAATATCGTCGCCCACCCGGAGGGTCCCCTCCCGTACCTCCGCCAGGACCTCCACGATGCCGGGGAGGCATTTTATGTCCGCCACGATCTCGGCAAGGCGGCGACGGTCGGCAACCACGGTGAGTTCCGCAACGGGCCGTCCGTCCCGGGAAGTGGCACGGACCACACCGTTATGACAGAGGATCATTCCGACCTCGGAATAGCGGGGATGTTGTTTGACTCGGGAAAGCAAATTGTCCAGCGACATACGGTCTCCTTTGATATTCGGCATGAAGATGCCCGTAACTGATTGAATGTTTTCATCTTGGACGACATCCTAAAAAGTCCGTGGCCGGTGGAAGCGTTTCCTCTTTCATCACGGCGATGTACACACATAAGGTTCACCTTTGCCGGTTCCTAAGGATTTGCCTACCTTGCCTGCGGATCTTTTTACGCCGGCGTCTCCAGGATGACTAACTGTGAAAATGCCGTTTTCATGCTTCGCGGCATCCCGCGGGGCATGGGGTTTTTTGCGAGTTCGCCATCCTTCGTCAGCCCCGTCTGGGGGCGTGACGGGAGGAGGCATGAAGCTGTCACAGAGGAACAGACCTATGGCCCGACGTCGCTTACGATATCAGCCCGCCCCGCTCGGGGAGGTACTCCAGAGCTTAATGAAAAAGCAGGGAGTCCCTTTAACTACCGGCGACGTTTCTCTGCGCCGGATCTGGAACGAGGCCGTGGGGGACCAGATCGCCGCCCAGACGGCACCGGAAACCGTCAAAAGAGGCATACTCATGGTGAAGGTATCGTCCTCGGTCTGGATGCACCACCTCCAGTTTCTAAAAAAAGACATCCTCCAGCGTTTCAACAGCCTCTATGGCAAAGGCGACGTCCGGGAACTGAAACTCTCCCTGGGCGTAACCCCGGCGCCGCCGGCAAACGTCGTTCCCGCCGCGGATCCCGCCGCGTGGCTGGACGCCCTCAATGCCCGGGATAAGCGCCTGATAAAGGAAAGTCTCGATGCCGTCGGCGACCCCGAGCTCCGGGGAATCCTCCGCCGGGTGATGACCAGGGAAATCAGCCGCCGGCGTTTCCTGGAGAAGCGGAAAGGCCGTTGAAGACATCCTGCATCGCCGGGGTATATGTCCCATCTGCCTCATAAATGAACAGGGGCGGCAAGACCTTCAACTCCTCCCCCCCCGCCGGCCGCCCCTCCATCAGCACGAACTCCCCTTCTCCCTCCCTCCGGGAATGGACCAATTGCATCCGCTTCGGTTCGAGGTGGTGACGGCGCATCTGGAAGATCAGTTCCGCCATGCGGCGGGCGGGATAGATGGCGCAGACACTCCCGGACGGACGTACCGCATAGGCGGCGGCCACGAGGAAGTCGCTGAGGCCGCCGTCAAGCTCGTGACGGGCCCGGGCCTTCTGGGCCAGGGGGTTGATCCTTCCCGAACGGAGTTTCCGGTAAGGAGGATTGAGGGTCACCACGTCGAAGGAACGGGGGGAGACCAACTCCGCCACCGCCCGCACGTCACCGGGGATGATGGCGATGGTGTCGGCCAGACCGTTGAGCTCCAGACTTCGCCCCGCCATCTCCGCCAGTTCTTCCTGGAGCTCCAGACCCGCCGCCCGGGCGCAGTGCCAGCGCCGGCAGAGGATCATGGGGATCACGGCGCTGCCCGTCCCCAGGTCCAGGAGTGTCGAACCCGTCCGCATGCGGACAAAGTGGGCCAGGAGCAAGGCATCGACAGAAAAGCGGTAGCCCCGGCGCTGCTGGATGACCAGGAGCCGCCCCCCCAGGATTTCGTCCACCGTTTCCCCTTCCCTAAGCAGGATGCCGCCGGGAAGCGCCGATCCGGAATCTGCCATCGCCCATCCAGAGACGAGTTCGTAAAATGCCAACAGGGAGGAGAAGAACAAATGCTCCCCATTCCGGTTTGATGAACGCCTAAAAGCCGTCGAGGAGGCGACAAAATAAACACCGCCGGGAGCAGAATGCACGAATCATGAGTAATGAGCATCACGCGCACGCACGTTGCCCTGACGAGGGAGGAAGTGCTTTCGCCGCCTGTGGACTTTATCAATGCGCCGTCAAGTTTTGCGATTCCTTTCCCGCCGGCCGAACCGGCAACCCGTCAATCAAAGAAGATGGACAAACAGGCCGCTGCGTAGTTTCGGCTCGAACCACGTGGATTTAGGCGGCATCACCAGACCGGCGTCGGCAACCGCCATAAGTTCCACGAGGGTCGTAGGGCAAAGGGAGAAGGCCACGGCGAAGCGCCGGGAGTCGACCAGCCGTTCCAGTTCCCCCATCCCCCGGATGCCGCCGATGAAATCGATGCGCCGGTCCGTCCGCGGATCGGCGATACCGAGAACAGGCCCCAGGACGTATTCCTGGAGAATGGAGACATCCAGGGACCGCACCGGATCGCCGGAGTCCGGAAGCCCTTTTTTAAAGATCAGCCGCCGCCACCGCCCGTCGAGATACATCCCGAATTCACGTCGCCGGTCCGGAGAACGTTCCGCAAAGCCGTCCACCACCTCGAAATCTCGAGAAATCCGGGTGAGGAACGCCGTCTCCGTCAGACCGTTGAGATCGCGGACCACCCGGTTGTAATCCATGATCCGGAGCTGGTCATGGGGAAAGAGGACGGCCAGGAAGGTTTCATAGGGCCGGTCGGCGGCCGGCCGGGGATCCCGGTTCCGGCGCCGGTTCGCCACCGCCGCCGCCGCCGCGGCCCGGTGGTGACCGTCGGCGATATACAGGGTCGGAACCGCGGCAAAGTAGTCCGTCAGCCGGGTGATCAAAGACGGATCGCCAATCACCCAGGCCTGATGGCCCACCCCGTCCGGGGCGACAAAATCGTACTCCGGCGGCGTCTGGACAATCCGGGCCACGAGATCGTCGATCTCCTCCCGCCGCCGGTAGGCGATAAAGACCGGTCCGGTCTGGGCGCCGACGGTATCTACGTGGCCGATCCGCTCCTGTTCCTTGTCCGCCCGGGTATGTTCGTGTTTCTTGATCAACCCCGTTTCGTACTCCCGGACACTGGCCCCGGCGACAATCCCGTACTGGCGCCTCCCGCCCATTTCCTGGGCATAAACGTAAAAACACGGGGACGGGTCCTGAATAAGGACCCGCTCCGCCCGGAGCCGCTCCAGATTGTCGGCGGCGGCCCGGAACACAGCCGCTTCCTCGACCTCGGGGTAATCCGGCAGATCGATCTCCGATTTCTCCACATGAAGGAAACTCCAGGGGTTGCCGTCGGCCATTGCCCGGGCCTCCGCCACGTCGATGACGTCATAGGGAGGCGCCGCGACTTTATCGGCAAACGGAGGAACGGGCCGGAGGGCTTGAAAGGGGGTGATGCGCGCCATAAAAGATACCTCAGCGATATTTGCCGGCTTTCTATCACAGTAACGCCCGGAAAGCAATAAAAGGGGAAAGATTATTGACAGATGGCTTCGATTATGCAAAATCGCCACCAGGGAACTGGGTCGCCGAGGCGGCGCTTCATCAGGGGCCAGATGGGGGCAAATCAATCACCTACCCCAAAGCAGGCTTGACGACATCGCCCCAAGGCCGTATGCGGTAAAAACGCTTCCCCATCCATCACGGTGATATGTGCACAAGCACTTAATATTCCTCGTGATTGGCGCACCCGGCCCGGGGAGATTTTTAATCCGTCGTTTCCATCATGAATTACCGTGAAAACGTCGTTTCCATCCTTCGGGGTGCTCCCCGGGGCAGGGGTGGTTTTAGGAACTCATCAAACTGCGGGGTGGCCGAAACCCCGGGGAACGAAGCAGGCGGCGGGGTATATTAACCCCGGGATATGCAGAAGCGTCGGCAGTTGCGGCAGACCGGGGGAACCAGGAAGACGACGGGGAAGCAGACCGGAGAGAGGGAGGGGTAATGACGGCAACGAGAGTTTTCGTTCACGGCCTGGAGAGCACCGGCCGGGGAACCAAGGGCATGTATTTCCGGGAGCGCTATCCCGATATGATTATCGAGGATTACACGGGGTCCCTGGCGGCACGTCTGATCAAACTGGAAGCGGACCTGGGGGGGAAAACGGAGCTGATCCTGGTGGGCTCCAGTTACGGGGGCTTGATGGCGGCCATCTATGCCTGCCGCCATCCCGACCGCATCCGGCGTCTCGTTCTTCTGGCCCCGGCCATAAATCTGGACGAATTCACCCCTTACCGGGGGCGTACCCTCACCTGCCCGGTCCATCTCTACCACGGCCGAAGGGACGACGTAGTCCCCCCGGAGGAAGTCCGACCCGTTGCCGAAGCAGTTTTCGCCAACCTCCACTACCATCTGGTGGAAGACGATCACTCCCTGCATGACAACTTTCCCCTTCTGCCCTGGACGGAACTCCTCGACGACCGGCCGGGGGAAGGAAGGGCATAGGATTTTCGCAGCCACGGCCGGGGGGTAAACGGAGAGAAACCGGAGCGGCGATACCGGGAAGCGGGTCGCCCAAGGAACCGCCGTCAGGGGAGCGACATATTCCCCTTTGCCCGCGTCCGCGGCGGGAGCAAACATCCTGTTGACAGTCCGGGACTTTTATAATATCTTAACGGCACATATTTTCTTCTCTCCCCACAAACAAAAAACAACGGGCCCAAGCCCGACAAGCTTTCTTCAACATAATTGAGGTGCCTAAAATGGAAGACAAAAAATCGGACCAGACCAATCTCGACACCATGATTCAGGACTGGATGAAGGCCTCCGCCGACTTCTGGACCTCCATGATCAAGGACCTCCCTGCCGCCGCCCCTGCTTTCAAGGTACCTGAAACCGGCGGAGAGATCAAAAACCGTTATATCGAAGCCATGGAAACAGCCCTGAAGAGGATGCAGTCCGCTGCGGCGGCGATCAACGATCCCCAGGTTGCCGACGCCGTGCTCAAGGGGCTCAACACCATGCCGGAAATTATCCTGAAAGTCGCCAAAACAGGCTGGGAGGCATCGTTGCGTCTTCAGAAGCAGGCCATGGATAAGGCCGGCAAGATCGGCCAGAAAACCGAGGCTTACAAGTTCGAGAACCTCGAAGAAGATGTCTTCAAACTCTGGCGGGAGATCTACGAGGAGGAGTTTCGCCAGTATTTTCGCATCCCCCAGCTGGGATTGGCCCGCTACTATCAGGAACGGCTCCATCGTCTGGCGGATCAGGCCAATGTCCTCAACGCCGCCCTCTCGGAATTTCTCTATCTGCTGTACCTGCCCATGGAGAAATCCGTCCAGGTCCTCCAGGACAAGGTGGAAGAGCTCGCCAAGGAAGGAAAAGTCCCGGACAAAGCCAAGGAATACTATAACCTTTGGGTGAAGATTCTGGAAGGGCACTATATGAATCTCTTCAAATCCCCGGAATACCTGGCGGCATTCCGGGAGATGCTCGACCAGGCGGAAATCTATGTACAAGCCAAAAACGAGGTATTGCAGGATGTACTGCAATCCCTGCCCGTACCCACCAACCGGGATATGGACAATGTTTACAAAGACCTCTACCTGCTCAAGAAACGCGTGCGGGCCCTCGAAAAGGAACTGGCCGGAAAAGGGAAAGAACGGAAATAACCCCGATTGCAGGAGGTGACGATCATGGAACAACCCAAGATATCCCTGGATCTCATTTTAGCCAACATCGCCGCAGAAGCGGAAAAAGCGCAGGAAACCGTGACCAGGGCTTCGGAGGTCCTCCTTGGTCCTCTGGAAACGGAGATGGCCACCACCCCCTACGACGTGGTCTACGAGGAAGACCGGGTCAAGCTGAAGCATTACCGGACCCCCGGCGATATCACCCTGAAGACGCCGCTGCTGGTAACCTACGCCCTCATCAACAGGGAAACGATGCTGGACCTCCAGCCGGACCGGAGTGTCGTCCAGACCTTTCTCAACAGCGGCATCGATCTGTACATGATCGACTGGGGATACCCGACCCGAAAGGACCGTTTCCTCACCATCGACGACCATGTCAACGGTTACATGGACAATATCGTCGATTTCATCCGCACCGAAACGGGACGTCCCAAGATCAACCTCATGGGTATCTGTATGGGCGGCACCTTCTGTGTCATCTATTCCGCTCTCCATCCGGAGAAGATCAAGAACCTGATCACCACCGTGACACCCACCAACTTCGCCACGGACAAGGGATTGCTGCATATCTGGATGCGGGCCATCGACACGGACAAGATGATCGACACCTTCGGCAATCTACCCGGAGACGTGATGAACATCGGTTTTCTGCTCCTGAACCCGGCCCGGCTCATGATCGACAAATATGTGGGATTTATGGAAAACATGGGGAACAAATCCTTCGTGGAAAACTTCGTCCGCATGGAAAAATGGATCTTCGACAGCCCCGATGTCCCCGGAGAGACCTTCCGCCAGTTCGCCGCCGATTTCTATCAAAAGAATCTCTTGATTCAGAGCAGGCTTGAAATCGGCGGCCGGCGTGTCGATTTGAAAAAGATCACCATGCCGCTGCTTAATTTTTACGGGATGTACGATCATCTCGTTCCCCCGGAAGCGTGCAATATGCTTACCAAATGCGTCGGCAGCACCGATACGGAGGACATCTCCCTGGACACGGGACACATCGGCATCTATGTAAGTTCCAAGAGTCAGCGGGAGTTCGCTCCCAAGATCATCCGGTGGCTCCGGGCCCGGGACGGCGAAGAAGAACAACCAACCGTCACCGCGGCCGCAGCTCCGCAAAGCAGCGAGGAGGCCGCGGCAGGGGCTGCCGGGCAAACCGCCGGGGAAGGGAAGGCGGCCCCGGCACTGCGGACCGGCAAAGTGTCCCGCCCGACGGGGGGAGGGAAGAAATCGGCGCCTAAACGGCAATCCGTAAAACCGCCGTTGACGCAAATCATTCAGGAAACGATATAAGGGGGGAAAGAAAGATGCCTGCGAAACAAAGTTATCTTAAGACCATCATGAAAATCAGCGATGCCTTCGGGACCACCAGGGATATGGACGCCCTGCTGCAGTTGATTGTAGACAGCGCCGTGGAAACCATGAAGGCCAAGGCGGCCTGCCTTTTTTTGGCGAACAAGGAGCAGGAGATATTCCAGGCCGTCGCCCAGCGCGGACTGTCGGCCGATTATCTCCATGCCGGTTACGGTCACGCCGAACAGATCACTCCCCTCCTGAAGAAAGACGGCTACATTTATTATCAGGATGCAGCGACGGACCCGCGCCTCGAAAACAGGGATCGCAAGAAGGCCGAAGGCATCGGTTCGATTATTGTCGTACCGGCCCTGGTGAAGGGGGAAATGGTCGGCGTCCTCACCATCTATACGGCCAAAAAAAGGGAATTCAGCAACGAGGAGATCGAATTGCTCCAGCTTCTGGCCGGACGCGGGGGCTGGGCCATCGAAAACAACCGGCTGGTCGATCAGCTCCGGACCAATACGAGGTTGTTTTTGAACCTGGCGGCCAACATCGCCGCGAATCTCGACATCAAGTCCATCCTGCAAACCTTGACCCGGGAGGTGGCCAAGGCCCTGGGAGTGAAGGCCGCATCCATCAGGCTCCTCAACGATGAGCGGACGGTCCTGCAACTGGTCGCCAGCTACGGCCTGAGTGACAAGTACCTCCAGAAAGGCCCCATCTCGGCGGAAAAGAGCATCGCCGAGGCGCTCAACGGCAAACCGGTAGCCATCGAAGACGCATTTACGGACAAGGGGGTGCAGTATAAAGACGAAAAGAAGGCCGAGGGCATCGTCTCCATTCTCTGCGTCCCCATCAAGGCCAAGGAAGACGACGTCATCGGGGTTCTGCGCCTCTACAGCGCCACGAAACGGACCTTTACGGAAGACGAGATCGAACTCGTCACCGCCCTGGCCTACCAGGGAGGGCTGGCCATCCAGAACGCCAGCCTCTATCTGATGCTGCAGAATGATCTGCGGGACATGAAAGAGGCGACCTGGACGTATAAGTGCTGGTTTTAGAGATTATTATCGCGAGGGAGGAAAAATGATCGGGAAAACCATGGACGTCATCAATATCGGAGACGCGGCGGAATTCACCAAGACCGTAACGGAAACGGATGTCTATCTTTACGCGGGCATCACCGGCGACCTGAATCCGGCCCATATCAACCAAACCTATGCCGCCGGGACTTTCTTCAAGGGCCGGATCGTCCATGGGATGCTGTTGGGGGGTTTCATTTCCGCCGTCCTGGGCATGCAACTGCCCGGACCGGGTACGATATATCTCGGTCAGGAATTGAAATTTCTCGCCCCGGTGCGGATGGGCGACACGATCACCGCCCGCGTCGAAGTCGTGGAGATGATCCGGGAGAAAAACCGGCTGCGCCTGCGCACGATCTGCAAGAATCAGGAAGGAACGGTGGTGCTGGACGGCGAAGCGCTGGTAAGCCCCCCCAAGGCGCCCAAAACCTGAGACGGCGACTGGCAACATTTATTTGCCTGATGCCGGCGCTGTCGTAACCCGGCGGTTCAGCTGCCCGACCCGGTGTCGGCAGCGGTCTCCCGTATTCCCGGGTGTCGGGATGCGTCTCCCCGGGCAAGGTCGGGAAACGGGATCCGGGCCGCTGGGGAAGAGGGCAACGCCCCGGGAAAAAGACCGGGCCGGCAAAGCCCTCCCCTACCCTCCGACCTTCCCCGGCAGGAAGACGGCACCCGGAAACGGCGTGGTCAATGTCCCTTCTTTTTTGTTCCCCGCGTCAGCAGCGGCTCTTTCTCGAAGAAGAGCGCCATGTTCTTCAGCAGTTGCTGGAACTGGTCCTGCTGGTTTTTCAGCAGCCCCTGGAGGTCCTCGATCGCCGCGGCGGCAGGCGCTCCTCCCGAAGCTTCCTCGTTAAGCAGTCGCTTCAGGGTGCGAATGGTCTCTTCCTGCTCCGTCACGGTTTTTTCCAGGGCGGCGCATTTTTCGGCAAGGGCGTCATACTCGCTCCGGGGAACGACATCCATGAGGGCCAGACTCTCCCGGAACGATTTCTGAAAGGTCTCCACCGACTTCTTCCAGATTTCCGTGTAATCGGGCGATGTCTCTTCGATCCGGTCCAGGCCGTAGGCCTTGCGGAACATGGCGTTCAAGGATTCATAACCCATCAACCCCTGACCGAACCATTTGCGAAAATCCTCGATCTGTTTCTGGCCCTGGGCCAGATTAAGAAACATTTGCCCCCAAAACTCATAGAAATTACGATCCATTGTTTTTTATCTTCCCTTCTTCCAGATCGAGCTGAAATCGGACCGGCCCCCGGTATCCCTTGCCGAACCGGGTATGGAGGGCACAGGCGGAACGGGGATCGGACCAGGAGGTCGCAATCGCCCCATGTCCCTTCGGAAAGGGCGTCACTTCCACGTCGATGAAGTCCGTGGGGGCCAGGGCGGCGTCCCTGTCCACCAGGTCATCTCTTTCGGCATAACAGAGCAGCCAGGCGATGCCCTTTTCCTCGATGCCCTTGAAATTCAGGGTCTTGCCGAACAGTTTCACCGGCAGGGTGCCGTCGGCGCTCACCGGTATCGTATAGGAATCGAAGCTCAGCTTCGTGATCCCTTCCGGCAGATCGATGCGGTCGTAGATCAGCCAGTGGTTCATGGCTGCCGCGGTCTTGCTGATCTCCGTCCCGTCGATGCTGCCGAGATCCCGATAGAAAGTGACGAAGGGGGCCTCCTTTTCCATACTCTTCAGCTTATAGACCCAGCTCATCACCTTGCCGTCCACAATGCCGTTGCCGTTCGGCAGTTTCTTGACGGCGTAGTTCAAGTCCCGGAAGCGATCCGGCAGATGCTGCATATATTCCACCAGCGACTTGCTCCGTGTGCCGTCCATGGGGGCGACACAGGTGATCAAGGCATCGACCAGGCCGTCCAGTTCCCCGGAGAGGATATCCAGGACGGCCATGAAGCCGCCCTGGCAGAAACCGTTCAGGGTCACGGCCCGGCCATGGGTCGCCTTCAGCAGCTCACAGAAGTACCGGGTATCCCGGGCGTCATCCTCGCCGGTCATGACCTGAACCGCCTCCGTAGTCTGGATGTCCTTGAGGATCCGGATATAGGTGGGGATGCCCTGATCGGCAAAGGCATGGACATAGCTTTTCTTCTCGTCCGGCAGAAAGGACAGGATGTTGGGACCCAGCACATAAGGATGGATAATGATGACCGGTTTGCCGTCCATCCGGGGCCGGATGCCTTTGTCCCGGGAGAGGACCTGATAAAGAAGGAAGCGCTCCGTTTCCGCCGTCTTGATATAGCCGCCGTCGTCGAAGTGAAAACCGAACTCGCCCCCGATCTTCTTGATCGCCTCGGGGTAGCGGTTGATGACACCGTCGGTAAGATTCGCCAGACGGGCGGCATAGTTGCCGATATCTCCCTCTTCGTCCCCATAGATACTGTTGAGCAGGGACATGAGGGCCTGGGCGGCTTCTTTCCTGTAGAATTCCCGGAAACCGTTGACCGTTCCCGTCATGCCCTGCTCGGCGATCTGGAGATTGAACTGCAGCAGCTCGAAATAATCGGCCATAGTCTGGAGGGCGTAGGTGCGGCGGATCTTCTTCCGCTCCAGACGGTTGAAGGCCTGCCACGCCGTCCAAAAAGGAGCCATGAAATCGGAGACATACACCAGAACGCCCAGACTGTAAAGCTGGGCGGCCTTGAGTATGTCCGTGGCGGCGCCCAGCATTTTTACCGGTTTCTCGGCCATGCCATCCGTATAGAGTGAAACGGCGCGATTAAAGACTTGCTGTTGATACTTGGAGATCATCATCCGATACCTGTTCCATAAATAAACCGGCCGTCCTACTTTTCCGCCGGCGCCAGATACTGTTCCAGTTTGGCGTAACCTTCTTCGACCTTGGCCTTGAAGTCTTCCCGGCCCTTCTTGTAGGTCTTGACCCAGTCCGCCATGGCCTTCCGCCCCTCTTCGGGGAACCACTTGTTCTGGTCCAACCACATGTTGAACATCTTTTCCGCCTGGTCCTGCATAACCACCATGGCCGCAAAGGACCTCTCGAACGCCATCTTGTTGAAATCGAACATCTGCTTGGAAATCTGTTTCGGATCCATACTCTTTCCTCCTTATTGTTGTTTTGGGGCTATTTAGCCGCTTTTACTTTCGTTTCCCGGGCCTGTTTGTCGAATCCGGCAAAGAATTCCTCCACCTTCTTGAAGCTGTCGTCGGCAGAGGCCTTGAAATCCATACGCCCCTTCTTGTAGGCCTTCACCCATTCCTGAATGGCGTTCTTCCCCTCTTCCGGAACCCAGGGGGACTGCTCGAGAAACATGTTCACCATCCGTTCCGTCTGCTCCTGTAAAATCGACATGGCGTTAAAGGTGTTGTCGAAAGTTGCCTTGTGAAAATCGATCATCTGTTTGGCGATCTTTCCCTGTTCCATTTGTTGGTACCTCCTGATTTGTTTTTGGCCTATTATAACCCCCCTTTGAGGTTTGTCAAGGGAAAAATGTTGCGTTGCAAAATAAATTCATGGCGGCTGTACCTTATAGCAAAACGAAGAAAATGAATAATTCTCTTTTTTGTCGGATATTTATCAATCGACAATTTCCACGGGAAAAAAACAACGCCGCTGGGCGTTCATTTTTTGTTGCATTATGTCAACACACCTGATAAGGTAACGCCCATCCTGCACCCGGGGAAAACATCCATGGCCGAAAAGCTTATCTACAAAAAATACGGCAACCGCCGTCTCTACGATACCGCCCGGAGCAGTTATGTAAATCTCGACGATATCACCCGGGCCATCCGCTCCGGAAGTCAGGTCCAGGTCCTGGACGCCAAAACCAAAGAGGACGTCACCGCCTTTATCCTCACCCAGGTGATTCTGGAAGAATCACGCAAAAAGAACTTTCTCCTCCCCGTACCCCTCCTCCATTTGATCATCCGCTTCGGGGAAAACATCCTCAACGACTTTTTTCAGAAATATTTGGAACAGGTCCTCAACAACTATCTTTCCTACCGGACCATGACGGACAACCAGTTCCGGAAGTGGCTGGATATGGGTCTCGATTACTCCGCTCTCAGTCCGATCAACACCCTCAAACCGTTTTTCGACATCTTTCCCCCCGCCCCGGCCGACGAAGGCAAAGACCGTACCGACGGGGAGAATGCGACGGAAAAGAAAGGATCCGCATGAAAGCCTTGACAAAAAAAGACCGTTCCCCTAACATCACCCCCGGCAAAACCTCCGGGGGCAAGATCATGACGGACGAACAAATCGTCTCCAGAAAAATCGTCATTCACTACACGGCGGAAAACGTCGATCAGCCGATCATCTGTCAACTCGTCAAAACCCATGATCTGGTTTTCAACATTCTCAAGGCCCGGATATTCCCCAAACGGGAAGGAATCATTGTCCTGGAATTGAGCGGTAACCAGCAGAACTTCAACGACGGGATCCGTTTTCTCAAGGAGAAGGGTCTCAAAGTCGAACCGCTGTCCAAGAGCGTCAACCAGAATTCCGACAAGTGTGTCCACTGCGGCGCCTGTACCGCCTTCTGCCCGACTTCCGCCCTTTCTTTCGAGCCGGGATCCCAGAAAGTGACCTTCGATCCCGAGAAGTGCAACGGCTGCGAGCTGTGCGTCTCCGCCTGTCCGGTGCGGGCCATGGAAGTCAACATCTTCTGAACCCGCTCGGCGACGGTGCCGGCTGCCGGATATTTGCGGTTTCTATGAAAATGTCCGGAACTACGGATATTTTCGTCTTTCGTTTTACCTGTCCGCAGGCATGGTGAGCGGTTGCTGAAGACCCGCCCCGCTTTGACAACGAGAGATACGGAAAGTGTCCCCATATACATTCGCCGGCGGGAATGAGGGTTATTTGAACAGGCTCATTCCTTCCGGGGGCCGTCCCGGTCACTGCCGATGACCTTGCCGACATTGTCGGTAAGCTCCTTGCCCTTGCGGACAACCTCCTTGCCCTTTTCATACGCGACCTTACCCTTGTCGATTAGTTGACCGGTCTGTTCCCGGGTCTTCTTGATCGCCCGATCGAGGTCCGCGGGAGATTTCGCCGGGGCGGTGAGATAAAAATACCCCCCGGCGAGAATCAAGATCAGGACAAAGAGCAAGGCGAGCTTGATGAGGTTCTTGAAAAGAAAATAGATGACGAGAAGGGAAACGGCAATGACGGTGATTACGGCAAACTGATGGGTGTGGATAGATGACCATATTGCTTCCATGGCGTCGCACCTGTCGAGATGAATGGTTTTTTCCGGGAACGGAACCACCCTCTCATAGCGGAATTCGGGGGAAAAATCCAGTATCCTTTCCAATCCTTTCGTCTTGACAAAAGGAGCCCGCGGTGGTTAAGTTTAGGCCCATCAAGAAAATATTCAGGGAAAAGAACGAGTTATGAGCAAAGAAACGGCGCCGCCCCCCCCCAAGGAACCGGGGGGGGGCGCGGCGGCACCCCCGGCAAACACCCCGGCGGTATCAATACGGGAGGTGCAAACGGACGCCGCGGCAGGGCGGGACGGCAACCCGGCGGCCGCGGCGGGACTCCGGGTGTCCATTGTTACCCTGGGGTGCAAGATTAACCAGTATGAAGCGGCGGCCATGGCCGAAGACCTGGAAAGCAGAGGCTATCGACCCTTCAATGCCCTCGTCGCAGCTGATTTTTACATCATCAACACCTGCACGGTAACGGGCGGCGCCGACTTTCAGTCGCGGCAACTCATCCGCCGGGCCCAAAAGCTGAATCCCAGGGCGCCCGTTGTGGTCACCGGCTGTTACGCCCAGACGGCGCCCCACGTCTTCACCCGGATGCCGGGAGTCGCCGTGGTGGCGGGTATGGGGGAAAAAAACCGGATGGCGGAGGTCATCGCCGCGGCAGCGGCAAGACCCGGGGCCGGATCGGCAGCGGGCAAGGCCCCGGAAGTGCTGGTCACCCCACCCACGGCGGCTGCGGATAAGGAAGCGGAGATTCCCCCCGTATCCTCCTTCCCCGGGCACACCCGGGCCTTTCTCAAGATTCAGGACGGCTGCGACGCCTTTTGCAGCTATTGCATCGTCCCTTATGCCCGGGGGCGGAGCCGCAGCATCGGCGCCGGGGAGGTGATCAGGCGGATCGAAAACCTGGCCCGGCATGGTTATCGGGAGGTGGTACTGACCGGCATTCATCTGGGGGCATACGGAGCGGACCGCCGGGACGGTTCCACCCTCGCGGGTTTACTGAGGCACGTGGAGCGGTATCAACCCGTGGAGCGCTTGCGGCTGAGTTCCCTCGAACCGGGGGAAATCGATGACGATATCCTGGCGGTGATGAGCGGCGCACGCATCGTCTGTCCCCATCTCCACGTCCCCCTTCAAAGCGGCGATGACGCCGTTTTGAAGGCCATGGGGCGCAACTACGATCACGCCTTCTTCCGGGCATTGCTGGAAAAGGTCACCACCCTTCGTCCCGACATGACCGTCGGCCTGGATGTGATGGCCGGTTTTCCCGGTGAAGACGAACAGGCCTTCACCAACACCCTGGCCCTTATTTCCGCGCTGCCCGTCGCTTACCTCCATGTCTTCCCCTACTCGCGTCGGCCCGGGACCGCCGCGGCCCGCATGGACGGTCAGGTACGGGAAGAGGATAAAAAGAGGCGGACACGCTCGCTCCGGGAGCTGGACAGGGTGAAACGCCGGCGGCATCTGGAAAGGTTCGTCGGCGCCGTTCTGCCGGTTCTTGTGGAAGGCCGGCAGCATGGCGCCGATGGCCGTCTCCGCGGGTTGTCCCACAACTACCTTTCCGTGATCCTCCGTAACGGCGAGGGGACGGCGGTGAACCGTATCGTCAAGGCAAAGATCGAAGGATTGGCTGCAGAGCGCACCCTTCTGGGAACTCCGGTACATGGATAATAAAGACGGCCCCCGCTGGCAGGAACTAACCGCCGCCCTCGGCTACGTATTTCACGACCGCCGGCTCCTGATCAACGCCTGCACCCATCGTTCCTTCACGAATGAAAACCCTTCGCCATCATACCCCGACAACGAACGACTTGAATTTCTCGGCGATGCCGTCCTCCAACTCTGTGTCAGCGCGGCGCTCATGAGCAGCTTCCCTGATGCCACGGAAGGCCGGCTCTCCAAAATGAGGGCCGCCGTGGTCAACGAGCAATCCCTGGCAACCCTGGGCAGAAGGCTCGGCCTGGGTAATTACCTGCTCCTGGGAAAAGGGGAAGAGGCCTCCGGCGGCCGGGAAAAATCATCGCTCCTGGCCGACGCCCTGGAGGCCGTCATGGGCGCCGTGTTTCTCGACGGCGGCTATGACCGGGTCGCCGGGCTGGTCGAGGAGCTGTTTGCCCCTCTGATCGCCGCCGGCGCCGACCCCCATTTCCGGGACTATAAATCGGCGCTGCAGGAATACTGCCAAAGCCGGTTTCAAGCGGTGCCGCAGTATCATTTGCAGGCCGAGTCCGGTCCGGACCACGACAAGACCTTTGTGGTGGAATTGCGCCTGCCCGGCGAGACGGGGGCGACGGGAATCGGTAAAAGCAGAAAGGAGGCGGAACAGCAGGCGGCAAGAAAGGCCTGGGAATATCTCGTTGCCGCCGTCGAGCCATGATCGTCCCCTTTTTTATCACTAATCGCGGCTGTCCGCACCGCTGCCTGTTCTGCAACCAGGAAATCTCCGGCGGGGACGACCCCCGGGGGTGGGGAGCGGATTATTTCCACGCCAAGATGCACGCCTTTCTCACCGGCCGCGCCGGCAGGAAAAGACCTGCGGACGTTACACAGATCGCCTTCTACGGCGGCAACTTTACCGGCCTGCCGCCAGAGGAACAGGAACGACTCCTCGATTGGGCCCGGTTGTACATAGAGAACGGGACCGTGAAGGGGATCAGGATTTCGACCCGTCCCGACTGCCTGAGCGACGGAGACGGGCACCGTCTGGCGGCGTCGGGCGTCCGGACCGTCGAAATCGGCGCCCAGTCCCTTGTGGACGGCGTCCTGGCGGCCTCCCGGCGGGGGCACACCGCCGGCGATGTAACCGCCGCCGTCGCCCTCCTGAGGCAAAAAGGCCTGGAGGTTATCCTGCACCTCATGGCGGGATTGCCCGGCGACGACCCCGCCACCTTTGCCGAATCCGTCGCCGGGACGGCGGCGCTGCGACCGGACGGCGTGCGGCTCCATCCCACCCTGGTCCTGTCCGGCACCCCTCTGGCGGAAGAATTTCTCCGGGGCCGCTATAAACCGCTGTCCCTTCCGGAGGCCGTGGAGATGTGCCGGCAGGCCTGGGAGTGTCTGGAAAAGGCGGGTATTGCCGTCATCCGTCTTGGTCTCCAGGCATCAGAACTGCTGAGCGCCCCGGGAGCCGTGCTGGCCGGGCCTTATCACCCCGCCTTCGGCGCCCTCGTCGCCGCCGCGCGCTGGCGGGAACGGGCCTTCGCCCTCCTCGCCGCCGGGGATGCCCGGGGCCGTAAGGTGATCTTCTCCGTTCCCGCAGGCGAGGAAAGTTCCTTCCGGGGCCACCGGAACTGCAATGTCCAGGCCTTGAAAGAGCATTTCCGCCTGGCCTCCCTGGATATCGAACCGGGGACGGGGAAGTTGAGCTGCCGTTGCTGCTGAAAGGAAAATTTTTATGTACAAATCGGGATTCATCGGCATCGTAGGCCGGCCCAACGTGGGCAAATCGACCTTGCTCAACACCATCCTGGGGGAAAATATCGCCATTACCAGCCCCAAACCGCAAACCACGAGAAACCGGATCATGGGCATCAAACATCTGACCGACGGACAGATGATCTTCCTGGATACTCCGGGGATTCACGATCCTCACAAACCGCTGAATGCGGCCATGGTGAAAACGGCGCGCAGTGTCGTGGGCGAAGTGGATGTCCTGCTGGCGCTCATCGAGGCCGGCGACCGCCTCCGCCCCGAAGATTCCGACTGGCTGGCCACGCTTTCCCCATACCGGGAGCGGACGATCACGATCATCAACAAGGTGGACCTTTTGGTCAGAAAAGAATCGCTGCTCCCCCTGATCGCCACGGCCCGCGAGACCTTTCCCTGCCGGGCTTTCCTCCCGCTGTGCGCCCGCACCGGCGACGGCGTCCCGGCCCTGCTGGCAGAGATCCGGGCCCTCCTCCCGGAAGGGCCGCCTTACTTTCCCGAAGACATGCTCACCGACAGGTCGGAGCGCTTTATCGCCGCCGAGATCATCCGGGAGAAGATCCTCACCTACACCCACAAAGAGATCCCCTACGCCGCGGCGGTCGTCGTGGACGCCTTCCGGGAAGAGGAGGGAAGGAATTTGCTCCGCATCGAGGCGACAATCAACGTGGAGAGACCGTCCCAGAAAAAAATCCTCATCGGCCGGAACGGCGACATGCTGAAGAGGATCGGTACAGCGGCCCGCCTGGATATGGAACGGTTCTTTGCCGCCCGGATCTTTCTCAGACTCTTCGTCCGGGTGCAGAAGGACTGGACCCACAGTGAAAAGCTGGTCAGGGAGTTCGGCTACGAGCCGTAAACAGCCCGGAGGCAATATTTCCTTGACATCACCGGCGGCACTATTTAGCATCCCGGCGGAGATGCCGCAGTTTTACACGCTTTTCCTCCGGAGCACCCCGGCGGGGTGACCCGGTGAACAGCGCAGGGCGGGACCCCTTACGGAAGCCGGCGGCGGCAGCGGCAACGGTCGCTCCGGCGCCGGGATGAGGAAGCCCCAACGGGCGGCCGGGACGGAAAAGAAAAACGAAAGACTTTATGGAAAAGGGAGAATAGATATGAAAAAGACATACGGAATCGGATTGGTCGTCCTGCTGCTCCTGACGGTCGGCCTGGGGACGGCGGCCGCCCAGGGGAAATCACCCGTGGTAACCCAGACGTCGTTTGCCCGGATCGATACCAACGGCGACGGCATCATCACCGTGGCCGAATACGAAGCCTACTGGAAGGGACGCTTCCGTGACATCGACGCCGACAAGGACGGCAAGATCATGGCCGCGGAATTCGAGGCGAGCGCGAAGCGACAGTTCAGCACCCTGGACGCCGACAAGGACAACGCCCTGGTGGCCCAGGAATTCGTGGCCTACTATTGCGGTCCCGACGCCAAGGCCCCGAAGAAGGCCAAGAAGAAAGCAATGAAGAAAATCGACGCCGACAAGAACGGCAAGATCGGCAAAGACGAATGCGTCATGTTCTGGATGGCCCGTTACCGCGACGCGGACGCCGACAAGGACGGCAGGGTCACCATGGATGAGTTTCTTGCCGCGGCCAAAAAACAGTTCCAGGAAATGGACATGAACGGCGACGGGGTTATCGCCGTCCAGGAGTTCGATTACTACTACGCCGCCCAGGACGCAAAAACGAAAGCGAAGCAGTGAACCCCCCATGACGGCACGCCGTCACAAGGCAGGATGAAAATGGCGGGATGCGCTCCGCAGTGTCTCCGTTAATAATAAACCTTTGTGGATCAATAACATATGCACGCATTTTCGAGTGATAATCATCAACAGCCGCCGGACCCGCAGGGACAACGGCCGGGTTGAAGGGGCGTGATGAAACCACCGCCGTCAGGACCGGCGGTGCTTATTGCCGCGCCGCCGGCGCCTCTTTCCGGGCCGTAACCGCGAGACCCCGGATGGCCGCGGCGATATCGCCGCTCAAAACACCAAGCATCCGGCTGTGGGCGGCCACGAGATCGGCGGGAGCGGCCCCCCGGAGGGGCTCCTGCAGGGTGGCGCCGCCCTGCCGTACCGTCCCGTCGGCGGTGGCGCGCACCGCCCAGAGGGCGTTCATTCTGACCGCCTCTCCCGGAACGGACTCGAAACGGACGACATCGATAGTGACGCGGTAGGCGGGAGACAGGGATACCGTCCGGGGAAACACGGCTACGTAAGGCGAGCCGAGGAGCACCGCCAGATTTTCGGCCACGACACGGGCGATGTCGCCCTTCAACGGGGCGGACCACCGGTTGAACTCATCGACACGCAACTGATTGGGTGCGATATTCAACACGAGCTGGGGCCGATCCACCGCGTCCGGCACGGAGACGGGGCCGACGGTGACGGAAATGTTCATCGCCGGCCCCGCGGGCTTCGCCACCGGGTTCAACGAGTACAACTGCGGCGCCAGGGAGGCGCCGCATCCGGCCGTCAGCACTGCGACGACGCAACCTGTCAAGAAGATCTTCCATTTTTTCATCATCGTTTCTCCTGGGCTTTGCCTTGGATCAGCGCCTCCGGGTGCTTTTCCATATACTCGACAAATACCCGCACGGCACGAGCCGCCCGGGTCATCTCCTGCAGTGCCTCCCGGAGCTCCTGGGTGGCCGGCGCATCCGGTCCCACCAGCGTCCGGTCGGTATTGGCCAGCACCCGCTCCGCCGCCGCCACGGTCCGTTTCAAATTCTCCACTGCCGCTTTCGCCTCCGGAACCACCTCCGCGTCGATACGCCCCAGCAACCTGCGGGCATCCCGGAGCGTCACCTCCAGGCCGGTCATCGCCGCTTTGGTTTCTTTGCCGATCTCCTCAAAAGGTATCTTTTCTATCTTGTCCAGGATGTTGGTGACCTTCATCTGAAATTCCGCCATACCGCTGGGCATCACCGGCAGGCGCGGGGGTTTCTTTGTCCAATCGACCTTGAACTTGGGGGCCCGGGGGAAGTAGTCCATGGCGATGTAGAGCTGCCCCGTAACGATATTTCCCAGCCGCAGTTGGGCCCGCAGCCCCTTGTCGATCAGCCGCTGGGTGGGTTCATCCTCTCCCCAGCTCTGGACGGGATGGTCCCGCAACGCGGTCTCCTTGTCGTCCAGGTGGGACAAGAACAACTCTTCATAATAGGCGACGAGCGCATAGGGTTTGAAGGTATAGGAAACCGGATCGTAATGAAGGCCGATCTTCTTCACCTCCCCGATTTCGATCCCCAAATAGGTCAGCGGCGCACCTACGGACAGACCTCGGATGGATTCGTCGAAGACGAGGATGAACGGGTCTTCTTTCATCTTATGTTGGGTCGTGGCCGCTTCCTGACTTTCGTAGAGGGTGAAGACCGTGTTTTCCGCCGCCGGCTGGAGTCGAACCTTGAGATAGGAAGGTGTTTCGAAGGCGATGCCGCCGGCCAGGACCGACGCCAGGGACTGAGTACGGACGATCAGCCCTTTCACCCCCATGGACACATCGATCCCGCTGGCCTGCCAGAACTTCGTCCCGGCTGTTACATACCGGTCATAGGGGGCGTTAACGAAGATCCTGATCTCCACCGACCTGCCGTTTTTCGCCAGATCGTAGGCAATGACCTGGCCGACATTCAGGCGGCGGTAATAAACGGGCGAACCGTAACCCAGGGAGCCGAGGTCATCGGCCCTCAAGACGAACTGACGACCCGGTTCCGCGCCCGTGAGGATCGGCGGCGTATCGAGGCCGATAAACGAAGTCGCCTTCTCCCCGGATTTACCCGCTTCGATGCCGATGTAGTTCCCCGAAAGCAGCGTACCCATGCCGGAAACTCCCGTCAGGGTGATCCGGGGGTACATGATCCAGAACTTGGTATCTTTGACGAGTAGATTCCTTGCGTTTTTGGCTATCTTCGCCGTCACGACGACGTGGGAGTAGTCGTCGGAAAGGCTTACCGCCGTGACCTGGCCGATATTCACGTCCTTGTACTTCACGAAAGTCTTGCCGGCCTCTATCCCCTCCGCCACCTTGAAGGAGATCTTGATGGTCGGACCTTCGTTCAGAAACCTCTCCACCGCGATCCCCATACCTACCAGGGCGGCGATGACGGGGATGATCCAGACAGCGGAAAAACGGATCTTTTTCCGGGGCGTCGTTATCGCCTCCGGGATGTCGGTCGTTTGGTTGTTGTCGCTCATTTCACTTCTCCTCGTTCCCGGCATAATCCCAGATCAGCCGGGGGTCAAAGGTTTGGGCGGCAAATATCGTCAAGATAACCACCGCGGCGAAAAAAACGATGCCGGCCCGGGGCTGGGCGGCCATGAGGGGCTTGAGCTGCACCAGGGCGACGACAAAAGCGATGACAAAGACATCGAGCATCGACCAGCGACCGATAAACTCCACCAGCCGGTATAGCCGGATACGTTCGCGGTTGCTGTGCGTCGAACGCCTTTGCACCGTGACGAGCAGATAGGCCAGGGCCATGATCTTGGCCAGGGGAATAATCACGCTGGCAATCAGGACAATGAGGGCCAGATGCCAGGACCCGGTTTGATAGAGCAGGATCACTCCGCCGATGATCGTATCCTCCGAGGCGCCGAGGAGGGTCACCGATTTCATGACCGGCAGCATATTCGCGGGGATATAGCAAATGGTCGCGGCGATGATGAGCGCCCAGGTGCGCTGGATCGCATCCGGACGGCGATACGTGAGCTCATGACCACAGCGGGGGCACTGGGCCGACCCGGCCACCGTCCCGATTCGGGATAACAGCCGGCAATGGCGGCACAACGCCAGCCCCGCCTGCATGGCCGTCCGCTCCCCGGCGTTCATTCACCGCCTCCCTGATCACCCGCGACGGCGGCAGTCTTATCCGTCACCGTCTCCCCGGCGACCACCCACTGCGTACGCTCCCAAATCTCATCCGGCTCGAAATTCACCGCGACGAGTGTGACCAGAACGATAAGGGCGCCCGTGGCGAATATCCCCACCCCCATGACGACCGTGGCCAGATCGGCGATCTTTACCAGGGCGACCAGAATGCCTAACATCATCACCTCGGCCATCGACCATTCATGGGCGGTTTCCGCCCATTGGAGCAGCACCCCCACCCATGCCGGCACGGTTTGTCGCCTCCGGGAGACATACAGCACGACGATCGCAAAGGCTATATAAAGCGCCGGGGCAATAACGGCACAGATGGCCACGAGCGCCGCCGTCGCCTGCTGCCCTTCCCGCCACATCATCCAGGCGCCACCGATTATGGTCGTATCGACCTCCCGCCCCGCCGCCTGTAAACCCATGAGGGGGAAAGAATTGGCCAGGACGAAGACGAGCGCAGCGCCGAGAGCCAAAGCCAGGGTGCGATCGTTGGCCCCCGGCCTGCTGACCGCCAGCACCCGTCCGCAGCGGCGACACCGGGCCTTGCCCTGCGGGGGCAGCCGGGGGACGTTCTGGAGCAGATCACAATCCGGACAGGCAACGGGATTACGGGGCATGGGAAAAAACTCTTCATCGGCGCATCGCCGGGTGGTTACCGCATCTATCGCCGGAACACCGGACGGCCGTCCCCGGCGACACCGGACACTCGCGGGTGACCTTTTACCATGGATCAGGTTAATAATCCACAATGGAAATAGCTCTTTGACAATATTGTCCCGGCGACGTTTTTTCCGTTGACACAGGATGAAATATATTCGAAAAAGCGTTTCCGTTACGGGTCGGCGGCCCGAATTTACCACACGGCAAAGCGCCGCCGCGGCGGCGCGGGTCGCTTGACCAGCGAGGAGGATCATGAGCGAAACGCACTCCGGAGACGTCACCCACACCACCTTGACGGTCTTGCTGATCGCCGCGCTGATCGTCGCCGTTTTCGTCATCCTCCAACCCTTTCTGGCGCCGTTCATCTGGGGCACCACCATCGCGGTCACGACCTGGCCGGTCATGTTGCGTCTTCGGGAGATCCTGGGGGGTAGACGTAATCTCGCCGCTTTGGCCATGACCCTGACCATGCTGCTTGTTTTTATAATACCGCTCTGGATCGCCCTGGCAAGCATCGTGGACAATTACCGCCGGATCGATGAAGTGGTGGCTTCTTTCCGCACTGCGGCCGTGCCCGATCCCCCGGTTTGGGTTCGGAACATCCCCCTGATCGGCCCCAGGGTCGCAACGACATGGCAGGAAACCGCCGCCGCCGGCACCGAGGGAATCATCGCCCGGATCAAGCCTTATTCGGGTAAAGCGGCCAAATGGTTCCTTGATCAGGCGGGAAACCTGGGGAAAATTCTCATCCAGCTCCTGCTCACGGTCATTATCGCGGCGATCCTCTATGCGAAAGGAGATACCGCCGCCACCGGCATCCGTAACTTCGCAAAAAGGCTGGGCGGCCGGCGGGGGGAAGAGATCACCCTCATGGCCGCCAAGTCGATTCGTGGCGTCGCCCTCGGCGTCGTCGTTACGGCCGTGGCCCAGTCTCTCCTGGGGGGAATCGGCGTGGCCGCGGCGGGTATCCCGGCGGCGCCGGTCCTCACGGCCGTAATGTTCATCCTCTGCCTGGCCCAGCTCGGACCGGGGCTGGTGCTCTTTCCCGCCGTCATCTGGCTCTTCTGGGGCGGGCACAACATCGCGGGAGTGGTGCTGCTGGTCTGGACGGCCGCGGTGGTCAGCCTCGACAACGTCCTCCGGCCCATGCTGATCAAAAAGGGCGCCGATCTGCCTCTCCTCCTCGTGTTTGCCGGCGTCATCGGCGGCCTCATTGCCTTCGGCATCGTGGGCATATTCATCGGTCCGGTGGTGCTGGCCGTTGCCTTCACCCTGCTGAAATCCTGGGTGGAAGACGGAAGCGCCGCGGCGGCGTCCGGCAGTTGAAAAACCTTTACCGTCGGCCGTAAAGAATTCACGGCGACCTTCACCCCGGGACGGCACCCGCATACCGGGGAACCCCTTTGTGAAGGAGACGGTCAGACACGTTTTATATAAGTCCTCACCACGGGGCGGCACGGGCGAACGATGAAAATCTCACTATCGGACCACCTGTGTTATGCACGCCAAAACATTATAAGTATTTGGATTTATCAGCCTCAGTGTTTATTCTCTTACCGACGTGCGGTACGGAAAACGGGGGAATTTCCCGGGTTATCTTTTTCAGCGGTCGGGAGACCTACCCCTTCCCGACCCCTGTCGTGCAGGGGCTATCGCGGCGATTTATTTTGACAGGCCGCAGAAAATCAGTTATCATTACATGTATCTTATCAGGGGGGGTTAGGTTATGAGTATGGCAACCCGTGGCAATTTTATCCGGAATTGTGATTTTGGTCTGAAAATCGCCATTTTCATCGTTTTTGTGCCCCTGATCGCCGGCCTTGTGTGGGGATGCGGGAAGGATCAAAAAGGGGCGGTCCAGAGACCGCCTGCCGAGGTGACGGCGCTCACCATCACCCCCAAGGACACCCCGGTGGTATTCGAGTGGGTGGGGCAGACGGAGAGTTCCCACATGGTGGAAATCCGCGCCCGGGTCGAGGGTTTCCTGGAAAAGAGGGTGTACGAGGAAGGTTCCCTGGTGAAGGCCGGCCAGGTGCTCTTCCGGATCGACCCCCGGAATTTTCAGGCCGCCCTCCAGCAGGCCAAAGGGGAACTGGCCCAGCAGGAGGCCCGCTGGGCCACGGCCAAGGCCAATCTGGCCCGGATAAAGCCCCTGGCGGAACAGAACGCCGTGAGCAAGAAGGACCTCGACGACGCCACCGGCCAGGAACAGGCCTCCGCCGCCGCGGTCCTGGCCGCCCAGGGCAAAGTGCGCGAAGCGGAGCTCAATCTCAGCTATACCGTCATCACCTCCCCCGTGACGGGACTTTCCAGCCAGGCGAAGAAACAGGAAGGCACGTACATCTCCGCGTCAGACAGTCTCCTGACCTATGTGGCGAAGATGAACCCCATGTGGGTCACCTTCAGCCTGTCGGAGAACGAGTATCTCCAATCCCTGGATGAGATCAAGAAAGGGACGCTGCGCTTTCCACCCCATGACAGCTTCGCGGTGGAACTGGTCCTCGCCGACGGCTCCACCTATCCCCAACGGGGTCGTCTCATCTTTGCCGACCCCTCTTTCAGCAAGGAGACGGGAACCTTTCTCATCAAGGCGAGCATGGAAAACCCCAAAGGGATTTTGAAACCGGGGCAGTTTGTCAGGGTCCGCCTCATCGGCGCGGTCCGTCCCCACGCCATCGTCGTCCCCCGGCGGGCGGTTTTCGAAGGGGCCAAAGGACAGTTTGTGTGGTGCATCGATAAGGAGGGACAGGCGGAGGTCCGTCATGTCACCGTCAGCGACTGGATCGGCGAAGACATCTTCGTCACCGGCGGACTCGCCGCCGGCGACCGGGTGATCGTGGACGGCGTCATGATGCTTGCCCAGGGGATGCCCGTGAAGGCCGTGGACAAAAAGACACCGACCGCAGCCGCCGGGCAGGGGACCGCCGCTCCCGGAGCGGGAAATGCGCCGCCGGCCGCCGCGCCGGGGAGCAAACAGGCACCGGCCGCCCCCTCCCCCGCCGCCGCGAAACCCGCCGCGCCGGCGAAGAAGTAACGGGGGGCCGCCATGATCTCGCGTTTCTTCATCGACCGGCCCATCTTTGCCGCCGTCATCTCCATCGTGATCGTTCTCGCCGGCGGGGTGGCGATGTTCAATCTCCCCATCGCCCAGTATCCGGAAATCTCCCCTCCCCAGGTCCAGGTATCGGCCAACTATCCCGGGGCCAGCGCCGAGGTCATCGCCCAGAACGTCGCCTCGCCCATCGAGCTCCAGGTCAACGGCGCGGACAACATGATCTATATGAATTCCGTCTCCACCGGCATGGGAACGATGACCCTGACGGTCTTCTTCGACATCGGCACCAACCCCGACATGGCCCAGGTGGATGTCCAGAACCGGGTGAACATCGCCATGCCCCAGCTTCCCCAGTCGGTGCAGCAGCAGGGGGTGACGGTCCAGAAGAAATCGAGCTCCTTTCTCATGGTCATCGGCATCTATTCCCCCGACGGCCGCTATGACCAGAATTATGTGGCCAATTACGCCAACCTCTATGTCCTCGATGCCCTGAAGCGCATCGAAGGGGCCAACCAGACGGCGATCCTGGGATCTCCGGACTATGCCATGCGGATCTGGCTGAAACCGGACCGGATGGCCCAGTTAGGCATCACCGCCTCCGACGTCTCCAACGCCATCGCCCAGCAGAACCAGCAGTTCGCCGTGGGGAAGATCGGCCAGTCCCCTACGGACGGCCGGGTGGAGCAGACCTTTTCCGTCACCACCAAGGGCCGGCTGACCACCCCCCAGGAATTCGAGAATATCATCCTCCGGGCCAGCAAGGACGGTTCGGCCATCGTCCGGCTGAGGGATGTGGGACGCGCCCAACTGGGGGCCAAGGACTATTCCGTCCGGACGAAGATGAACGGCAAGACGGCGACGCTGCTCGCCGTTTACCAGCAGCCCGGGGCCAACGCCGTCCATGTTTCCGACCAGGTGAAGAAGACCCTGGAGCAGATGAAGAAGAATTTCCCCGACGGCATCGACTACAAGATCGCCATGGACTCCACGGAGTTTGTGCGGGCGTCGATCAAGGACGTCATCATCACCTTCTTCGAGGCCTGTCTGCTGGTCATCCTGGTGGTTTACATCTTCCTCCAGAGCGCCCGGGCCACCATCATTCCCATCCTCGCCGTACCCATCTCCATCATCGGCACCGCCATCGGCATGATCCTCTTCGGATTTTCCATCAACATGCTCACCCTCTTCGGGATGGTCCTCGCCATCGGCATCGTGGTTGACGACGCCATCGTCGTCATCGAGAACGTGGAGCGGAACATGGAGGAGTTCCATCTGCCCCCCAAAGAGGCGGCGAAAAAGGCCATGGACGAGGTGACGGGTCCCGTCATCGCCATCGTGCTCGTGCTGTGCGCCGTCTTCGTCCCCGTCGCCTTCCTCGGCGGCATGACGGGGCAGCTCTACAAGCAGTTCGCCATCACCATCGCCATCTCCGTGGTCTTCTCCGGGATCGTCGCCCTCACTTTGTCCCCGGCCCTGGCCGCCCTGCTGCTCCGGCACAAGACCGGGGAAAACAAGGGCTTCTTCAAGTGGTTCGAGACCTTTTTCCTGAAGATTACCAACGGCTACACCGGCGGTGTCGCCAAGGTGCTCCGGAGCACCAGGACCGCCATGATCGTCTTCGTGGTCATGGCCGGCCTCACGGGGTTCATGTTCCACATCACCCCCACCAGCTTCGTCCCCGCGGAGGACCAGGGCTATCTCTTCGGGATCACCTTCCTCCCCGATACGGCCAGTCTGGACCGGACGGAAGAGGTGGGGGGACGGGCAGCGCAGTTCTTCATGAAGCACCCGGCCGTCCAGGACGTGAGCGAGTTCGCCGGCTACAGCCTCGTGGACGGCGCCCTGAAGGCCAACGCCGGCGTCCTGTTCATCTCCCTCAAGGATTTCGAGCAAAGAAAGAAACAGGAACTCCAGGCCCCGGCGATTCTCCATGCGGCCTTCCGGAGCTTCTCCCAGATCAAGGAAGGGCTGGTCATGCCCTCCAATCCCCCCTCCATTCCCGGTCTGGGCAACATGGGGGGCTTTCAGTTCTGGATCCTGAACCGGGGCGATGGAGACGCCGCCAAGCTGCAGGCAGTGACCGCCAAATTCATCGCCCAGTGCCACAAGCAGCCGGAACTGCATGGCGTCAATTCGACCATGAACGCCTACTCCCAGCAGTTGCGCGTGGATGTGGACCGGGAGAAGGCGGAAACCCTGGGGGTCCCCGTCCAGAACGTCTATGAGACCCTCCAGATCCTCTTCGGCTCCGCTTATGTGAGCCAGTTCAACAAGTTCAGCCGCCTCTGGCAGGTCATCGTCCAGGCGGAGCCCCAGTACCGCTCCCGTCCCAACGACCTGACCCAGGTTTATGTCCGCTCCACCGACGGCCGGATGGTGCCCCTCCAGGCGGTCGTCACCATGAAATATGAATCCGGACCGGATATCGTGAACCGTTTCAATAATTTCCCTGCCGCCAACGTCATTGGGGGGGCCGCCCCCGGTTACAGCTCCGGACAGGCCATCGCCGCCATGGAGCGGGTGGCCAAAGAGGTCCTGCCGGAGGATTTCAGTTTTGCCTGGAGCGGCGAGGCCTTCTATGAAAAGCAGGCGGGGGGAACCTCCGGACTGGTCTTCGTCTTCGGTCTCATCATGGTCTTTTTGATTCTGGCCGCCCAGTACGAGAAATGGTCCCTGCCCTTCGGGGTCCTGATGGCCGTTCCCTTCGCCCTCTTCGGGGCGGTGCTGTCCATCCTGCTCCGGGGAATCGAAAACGACATCTATTTCCAGATCGGCCTGTTGACCCTCATCGCCCTGGCGGCGAAAAACGGCATTCTCATTACGGAATTCGCCGTCATGAAGCGGGCGGAGGGGTTGTCCGTTTACGATGCGGCCCTGGAAGCGGCCCGGCTCCGCCTCCGGCCCATCGTCATGACCTCCATCGCCTTTATCCTGGGCTGCGTGCCCCTGGCCATCGCCACCGGGGCCTCGGCCAACAGCCGGCATTCCATCGGCACCGGCGTCATCGGCGGTATGCTCGGGGCGACCCTCATCGCCATCTTCTTCATCCCCATGTTCTTCCAGCTCTTTGAAACCCTGAGCGCCCGGCGGGAGAAGAAAGGGATGCCATCGCCGGACGTGACGGCCGTCAGTGCCGATCCGTCATCAGGAAAGGAGGATAAATAGGCCATGTCGATCCGACCTGAAATTGCCTCCGCTGCTTCGATTTCGCTAAGAGCTGCCGCGAGGACTATCTTCATCCTGGCGGCGGTTATCCTTCTCGGGGGCTGTATGCTGGGGAAAGATTACCAACGCCCGGCCTTGGACACGCCGCCTAACTGGCGCTATGAAGAGAAAGACGCCCTGGCCCTGGCCAACACCGCCTGGTGGGATCAGTTTCAGGATCCGGTATTGAGCGAACTGATCCAAACGGCCCTGAAGGAAAACAAGGACGTCCGGATCGCCACGTCTCGGGTCGAGGAGTACATGGGCCGGCTGGGGGTCACCCGGGCGGATCTCTTTCCCCAGGCGGGGCTGGGCGCCAATGCCGGCCGGCAGCGCCTCACGGAAATGGGGCCCACGGGCTGGAACCCCGCCACACCCCCGACCTCCTACACCTTCCAGGGCAGTCTCAACGCCAACTGGGAACTCGACCTCTGGGGCAAACTCCGGCGGGCCACCGAAGCGGCCCGGGCCGATCTGCTGAGCACCGAGGAGGCACGCCGGGCCGTGATCATGACTCTCGTGGCCTCCGTGGCCAACGGTTACATAAATCTCCTGAGCTACGACCGGCAACTGGTCATCGCCCGGGAAACCCTGAAAAGCCGCAAGGATTCCCTGGATATCTTCGAGAAACGTTACGCCGGCGGCGTCATTTCCGAACTGGAGCTGAACCAGTCCCGGTCGGAATATGAAGACGCCCGGGCGGTCATTCCCCAACTGGAAAAGAGCATCGCCCAGCAGGAAAACGCCCTCAATCTGCTTTTGGGGAAAAATCCGGGACCCATCCCCCGGGGCAAGACCTTGGGCGAGCTTGCACTACCCGTCGTCCCCGCCGGGCTGCCCTCCGAACTTCTCGACCGCCGCCCCGATATCCGTCAGGCGGAGCAGGCGCTCGTCGCCGCCAATGCCCGGATCGCCGTGGCCAAGGCCATGTATTTCCCCTCCATCTCCCTGACCGGACTTTTCGGTGTGGCCAGTGCCGAACTGAACGATCTGTTCACCGGACCGGCCAAAGTATGGAACTACAGTGCCGGCCTGACGGCGCCCATCTTCACCGCCGGCAAGATCAAAGGACAGGTCAAGCAGGCGGAGGCCCTGCAGCAGCAGGCCCTGACAAGATACCTGCAAACGGTGCAGACGGCCTTCAAGGAAGTGGACGACGCCCTGGTGGAGCAACGGAAGTACCGGGAACGACTGGCCGTCCAAGGCGATCAGGTAAAGGCCCTCAGAAACACCCGGCGGCTGGCGGGGCTGCGGTACGACAACGGTTACAGCAGCTATCTGGAGGTGCTGGACGCGGAGCGCAGCCTCTTCAACGGTCAGCTCTCCGAGACGCAGACCAAGGGCTACCTTTTCCAGTCCCTGGTAAACGTCTACAAGGCCATGGGCGGCGGCTGGATCACCGAGGCGGACAAACTGGCCGGAGGTTATGCCGAAACCAGACCCATCTCCCCGGTAGAAAAGTCGCCTTAACCAACCGTAGGGACACGACCGTAAAGTAAGGAGCAGCAAAATGGCAAGAAAGGCTTCGCCCGAAAAAGGGAAAGCGACCAGGATCAAAGCGGCGGCCGCTTCTGTATTCACCCCGGACGGCAAGGGGATGGCACCGGATAGCAAGGCGCCGCCGGAACCCAAGGCGGAAAAGATAAAACCGGCAACGCGGGAGCAGGAAAAATCGGCGCCCGCCGGGGTTGCCGTCCAAACCGGACCGGATCCCGCCGCCTCGGCGGCGGGAGAGCGGGAAAAGGCAAAAAAACCCTTTGCCGCCTTCGCTCCCGCATCTTTTCTCAAGGGCTGGGAAAACCTCTGGAAGGACAACATCCTCCTGAAAGACCTGATCAAAACCGGAACGGTCATGTTTCCTGAGGCGATGCAGAGTCCTTTCTCCCCGCCGGCCGCCGCACCCTGGGGCAAATGTCTCGCCGGTTTCGATCCGGCGGCGTTGTTCAAAAGCATGGAAGCCGCCTGGCAGGGAAACGCCGCTTTAAAGGACGCCTGGGAATACCTGGAGGACACGATCCAGCGGTCCATTCTCTTCTGGGACGTCATGCGCCGGCGGGGGGACAATTTTCTGGAACATGTCAAGGAAGGCGAACCGCCGGTATTGCAGTTCCGGTATGAGACCCTGATCGACGGCCGCAAACTGGAAAATCCGGTCAATTATGCCCTCCTGAAAATAATACCCGAGGCGGGCATGACTATCGACCCCCGCAAGCGTCCCTTCGTCATCGTCGATCCCCGGGCGGGACACGGGCCGGGGATCGGGGGGTCCAAGCACGATTCCCAGGTGGGCGTCGCCCTGGAGGCCGGACATCCCGTTTACTTTGTCATGTTTTTCCCCAGGCCGGAACCGGGGCAGACGCTGCGCGACGTCGGCCAAGCGGAGGCCCTGTTCCTTAAGGAGGTCATCCGCCGTCATCCGGAAGCGGAGCGCCCCTGCGTCATAGGCAACTGTCAGGCCGGCTGGGCCGTGGCCTCCCTGGCGGCCATGGAACCGGATCTCATGGGCACCATCATCCTCAACGGCGCCCCCATGTCCTACTGGGCGGGCAACAAGAACAAGAACCCCATGCGTTACACCGGCGGGCTGCTGGGGGGCAAATGGCTCACCACAATGACCTGCGACCTGGGCAACGGAAAATTCGACGGCGCCTATCTGGTTGCCAACTTCGAGAACCTCAATCCCGCCAACACCTACTTCCGGAAGGAATACAACCTCTACGCCAACATCGACAAAGAGGCGGAGCGCTATCTGAACTTCGAGAAGTGGTGGAGCGGCTTCTTCCTCATGAACGCCGAGGAGATCGACGGCATCGTGACCAACCTGTTCATCGGCAACCGGCTGGCCAAAGGCGGCGTGGTACTGCCGGACGGCCGGCGGATCGATCTGCGCAACATCAAATGTCCCATCGTCATCTTTGCCTCCCAGGGAGACAATATCACGCCTCCCCAGCAGGCCCTCAACTGGATCGTCGACGTTTACGGTTCCGATGAGGCGATTCTCAAGGAAGGACAGACCATTGTCTATACCCTCCACGACAACGTGGGACACCTGGGAATCTTCGTCGGGGGGTCCATCGCCAAAAAGCAGCACCAGGAATTCGTCAACACCCTGGAGATGATCGACGGCCTGCCCCCCGGGCTCTATGAAATGATCATCGAAAAGAAAAGTCCGTTTACGGAACACGCCGAACTGATCCCCGGGGAATATGTGGCCCGTTTCGAGATGCGGAAAATCGCCGATATCATGGCCATGAACGACAGCCGCCGGGACGAGGATTATTTTTCCTCCGTGGCGGAGGTTTCGGAGTACAATGACCGGTTATACAGACAATTTCTCAGCCCCCTGGTGCGCCTCCTCACCACCGAACAGTCGGCCGAGATTCTGCGCTGGCTCAACCCCAGCCGTATGAAGTATTATCTCTTCTCGGAACGCTTCAATCCCGCCATGACGCTCTTCCGGATCTGGGCGGAACGGGTGCGAAAAAACCGCCGGATCGTCCGGGAGGACAACTATTTTGCCGCCGTGGAACGGGATACGGCGCAGACCATCGAAGACGCCCTCGATGCCTACCGGGAACTCCGGGACGATATCTACCGTAATATTTTCAAGGCCATGTACGGCCCGTTGGGCCTGGCCAACCTCTTTCCGGGCAAACAGGCCTCGATCATGGAAAAGGAAAACGCCGCACAGGAGGCGGCAATCCGGGCGAAAGTGGCGGAACTGCAAGACAGGATGGAACAGGGCGGCTTCCAAGAGGCCCTGATCCGTTTGGTCATGGCCGCCATGATCCATCTCGGCATGATCGATTACCGCTCCAGTCTCATCGCCAAGCGGCTCGCCGCGCAACATCCCGAAGCAAAAGCAAACGCCGCCGCATGGCGGGCGATGATCCGGGATCAGTACTTCATGCTCCTCATCGACGAGGACCGGGCCATCGCCTCCCTGGCGAAACTCCTGCCGACCCGGGAGGAAAGGGAGCGCTGCGTCGCCATGATGATGGAGGTGATGATGATCAGCGACGCCCGGATCGATCCGCGCTCGCGCCTGGCGGTCAAGGTGGCCAAGGCCCTCGATCTGAAATTAACGTGAGATGATCCAGTTCAGCCGACCGGAACCGGGAAGGCTGCTCGTCTCCCTGCGCGGCGGGTGGCAGGCAGGGGGGGAGCACCCCCCCGTCACCGCGGTTTACCGGCAGCTAGATCAACCCCCGGTGCCGACGCACATCGCCTTCGATTGTTCCGCGCTGACGGGTTGGGACAGCATCCTCATCGCCTTTCTCGTCAACATCATCGATTATGCCCGTCAACGGGGGATCGCCGTGGACCGGGGCGGCCTGCCGCCGGGAATAGCCGGTTTGCTGAAACTGGCCTATGCCGTTCCGGAGCGCGCCGGGGCCCGGCAGGAACAGGCGCGGCCGCCCCTGCCGGAACGTCTCGGCAGGCTCGCCTATGACTCCTGGCAGGGCGCCCAGGAAGTCGTCGCCTTCATCGGCGAGGCGACGGCGGCCTGCGGACGGATGCTCCGGGGCCGCGCCCGCTTCCGGCGTCGCGATCTCCTGGTTATCATTCAGGAGTGCGGGATCCAGGCCCTGCCCATCGTCTCCCTCATCAGTGTCCTGGTGGGCCTGATCCTCGCCTTTGTCGGTTCCATCCAGTTGAGCATGTTCGGCGCCCAGATCTACATCGCCAATCTCGTAGGCATCGGCATCTTCCGGGAAATGGGGGCGATCATGACGGGGGTGATCATGGCCGGCCGGACCGGCGCCGCTTTCGCCGCCCAGTTGGGAACCATGCAGACCACCGAAGAGATCGACGCCCTCCGGACCCTGGGCATTCCCCCCATGGATTATCTCGTCCTGCCGCGGATGATCGCCCTGTTTCTGATGATGCCCTTGCTGTGTCTCTACGCCGATTTCATGGGCGTCCTGGGGGGATTCATCGTCGGGGTGACGATGCTCGACCTGAATTTTTCGGCGTATTACAACCAGACAAAGGCCGCCATCCGTCTCAACGACCTTTGGGTGGGGCTGTTTATGAGCGCCGTTTTCGGCATTCTCGTCGCCGGCACCGGCTGCCTGCGGGGATTGCAGTGCGAGCGGAGCGCCGCCGCCGTGGGCAAGGCGACGACCTCGGCGGTGGTCACGGGAATCGTCGCCATCGTCGTCGCCACGGCGGCGATCACCGTGTTGTGCAACATTCTGGGAATATAGACAGCCGCGGGCCGCGGCGCCGTTATGCAAAGACAACCGGGCGATAACGCCCCAGCAGGGAGGCCCCGCCTCATTCCGGGCCGCAGACAGACCGTATCCATGTCCACCAGCGTCGACCAAAGCGCCCATATCGTGGTCAAAGACCTCACCATGGCCTACGGGGATTTCGTCCTCCAACGGGACCTAAACTTTACCGTCAACCGGGGAGAAGTGTTCATCATCATGGGGGGGAGCGGCTGCGGCAAGAGCACCCTCCTCAAACATCTTATCGGCCTGAAAAGACCGGCTTCCGGAACGATGTCCTTCAACGGCGTGGATTACTGGCAGGCCGGGGAAGAGGAGAGGGAAAAGATCACCCGCACCTTCGGCGTTCTCTACCAGGGCGGCGCCCTGTGGAGCTCCCTGACCCTGGCGGAAAACATCGCCCTGCCCCTGGAGGAATACACGGAGCTGCCGGCGGGGGAGATCCGGGAGATCGCGGCGCTGAAACTGGCACTGGTGGGTCTGAAGGGATTTGAAGACTACTACCCGTCCCAGATCAGCGGCGGCATGATGAAGCGGGCGGGGCTGGCCCGGGCGATGGCTCTCGATCCGGAGATCCTCTTCTTCGACGAGCCCTCCGCCGGGCTGGACCCCATCAGCTCCCGCCTCCTGGACGACCTCATCCTCCAGATCCGGGACAGTCTGGGAACCACGATCGTCGTCGTGAGCCACGAACTGGCCAGCATCTTCGCCATCGCGGACAATTCGGTGTTTCTCGATGCCGCCGCCCGGACCATGATCGCCGCCGGGGATCCCAAGGTCCTCCGGGAGGAGACGACCGACCCCGTCGTGCGGAGTTTTCTCACCCGGGGGGGATCGCTGGGGGTAAACGAACGTAATATGGATAGGCAACCTTCCGGAGTCAAGACATGAGCAAGCAGGCCAACATGAAACTGATCGGCGTCTTTGTCGTCGGGGCAATTATCTTGCTTACGGCGGCTATCGTCATCTTTGCCTCGGGGCAATTTTTCAAGGAGCATAAATACTGCGCCCTCTACTTCCAGGAATCCATCCGGGGGCTGAACACGGGGGCCCCGGTCTATTTCAAGGGGGTGAAGGTCGGCACGGTGAGCGACATCCGGCTCTTTTACCATCCCGAGGAAGAACTGCTCCTCAGCGCCGTCATTGTCGAACTCGATCAGGACCGCGTCGTCAACCTACGCACCGGGGAGACGGTGGAAACCGAAGCCGGGGCCATCACCTATCTCGCAAAGGAAAAGGGTTTGCGCGCCCAGTTGGATCTCCAGAGCCTGGTGACGGGGATGCTGATCATCACCCTGGATTTTTACCCGGACAAACCCGCTACCCTCTATAATTATCTTAAGGAATACGAAGAGATTCCCACCATCCCCACCCAATACGAGGAATTGACCAGGGCCCTGCGGGAACTGCCGCTCAAGGAAATGGCCAAGAAACTGGACAAAATCATCGCGGGGATCGAGGGCATCGTCAATTCCCAGGAGACGCGGGAGGGGATCAAATCCCTCGCTCAGGCCGGCAAGGAGGCCCGGCAGATGATCGGGAAGATGAACGAACAGCTCGGTCCGGTGCTGGCGGAGTTGAAGACCACCTCCGCCGCCGCCCGGGGCGCCTTCCAGCAGGCGGAAAAGACCCTGGCCATGTCGGAAGGGGTCCCGGGACAACTGGCCGCCCAGGCCGGCGACACCCTGATACAGACCCGGGCCACCCTGAAAAAGGTGGACGAAAATCTTGCCGCCCTGAAAAAATTCACACAGGGGAATACGGCCGTGGCCTATCAACTGGAGGACACCCTCCGGGAGTTCTCCGCCATCGCCCGTTCGTTGCGCACCCTGACGGACTATCTGGAGATGCACCCCGAGGCGATCATGACCGGCAAGAAAAAGCGAGAAGGAGAAAAGCGATGAAGAGAGGATGGATACCGCTCCTGCTGGCGGTGATGTTACTTTCGGGATGCGGGGTCTCGCAGTCGCCCCGCTTCTATGCCCTCAGTCCCCTCGTCCGGCCCGCGGAAACGCCGCCCCCGGCCGCGGCCGCGTCCGGCAGCGCCCTGCTCATCGGACTGGGACCCGTGGCCGTCCCGGACCGGCTGGATCGCCCCCAGCTCCTGAGCAGATCCGGAGAAAACGAAATCATCATAGCGGAGTTCGACCGCTGGCCGGGATCACTGCGGGAAGAAGTCTCCCGCACCGTTGCGGAAAATCTCGCCCTGCTCCTGCCGTCCTGCCAGGTGGTCAGCTATCCCTGGGGAAGGAGGCTGCAACTGGACAGGCAGATCGCCGTCGACATCGTCCGGATGGAGGGCCGGCTGGGCGGACAGCTTATCCTGAAGGCCAACTGGGCCGTCATGACGGACCAGGGGACGAAGACCGCCCTTGTCAGGCACACGGAGATTTCCGAAAGGATGTCCGGAGCGGACTATGAAAGTTACGTGGCCGCCCACAGCCGGGCGCTGGAAAGGCTGAGCCGGGAGATCGCCGCAGCGGTAACCTCCCTGCCCAAATAAGTCGTCCTGTAAAAACCCCTCATGCCCCCGGGGCGCCACGAAGCATGAAAACGGCATTTACCCGGCAAGTCATTTTCCCCCTCCTTCCCGGGGCAGCCCGGGAGGGGGAGGAGACGATTACCGTTGGCGGCGGGGAAATCAACCCCCGCCCTCACCCTGAAGGGGAGGGCCGCCGGGACGATTTCCAGAAGTCGTTTTTCTTTGCTTTATTTCCGGGAGGTTAAGCCGCGCCGCCCCCGCCGCCGGTGACAAATCCCTTGGAGGCAGGGCCGGTATCGGCGGGCGTCCCGGCAATCCGGGCGAGATAGGACGCGCCGAGTTCGGCAAGGTGCGCGCCGACATTGTCAAAGTAGTTGAAGTGGGCCTGCTCTTCGTCGATGATCGTCTCAAAGAGTTTCATCGTGGCGCTGTCGCCGCTTTCCCGGCAGACGAGGACAAACTGGTTGTAAACGTCCATCGTATCGTCCTCCAGGCCGGCATCGAAGGGAAAGATCACCTCCACCTTCTGCGCCTTGACGACCTTGCCGGCCGGCTCCGTCGTCGGCTCTCCCCCCAGTTCCTTGATCCTCTCGGCAAACATCTCCGCATGCCGCATCTCGTCGATGGCGATGAGCTTTACATTGGCCGCCAGTTCGCCGTAATCCATATCGTCGAGATTGTAATGCTGATTCATGTACTGATGAATTGCCTGCAATTCCATCGCCCGGGCCTTGTTCAGGACCTCGATGACCTTTGCCTTCCGCGTCTCCCGACCTTTCTGAGCCATCATCCGCCTCCTCGATTTGATTTGCCTTTAAGATTAACTATTATCGCCGTAAAGTCAAGAGCGGCGACAGACCGGTATCTTTGAAGACCTTCTCATTCTTCGATTGACGGATCGGAAATATCGTGACAGATTACGGCTCGCGAGCGCATCGGGATCCGTTCCGGGCCATCGGTACGGCCGGTAACTGTCAAGACCGGTTCCGGCCGCTTGGCCATCATCTTTTCCTCAGGGAGGTATACTCATGAAGAGACAAGATTTTCGTTGCTGTCTGATCAGGGCATTGATCGTCTTCGCGGCGGTTTGGGGATTCGGTAGCGCCGGGATCTTGAATCCCGGTGATCTGTGGGCGGAAGACGCCCAGGAGGCGGCGCAACTGGTGGAAAAGGCCCGTTACACCTTCCAGAATTTCACGGCCGACAAAGAAGCTCAACCGTTCCGTGATCTGGTGAAAAAGGCCAGGGGGATCTACATCTGCCCCCAGATGCTCCGCGGGGCCTTCGTCATCGGCGCTTCGGGAGGCACCGGCGTCTTCGTCGCCCGGGAACCGCAAACCGATACCTGGTTGGGACCGGCCTTTTATACGGTCGGTGAGGTGAGTTTCGGCCTCCAGGCCGGCGCCGAGGCCTCGGAGATAATCCTCCTGGCCATGACGGAAAGGGGCGCCAACGCCCTCCTCAACAGCAGCGTGAAGTTGGGGGCGGATGTGACGGTGGCGCTGGGACCGGTCGGGGCCGGCGCAGACGCCTCGACGGCCAATTTCAGCGCGGATATCCTGACCTTCGCCCGTTCCAAAGGACTCTACGGCGGTGTTTCCCTCAAGGGAGCGGTCGTGAAGATCCGCGAAGGGCTGAATACCGCCTATTACGGCAAGCCGGCCACCCCTGCGGATATCCTGGTGCGCAAGAACGTCAAGAATCCCCAGGCCCGGGAGCTGCTGCTGACCGTGGCCAAGTACGCCGGCGGCACCGGCGGCAAATAGGAAAACCCGAAGGGAAACCGGGAGAAAACACCGCAACGGGGGGGGGCGGCGCCGGCGCTCCGGATTCATCCCCGCCGCTACCGCCACATACCGGCGTCAGGACAGACGCGCCCGCAGGGGCGCCGACTCCTTCGGCAACCGCTTGCCTTATGACCTCCAGGGGCGGGAGTCGTTAATCCCCAACCCCGGACCGCAGGTCAAGATCATTCCACCCAGTGGGTGAAGTCCCTCTCCGGCACCCGGGGACGAGGGAAGTGATTGAGGGGGTAGTCCTCATCCGGATAGCCCAGGACGATCCCCAGGACCGTCCGCCGGTCGGCGGGGATGCCGGCGATTTCCCGAAGCAGATCGGCATAGACGACCGCCGCCGCCATGATACAGCTCCCCAATCCCCGGTCGTAAGCCGCCAGACAGATCGTCTGGGTAATCAGGCCGATGTCGAGCATGGCGTACTCCATCCGCAATTCCCGGGGCAGGCAGGCCACCAGCAGGCAGGGGGCGTCAAAGAGCCCCGTCATCCCCAGATAGTAGCGGTTGCGGGCCTCCTTGTCCTCCCGGGGGATTCCCAGGGTCTCCAGGACAATCCGTCCGAGTTCGCCGTAACGGCCCTTCAGGGCCGCCGGCCACTGTTCCGGCATGGGGACATCGGGCTCCGGGAGATCGCCACGCAACGATTTTTCGTAATTCCGCCGTTTGAACTCCGCCAGGGGCCGGCCGGTAAGGACATAGAATTCCCAGGGCTGGGTGTTGCCCCAGGACGGCGACCAGCGCGCCTCCGCCATGATTTCCGCCACCACCTCCCGGGGGACGGTGTCGGGTTTGAACTTCCTGATACTCCGCCGGCCTCTGATCGCGGCCCTCAATTCCATATGCCACCTCCCAGTTCCATTATCCGATCAACCTTCATACCCCCGGGCAGGTACAAAAAAGCTTGCGTGCGGAAGTTTGAAAAACCTGCACTCTTTCCGTGCTCATGGCCTCGGGAGCCCCCTGGTTTCATCGCCTCCCCGCCGACCGTCATCGGACTCCTCCGTCCTCGCCTCCCTTATTCGGCGGCGTTCTTCCTCGCCCAGGAGGCAGCCGGCAAAACACTTTTCATCGCACTTACCATCGCAGGGTTCGACATGGATCGTCACCGTGGTGGCGGGGAATTGCCTCTTTATCTGCGCCGAGATTATTTTGGTGATGGCGTGAGAATCCCGGACCGTCATCCCGGGATCTACCTTCAGATGGAACTCAACGAACCGGAAATGTCCCGCCTTCCGGGTCCGCAGATCGTGAAAACCGCAGATCACCTCCCCCCGAGCGCGGATCGCCTGACGTATCCAATCCACCTCCACCCGGGGCAGATGAACGTCAAGGAGATCCTTGGCGGCCTGAGTCGTGAGGTCATAGGCGGCCTTCATGATCAACAGGGCCACCACCAGCGCCACCACGGGGTCCAGCCAGTAGAAATTCCGTTCCGGGAACAGCCATGACGCCATCCAGATCAGGGCCAGCCCCACCATCACCCCCGCGGAGGTATAGACATCCGTCCGGAGATGCCAGGCGTCGGCCTGCAGGGCGATGGAATCCGTTTCCCGACCGACCTTGAAGAGGATCTGCGAGACGCCGAAATTCACCGCCGCGGAGACCAGCATCACCCCCACGCCCCAGCCCACGGCCCTGATCGGTTCGGGATTCGTGAGCTTTTTTACCGCCTCGACAATGATCCAGACCGCGGCGGCAAAGATCAGGAGGGCCTCGATGGTGCCGGAGATGTTCTCGATCTTCCCGTGTCCGAAGGGATGCCGGCTGTCCGCAGGGGCATGGGAAGTCTTCACGGAAAACAGGGCGATCCCCGCCGCCAGCAGATCGACGCCGGAGTGAATCGCCTCGGAAATAATGGACACGGAACCGATGAGGACCCCGACGGCCAGTTTCCCGATCACCAGGACGGTATTGGAGGCGACGGAAAGGAGCGCCACCTCTTCCTTACGACTTTGGTCATCCTTCATTTCCCAACCTTGTTCAACCCCCCGGCCGTTGTCCCAACCCGACCGTAAGGGCTTCCGTGCCGGTCATCGCGGTCGTCGGGAAAGATCGGCGGCGGTTTCAGATCTTCATCCCCGCGGCAAATCCCTCCGCCATTGCCTCCCCGATCATCCGGGGCTGGACGCAGTCGCCGACGGTGTACACCTCCGGCGCGATGTCCTGGAAAGGCGCCGTCACCTCCGGGTCCGCCCGGAGACCGGCCGCAAGGATCACGAAATCGCCGGCGACGAACCCCGGAACCCCGCTGCGATTCACCTGTACGCCCTGGGCGGTGACCGCTTCCACGCGGACCCCGGTCTCCATCCGCACGCCCTTTTTTTTCAGCCGTGCCAGGAAGAAGGGCCGATAGGTTATCGATACATTTGCCGCCAGGCGGTCCAGCATCTCCAGGACGGTGACGGCTGTGACACCGTCGCCTTTGTCGAGCAGAAATTCCGCCGTCTCACAGCCCACCAGACCGCCGCCGATGACGATTACGGTGCCGTGGACCCGCTTGCGACCCGTGAGGACCGCCGCGGCAGGAACGACATGGGGGGCGTCGATGCCGGGGATGGGCGGGAGCAGGGGTTCGGCGCCCACGGCCAGCACGACCGCGTCCGGTTTTGCGGCGGCCAGCAATTGCCGGTCCACCTCCTCATGGAGGCGGATCACCACGCCGGCCTTACGGGCCCGAACGACGAGGCTTTCGGCCAGGTTCCGGATCTCCTCCTTGTGGGGGGGCAGGCAGCCGATACGGAGCCAGCCTCCGGTTTCCCCCTCCTTCTCGAAGAGGGTGACGTGATGTCCCCGAACGGCGGCCGTCCGGGCCGCTTCCAGACCGGCGGGGCCGCCGCCGACGACGAACACCTTCTTGGGGACACCGACAGGTCCGGGATCAAACCCGCCCTCCCGGCCCGCACGGGGATTGACGCTGCAAAAGGCATTCGTACCCTCACCCCAGTGCTTGTAGATGGACATGATCTCGCCCAGGCACCTTGAACAGGCGATACAGGGGACGATTTCCTCCGTCCGGCCCTCCCGGGCCTTGAGGGGAAGTTCGGGATCGGCCAGGAGGGCCCGGGCCATGCCGGCAAGGTCCGCCTGGCCGTTCGCCAGGATCGCCTCGGCAATAAAAGGATCGTTGATGCGGTTGGCGGCGATGACGGGGATGCCCACGGCACTCCGGACCGCGGCGGTCAGGGACGCGAAAGCTCCCTTGGGCAGGGAGGGGGCGACGGTGGGGATGGGGGATTCATGCCAGCCCGTGTAGGAATTGATGAAATTCACCCCTGCCTTTTCCAGGTCCCGGGCGATGAGGCGCGTTTCCGCCACGGTGAGCCCCCCGGGCATCTGTTCATCGAGGTTGAGGCGGACACCCACGGGGAAATCTGCGCCGACGGCCTCCCTGACGGCGGCCAGCACCTCGAGGATGATCCGCAGCCGGTTTTCCGGACTGCCGCCGTATTCGTCATCCCGCAGGTTGCTCAGGGGGGAGAGGAAGCGGTTCAACAGATAGCCGCCGCCCACCATAACCTCCAAGGCGTCGAAGCCGCCTTCCCGGACCCGGCGGGCGGCGGTTCCATAGGCCGCGACGAGGCGCCGGATCTCCGCGATGGTGAGGGCTCGGGGCGTGAGGCGCAAAAGCCGGTTCGGCACTGCGGACGGCGCCACCGCTTCCGGTGCGCCGCCGTCCAGGATGACGTGATAGGACGTGATGAGCTGGCAGGAGGATTTCGCGCCCTGGGCGGCGATGGCCTTCGTCAAGCGCCGCACCCCCGGCAGGAAGCGGTCGTCGAAAATACCCGGCTCCGCCGGCGAGCCGGCGGCCACCGGGGAAAAGGGGATGATGACCAGGCCGGCGCCGCCCTTGGCCCGCTCGGCAAAAAAATCGATAAAGCGGTCGCCTACGGACTCGTCGGCCTCGCCATATCCGGTGGTCATGGGCAGCATGACAATCCGGTTCCGTAATTCCATCTTTCCGATCCTGAAGGGTGAGAACAGATACTGGAACATAACATCACCTCGCAAACATGAAACGACCATGACGGTGAACCGTCGCAACGGGGTTGTCAGGGGAGCCGATAATCGTCATATTCCGTTGTAACCGCACCGGGGATGAGCTTCGTTACTGAAAACCCGCCCGGTCTTTACAACGATAATTTTCGCAGGTTGCGCCCTCTTGATTGCCCGCTTCCCGCCCAGGGAATATAGGACAAGGAGATCCCTGCTGTCAAAGACAATATCGTCTCCGGCAGGGTGGGGCAACCGTTAGGGGCGGGGTGGCGCCGGCGTGTTTTCGGCAAGAAGGCCGACAGCGGCGCGCCGAAGAAGATCCGGGCCTTGCCGATCCCTCGCGACGGCAGCCTTTTTTGACCCAACCTCCCGTTTTGGACCTTGACTTGCGCCCGTGATTGGTTTTCCTTTCCCGGCCGGGGAAAGACGGGAGCGCGGGGAAACCCGATCTGCCAACCATCATAAGAGCGACGGGGCGGGACCATCAGGTCGATTTTCCCGTAAAGGGGCGCCGAGACCCGCCGCCTGAGCGGTAATCCGGCCCCGTCACCGCCTCCCCCGCCGGAAGATCCGTCTCCCCGCCGCCACAAGCAGGTAGGTCAGGCCGGCAAAGGTCACCGTCAGGGCCCCGGCAGGCAGATCGGGGCCATAGCTCACCGCCAGGCCGGCGGTGGTGAAGATGACGGTCAACATCGTGGCCAGGGCCATCATGTGCCAGAGCCTCTTTGTCAGCTCCCCGGCCACCGCCGCCGGGAGGGTGAGGAGGGCAATGACCATGACGATACCGACGACGGTAACCAGGAGCACCACCGTCAGGGCGGTGAGACAGAGGAGACCGACGTAATATATCTCCACCTTGACACCCCGGAGGCGGGCGAATTCCTCGTCGAAGCACAGGGCGAGGAACTGGTTGTAAAACAGGAAGCCGACCGTCACAACGAGGAGGTCCAAACCGGCGATCATCCACAGGTCCGGGGGTGAAACCATGAGGATGTTGCCGAAGAGATAACCCATGAGATCTTCGCTGTAGCCGGGGGTCCGGGAGATGAAGAGAATACCGGCGGCCATGCCGATGGCCCACAGGGCCCCGATCACCGTATCCTCCCGCTGCCGGCCCCCCATGCTCACCAGGCCGATGATCACCGCGGCCAGCAATGCCGCCAGGACGGCACCGTAAAGGGGATGGAACCACTCCCAGCCATAGACCGTCTGACAGTAACGGGCGGCCCCCAGGCCTCCCAGGACGGTGTGGGCGATGCTGCCGGCGATATAGGTAATCCGTTTGGTAACCACGTAGCTGCCGATGACCCCGCAGGCGACGCTCACCAGGACCCCGGTGAGGAGGGCATACTGAAGAAAGGCGTAATGAGGCAAATCAGCTAAAAAGGCATTCATCCCGTGAGACCTGTAACATGGCTTCGCCGCCGCACAAATCTTTGTCGCTTCTTCGGGGGCAACGCATACATCTCATTCATTTCCGGGCATTAAGCTCCGTCACGAACCGGCGCAGGAACATTTGCGTCGTCGCCGGCAAACCATCTTCCCGGTGCGGCAAGGCACCCGGCAAGTCCCGGGTTACGGACCCTGGCGGCGGCAAATATATTACTTCGTAATACCATTCCTGTCAAGAGGCCTCTAAAAATGTGCAAAGCGCAGATAATATCTCACCGCCTATCTTTCCGGTGAAGATCATTACCGGACAGTCAAAATCACCGTTCCGACGCCTTGACCGTCACAAGGAAAGTCCTGCGCAAACTACCGAAAACATCGCCGCCTCATCCGGCGGCGCCGCACGACACGGACCCGCCGCCCGGGTCGCTTTTCCCCTGGCGGCAGGTCATAAAAGGATGTATATAGGCGGGAAAATCCGCATATCCGTTTGTTTGCACCGTACCCTTCGGGGGGAGAGGAAGATCATGAACCAGCATGAGAAAAAGGGGCGCGGAGACCGGGACTTGTTCGCCGTTCTTGCCGGGCTCTCCGGTGATGCCGTTTATCTCCTCGTCGGAGGGAGAATGGCCTATGTCAACAGGCGGTTTCTGGAACTTTTCCGCATAGGGGCAGAGCGTGTCCAAGCCCCGGATTTCGACTTTATGGAGCTGGTGGCGCCGGAGAGCCGGGCCCTCGTGGCGGGACGCCATGTCCCGGGCGGCGGCATGGAGGAGGCGTCCACGTTCGCCTTCACCGCCCTGACGGCGGACGGCGACCGCATCGGGGTCGAGGCGTCCGTATCCTCCCTGGACATCGCGGGCGAAGCGACGGTTTGCGGCGTCATCAGGGACTTGACGGAGCACCGCTCCCTGGAGGCGTCCCTCCGGGGGATGGAGGAGCGCTTCCAGAAGACATTTCGGGCCAGTCCCGCCCCGGCCATCATCAGCACCGTGGCCGAAGGCCGCTACATCGCCGTGAACGACCGGTGGTGCGAGATGATGGGCTACCGCCGGGAGGAACTCCTGGGCAAGACGGCGGCGGAGTTGAATATCTGGGCCGACATGGAGGAGCGGGCGGCCCTTATGGCGAAGTACCTCGACAGGGGTTCCTTCCGGGACGAGAAGGTTCACCTGCGGACCAAAAACGGGGAGATACGGGAGGTGCTCTGCTCCACCGAGATCATCGGTCAGGAGGACGCCCCGGCGGTCATCCTTTCCCAATTCTGGGACATAACGGAAACCGTAAGGCGGGAGGCAGCCCTCCGGGAGAGCGAGGAGCGCTACCGGACCATCCTCGAGGAGATGGAGGAGGGTTACCATGAGGTGGACCTCAAGGGCAACTTCACCTTCGTCAACGATTCCTTCTGCCGGATCTTCGGCTACGGCCGCGAGGAGATCATCGGTCACAACTACCGCCGCTTCGCCGCCTCGGCGGAAACGGCGGAGACGGTTTACGAGGCCTATAACGAGATGTTCCGCACGGGGAAACCCGTCAAGCGGTTTGAATGGGAGATCGCGACGAAGAACGGTCAGGTCCGGACGATCGAGTTCTCCGCGTCCCTCATCCGGGACGCCGCGGGGCACCGGCGGGGTTTCCGGGGCGTCGTCCGGGACATCACGGAGCGGAAGGACCGGGAGGAGCAGTACCGGACCATCGCCGACGCCACCCAGACGGGGATCTACATCGTCCAAGACGGGCGGATTGTGTTTATCAACCCCCACATCCCCGCCTACTCGGGCTACGAGGCCCGGGCGATGATGGGAACACGGATCATCGAATACGTCCACCCCGAGGACCGGGAGGCGGTCCGGGAAAACGCCCGGAAGATGCTCACCGGGGAGCGGAACATCCCCTACGAGTACCGGATCGTGACGAAGCAGGGGCAAATACGGTGGCTCATGGAGAAGGTGACCCCCGTTTCATACCGGGGACGCGCCGCCGTACTGGGCAACACCATGGACATCACGGCCCAGAAGGAGGCGGAGCAGAAGCGGCAGAACCTCGAGTTCCTGCTCCTGCAGGCCCAGAAGATGGAGGCCGTCGGCACCCTGGCGGGGGGCATCGCCCACGACTTCAACAACCTCCTCATGGGGATCCAGGGTTATGTCTCCCTCATCCTCCTCGACCTCAAGCCGGGTCACCCCCACTACGAGCGCCTCCGGGCCGTGGAACAACAGGTCCAGAGCGGGGCGGAGTTGACGAAGCAGCTTCTGGGGTTCGCCAGAGGGGGGCGCTACGAGATCAAGGCCACGGACATCAACGCCCTGGTGCGGAAAACCGTCGCCGTGTTCGGCCGGACGAAGAAGGAGCTCCGGATCTTCGAGAAATACGACCCGGAACTGTGCAGCGTGGAGGCGGATCAGGGGCAGATGGAGCAGGTGATCCTCAATCTCCTCGTCAACGCCTGGCAGGCCATGCCCGGCGGCGGCGATCTCTACCTCCAGACCGCCAATGTCCGCCTCGACGAGGCCTACGCGGCACCATACGATCTCCAGGCCGGGAATTACGTGCAGATCTCCGTTACGGACACGGGGGTGGGCATGGACGAACAGACCCGGCGGCGGATCTTCGAACCCTTTTTCACCACCAAGGAGATGGGGAGGGGCACCGGGCTGGGCCTCTCCTCGGCGTACGGCATCGTGAGGGGTCATGGGGGCATCATTACCGTGTACTCCGAGGTGGGCCACGGAACGACCTTCAATATCTACCTGCCCGCCTCGGAACTGCCTCCCGTGGGGAGCAGCGCCGAGTCCTCCGGGGAGATGGTGCCGGGCCGGGAAACGATCCTCGTGGTGGACGATGAGGAGATCATCACCGAGGTGACGGCGGGAATGCTCGCCCAGTTGGGTTACCGGGTCATGACGGCCGGCTCCGGCAAGGAGGCGCTGGAGCTCTACGAACGCCATCGGGACGAGATCGATCTGGTCGTCATGGACATGATCATGCCCGGCATGAGCGGCGGCGAGACCATCGAGCGGCTCCTCGCCCTGAACCCGGAGGTGCCCGTCATCCTCTCCAGCGGTTACAGCCTCAACGGCATGGCGAAGGAGGTCCTGGCCAAGGGGGCCCGGGCCTTCCTCCAGAAGCCGTTCCGGATGGATGCCCTCTCCCGGAAAATCCAGGAGATTTTGGGTCGGAAATAGAGCCCTCCGGCAGGAACCGAGACAAGGCCCGATGCGGCCCCGTCGATCAGCCGATCGAAAATCGGCTTTCATGAGCCTGGCATATGCCCCTTCCGGGATGTCCCCCGTAAAGGTCATGCTCTGAGCGGCCTCATCCGCGGACAAAACCGTGCGTACGACGGGACGGTCATCCTTGCCGACGCGGACACTCAAGGGAAGCAGCAGCCCGGAGGCAGGCAAATCACCGGCCTGACCGCCTCCCCTGAAGAAAAGTCAAAGATATCGCCCCGCCGAACAACCACCCCGCTG